>CACNUQ010000001.1 GCA_902623685.1 uncultured SAR86 cluster bacterium
TTTGAGTATGCAAGCAGGAACAAATCACTTTTATAAATCAGAATTTTATTAGTTTTGTTAAATAAACACAAATTTATCTATAAAAAATCCAAGCCACATATTATGATTGATATGTTCAAAATTAATTGCAAAAAAGATGCACAAAGAGCTTGCTAACGCTATAAGGTTTTTATCAATCGATGCCGTTGAAACAGCCAAATCCGGTCATCCAGGAATGCCAATGGGCATGGCCGATATCGCAGTGGCTTTATGGAAATATAACTTAAAACATAATCCTCAAAATCCAACTTGGTTCAATCGAGATAGGTTTGTACTTTCAAACGGTCATGGATCAATGCTCTTGTACAGTTTGCTTTACTTAACTGGTTATGATCTTTCTATAGAAGACTTAAAAAAATTTAGACAACTAGGCTCCAAAACGCCTGGTCACCCAGAGCTTGACATGTCGATTGGTGTAGAAACGACTACTGGCCCATTGGGACAGGGAATTGCAAATGCAGTTGGAATGGCGCTAGCTGAAAAAATGTTGTCAAGTAGGTTCAACAAAGATGACGAGTTAAAACCAATCGATCATTTTACTTACACATTTTTAGGTGACGGTTGCTTGATGGAGGGAGTTTCGCATGAAGCTTGTTCATTTGCAGGAACTCACCGCTTAGGAAAATTAATTTGTTTTTATGATCAAAATGGAATATCAATTGATGGAGAAATAACCAATTGGTTTACTGATGACACTCGGCAAAGATTTGAAAGTTACAACTGGCAAGTATTGGAGGTAGATGGACATAATATTGAGAAAGTCTTAGAGGCAATTCAAACAGCGAAGAAAGATGTTGAGCGTCCTACTTTGATTTGCTGCAAAACAATTATTGGTTTCGGATCGCCCAACAAATCAGGAACATCAGGCGTCCATGGCTCTGCTTTGGGTGAAGATGAGGTCAAAAAGACTCGAGTTGAGCTTGGATGGGATCACGAACCATTTCATATACCTGATGAAATTAAATCTGAGTGGGATGGTAAAGTCGCAGGTGCTGAACTAAATGCATCCTGGGACAAGCTGATGAAAGATTATTCTGAAAAGCATCCTGAGTCTTTTAAGGAACTGAAAAGAGTAATCAATAATGAGTTACCAATAAACTTTGAAGATACCTATAAAGATTTTATATATGAATTATCTGAAGGTGATAAAAAAGATATAGCTACTCGAAAGGCATCTGAACTATGTCTAAACTATTTTTGTGAAAAACTTCCAGAACTTGTTGGAGGATCTGCAGATTTAACTGGCTCTAATAATACATTTTCTTCTGTCAGCACTGAAATGCTTCCTGAGAGCCCACAGGGAAATCACATATTTTATGGAGTTAGGGAGTTTGGCATGACTGCCATGACAAATGGAATGGTCTTGCATGGTGGAATAAAACCATACAGCGGAACGTTTTTAGTTTTCATGGATTACGCTAGAAATGCTGTTAGATTAGCAGCACTTATGAAGATACCAAATATCTTTGTATATACTCATGACTCCATTGGTCTAGGAGAAGATGGCCCAACCCACCAACCTATTGAGCATCTTGTTACATTAAGAGCAACTCCAAATTTAAACAATTGGAGACCCGCAGACATTATAGAAACTGCCGTAAGTTGGAAAGAAGCAATTAGCTCTAAAAGAACCCCTCATAGTTTAATATTGTCTAGACAAAACCTTCCTTTTATTGATAGATCAAAAGAACAAATAGAGTTGATTGAGAAAGGAGGTTATTTGCTATCTTTTGATGATAAAGCTGATATTACATTGATTAGTTCAGGAAGTGAGGTTAAGTTAATTATCGAAGCAGCTAAAATAATTGCAAAAGAAGGCTTAAAAGCTAATGTTGTCTCTATGCCCTGTCTTGATAAATTTGTCTCACAAGATAAAGCCTACAGAGATAGTATTATCGATCCTGAAATTCCAAAACTCGTAGTTGAGGCTCTACATCCTAATTCTTGGCATTGTCTAGTAAATCTAAATGATATTGTGATTGGCATGGAAACATTTGGAGAAAGTGCTCCAGGAAATGAGTTAATGAATGAGTTTGGCTTCACAGTCGACAATATTGTCAGTCAAGCCAAGAAGCTAACTGCAAAATGAGAAAATTGTCTGAGACAAATGTCTTGAATAAGACAATTACTCTCCGAGTTGATCTAAATGTTCCTGTTGAAAATGATAAAGTCCTTGATGATACAAGGATTATTGCAATTATTCCTACTGTGGAATATTTATTAGCTCAAAATACAAAAATAATTCTAATTTCTCATTTTGGAAGGCCAAAATCAGGAGTATTCGATTCCAAATTTTCTCTTTTGCCAGTAGCTAAAAGACTTGAAGAGATTTTAAATAAGCATGTTAAATTATTCTCATCAATAGAGGATGTTAACTTCTCATCAGATATTTCATTAATTGAAAATATAAGATTTTTGCCAGGAGAGCTTGAGAATGACGCAGAGCTTGGAAAAAAACTGTCAAACATAGCAGATGTTTATGTATTTGATGCGTTTGGGACATCTCATCGCGCTCATGCATCAACTTATGGAGCTATCAAAGCCTCTGAAGTATCGTGCGCCGGATTGCTTTTAGAAAATGAGACAAATGCACTTCAACAAGCCATTAGTTCAAAAAGTTCACCCATGCTTTCAATTGTTGGAGGATCAAAAGTATCTTCTAAATTAGAAGTAATTAAAAATTTGTCAAAAATTTCTGATGACGTCATGACAGGAGGCGGGATCACAAACACTATTTTGAAAGCCCAGGGGCATAATATTGGACTTTCTCTGCATGAGGACTCAATGTTGAATGAAGCAAAAGAATTACTTGAGAGTGGCAAAATTTTATTGCCTGATGAAGTGATTGTAAGCAGAGATATTAAATCAAATATTACCAGAATAACTAAAGTTAATTCAGTGCAAGATGATGAGATGATTCTTGATCAAATTCTCAGCCCTGCTGTGTTAAAAAAAATAACTCAAGCAAAAAAAATTATTTGGAACGGTCCTATTGGTGTATTCGAACGCCAAGCTTTTTCATTGGGGACTAAAGATCTCGCTGAGGCAATTGCATCATCAAACGCATTTAGTCTTGCTGGGGGCGGAGAAACCCTTTTAGCCATTAAGATGTTTATTGAAAAAAATAATATTTCCTATTGCTCAACTGGAGGAGGAGCTTTTCTTGAATTTATGGAAGGAAAAGAGCTACCATCTTTATCTGCTTTAGGCTTTAAATTTTAAAAGGGAGTGAATTATGTCATTAAATACATTAGAAGAAATAGCTGAATATATAGTTTCAGATGGAAAAGGAATTTTGGCAGCAGACGAGAGCAATCCAACATGTGGGAAGCGATTTGATTCTATTGGTGTCGAGTCAACTGAGTCTAATAGGCGTGATTATAGAGAGATGCTATTTAGATCAAGTGGTATGAAAGACAATATCGGAGGCGTAATTTTATTTGACGAAACGATAAGACAGAATGCTCAAGATGGAACTCCTCTTATAGAACTTATAAAGAATCAAGGAGCTTTGCCAGGTATAAAAGTCGATAAGGGCCTTGCACCTTTAGACTCATCGCCGGAGGAAACTTTAACACAAGGTCTTGATGGTCTAGATGAGAGATGTAAAGAATATTTCACGCTTGGTGCAAAATTCACTAAGTGGAGAGCAGTCATTAAAATATCTGATGACATTCCAACAGATGCATGTATCCAAGCCAATATGGAAGCTCTAGCTAGATACGCAAAAATTGTTCAAGAAAATAATATGGTGCCTATGGTTGAGCCCGAAGTCCTGATGGATGGCAATCACTCAATTGAGAGATGTTATGAGGTAACCAGCAAATCATTGAATACACTTTTTAAATGCTTAAAAGATCAAGGAGTGAATATTGCAGGCACAATTCTTAAACCTAACATGGTAACTTCTGGATCAACTGCTGAAGCTCAAGCATCAATTCAAGAGGTGGCAGAAATGACCGTTCAATGCCTTAAGGAAAATGTTCCATCAGATCTTCCAGGGATTACTTTTCTTTCAGGGGGACAATCTGACGTAAATGCTACAGCTCATTTAGATGCCATGAATAAAATTGGTGGATTTTCCTGGAAACTAAGCTTTTCTTATGGAAGAGCTCTTCAGCAACCTTCTCTAAAAGCATGGCTTGGAAAAGAGGAAAATGTACCTCAAGCTCAAGAAGCCCTTTCTCATAGAGCTTTGATGAATAAGCTTGCTGCAAATGGAGCTTGGAACTTAGATTTAGAATAATTTGATTAAATAGTTGAAAGTAATAGCTCAGAGAGTCTCATCTGCAAAAGTTATTATTAATAATGAAACTCATGCTTCAATAAAAAAAGGCATTTTAGCTTACGTCTGTTTTGAGAGAGACGATAAAGTTGAGGTTATTGATAAATTTATTCATAAGATTGGAAGCTTTTCAATTTTTCGTGGAGAAAATGATGAGATGTCATTAAATCTAAAAAATATTGAGGGCGAGTTGTTAATAATTAGTCAATTTACATTGGCGGCAGTGACAGAAAAAGGCAATAAAGCTAGTTTTCATAGAGCATTGGATTCCAAGAATGCTAATTCCCTTTATAATTTATTATTAAAACGGCTTTCAGATTCTCCCATACAATTTCAATCAGGAGTTTTTGGAGCAGATATGGATATTCAGTCTATTAATGAGGGTCCAGTTACATTCTTGTTCGAAATATAAAACTATGGAAGAAAAATTAACTAGCTTTACAAAAGAAGTCGATGCATGGATAGAAGATAATTGTCCTCCTTCCATGAGAACTCCAATGCCTGTAAGTGAGCAAGTTTGGGCTTCATCAAGTATTGAATTTCCTTCTCAAGATTCTAGGGTATGGTTTGATGCAATGGTGTCAAAAGGATGGTGTACACCTGAATGGCCAGTGGAATATGGCGGCGGGGGATTATCATTTGAAGAATCAAAAATTTTAAAAAGTCGCCTCAAATTTTTCGGTTGCCGTCCTGCACAAATTAACTTCGGCATCTCAATGCTTGGACCAGTGATCTTGGAGTTTGGAACCGAAGATCAAAAAAAAGAGTTTTTGCCTAAAATTTCAAGAGGAGAAATTTGGTGGTGTCAAGGCTTTTCTGAGCCTGGCGCCGGCTCAGATTTAGCCAACCTCTCAACTACCGCAAAATTAATAGATGGTGAATATATTATTAATGGATCTAAAATCTGGACATCAGAGGCGAATAAGGCAGATTGGATGTATTGTTTGGTAAGAACTGCAAAAACAGAAAAGAAACAAGCCGGCATATCTTTTATTTTAATAAATTTAAAACAACCCAAAATTGACATTAAGCCAATCAAATTACTCAGTGGACAATCACCTTTTTGCCAGGTTTTTTTTGATGATGTAAAAGCTAGTGAGTCCCACAGAATCGCTGATGAAAATGATGGATGGAAAGTTGCAAAAAGATTGCTTGAATTTGAGAGAACCATGATGGCAGATATGGGTAGCGAAGGGGCAGTCGATATCGAGCCCATTGAAACCTTTAAAACTAGCGATGCTTTAAATGCTCCAGGGCAACTTAATTTACTTAAAAAAATAAAAAAACACGAGATGCGCAATCATTTAATTGATTTAACTATGGCAAGAACTCAGATTGAATCTAAGAATGGTTTTTCACCTGCTGCGCTCTCATTGAAGTACATTAGCACAGAGGAGACTCAAGCAAGATGGGAGCTAAATGTAGCAAGTCTTGGCGCCGGAGGGTTAGAAGCTGTTGAAAACAGTAGTGGTATTAAAAAAGAAATAGCTAAATCTTTCTTTTATTCAAAGGCCTACACTATTGCCGGAGGAAGTTCTGAGGTTCAGCTAAATATAATTTCTAAACACATCCTAGGCTTACCTTCATGACAATCAAAAAAATCTCTGTTTTCTGTGGAGCACATGTTGGCAAATCACCTAATTATAAAACCGCTGCAGAGCAAATCGGTAAGTTGATTGCTGAAAAAGGTCTTGAAGTAATCTTTGGTGGAGGCAATGTTGGTTTAATGAAAATCGTTGCTGATACTGCAATTAAGAATGGTGGAACTGTTACAGGAATCACTCTAAAGTCACTGCATGAGTTTGAATTAACAAACCCTAATATTAATGAAATTATCATTACTCATTCGCTATTTGAAAGAAAAGAAAAATTTTTAGGCATGAGCGATGCATTTATTGTGTTACCCGGAGGAGTGGGCTCAATGGATGAGCTGCTTGAGGTTATGGTAAGCAATCAATTAGGTGGAATCAACAAACCCGTTGGTTTATTGAATACCAATGGTTACTACAATGGTTTTTTAGATTGGTTACAACGTTCAGTGGATGATGAATTTGTATCTCAAGAAAATCAAAGACAAATCCATGTTAGTGAAAACCCTAAAGAGCTATTAGAAATGATCCTGTCAGCTAAAATGCCCTCATCGGATACCTGGATAGAGAGACTAAACGTTGATTTTCCAAAAGATTAATTTATCGGATCTCTAGATATTAGTAATCCTAATTCAAAAAGAAGCCACATTGGTACGGCTAGAAATAACTGAGAAAAGATATCTGGAGGAGTTAGAAACATTCCCACAACAAAAAAACTGATAATCAAATATGGCCTCAATTTTTTTATCCGGTCTTTAGAAATTAACCCTGTAGTGATAACAAGAAATGTAGCTATTGGAATTTCAAAAGCAAAACCAAAAGCAAAGAATAATTTCAAAATAAAATCTAAGTATTTATTGATATCTGTCATCACCTGAATAGAGTCTGGAGCTGCTGAAATAAAGAAACTTAAAATAATTGGATTAACAACCAAGTATGCAAAGGCGATCCCAGCATAAAAAAGAATGATCGAAGAGATAATAAGAGGTATAACAAAAGCTTTTTCTTTTTTATATAATCCTGGAGAGATAAAACTCCATAGCTCAATAAAAAAATAAGGCACAGATATTAATAACGCAGTATAAATAGTTATTCTGAGTGGAGCGATGAAGGGTGAGGCTACCTCAGTAGCAATCATAGAGCTTCCGGAAGGCAGAAGGTCAATCATTGGCGAAGAAACGAACAAGTAAATATTATTAGTAAAGGGAAGGCAACATAAAAGGATCAAGCCAGAGAAAAAAAACATTCTGATTATTCTCGAGCGTAATTCTTTTAAATGCTCAATGTATGACATCTCATTTGGATCGCTCATCTTCATCCTTCTTAAATTCTTCCATTTTAAGCTCATTAAAAATATCTTGCTTAAGATCTTCAGCACCAATATCTCTTTCTATAGAGGATCTAAATTCAAATAATTTGTTTTGAAATCTAGTAAGGGCTTTCATTAAAGATTTTACGAAGCTAGGCAGTTGTTCTGGACCAATTAGGACTATCCCAACAAGCAGGATAATCAATATCTCAAGAAATCCTATTTGTAACAATTTTTATTGATCGTCTTTTTTAGATTCAGATTCCTTATCTGCATCTTCATCTTTTATGGCCTTCTTAAATCCTTTTAGTCCCTCACCTAAATCAGATCCCATAGTTCTAATTTTCTTCCCACCAAATAGAACGAGTATCACAACTAATATAATTAGTATTTGCCAAAAACTTATTCCGCCTATTCCCATAATTTTCTCCTATCCTTCATGACAACATTGTTCCAAGAAGATACATAATAATGCCTATTAGAATAAGTATAGTTAGATTTTGCCATTTTCGCTGATTTTGAAGTCCAGTTTCAAGAATTTTTACTAATTCAGCATTTTTTTTGCCATCATTAGCTAAGAATTTAATGTTATCAAGAAGATCAAAAATTTCTCCTGGCAATGAAGACGCTTTTTCTAAAATTTCATAATGGTTATTTTCTAAAAATTCTTTCAATTTAATTGGACTAAACTGTTTATTAATCCATTGATCTAAATAAGGCTCTGCTAGACCCCAAAAATCAAGGTCCTTATATATCTCTCTTCCCATACCCTCAATGTGAATCAGTGTTTTTTGGAGAAGAATCAAGGAAGGCTGGACTGACAAGCCAAACTGTCGAGTTGAATCAAATAAATAGAGCAATAAACTTCCAAATTCTATTTCGGAGAGGGGCTTTTCAAAAATTGGTTCGCACGTAGCTCTTAAGGCTTGCTCTAATTCTGCCTTGTTTGTTTGACTAGACACCCACCCTGCTCCTATAAAAAGTTCGGAAAGCTTTTCGTAGTCTTGTTTCAAAGTTGCTTGGAGCATCCTTGCTAGGTTGTATTGATCCTCTCTACTAAGCGAGCCTACTATTGCGCAATCAATAGCTATATAACTTGGCTGCTCAATATTTTCCTTACTGACAAATATATTTCCAGGATGCATGTCTGCATGAAAAAAATTATCCCTAAAAACTTGATCTAGAAAAATTTTTACTCCATTTTCTGCAAGAACTTTTCTATCTATGCCAAGCTCATCCATTGAATCGATATCTGTGCAGGCTATGCCATCAATTTCCTCAAGTGTTAAAACATTTACTCTTGTATAGTCCCAAAAAACTTTTGGAATAAAAAGTAAATCAGAATTAGCGAAGTTTTTTTTGGTTACTGTTGTATTTGCTGCTTCAACTTTTAAGTCTAATTCTCTTAAAATTGTTTTTTCATAGTCATCAATTACATTATTTAGTTTTAATCTACTGCTGTCTTGATAGAAAAAGTTTACTAAAAAACCTGCAGCTCTCATCACCCTAACATTTCTTTTAACTTTCTTATGAATTCCAGGCCTTAAAACTTTTATTACTACTTTTTCATTTGTTGTTTGGAGCTTTGCTTTGTGAACTTGAGCTAGAGAGGCTGCAGCCAATGGAATTTCTTCAAAATCTTCAAATATTTCGTCAATTTTAATGTCTAAACTATTTTCAATTATTTCTTTTGCCTCAGTCGTTGAAAAGGGCTTACATTGATCTGTTAGTTCTTTCAAATGTGAGGTTATATTTAAAGGAACAACGTCAGTTCTCGTTGATAACAATTGACCGAATTTTATAAACATGGGACCGAGGTTTTCTAAAAAATTTTTTATCCTAAGTCCGTGAGGAATATTGCGATTAAAAACGAAAAAAGGATTAAAAAATCCAAGAATTCGAATTAATAAAGAGCTATTGTTTTCAATTGGAATATTTACAACACCAAATCTTAGAGCTTGGATAACAATTTTTAGGCAGTCTAATATTGAAAGAAAAATACTCATTGATTAGGAAATTTTTGTTCGATTCTGTCAAGCCTTATTGAAATATCTCTAAAGGACTTAAGAAGCTTGTTTATTTGATCATTATCTTCTATGGACTCTTTTTTTGAGGGCTTAACAAACATTTTTCTTAATATTATAGTAGGAATATCCCCAAAATATTTATAAACCAGCAGCTCAATATCAATACTTGAACTTGCAATCGCACCAAAAAATACAATAGCAGTTTCGATGTCACCTGAAATACATTTTGTTGGGACCTGTTTGTTTTTCAAGGCATTAAGTGCTTCAAAAATATCTAATCTCAGCGAAAATTGTGGATCTTTATGTTTAAAAAAATTAAGTTTTTGATCATCACTACTCAATGTCAAAGAAACATCTGGCAAAGCAGAAATCTCAATATTAAATTTTAAAGGATATAAGCCCTCAAACTTTTTCGAGAGACCTGGAGATACAGAGCTTATCTCCATAAAAAGTTTATTCAGCGATATGCTCATTTATTTTGCTTGATGAATTGCTACGATCCCATTTTGTAGATTGTAAAATTTACATTTCTCAAATCCTGCATCTAAGATCATATTTCTCAATTCTTCTTGGTCTGGATGCATCCTGATTGATTCAGCAAGATATTGGTAACTCTCAGAGTCATTCGCGAAAAAACTTCCCAATTTAGGTATTATTTTAAATGAATACCAGTCATATATTTTAGAAAAAAAAGAATTCGTTGGTTTTGAAAATTCTAAAATTAATAACGTACCATTTGGTCGCAAAACTCTTTTCATCTCTTTCAATCCACGCAGCTTATCGGTGAAATTTCTAATCCCAAATCCAACTGTCACTAAGTCAAAAGAATTATCTTGATAAGGAAGCTCTTCACCTGATGCTAAAGCAAAAGCACAATTATGAAAAAAATTCTCATTTAGAGATCTCTCCCTTCCCCTAACAAGCATTGATGCATTGATATCAGTTACATAGATTGATGCAGATTTAAATTTTTCACTGATAAATTTTGGTATATCAGCAGTTCCACTTGCAATATCAAGCACTACAGAGTTTTCATTTAGCTCAGCAAGCTCAATTAGGATTTTCTTCCACAGCCTATGAAGCCCAAACGACATGACATCGTTCATCAAATCATACTCTTCAGCAACAGAATGAAAAACATCGCCAACATGCTCAGCTTTCTTGCTTATATCAACCTCTTGGAAGCCAAAATGTGTTTTATCATTCATTTAATTTTTTTTGACTTAAAACTATAAAATTATTGTATCTACTTTCTTCAATTTCGCCATTTCTTACTGCTTCCGTGACCGCACATCCTTGATCATTTTTATGATTACAATTCGGAAATTCGCACTTTGTTGAAAAACTTAATATTTCTGTAAAGCCTCGAATAATTTTCTTCGGCTCTAAATGATCTAGGCTAACATCTCTTACTCCGGGGGAGTCAATAAGCTGCATATTATGTGTATTATATAGAGTTGAAACAGAGGTTGTGTGGACTCCTTGATTGTTTGATAAATCTCTAGACAGAATTTCTTTTCCAGTAATGGCTGAAGTAAGGGTTGATTTACCAGAGCCAGAATTACCAACGAATATGGTAGTCTTTTTTGCTAGAAATTCTTTTAGGTGGCTTAAATGTGTTAAAAATTTTGCAGAAATTTCAAACGTCTTTATTCCAATATTCCCATAGACATTCTTTTCTTTAGAGAATGCATTTTCTTCCAGTGAATCAATTTTATTAAATATAATAAAAGGCTCTATGGATGCATTAATTGAAATGGCTATCCATTTATCAATAAAGTCTTGGCCTGTCTTAGGGCTTCTAGTTACCAATATTCCAATATGAGAAATATTTGAGGCAATTGGTTTCTTTGTATTTTCTCTAGATTTATAAAGAATTGATGACCTATCTAGCCTCTTTTTAACCAATGCTTGATAATTATTTGATCCAATTAATGGCTCTATTTCAACAAAATCTCCGACAACAAGATTGATTCTGCCTTGTATCTTGCATTTAAAATTATTGCCATTTACTAACACTAAACAAGAGTTTGAGTAGAACTCTACTATTTGCCCAGTTTGAACTTTTAACATCTTGGCCTCAAAATACACTATAGTAAAAATTTAACAAGATTTATGTCCACTCAAAAATCAGACCAAAACCTAGTCTGGATCGATCTAGAGATGACAGGGTTAGATCCTGAAAAAGAAAAGATCATAGAAATTGCCACAATAATTACTGATAGTAATCTTACCATTGTTGCTGAAGGTCCTAATCTCGTTATCAATCAGCCCAAAGAACTAATGGATAACATGGATGAATGGAATACCAAGCAACATGGAAATTCTGGATTAATCAAATCTGTACTGGAGAGCAGCATTACTGAGCAAGCTGCAGAGATAGAGACTTTGGAATTTATCTCGAAGTATGTAGGTAATAAGAAATCTCCAATGTGTGGAAATACTGTTTCTCATGACAGAAGATTTTTAGCAAAGCACATGCCAGATTTAGAATCTTACTTTCATTATAGACACGTAGATGTTTCGTCAGTTAAAGAACTTATTTCAAGATGGATGAATGATGCGCAAACTTATGAAAAAAAAGGCTCTCATAGAGCAAAAGATGACATAAAAGAATCAATAAACGAATTAAAGCTCTATAAACAGATGCTTTTTGATTAAATTAATCAAGCTTCTATTTCATAATTTTTTGCAATTTTAAATTCTTTAAACTCTTTAATTGAAGAGTTTTTTTCATAGATAGTTTTTATGAAATTGTATTTAGTAACTATTTGTTTTTTGCTTATTTCTATAGAGGTAAATCCCCTATTTGAAGCATCCATCCAAAACAGCTCACTATTTTTCTTCACAATAGAATCTTCAAAAATTTCAACATCAATGGGTATATAATCGGTAAGGCCGGGCGATGTTACCGAAGGAGTTCCAATTTCTATGCCAACTTTATTGCCTATTTCATCATAGAGTTCTGACAGCCACGCATTGTGAGTATCTCCGGCTAAGCTAATAAATTTTTTATCTAACCTTTGCATAATTTTGTATAGCCTTTCTCTATCTTTTGGGTATCCATCCCAAGCATCAAGGTTTGATGGGAGGCCTAACTTTATCAGTTGAATATAAGGCTTAAGTTCATCAGGTATTTTTTTAAATGCATTTGAAATATCAGGAAACTTTAACTTGGTCATAAGAACCTGTTGACCAAAGATGGTCCATTCTGATTTTGTCTTTGTTACCGCATTTTCTATCCAAGAAATCTGACTGGGCCCTAATAAGTTTCGATTACTATCATTTAAATCATTATAAAATTTAGCTTGATTAAAGCCGGAATTAGTTAAGTACTCAAGAGGTTGAATTTGTTTATCTCGACCATACTGACGAGTATCAAGCATTAACAAATGCAATACACTACCAATTTTAAATTCTCTAAATATTTTTCTCTTACTATCTTGCTCTCTGATTGGCATCCACTCAAAATAAGCCTTAATTGCTGCAGACCTCCTTGCGAAGAAATCTCCTTCAGATCCATCCATCGAATGATTTTCAGCACCTCTTTTCCAAGCATCATTTGTAAATTCATGATCGTCCCAAACTGCTATAAGTGGAGTATTCTTATGAAGCTCTTTAGAGCCAGCATCTAGTTTGTATTGAGCGTGTCTTTGTCTGTAATCAGCAAGCCTGATCATCTCATGAGGAGGGACTGGAGTCCTTCCAAGTTTTTCGGCAATACTGGTTGCATAACCGCCCATTGGATATTCATATAGATAATCTCCAAGATGCAACCATACATCTAGATTATCTTTTGCGGCAGCAGCATAAGCATTAAAATATCCTGCAGGAAAATTGCTACAACTAAAAATACCAATTTTTACAGATTTAGTATCGGCTGAGAATGTCTTTGATTTTCCTACTTCAGAAAAAACATTTCCGGCTTTAAACCTATAAAAAAAACCTTGATGACTTTTGCAATACTTGCTGGCTTCAAAATCATATTTAATCGTATAGTCAATTAATGATGAGGTATGCAGTTTCTTTTTGAAAACTATCTCAGAAAAGTTTTCTTTTTCAGATACTTCAAGAACTACTTGAACCGTTCCTACCTTCTTTGGGGTTACTCTTGTCCAAAGAATTACCCTTTCTTCTGTAGGATCCCCGCTGGCTACACCATGATCAAATGAAAAGGCATTATTTACACATCCAGTATTAATTGATGCGCTGAACCCAATGGCACCAAGAGATGATATTTTGATTGCTTGCCTTCTCTTCATAGAAAGATTTTACCAACTCTATTAAAAAATTGAGTTACGAAATGAATAAGAATATGAATGCTAGCCTTACTTATTTGCAGGATGAATATTTATGGGAGTGGGAGCAACCTGACTTTTGGGTTGTTTAATTTTAGCCTCTCCAGACTCAACTACTTCATCAATTCTTATGACAGAATTAATAGGAATGTATGATCTTTCAACAGACTTAAATTCTTTTTCTAATTTCTCAGATGTTGGATCAACTACTAGCTGTTTATTTTGTTTGAATATATACTCTTCAACCTCTATGAAGCCATACATGTCACTTTGATATATTTGTTTAGCAAAGATCTCATATATCTCACCGAGTTGCATGAAAATTATTTTGTATGTCTTCTTTTTAGCCATGACTAATTATATGGGAACAAAATTTGATAATAAAAGATTTTAATAAATAATTTAATTATGAAAAAAAAATTATATATAAAAACTCATGGTTGCCAGATGAACGAATATGATTCTGCCAAAATGGCCGATCTTTTGAAAGAAAAAGAGGATTTTGAGTTAGCTAAAAATGAAGATGAGGCTGATTTATTAATTTTAAATACATGCTCTATAAGAGAAAAAGCTCAAGAAAAAGTTTTTCATCAGATTGGAAGATGGAGAAAGATAAAGGAAGAAAAGCCCGATTTAAAAATCGCTATTGGTGGTTGTGTTGCTTCTCAAGAGGGTAAAGAAATTATTAAAAGAGCACCAGCAGTTGATATAGTATTTGGTCCACAGACTTTACATAAACTTCCCGAACTTTATGACAATAAGAATAAAACAAATATTAATCAGATAGATATTTCCTTTCCGAAATTAGAAAAATTTAATCATTTGCCTGTTGAGGGCAAAGGAGAGCCTTCAGCTTTCGTTTCCATCGCCGAAGGTTGTAACAAGTATTGTTCATTTTGTGTAGTTCCAAAAACTAGAGGTCATGAAGTTTCAAGAACTATTGAAGATATTTTAAATGAAGTGTCTATTTTGGCTGATAAAGGAACAAGAGAAATTAATTTTTTGGGACAAAATGTTAATAACTTTAAAGGAACCTTCAAAGGGGAGAAGTCATCATTAGCTGTTCTAATTGAATTAGCTGCAAAAATTGAAAATATTGAAAGAATTCGTTTTACCACAAGTCATCCACACGAATTTAAAGATGACCTTGTCGAAGTTTATGACAGGGTGCCTGAGTTAGTTAGCCATGTTCATTTACCTGTTCAAAGCGGATCGGATAAAATTTTAAAATTAATGAGACGAAGATATAATGCAGAAAAGTACTTATCACTTATAGAAAAAATTAGAATTGTAAGACCAGATATGAGTTTTTCCTCTGATTTTATCGTTGGATTTCCAGGTGAAACCAACGAAGATTTCCAACATACAATTAATATTATCAACGAAGTAAAATTTGATGAGTCATATAGTTTTATTTATAGTCCAAGGCCAAATACGACAGCATCTGAAATGCCAGATGATGTATCGTTAGAAGAAAAAAAAGAACGTTTAAACATATTGCAATCAAGGCTTAATCAATTATCCTTTGGTTATAGTCGTAAAAAAGTAGGCACCTCTCAGAGATGCCTTATTTATGGCCAATCTAGGAGAGATCCTGGCCAGCTCCAGGGAAGAACTATTTGTAATAGAATTGTAAATTTTCAATCAAATCAATTAGATTTGGTGGGTCACTTCGCCAATATTCAAATTCAAGAAGCTTTAACTAATAGCCTCAGAGGCAGTCTCGCACATTAATGTCAAAAGATCTTACTTCTGCTAGCCTAGAACTTAATCCAAATGATGCCGATGTCTTAATCAGATTTGTTGGTAAACTAAATGAAAATCTTAAAATAGTTGAAAAAACTTTTAAGGTTAAAATATTTCAAAATGGCAATAAGATTAGCATTTCAGGCGATGAAGAAAATACTAAAAGAGCTTCGAATGCAATCAAAGATCTATATGCATCAACATCGAATGGAAGTGAGCTCTCAAAGGAACAAATACAGATGGTGATTAATAAAAACATAGATCTAAATCCTGATGCAATATCTGAAGACATGAAAGATCAAATCATTAAAACACCAAAAAAAATCATTAAACCAAGGGGAAGTAACCAAAATAGTTACATATCAAATATGAGTAAATTTGAGGTCAACTTTGGGGTTGGTCCAGCAGGCACAGGAAAAACATATTTAGCAGTCGCTAAGGCAGTCGAAATGCTTGTCAATGAAGATGTAAAAAAAATTATACTTATTCGCCCCGCTGTTGAAGCTGGTGAAAAGTTAGGATTTTTACCCGGAGATCTATCTCAAAAAGTAGATCCTTATTTAAGGCCTCTTTATGATGCTTTATATGAAATGCTTGGTTTCGAGCAAGTTGTTAGACTGCTTGAAAAAGAGATTCTTGAGGTCGCTCCACTTGCATATCTTAGAGGGAGAACACTAAATAATGCATTTATAATTATGGATGAAAGCCAAAATACATCCGTTGATCAGATGAAAATGTTTTTAACAAGAATGGGATTTGGTTCTTATGCAGTAATTAATGGTGATATGACCCAGATTGATTTGCCAAAAAATATTGAGTCTGGACTTTCACACGTTTTAAAAGTTCTAGATGGATTAGATGATATTGGATTTACAACTTTTAATTCAAGGGATGTAGTTAGACATCCATTGGTTAGAAAGATTGTTGATGCATATAACAAATTTGACCAACAAAAAAATTGAGATTAAATATTTCTAATCATGAATTTAATGAATTTTCCGCTGATTTCGAGAAAAAATTAAATTTAATGGCTGAACATGTACTTTCTGATCAGGGAGAAGATAATTTAAATATAAACCTTAAGTTTGTTTCTAGTTCTGAAATGAAAAAGCTGAATAAAGAATTTAGAAAAAAGAGTCTTGATACAAATGTTTTATCTTTTGCAGCAAGCAAGGAAATTCAAGAAATCTCTGGTGAACTTGGGGATATTGCTATGAGTATTCCATATATAAAAATTCAGTCACAGAACTTGAATAGAGACCTAGAGGATCATATGATGCATTTATTAGCTCATGGAATACTTCACTTATTAGGCTTTGATCATAACCAAGATAAAGATGCCAATATCATGGAGTCTCGAGAAATTAAATATTTAGAGAATTTTAATATAGCTAATCCATACAAACTATGACCAACCAAGATACTGATCAAGACCAACCTCCATCGAGTCTATTAAATAAAATAAAGCGTTTTTTTACTATCAAGCCTTCAAGCTTAGATGATGTGTCTGTTTTGCTTGAAGACGCCTTAAGCGCTAGATTGATAGATAAGGAGGCTCAGTTTATAGCTGAAAGAGCCATAAGACTAGGAGACACTACGGTTAAAGAGATAATGGTGCCAAGAGTTGAAATGGTCATTTTAGCTCCTGATGAAGAGCCGCAAGATATGATTGCTCGAATAATCGATTCTGGCCACTCAAG
Organism: uncultured SAR86 cluster bacterium; assembly: GCA_902623685.1. Classification (GTDB taxonomy): domain Bacteria; phylum Pseudomonadota; class Gammaproteobacteria; order Magnimaribacterales; family D2472; genus D2472. The sequence goes on from CACNUQ010000001.1 coordinate 16,994, forward strand.
ATATCCTGTTTTAGGACCTGCAAAAAATGAGGTTCAAGGCATCTTACTTGCAAAGGATCTACTTCCAATAATTAATCAAGATTCAAAAGACTTCAATCTTCTCTCGCTCATTAGAGATATCAAGGTAGTGCCAGAATCCAAAAAAGCAGACTCACTACTTGAAGAATTTAAAAAAGATAGATCCCATATGGCCATTGTTATAGATGAATATGGAACAATTTCTGGACTTGTGACAATTGAAGATATTTTGGAAGAACTTGTAGGTGAAATAGAAGATGAACATGACTCAGAGGATGAAGATCTGATTCAAGTCAGTGAATATGAATATATTGCAAATGCTACCCTTGAGCTAACAGAATTTGAACAAAAATTTAATAAGAGTTTTAATGGTATGGATGCAGAAACTTTAGCTGGACTATTCATAAACAAATTGGGATTCCTCCCAAAGGTGGGAGATAAAATTGAATTAGACGACATGATTTTAGCTGTGACGGCTGCTGATAAAAGAAAGATAAAGAAAATTGGGATCACCATTAAAACAAGCACATAAATACCCTTTTCTTAATTATTTATTCTTAGGATTGGTTGGGGCATTATCTACTCTTGCCTTCAGCCCATTCAATATAAAGCTGGCCATACTTATTAGTCTAATAATTCTAATATATTCAGTGAAAAATGCAGTTAATTTTATTGAAGCCTTCAAGCGATCATTTGCTTGGGGTTTAGGTTATTGGATAAGTGGAACAGGTTGGTTAATAGTAAGTGTTTACTTTTATGGAAATACACATTTAACAGTATCTATATTAATAATTCTGCTAATGGGAATGTTACTTTCCTTGATATTCATCACCCCTATTTCACTTATAAAATTACTTAAATTTAATAAAAATATTTTCATCTCTAGCTTATTTTTTGCAAGTTTTCTAACAATATTAGAGTTATCTAGATTTGCATTTTTAGGTGGCTTTCCATGGCTTTTACCTGGTTTGACCCTTCTTGATACTTTGGGTCAATTTTTGATACCAATTATTGGGGTTTATGGTCTTTCATTTATTATTTATTTTTTGTCTGCATTTATTGCATTGTCTATTATTTACAAACAAAGTATTTATTTTTTTTTAGCAATTTTATGTCTTTTCATTTTCTTGCCGAAAAGTAATATTCAACATGAATATTCTGGCGAGAGTTTAAAGGTAGGAATCATTCAACCCTCATTAGATCCATTTAAAAAGTTTAAGCAAGAAGAAACAAAAAATATTGAACAAACTTTGCTTGATTTATCAACAAAGCATATGAATGCAGATTTAATAATCTGGCCTGAATCCCCTTTTCCATATCTTAATACTAGTCCAGAGATGAGATCGCTATTAATAAAGTTAGGTAATGCGCCGATAATTATTTCAGGAGCTTGGGAATTCCAGAATAATGAGTTATTTAATTCATTAACAATACTTGGATCTAACCAAAGCTACTTTAAGCGGCACCTCGTACCATTTGGTGAATATGTACCTTTTGAAAGCATAATCAGGGGCCTGATTGATTTTTTTGACTTGCCAATGTCTTCTACTTCAGCAGGCAGACCAAAACAGGAGTTATTTGATATTGAAGGCTTTAATGTTCTTGGAATGATTTGTTTTGATGTTGCTTTTCCGCTTAGTTTTCTTGATGAGACTAGAAATGCAGATTTCATTATCAATGTTAGCAACGATACATGGTTTGGAAGTTCATATGGTCCATATCAGCATCTTCAAATAGTAAGAGCTAGAGCTCTAGAGTCAAATAAGTGGATCTTAAGAGGCACCTCAGATGGAATATCAACAATTGTTGATAATAAAGGAACGATTGTTGAATTATTAAGTAAAGGAATTAGGGGGTCTTTATCAGGGAATGTATATAAAGTCGATGACCCATCATATTTCAACAAAATCGGATATTTAATTATTCCCTTGCTATCAATATTTGTTTTTATAGTAGCAATTATATTAAGATTTATATTATGAAACTCATCCTCCTAATTTTTCTAATACTCTCTTCATTCTCACTAAATGCAGCTTTTTCAATAGAAGTAAGTATTTCTGAACAGAGATTATATTTATATGAAAAAAATAAACTAATTAGAAGTTATCCGGTGTCTAGTTCAGCTTATGGAGAAGGTCAGGTTGAAAATTCATTAAAAACTCCACTGGGAATGCATAAGATAAAATCTAAAATTGGGACTAATGTTGATAAATACCATTTTTTTGTTAGTAGAGAGCATATTCCTCAAAAAGTAGACATAATTAATGAAAAAATTGATACTGAAGATGATTTCATTACTTCAAGAATAATGTGGTTAGATGGTTTGAATGAAGGCTACAACAAAGGCTTAAATGTTGATTCTTTTAAAAGATTTATCTATATTCACGGCACTCATGAAGAGGGCTTAATAGGTGAAAAAGCCTCACATGGATGCATTAGGATGTTAAATCATGACGTTTTAGAGCTTTATGAGTTAATTCCAGAAGAAACAACTGTAAATATATTTCTATAATATGTCTTATTTTACACTCCACCCATATTGGCTTGCTCAAAGCTTAATAGTTCTGCTCTTTCATTAACTGCTGGCGCTTCTCCAAAAGTAGCAGATTGATCAGCAAGTTTCTGAAGCAATGGTGCTGGTTTCCAAAATTCCTTGTCTAGCTCAGAAAAGACATTCATTTTCTTAATTACTTCTTCAAGTCCTAACTGATTAGCATAGAACATTGGACCGCCTCTCCAAATTGGAAAACCATACCCATTGATATATACAATATCCATGTCACCAGATCTTTGAGCAACTCCCTCCTCTAATATTTTAGCTCCCTCATTTACCAAGCCTAAAATACATCTATCTATTATTTCCTGATCAGATATTTCCCTTCTTTGAATATTATTTTTTTCAGAAACTTCCTTATAAATTTCTTCATTTTCTGGAGCAGGATTTGGAGCTCTTGATCCCTCAGAATAGTTATAAAATCCTTTAGAATTTTTTTGACCAAACCTATCTCTTTCACAAAGTTCAGCAGATATTTTATTAACAAGCGGGGTTTCTAAATTTGCTAATTTTCTAGCTCTCCAACCCAAATCTAAACCAACTAAATCCATCATTCTAAATGGGCCCATACTCATCCCAAATGACTCCAATGCATTATCAACCTGACTGGGTAATGCGCCCTCAAGTAATAGCATATTCGCCTGATATGTATAACCTGCTAACATTCTATTTCCAATAAATCCTGGAGCGTTAAGAGATACAACAGCAGCTTTACCTATTTTTTTTCCTAGTGACATTACAGTTGCCATAGTTTCATCAGAGGAGTCTTTTCCTCTTACTACTTCAAGCAGTCTCATAACATTAGCAGGACTAAAAAAGTGAGTACCTACTACTTTTCCAGGCCTATTTGTTACTGATGCTAATGCATCAATATCTAAGCCAGAAGTATTAGAGGCGAGTATTGTATTATTATTAGTAACTGAGTCTAAGGTCTTAAAAATTTCTTGCTTTAATTCCAAGTTTTCATAAACTGCTTCTACAACAATATCAACTTTGGCTAAGTCTTCATAAGATAGAGTAGGGGTAATTAAACCAAAAACTTTTTCTTTTTGTTCTTGAGACATTCTTCCACGATCTACCATCATTTGATAATTTTTTTCAATCACACCCATTCCCCTTTCAAGATTTTTTTCATCTTGATCAAGAACCAGCACTGGAATACCTGCATTAGCCAAATTCATAGCAATTCCTCCTCCCATTGTTCCTGACCCAACAATTCCCGCAGAATTGATTGACATCAAAGGAGTATCTTTTGGTATGTCTGATATTTTAGAAGCAGCTCTCTCACCAAAGAATATATGAATCATAGCTTCTCGTTGAGGATTCATTAGACATTCTAGAAAATATTCAGATTCTTTCTTTAACCCTGCATCAAAGTCATCTTCGTTAATTGCAGCTTCAACACAAGCTATAATTTGACCTGGTGCAAATTGCCCCCTTCTAGTTTTTGCCGCCAAAGCCTTTGCCTCTGTAAGGACATTCTCAGATCCTCTTGCTTCAAGAACTTTCTCGTTTTTATCTCTTACTTTGGGATGTTCGCTTAACTCAATTTTATCTTGAAGAAATTCAATGGCATCTTCAATAAGAGAATTTCCAGAAATAGCGTCTAAAATACCAGAAGTTAGAGCTTTTTCTGCAGATAATGGAGCGCCAGAAAGCATCATTTTTAATGCTTGAGATGGACCTACTAGTCTTGGAAGTCTTTGTGTGCCTCCAGCCCCTGGCAATAATCCAAGATTTACTTCGGGAAGCCCAACAATAGCTTTATTAGTACCCATTCTGTAATTACAAACAAGCGCAGTCTCAAGCCCCCCACCTAGCGCAGTTCCATTTATTGCAGCTATAACTGGTTTGTTACTAAACTCTATGTCTCTTAGGGTTGAGTTAAGGTCAGGTCCATCGAAACTCTTCCCAAATTCAGAAATATCAGCTCCTGCAATGAAAGATCTTCCAGCACCGGTAAGGATAATTCCCTTTATAGAATCATCAGAATTTGCCTTCTCTATGAATTCTGCTAGCCCTGCTCTTACTCCACTACTTAGCGGATTTACAGGAGGGTTATCTACTTCTAATATAGCAATGTTGCCATTAACACTGTAATTTACTTTGCCTTTCAATTCATTTGTCATAATTATCTCTAAATTAATATTTAAAAAAGAAATTATATATATATTTCTAATGAAATAGTTTGAAAATAAGCTTTAACTTAACAAAATACACTAAATATTAATAAAATATATATTTATAAATAATTATAAATTATGTATCATTTTTGTTGATATACAATTATAAATCTGTATAATAATATTTCCAACATTTCTCCCCCCCCCTATGATTTGTTGGATATTTCTCTGGAATTATGGAGGGTTGCAATACCCTCCATCTCTTTAAAGGTTAGTTATGAAAGAAAAAATTATTGAAAGATTCGAACTTCTTACATTGGTAAGCATCTTTATATCTTCAGTTTACGCAATCTCACCGGTAGTGTAATATCTCAAGGATGAAAAAACTTTTTGTTCTCACACTTACCTTCTTCTCAATATCTTCATTTGCCTGTTCAGACATCCTTAACAGCACGTTAAGAGTTTTAGATTCGGATGACGAGCAGAATCTGTGTGAATATTCAGGCAATGTAATTTTGGTAGTCAATGTTGCAAGTAGGTGTGGTTATACCCCGCAATATGCTGGGCTCCAAAGACTTTATACCAAGTTTAAAGATGATGGCCTAACTATAATTGGAATTCCATCAAGAGATTTTTTTCAAGAGTTTTCAGCAGAATCAAAAGTGGCTGAATTTTGCAGCACCGAGTATGGAGTTGAGTTTCCAATGTTTGCCACTGCGAAAGTCACAGGAAAGAAAGCTCATCCATTCTACAAAAAATTAATTGCTGCCTCTGGCAAAGAGCCTAAATGGAATTTTGCAAAATATCTTATAGGAAGAGATGGACAAGTGATCGAACATTACAAATCAAGTGTAACGCCTGAATCCGAAAGATTAGTATCAGCCATTCAAGCTGTTCTTTAATTTCTTCCAACGATTACTTTTTGTGGTTTGCATTTAGCAAATATACCGTTATCTAAAACCCCTGCTATCAGATTGATATTTTTTTCAAGTGTTAATGGATCATCCATTTTCAAATTTGTAACATCTAGAATTTGATTGTCCTGATCAGTAAAGAAATTCTGTCTTAATTCAGGCACACCTCCCAATTTAACAATTTCTCGAGCAACATAGCTTCTGCTTCTTATCATTACTTCTATTGGCAAAGGAAAATTTCCTAAAACCTTCACTAATTTCGATTCGTCTACTATACAAACAAACTCATTTGAAGCTGATGCAACAATCTTTTCTCTTGTATGAGCGCCACCACCGCCTTTTATTAGATTATGAGAAGGATCTACTTCATCTGCACCATCTACATATACAATAATCTCATCAACGTCATTTAGTTCAAATACTTCTATTCCATAATTTTCTAAGAGTTTCGTGGAGGCCTCTGAGCTAGAAACTGCACCTTTGAAAAGATGCTTTATCTTTGCAAGTTCTTCAATAAAGTAGTTCACAGTTGAGCCAGTTCCCACTCCAATTACTGAATTAAAATCTATTTTTGGTTTTATGTATTTAATAGCTTCAATAGAAGCATTTAATTTTGAATTGCTCATTATGGGTATAATACTTAAATTATTATGCGACTTAAAATAAAAAAATCAGGCTCATACAAATTTTCTAAAAAGTATTTAGATTTAATTGCTAAATCTAAAGTATATGATGTTGCCGAAAAGACTCCCATTAGTTTTGCTGCAAATCTATCTGGCAAATTAAAAAATGATATTTATTTAAAGCGCGAGGATATGCAACCAATCTTCTCATTTAAAATTAGAGGGGCATACAACAAGATTGTAAATTTAACGACTCAACAAAAACAGAGGGGAGTTATTGCAGCATCTGCTGGAAATCATGCACAAGGTGTTGCTAATGCATGTAAGAAATTAAAAATCCCATGTTATATAGTGATGCCAGTAACTGCCCCTGAGATTAAAGTAAAGTCTGTGAAAAGATTTGGCTCTAAAGTTTTATTACACGGAGACAGCTTTGATCAAGCGGTAAAAAAAGCTAAACAAATGGCAAAGGAGCAAAAGCTTGAATTCATTGAAGCATTTGATGATCCTCTCACTATTGCTGGGCAGGGGACAATTGGTAAAGAAATTTTGGATGAACAGAATAACCTTGATGTTATTTTTGTTCCTGTAGGTGGAGGGGGACTTCTAGCAGGAATAAGTGCATGGGTAGCTCAAACTAAAAAAGATATAAAGATTTATGGAGTTGAGGTAGAAGATTCAGCTTGTTTGGTTGAGGCAATTAAGGCTGATAAAAGAGTAAGACTCAGAGAAGTAGGATTATTTGCCGACGGTGTTGCTGTAGAACTTATTGGTAAAAATAACTTTGATGTAATTAGAGAATGTGTGGATGGAGTAATTACCGTAAGCATCGATGAATTGTGTGCAGCAGTAAAAGATATTTTTGAGGATACAAGAGTTCTCTCTGAGCCTGCAGGAGCCCTTGCATTAGCAGGGCTGAAAAAATATGCATCAAAAATTTCAAATAAACGATTACTAGCAGTTAGTAGTGGCGCAAATGTTAATTTTGAAAGGCTTAGCTATATTGTAGAAAGATCTGTGGTTGGTGAAAATAGGGAAAAACTGTTCAGTATTAAAATTCCAGAGCAACCTGGAAGTTTTTTAAAATTATGTAAAGTCTTTGGTCGAGCACAGATCACAGAATTTAATTACAGATTTTCAAGTAAGGAAGATGCAAATGTCCTTGTTGGCATTAAAACTGAAAATGAAAATGCGTTTAAAAAAATTAAAACTATGCTCACAAAAAGTAATTTTAAGTTTTCTGATTTAACGAGGAATCAAATTTCTAATGATCATCTTAGACATATGGTCGGAGGTCATAAAAGTACAATTTCAGAAAAAGATTCTGAGAGATTATTTAGATGTCAATTTCCTGATAGGCCTGGAGCTTTGATGGGATTTCTTAAAAATTTTGGTTCTAAGTGGAATATTTCTTTATTCCATTACAGAAACCTAGGAGCAGCGTTTGCCAATGTTCTAATTGGTATAGAAGATAAAAGTAAATCTGTCAGCGCCCTAGAAAAGCATCTTAAATCATTGGATTATAGTTTCATTGAAGAAACAGATAACAAGGCATACATTGATTTTTTGAGATAATGATCAAAGAATTTGAGATATACATTCCTGATGAGAAGATCGAACTTCTTAATCAAAAAATAGATCTAACCAGATGGCCTGATGAAATTAATGACGATCGATGGACCTTAGGAACCAAGAAAGCTTATCTAAAGGATGCTGTTAATACTTGGAGAAATAATTTTGACTGGAGAAAGCATGAGGCAAAATTAAATGAAGTTGGAAGTTTTAAATATAAAACTAAATCTGGCTTGGAACTTCATTATCTTCATAAAAAAGCTAATTCAAAGAATGCTATCCCTTTACTACTTACCCATGGATGGCCAGGAAGTGTTCAGGAATTTTTAAAAATTATTCCTGAGTTGTCAGCTGGCAAAGACGGAATTGAATTTGATGTTGTTTGTCCCTCAATACCAGGATATGGTTTTTCTGATAAACCTTTTGAACTAGGCATAAATTCAGAGGAGGTGGCAAAACTGGAAAATGAATTGATGCTTGCTCTTGGCTATGAAAAATACATTGCACAGGGCGGCGATTGGGGTTCGATGATAACAAAGTGGATCGCAGAACTTTTCCCGGAAAATTGTGTGGGAATTCATCTAAATTTAGTTATAGCATTCCCTCCAGATGGAGAGGATTCCATGAATGGCGTAACTCAAGAAGAGTTGGAGGGAATGAAGAATATAGAAAAATATCAAGCAACTGGATATGGATATTTTGCGATTCAAAGCACTAAACCACAGACAATTGGGTATGGTTTAAATGATTCTCCTGTTGGTCTAGCTGCATGGATTATTGAAAAATTTCATGGATGGACAAAAGATAATTCAGACAAACTTGTCGTTTCTTTGGATGAGGTTCTTGCCATTGTATCTTTGTATTGGCATACAGAATCTATTACGTCGTCTGCAAGATTCTATTATGAGAATGGACCTTTAGGATTTACATTTAATCCAGTTTCTCAGCCAATGGCTGGAGCTATCTTTGAGAATGAAATTGCTAGACCACCCAGGGTTTGGGCAGAAAAAATCTATAACATAGTTCAGTGGAATCAATATCCAGGAGGGCATTTCGCTGCATTAGAGAGTCCTAAAATTCTTGCAGAGGATATTTTTAGTTTTGTAGCAAAATTAGAAATTTAACTTACAAAGTTTTTAATTTGAGTTTCTGAGAATACAACATCTAGTCTAATATCATGAATCTCATCGATTGAGTCATCTATAAGCTGAAAGTCATAAATTAAACCAATTAGAAGCGGTCTATTACTATTTTTATGAACCGATTCTAGATATCTATCATAGTAACCTCCACCATATCCAAGCCTATATCCATTTTTATCTACGCCAACGGTTGGAATGATGATGATCTCATGCTCCATAGAATTGATCGCATCGCCATCTGATGGCTCATAAATATCGTATTTATTTTTAATTAATTGTTCAAAGCTTTTAGGTGCAATCAAATTCATTGAATGATTAGGTCCAATCTTAGGGTAGGTAGTTAAGCGATTTTCATTAAACCTTTTTTTATTGATGGCTGTTAAATCAACTTCATTATTTACTGAGAAGTAACTACCTAATATACCAACTTCATCTAAGCTAAATTCCGTATTAACATTTTTTACTATTTCTTTTGAGAGACTTGAAACTTCGGATGAACTCAATGCATTCCTTAAATTAAGGATAGATTGTCTATATTTTGATTTCACTTTTGCGTGTTAGCTAAAAAACCAATTCACCGCCACTTATCGTTACCTGAACCGAAAGCTCAGGTGGTGAAGCTCATACTGCATCAGGCTTCCCTTGATGGTAATGCACAACAACAGCAGTGGAAAATCACCTTTAAATATATTATCGGTTCAAAGAATCTCGATAAGTTAGCGAATGAACCAGTCAACTACATTATAGATTAGTTGATTTTAAAAAAAAGACTTTTGCTAATTTAGAGATTTTTCAATTTTTGAAGCAAGATCTTTAATGCTTTTTTCTTCCGTTTTTGAGAGCAAGCTTCCCTCTTGCGGGAGTTGACTTTTAAAAGCTAAGTCCAGACTGGTCAAAATTAATGCATTAGATTTATCAGGGATAGAATCTATTTGCTCATTTAATATTTCAGCTGCTTTAATGAGGCCTTCTTTATCTTTTGGCGGGCAAGCAATTGTGATCTTTTTGCCCATAATCATTAATTCTAAGACTTCTTTATTGCTCATGTGATTTAATAACTTTAGCTAACTTGGTATTTGCTTTTTCGAGCTTTTTAATTTCATTTGCTTGAACAAGCTTATGCTTTTTCCATTCCCTCTCTTTCTTAATATAAGCATCAATAATTCCTTTTTGTTCATTAAACCTCTTTAAAAGCTTCTCAGTACTTTTAATTAAAATATTGATAGAACTTTTCGAACTTTCACTCATAACAATATATTTAGTTTAAGTCTTAGTGTGTAAATAGGGAAGTTTGAAAAAGAAAAGAGTAGAATTAGCACATGAAAAATAGATATGCAGATAGAAGGAGTAAACTTGGCGCAATATTACCAAAGAACTCTGCTGTAGTGATTGCTGGTGCAGCAGTTCAATACAGAAATGCAGATTCGTCTCACGCATTCAGGCAAGATAGCAATTTTTGGTATTTAACTGGTTTTAATGAACCAGAGTCTACATTAGTTCTTTTAATAAATGAGAGCAAAGATGTTCAATCAATTGCTTTTGTTCCAAAAAAAGATGCATTAAAGGAAATATGGGATGGATATAGGGCTGGACCTAATGGAGCTGTAAAGGATCATGGTTTTGATCTTGCTTTTGATAACACAGAAATAGACGAAAGATTGCCTGATCTACTGGCTGGATACAATCAGGTCTTTTATCCGGTTGGTAAGAGCCAAAAATTAGATGCCGATGTGATTGATTGGATTAAAACTGCTAGATCAAAAGATAGACATAGTTCACCCATTGATATTGCTGATGCATCATCAAAAATTGGCAATGAGAGATTGATTAAGGACGAAGATGAGATAGAGGTAATGAAAAAGGCATGTCAAATTTCTGCTGAAGCTCATGCTGAGGCTATGAAATTTGTAAAACCTGGCATGAATGAACAAGAACTAGAGGCATTTTATCAATATCAATTTTCAAAAAGAGGCGGGCGGTTTGCAGCCTATACTCCTATTGTGGCTGGGGGTGAAAATGCATGTGTTCTTCATTACGTAGGAAACTCAAAAGCTCTTAAAGATGGAGACTTGGTTCTTGTTGATGCAGGTTGCGAATTTGAATTATATGCATCTGATATTACAAGAACTTATCCAATAAATGGAAAATTCACTTCTGCTCAACTTGCTATTTATGAAGTGGTTTTGGAGGCACAGCAAAAAAGCATAGAAGCAGTCACAGTGAATAACAATGTCATGGATCCACAAATAATTTCTGAAAAAGTAATTACACAAGGATTAATTGATCTTGGAATATTAAATGGTTCAATGGAAGAACTTCATGAAACAGGAGCTTTTAAAGATTTTTATATGCACAAAATTGGTCATTGGCTGGGAATAGATGTTCATGATGCAGGAGATTACACAGAAGATGGTGAATATATGAAGTATAAACCTGGAATGGTAACTACGGTTGAGCCTGGTATTTATATTTCATCAACTGCCAATGTAAAAGATCAATGGAAAGGAATAGGCATTAGAATAGAAGATAATATTTTAGTGACTGCTAAAGGTAATCAAAATCTCACTGACTTTGTTCCATCCAATCCCAAGGAAATAGAAGCATTAATGGCCTAAACTTGATATGACCCAATCTGTATTAATTTCTGGTGGCGGAATTGTTGGATCCTTTTTGGGTCTAGAGCTAGCAGCTCGGGACATACCTTTTCAAATCATTGAAAAAAATCCTTACATTGCTTCTAAAGATGATCACATAAGGTCATTGACACTAAATTTAAGTGCCTGCGAAAGACTGGATCAATTAGGTATTACAAGTTCCTCATCTGTAATTCAAGAAATGAATATTTTTGATGGGTCTGGATCTGGAAAATTATCTTTTAACTCAAAAGAAGCAAATATAGGATATTTAGCGAAAGTATTTGGCTTCAATGATTTAAGAGAAGCATTAGCTACTGAGGTTGAATCTTTTACATCTATTGGCGATGAAGTAACTTCTTTTCAGCTCAAAGATTCAAAAGTTCATATTTCATTAAGCAATGAAACAATTCTTGATAAAGATCTTCTTGTGATTGCTGAAGGGAGAAATTCTACTTTGGCTAAGTCTGTTGCCTCAGATAATTTTTCTCGGGATTATCAACAAATAGCAAAAACCTTTTTGGTTGAAACAGCTAATATAAGCGAAGGTGAGGCCATTCAAGTGTTTTACGAGCAAGAAATTTTTGCATTGATGCCATATAAAAATGATTCGGATACAAATTTATTTTCTGTGGTTTGGTCAATGCCGAAAGAGCTTGCTGCTGATTTAAATCAAGATAACATTGCACAACATTTAGAAAAATTTGAAAAAAAAATATCTTGTCGCATGAAAGTTAGCAGTGAATTATTGTCATTTCCATTATCAGCTCATCATCTAAATGAGTACTGTGATCATGGAGTTTGCGTCATTGCTGATGCTGCTCATTCTATTCACCCATTGGCTGGTCAGGGTATTAATTTAGGTATTTCGGATGCGATGATTCTTGCCGAAGAAATTGAGAGAGCCATTAATACAGATCAAGAGATTGGTAAACTAGCGTTTTTGAAGAAATATGAACTAAGAAGAAAAACATTGAATGCATCAATGATAAGAGGAGTCGATTTTCTTTTTAACCTCTTCCAGCAAGATAATCCTTATCTTAGGTTGGGGCGTAATGTAGGATTAAAGATGGTTGATAAGATAAGTTTTTTAAAGAAAAATTTTATTTTGCACGCATCAGGCATGCACAAAATTTAAAAAACTATTATTTACTCCAATAGGGAATCCCTAACTCTTTTAGAAGTTGGACCACTTCATGAATGGGTAAACCAACAATATTTGAATAGCTGCCGTTAATTTTTCTTATAAAAGTAGATCCAAATCCTTGAATTCCATAGCCACCTGCTTTATCAAACGGCTCACCAGTATCGCAGTATTCCTTGCAATCACTCGCAGTTAATTTTGAAAATTTAACCTTCGATGAAACACTAATTGTGTGGAATTTAGCTTCTTCTTCAGTCATGATGCCAATGGTCACCGCAGTCATTACTAGATGAGTTTTTCCAGAAAGTTCAAGTAACATGCTAATCGCATCAGATTCTTCTCGAGGCTTACCAAAAATTTTATCTCCTAAAACAACAATAGTATCTGCGGCAAGAACAGGATAGGAAGATTTACCCTTAGAAATAATTTTGCGAACCCCTTCCTGACATTTTAAAACTGACAGAGCCCTGACATTGTCCTGAGGAGAATTAGAGCGATTAATTTTTTCATCAACATCGATTTCTAAGATTTGATGCTCAACACCAATTTGCTGCAGAAGTTCAGTTCTTCGAGGTGATTTGGAGGCTAGATAGATCATCCATTACAATTTTAACAGGAGAATAATATGACTAATAAAAATAAAAGAGTAATTTTAGTTACAGGTGCTAGCAGGGGAGTAGGTAAAGGTATTGCTGAAGGAATGGCTAGAAATGGTGATACGATTATCTGCGCTGCAAGAAGTCAAAAAAAGGGATCAACAGTTCAGCAATTCGGATTTGAGATTCAAAGTAGTCTCGATGAAACAGTTGAAAAAATTGATGCCAAAGGGGCACGCGGTGCTGCTTACCCAATAGATTTGAATAATCCAAAAGAAATTTTGGATCTTTCTAACTTTATTAAAAAAGAGTTTGGTCAGTTAGATCTCTTAATTCACTCAGCATGCCAGATTCATGATGATCTTGTTCAGCCAAAACCTTATTGGGAAAAATCTGTTGATCTTTGGTCTGTGATGGATGTTGGACTTAAATCAAATTATTTGTTGTCTCATGCGCTAACTCCTTTGATGATTGCAAGCAAAGGCAAGCTTATAGTTCAAATTTCCTCTCATGGAGCCATGTGTTACATGCATGGGCCCATCTATGGTGCACAAAAAGCTGGGATAGATAAAATGGCTTTTGATATGGCTTATGATCTAAAGCCCCATGATATATGCTCATTATCATTGTGGTCTGGAATAGTAAAAGATGAGAAGACTCAGAAGGTGAGCGAAATGCATGGAGAGCAATATGCAGAGTTTTTGAAGGGTGCCGCCAGTCAAGAATATGCTGGCTTAGTAATTAATGAGTTATACGATGATCCAAAACTAATGAAGTTATCTGGAAAAACGCTTTTGGCTGCAGAAGTTGGAAATCAATATGGAGTTGAAGATATTGATGATTGTACTCCTAAGAGTGATAGAGAAAGTCTTGGGGGTCCTAGAGATTTCTCGAAGGCAGTAGTTTATTAGTTAAACTTTTTCACCGCGAGACCTCATATCTTTGAGAACCTCATCTATACCTTTTTTGTCTATGATGCGCATACCTTTGGTCGATAGCTTCAAAGTTACAAATCTATTTTCAGACTCAACCCAAAATTTATGCGTATGAAGATTGGGAAGAAACTTCCTTTTCACACGGTTATTCGCATGCGAAACGTGATTACCGCTTTGAGGCATTTTCCCAGTGACTTGACATACTTTACTCATAGAATCGCGATTTTATAGGACATAGAGAGTCTTAGCAAGATAGAATGAATAAGAATGAAAAATTTATTTTTGCTTAGGCATGCCAAATCCAGTTGGGACAATGCAGCGCTTGCAGATTTTGACCGCCCTTTATCTAAAAGAGGAATATCCAATGCAATTTTATTGTCTGAACACATACAAAAACATAACATTACATTTGATCTAGTTTTATCTAGTCCAAGCGAAAGAACACAATCAACCCTTGATCTTGTATTGAGTTCCCTTGACCATTTTCCAACAACTACTTCAAAAGAATCTATATATCATGCATCACCATTTAGTCTTACTCAGTTAATTAAGGAACAAGATGACGCAATAAACAATTTACTAATCATAGGGCATAATCCAGAACTGCATATTCTTACAGAACAATTAACCAATCAATCCATTGCGAAGTTTCCAACCTGTGCTTTTGCAAAAATTACTAATTTTAATCATTGGAAGGATATAGATACTGGTATATTAAATCTCGAATCATTAATTACTCCCAAGGAACTCAAACATGATTGATTTGAAAGTTAAAATTCTCAACCCGCTTATAGGCGATTCTATTCCATTGCCAGAATACTCTACAGAAGGTTCGGCAGGTTTGGATCTAAGAGCATGTGTTGAAAAAAGTTTTGTTTTAAAACCTCAAGAGTGTAAGTTGATCCCATTGGGCTTTTCTATATATATAGAAGATCCAACTCTTTCCGCTTTAGTGATACCTAGATCTGGATTGGGCTCTAAACATGGGATCGTTATGGGAAATTTAGTTGGTTTGATTGATTCTGACTATCAGGGAGAGCTTAAGGTGCCGCTTTGGAATAGATCAACAGAAGACTTTTTAGTCAGCAGCGGTGATAGGATTGCTCAAATGATTCTCGTGCCAATTAAGCAGGCAAAATTAAGAGTTGTAGAGGATTTCTCAGAAACAGATAGAGGGACTAAAGGATTTGGTAGTTCGGGAGTTGACTAAGAGCTTATTTGTCTTCTTCGCTTTCGTTATCTGATTCAGTATCAGTTTCTGCTTCAGCATTATCAGAGGTCTCTTTTGAAGGAGTTTCCTCAACAACCTCTTCGACTTCAGCTTCCTTAGAGGTTTCTTCAACAACCTCTTCGACAGGAACCTCAACTGCTTCTTCTGCTTTTTCCTCTATAGCGGCTTCCTCAGCTTTGGCTTGAGCTTTTTTAGCTTTAGGCTTTGAAGCACCTGATGCACCAAAACGATCTTGGAATTTTTTCACTCTTCCACCAGAATCAAGCATTTTTTGCTTACCAGTGTAGAAAGGATGAGAAGCGGAGGAGACATCAAGAACATAATATGGATATGTATTACCGTCCTCCCATTTTTTTGTCTGAGTTGTGTTTACAGTTGAACGAATAAGGAAGTATTTGTCTACACCAACATCATGGAATAGCACTTCACGGGTTTGAGGATGTATGCCTGTTTTCATATTAAAATAAATTTTGGATGAGAACTATAACAAATACAGCTAGGTTTACAAATACATATGAATAAATTTTTTTACAATGTAGCTATAGCTGTACCACTTAGGCAAACCTTTACCTATCACTCTAATCAGGAGATTATTCCAGGTACCAGAGTTGCCGTAAAATTCGGCAAAACAAATAAACTGGGTGTTGTCATTGAGACCGTTTCTAACTCAGATATACAAACAAAACCTATACACATGGTGCTAGATGACGGGCCAGTATTTTCTAAAACAGAACTTAAAATTTTTAAATGGGCGTCTAATTATTATTTACATCCAATAGGAGAGGTAGTTATCTCATTTTTACCTACTCATCTCAGGCAAACAAAAAATACTTATGAAGTTAGCATCTTAGATGACAACAAGAAAATTATAGAAAAGAATCTAGATTTTGAAAAAACCTTAAATTCAGAACAGGTTAAAGCTGTAAAGTTTATAAATAAATTGCAAGGTTTCATGCCCACACTTTTATATGGGGTGACCGGTTCAGGTAAAACTGAGATTTACATAAGATGTATATATAAAAAATTATTAAATAATAAGTCGGTCTTGGTTTTAGCTCCTGAAATTGCTTTAACTCCTCAACTGGAAAGCAGAGTTAGAAATCAATTTGGAGATTTAGTAGGTATTTATCATTCTAAAATGACGCCTACTGCTCGTTACAAAGTTTGGAAAAAGTTTAAGAGCGGTGAAATAAAAATTATTATTGGCACACGCTCTGCTGTGATGTTGCCAGCATCAAAACTAGGACTTATTATTGTTGATGAAGAGCATGATGCATCATATAAACAACAAGAAGGCTTTAAATTTTCTGCAAGAGACATTGCAATTAAACGAGCACAAACACTAAAAATTCCAATAATCCTTGGTTCAGCAACTCCATCCTTGAGAACACTAAAACTGGTTGATGACAGAAAGTTTCAATCTATTAGCTTAACCAAAAGAGTGACTCAAAAAAGTCCCCCAAAATTTTCAATTCTTGATATTAATGAGGTGAACTTAGTCAGTGGTCTAGCTCCGCAGGCCATAGATGCTATAAATCGAACCCTTAATCAAAATAAGCAAGCCATGATATTTATTAATCGGCGGGGCTTTGCGCCGCAATTTATATGCTCATATTGTGATTGGAAAGCCATGTGTAATAGTTGTGATTCAAGCTTAGTATTTCATTATCAAGCCTCTCGATTAATTTGTCATCGGTGTGATTCTGCCTTCGGAGTTCCTACTCACTGCCCAAGCTGCTCAAAAGCACAGCTATCCTTTCATGGAACAGGCACAGAACAACTGGAGAAAACCTTAAAAGAAATTTTTCCTAATTCACCTATTTATAGGTTGGATCGGGACTCAACAACAAAAGTTGGCTCCTTAGAAACAATACTCTCAGAAATCAATAATTCTGATACAGGAATTCTTATAGGCACTCAAATGCTTATTAAGGGACACGATTTTCCAAATTTAGAATTAGTTGTAGCAGTAGATGTGGACCAGGGCATCACAAGTCTAAATTCATCTGCTGTAGAAGAAATTGGACAACAATTAATCCAGGTAGCTGGTAGGGCAGGACGATTGGATGGTAATGCAATAGTTCTGGTTCAATCTAGGTACACAAATGATCAGAACTTATTGCAGCTTAGAAGTGGAAATTATTTAAATTTTACTAAATCACTCATGAAGCAGCGCCAATTAATGAATCAGCCACCTTATTCATTTGAAGCAACCATTAAGGCAGTATCTCCAAATGCTCAGACAAACCTGGACATGTTAATTCAAACAAGGAAATTCATTGATGCCACTAATTGCATTGTCATTGGACCTATTCCAGCCATGCAATCCAAAGTAAGAGGCTCATATCATCATCACTTGGTTATTCAGGCAAGTACTAGGACGGGTTTAAATAAGCTTTTAGCCGATCTAGCAAACTCATTGACAGCAGACAAAAATAAAATTTTCAAAAAAGTTCGATGGAGTATTAATATCGACCCTACAGAGTTCTAAAGATCAAATGTTTGCCCAACCATTTCTTCAGAAAGACTCCAAAGCTTGTGGGCTTCTTCAAGATTTTTTGAATAAGAGGACGACTTATGTATTTTTGAATCAACAAAGTATTCTCCTGTTACTCCATCGTCTTGCTTGGAAGCAAGATAGATAATGCTCTCTGCACCTTTCAATGGCGATCTAAAAAAGGGCCTTAAAATTAATCTTAAAGGTTTGCTATACCAAACTTTATTTTGACTTCCAAGTGAGGTGTTTACACCCCCCGGATGAATTGCATTAACTGTAATATTTTCTGTGGATAATTTAATTGCTAGGTATCTTGTAAAAAGTAAGTTAGCAAGCTTAGATTGCCCATAACATCTTAAACCTTGCTTAAAATTATTTTTAAAATTTATATCCTCCCATTGCATTTCTTTAACAAATGAATGAGCAGCAGAAGAGACATTTATAATTCTTGTCTCATTCTCTCCCTTTAATTTGTACAAAAGTAGGTTAGTAAAAAGAAAATATCCAAGATGATTGACTGCAAATGTATTTTCAATTCCGTCACTTGTTTCGTGATATGAAGTATTTACAACACCAGCATTATTAACAAGGACATCAATGCTTTCGCAAAGACTATTGATTTCTTCAGTACATTTTTTTATAGAGTCCTGATTTGAAAAGTCACAATAAACTGAGTGAACTTGAGTATCTGGTGATAAATCTTTAATTTCACCAAGAAGACCCTTAGCTAGACTTTCATTTCGATAGGTAAAAATTAGTTTCGGATATTCTTTTGAGAGCTCAATAGCTGCAGCTTTTCCAATGCCATTTGTGGCTCCCGAAATGACAACTGTTTTATTTTTAAGATCCCACATTAGATTGAAATTTGAATTATTTGCCCAGGATAAATACTTTTGTTCTTTAGGTTATTTAAATTAATAATATCATCAATAGTAACACCAAAACGTATGGCAATTTCTGAAATTACATCTCCTTTTTGAATTTCGTATTCAACATATTTTGGGAGCGATGCCATGAAAGTATTAGGTTTAGGTTTGATTTTAAAATAATTATGAACACCTAAAAATATACTTCTTGCGATCATCCTTCTTCCAGCTTTGCCTGCCAATCTTTTAGCATCATCTGGATTGGAAATAAAACCAGATTCTACAAGAACGGATGGAATATCTATTGATTTTAAAACTCTGAAATCTGCAAATTCTACGTTAGGCTTGTGCATCTTTGTGTAAGGATCTTTTTTCAGTTGTTCTAATATTTTTTCTGCCAAAATAATACTACTATCTATCTTGGCTTCATAAGCTATTTGATAGATAGTTCGAGCCGCATCCTCATCAAAATCTCTTACATCTAATTTCCCGATTTTTGATTGTACTTCCGGACTGGAAGTTAATTTATTTTTTGATAAGGTTGCTGCTGTAATTGAAGAGGCTTCCTCTGCCCAAACATAAACAGACGCACCCTTTACCGATGAAAGCCTAAAAGCATCAGCGTGAACAGAAACGAACAAGTCAGCCCCGAGCTTTCTAGCATTTTGATATCTATCATCTAAGTCTATGAATCTATCATCAGGTCTTATCATTAAAGGTTTATATCCATAAGTATTTTCTAAGGTTCGCTCCAATTCTTTTGCGATCAAGAGTGTTATATCTTTTTCTAAGATATTCTTTCCAACAGCTCCTGGATCTCTGCCGCCATGACCAGCATCTATAGCTACAATAATATCGCGTAAATTTTGAGAGATCTTTTTGTCTCTTTTAATTTCTAAAATTAAATCGATACGATCTTTGCGTTTTACTTGCCAAGGTTTTTTCCAATACACAGATCCTCTCAAATCGATCACAATTCTAGTAGTGCCTCCAACCTCGCTTGCTCTGATTAACTTAACTGGAGAAAATGATTTAGATTGGATGGGCTTACCAATGTCAGTATTCTTTAAATCAATGACTATCCTTGAAGGATCATCTAAGGCATATGAGTTAATTAAAGCAATTTTATCTAAGTTAAATACTATTCTTAAGTTTCCAGACTCAAGTTCAGAAATATTTTGGAATGAAACTTTATTGGCTGCCTCTAAGTTGAGAGCATATATACATAAGATTCCTAGCAGGAATCTTGATCTAGTTATTTCCATAATAGGTCTTAATACTGGATTCAATATTATTGTCCTTGCATATTAGTGAGGCACATCTTGCCTGTTTGTCATGCTCTAAATTGATTATAACGTCCTCTTGTCTATCTGTCTGAAGATTTTCTGGCCACTCAATAAAGACAATTTTTTGATTAAATGTATCTCTGTCAAGATTTAATACCTCCACGTCCTCCTGACTTTCAATTCTGTACAAATCAACATGCAATAATAATTTATTATCTATTTCATACTCTTCGCATAAAGTATAGGTGGGGCTTGTTACAACATCTTTCCAACCCAAATATTGAAGAGTTCCTCTTACCAACGTAGTTTTTCCGGCACCTAAATTACCATTTAAATGGATTTCAAAAACTTTTGGATTTAAGCTATTAATGGTATTGCCAATAGCTGCACCTAAAAGCAAAGTGCTTGATTCATTCTTCAGATTGAGTTTAAGCATCAGCTGTCTAATTCAGTAATTTTCTTATTTGTGGAATGAGTTCGCTAGCTGCTAATCCAATTGTGCCAACTTTGGTGGCAAAATTTTCGCCAGCTTGAGCATGAAGCCCAACACCTGTAATAGCTGCGTCTAATGGAGTTAATCCTTGAGCAATTAATGAGCCAATAACTCCTGAGAGGATATCCCCAGTTCCTGCCACAGCTAATTCAGGACCACCAGAGGAACAAAGATACATTTCCTTTTTATTGCAAATAATCGTCCCTTGTCCTTTAAGAACGATTACGCAGTTATATTTTTTTTGGAGTTTTTTAGCAGATTCTATTCTATCTTTTTGGATTTCTTGTATTGAAACTTTTAACATATCTGCTGCCTCACCTGGGTGAGGAGTTAAGACCATTTGATCATGAAGTTTCATTTTAGAGAAAGCTTTATTTGTGACTAATCTTAGAGCTCCAGCATCAAGAAGAGTAGGGATTTTTTTATCAGCAATTGTGACAAGCAGCTTATAGAGTATTTGTTCTGACCAAAAATTTTTAAACATTCCTGGACCCGCAACAATTGCATTTGGCCAACTTAAATTTTCTTCAAGGTCTTGTGCATTATCAGCACCAGAAACCATAATTTCTGGATTTCTGGCTAGGCTTGCTGAAATATGTAATTTTCTAGTAAGCAGCCTGACCAATCCTGCGCCAGTTTTAAGCCCAGATTCTGCAGACATAATGCCTGCACCACCAAATCCCTCATCGCCTGCAATTACCAAAAGCTTGCCATGGTCGCCTTTATGAGCACTATTTTTTCTTTTTGGGATACTTCCTTTTATATCTTTAAAAGAAAATTCTTTAATCAATGGAGTTATTTTCTTTGTCATACCAAGTCCCAGATCTTTTAAGATAAGTTTGCCTGAAAAATTCTTACCTTTATTTATTCGTTGCCCTAACTTATATGCAATAAATGTAATTGTTTTATCTGCATTAAAACATGCTTTCGAGATTTCTCCAGTATTAGAATCAAGTCCAGTTGGGATATCAATGGCAACTTTTGATTTAAATTCATTGCAAACAGATAAAATTTCTTCAAGCTGTTTACTTAACTCAATTCTTCCTCCTATACCAAATATTGCATCTATTATAACTGTATCTATTGAGATATTTTTCAGCTCACTAGAAGTAATAAACTTTAAATTTTTAGCTTTTTTAAATGCATGCTCACACAAGTGAGATTTCTTTGAATTATCTAGTACATTTAAAAATTTAACGCTTTTATTTAATTTAGATAAACCAATTCCGATGAAATAACCATCGCCACCATTATTTCCTGGTCCACACAAAATTAAAAATTCAGATTTTGGATAGGCTTTAACTAATTCATCAACAGAGTTATTTGCCGCTTCCATCATTGCAAGCAGATCATCTCCTTTGTTAACAAATGAACTTTTCTCGAAAGCTTTGACTTGCTCAGCAGTATAAATACTATTCACTGATAGAGAGGTTAGCTTCTGCTAATCTATCTGACTTGTATGACCCAATCCACAAAGATCCATCATGGGGCAAGCCAACCGTCCCAATTCCCATATTTTTACTTTCAAATTTATAAGAATTTATCAATGAAAAATCCAACAAAGACAACTTATTAATTGAAAAAGGAAGAGGGCATGTAATCATTTCACCGCATCTTAAAGACTCAGCAACTGTATGATCATGATTGGCGATCCACGCATAGCCATCCTTAATGATTACATTATCAGGAGAATTGTACTCAAACACTCCTAAGGACTCTTCGGTAGCAAGATTAAACAATATACTCTTATCTCCCAAGTTATAATTTACTATAAGATTGTTGTTGTTTTGGTCCAAAGCAATCCCATTCGGGAATGAGCCAGCAGTAAAAGCAAGATCCTCAAAAGAGTCATCGGTATTCCACTTCACAACAAAGCCAGTATCTGACTTAGCAAACACATTCCATAAAGCTCTTATCAACGAAAAATCAGAGTCAAACATATGAGTAGCATAGAAATTTCCAGCGGTATCTAGAGATACATCATTAAAATAATATTGACCATCAACATCGATACAGCCTTTCCATTCGAGCACCCAGCCATTATTTTCTATCAATTCAAACATCTCTATACTTTCTTTAGGATGGTGGCTAACCACGGCCAGTTGAAATCTTCCATCATCTCTTTGAATTAAATCGATGCCATGAGGACCAAAGGGAACATCTGAACTTCTAGAACAGTCTTTAGAACCCCATTCGTTATTACCGAAGGAAATATTTGCATTGATTTTAGTTTTTTCTTTGAGATTAAAGAAACTTAATTTTCCTGATGTCATTTCAACCAATGGAGCCATTCCACCAAATTCAGCAACGATCAAAAACTGTCCATCTGGGGTAAGAGCTAAATCCTCAGGATTCATAAAATCACAGTAAACACTTAATTCAGCATTACTTTCACAGCCTTCAAGAGGTTGCATTGGACTTTTGTTTCCGAGCCATAGAAATATCAAGAAGCATATAACTAAAAGCCCCAAGGTAGTTATCACTGTTTTTTTCATATTTTATTTTCCCATTCGTATAAATAATTGTTCAAAAGATTTACAAGTTCAAGTGGAGAATCAAGCGGGACATGATGAGCCGCATCCTCAATCACCTCTACCGTCATAGATTCTTTGAAAGCTTCTCTTATATATTTCATAATTTTTGATTCTAATAATAAGCTTTTGCCACCTGCAATGAAAAGAGCAGAGCATTTAAATTTAAATTCATAGTTGTGGAGGCGTTGAAGTGTTGCAAACATCTTGTCATCGAATCGCCATCTCCAGCCTTTCTGAGCATTAAGAATAGAGTGTTCCGCAATATATCTTAGATACCAATCATTTTTACAGTCTTGTGGTGGCATCAGCCTAAATCTTTCAATAATCGAAGTTTTATCTGGATAAAGTTTAATTCTTCTTAATGGACCTGTGCTCTTATGTTTGTCATAGTCGTATGTTGGAGGACGGATTGGAGAATCAATCATCACGATTCCATTAAATAGATCAGGAAATTCACTAGCCATATAACCAGCAACATGCCCACCAAGTGAATGGCCTATCAAATAGATATTTTGAGAATTTGCTATAATTTTTTCTTGATGCAAGATTGCAATTAATGCCTCGCTAAATCCCTCAAAATTATATTCTTCTCTATGATCGGACTCTCCCATTCCTGGAAGATCTGGGGCAATAATAGAAAAATTCTCAGAAATTAATGGCGCGATTGGATCCCACCATTTTTTATGGGCGCCAGTTCCATGAATAAGAACTATTACATTCTTCTTTTTTCTATCCCATTGCTGATATGTGATGTTACCAAGTTGGTGAGCAAGACTTTTAATTTTTGGTTTATTAGATATAGCTTTATGGAACCATTGAGGAGCATTTTTAATATCTTCTGCAAGTGAATCTGTGATTTCCATTAAGGCGTATTCTAAAGGATAATAAATTACCATACTATTGAAAAAAAATGACCACACTCATTAAACCAGCAGCAACAGTTATTTTAATGCGTGAAGCAGATGAAAGTGGTTTTGAAATATTTATGGTCAAGAGAAGTAGTAGATCTTCATTTGGTAGTTTATATGTTTTCCCTGGAGGCAAATTAGATCCTGAGGATGCCGAAAGAGACTTATATTCGTACTGTGAAGGCATGGATGATAAGGAGGCTTCGGCAAGACTTGGCATTCAAAATGATGGCCTATCTTATTGGATTGCTTGCATAAGAGAGTGCTTTGAAGAGGTTGGAGTATTACTTACAAACCCAGACGACCCATTAATACAAGACAATGATAAATTGAGCAGTTTAAGAAAAAAATTGAATGACAAAGAAATTTCTTTTAAAGATATATGTGTATCTGAGTCATTAAGATTAAGGACTAAAAACATTGTGCCATGTGCACATTGGATTACTCCTGCTGTTGAACCGAAAAGATTTGATACAAGATTCTTTCTTGCCAAAGTAAATGCTAGACAACTAGCCTGCCATGATGGTTTTGAGTTAACTGAGAGCTTTTGGATCAAACCTAAAGATGCCCTTGTAAAATTGAAAGATGGGAATATGAACATGATTCTTCCCACAATTAGCAATATTGAACAGTTGGCTGAATTTTCTAACAGTGATGCAGCCTTCAATTATTATGAGAGTTTAGGTAATAATGCAATTCAACCAATACTCCCAAAATTTATAAAACAAGATGGCAAGTGGGTCGGTTTTCTTCCAGGAGAAAAGGGATATGATGATGTCTAAAGAATTCATTCAACGAGTTACAGCACCAAATGGTAGTGTATTTACCGGCTCCGGAACAAACAGTTATCTTATTGGTTTAGAGGATATAACTCTAGTAGATCCAGGCCCAATAATTGATGAACACATAGAAAAATTAATAAAGCTTGGTGATGGTAAAATCAAACGTATCCTAGTCACACATACTCATCGCGATCATTCACCTGCAGCTAAAGTCCTGGGAGAAATTTTAAATGTTCCCCTAATGGGTAGATTGGTTAAAAAAGATGATTCACTGCAAGACAAAACATTTAAGCCTGATCGTTTTCTTGGACATGGAGACCTAATTGAAACAGAAGAATGTATCATTGAAGCAATACATACTCCAGGTCATGCTTCAAATCATTTATGCTTTTTGATTCAAGAGGAAAGAGTCATGCTTACAGGAGACCATATTATGAATGGCTCTACTGTTGTCATTGCTCATCCCGATGGATCCATGAAAGATTATTTGAAATCCTTAGAATTATTACGAAAATATAATTTTGATAAAATCTGGCCTGGACATGGAGATTCCCTTAAAGATCCAATGGCCGTGGTTGACTGGATCATAGATCATAGACTTCAAAGAGAAAAAAAAGTTATCTCTAAGTTAAAAACTTTTTCATCTGTTACGTCAGAGGATTTAGTAACAAGTGTCTATGATGATGTCGATCCTAAACTTCATCCTATTGCTGTTTGGAGTCTTGAAGCCCACTTATATAAACTTCTTGAAGATAAAGTGATTACTTTAGATACAAATCAAAAAATTTGGTCTTTTATTCAATAACATGTTTGCTTTTATCTTAGGTTGTTTATATTTAATTTCCGCATTGATCATTCTATTTTTAGTAAAAGAGAAATTTAATATCTTTGGATTTATTTATAATCAAAATAATAAAAACTTTTTATTAATTTTTGATGTCCCTTTTTTACTCATTAGTTTTGCAGCAATCATTGAAACAGCTCATTGGTTTATTTTTGTTATATTTTTTATGCACGCACTTAACTCAATGACGCTTTTGCTTAAGCCTGAATTTTTTTATCAATCAAAAGGCGAGATGCAACTGATGGATGAAACCACTCTTAATAACTATTTAGTAATAATTTCTTCGGTGATTGGCTTAGGTTGTTTATTAGTTAGTTATTTTTAAATCGCGCTTATTTTTAATTAAATCATCTACCACACTTGGATCGGCGAGGGTGGATGTATCACCAAGATTATTAAATTCTCCCGAAGCAACTTTGCGTAAAATTCTTCTCATAATTTTCCCTGATCTTGTTTTTGGCAGCCCTGGTGCCCATTGAATAAGATCAGGTTTTGCAATTGGACTAATTTCTTTAGCGACAAAGTTTTGCAATTCACTTATTAAATTTTCATTCTCTTCCTCTCCAACCATGAGGGTTACATAAGCGTATATTCCTTGACCCTTTATAGGGTGCTCAAAGCCGACAATCGCTGCTTCAGCAACCTTTTCATGCAAAACCAAAGCGCTCTCTATTTCCGCGGTCCCTAGTCTGTGCCCAGAAACATTTAAAACGTCATCAACTCGACCAGTAATCCAAAAATATCCATCTTCATCTCTCCTAGCACCATCACCGGTAAAATAGGCTCCGTCATAGGTCGAAAAATAAGTATCTATCATTCTTTGATGGTCTCCATACACACTTCTAATTTGGCTAGGCCATGATTGGGTAATAATAAGATTTCCTGATTGAGCTCCTTCTAAAATATTTCCATTTTCATCGACAAGCTCTGGCCTAACCCCAAAGAATGGTAAAGTTGCTGATCCTGGTTTAACTGGAGTAATGCCCGCTATTGGAGAAATCAGTACCGAGCCAGTTTCTGTTTGCCACCAGGTATCAATAATATGACAGTTCTCATTACCAACCACTTTAAAATACCACTCCCATGCCTCTGGATTGATTGGCTCACCAACTGTTCCTAGAATACGTAAGCTTTTTCTATTTGTTTTTAACACATGCTCATCTCCTTGAGCCATTAATGCTCTTAGAGCGGTTGGAGCTGTGTAAAAAATAGATATTTCATGTTTCTCGCAAATCTCCCAAAACCTTGAGGGACTGGGATATGTTGGAATGCCTTCGAACATTAAACTCGTGGCGCTATTAGATAAAGGCCCATAGATAATATATGTGTGACCAGTAATCCATCCAACATCTGCAGTACACCAATATTTATCCTCTCCTTTATATCCAAAAAGATATTTAAAACTTAAATGTGCTCCTAGTAAGTATCCTCCAGTAGTGTGCATTACACCTTTTGGTTTTCCTGTTGAGCCGGAGGTATACAATATAAATAATGGATCTTCAGAAGACATTGGTTCACAAGGGCACTCATTTGAAGCTTCAGCAAACATTTCATCATAATCTTTGTCTCTGCCTTCAACCCAATCAATATCACCTTTTGTTCGCTTTATAATAAGACAATTTGTAACATCTGGACAATCTAATAACGCAGTATCAACGTTCATCTTGAGAGGTATTTTTTTTCCACCTCTTATCGCTTCATCTGAGGTGATCACTATTCTGCAATCTGCGTCTAGAATTCTGTCCTTCAATGATTCTGGAGAAAAACCACCAAACACAACAGAGTGTATTGCGCCAATTCTTGCACAAGCGAGCATTGCATAGGCAGCCTCTGGAATCATTGGCATATATATGCAAATTCTTGATCCTTTTGAAGCTCCTAAATTTTTTAAAATGTTTCCAAATTTAGATACATTTTGATGTAACTCTTGATAACTAATTTCCTGTGATTCATTAGGATCATCTCCCTCCCAAATCAGCGCAGTTTTATTAGCATGTAACCCTAAATGCCTGTCAATACAATTATGAGCAACATTAATTTTGCCTTCTTCGAACCACTTTGAATCAACAAACTTCTCATTATGGACTCTTTTAAAAGGCTCTATCCAATCTAAGTTATCTAAAGCCTGGTTGTGAAAGAATGCTTGAGGATCTTCAATGGATTCTTGATACATCCCGTTATATTCCTCAAGGTCTTTTATGAAAGGATTTACAATATTTTTAGGGGGTAGATATTTCTTTTGAGCCACAAGAATGCCTAGCTTTTAAAATATTGATGGTTGAGGATTAATAAAATTTTTACCTCTAGGATCCGACATAATTTTATTAATAAGCATATCGTAGTCTGAGCCACCATCCTCAAGATCAATTTCTGAAGCATTTATAATTAACAGCGGAGCATTTTCAAAGTATAGAAAGAATTTTGAATAAGCATCATTTAATCTTTCCAAATAATCAACCGTAAGGAATTTTTCATCAGGATTGCCGCGTTTATTAATCCTCTCTAATAAAACTTCCACAGGAGCTTGAAGATAAATTACTAAATCAGGCGATGGCGCATCTATCGTCAAATGCTCATAGACTTTGTCATAAAGACTCATTTCTTCCTCAGAAAGTGTAACCTCGGCAAATAATCTATCTTTTTGAATTAAAAAATCAGCAACACGCACAGGTTCAAATAATGATCTTTGCTTTAAATCCTCAATTTGCTGCATACGTTGAAATAAAAAAAATAATTGAGTTGCAAGAGCAGATTGCTTTGGGTTTCTGTAAAAGTTTTTTAGAAAAGGATTTTCTGCAGGCTGTTCTAAAAATACATCATAATTAAAAGTCTCAGCGATTTTGTGGGCAAGTGTAGTTTTACCGACGCCAATTGGTCCCTCAATTGCGATGTATTTTGGAAGTAGTGCTTCCTGTAAAGCTGGTTCCATAAGGTTTTAATTTTGTTTAGTAAAGATTAGCTTAACTCTTTCAAGAAACCAAACTTTTTCTCAACCGGACCGTTTCTTGATTCCCTCAATTTTTTCAGTAATTCAATTTTTACCGGTCGATTAACCTTTTGAAACTGAGTCCACCAATTTCCTATACCTTGATTATCTTCTGAAGCTTCTTCTCTTAAAAGCAGAAAGTCATATGCCGCTCTAAAACGGGGATGATTAAGAACCTTATAGGGCTGATGACCAAGACGAGTCTCAAGCTTTAATTGCAGCGACCAAATATCTTTAATGTATCCATGAAATTTTCTAGGGACAGCAGTAAGTTCTTGTTGCTCTCGAATAGTTCTATCCATGCTTCGAAAAAATTTTCTTAGGTTGAGGCCTCCATTTTCCTTTGACACATCTATAAGCCTTGGCCATAGCAACGCAGCAATAAGAAAACCGGGAGTGACAGACTTTGATGCCTTTAACCTATTGTCGGTATTAATTAACGCAGCATGTTGCAATTTTAGGCCAAATGAATGTTCGTTATATGTTTCCGAATTAATTAAATATTTTATAACCCCGAATGAATTCAGTTTTTTAAAATTATCAATTGCATGTTTTGTAAGAAAAATTTTACAAAACTCATCAAACATTCTTGCATTTGAGATATTTCCGAGCAAATGCCCCTTATCGTATATTGCCTTTTTAACATCACTTGAAATTTTAAAATTTAATTTCGAGCTAAATCGGATTACACGCAAACTCCTCACTGGATCTTCTTCAAACCTCAGCTGTGGATCACCTATGGAGACAAGCAATTTTTTTTGTATGTGATGAAGTCCATTATGAAAATCATGTAAAAGATTTTGCAGAGGATCAAAATAAAGCGCATTAATGGAAAAGTCTCTCCTTATGCAATCTTCTTCCAAGGTTCCCCAAACATTATCTCTTAAAATTTTTCCTTCTGAGTCCTTCAAAACCTCAGAGGCATTTTCATTTCTAGAGATGTTTGCTCTGAATGTAGAAACCTCAATTAATTCATTTCTACTAAACACATGCACCAGGCGAAACCTTTTACCAATTATTCTTGATGATCTAAAAATTTTTCTAACTTCTTCAGGAGTAGCATTGGTTGAAACATCAAAGTCTTTTGGTTTAATTCCCGCTAATAAATCTCTTACACAACCTCCTACTAGATAGGCTTGAAACCCAGATTTTTTTAATTTCTTAATGATTTCAATCGAAAGAGGGCTAAATTTACTTTCCTTTAGGACCTTTGGGGTTTTTATCTTAGATTGCTTATTTGTTTTATTCAAAAGCTTAAAAAAGTATCTTTTGAGCAGTTATTTTAACCACCAAGTTGCTTTTCTTTAATTTCATCAAGCGTTTTGCAGTCGATGCAGTGAGTAGCGGTTGGACGAGCTTCAAGTCTTTTCACTCCTATTTCTATTCCGCAAGCATAACAGTATCCATAGTCATCTTGTTTAATTTGTTCAAGAGATGCTGCAATTTTGTTAATAAGCTTTCTTTCCCTATCTCTTGTTCGAAGCTCAAAAGCAAACTCTTCTTCTTGTGATGCTCTGTCGATGGGATCTGCATATGATTCACCTTTATTTTTAAGATGATCAAAAGTTTTTTGCATTTCTTCTTTTAAATGTTCGCGCCAATCAATCAAAACTGCATTAAAGTGTTTTTTCATAGCAGCACTCATGTACTTTTCACCTTTACGGCCTTTATAAGAAGAGATTGGAGAGGTTCTCTTTTTAGCAGTAGACTTCTTTACCGTAGTTTTTTTAGTTGAATTCCTCTTCGCTGGTGACTTCTTAACTTGAGCTTTCTTATTTTTAACAGAAGTTTTTTTAGAAGCTATTTTTTTAGTAGAAGACTTTTTTAATTTAGTTTTCTTAGAGGTTGTTTTCTTAGCAGTAGTTTTTTTTGTATCCGCTTTTTTTGGCATATTTATGTAAATAAATTTTTTAGGCGCAAGAAATTATCAGAAAGCGGGCGAATAAGCTAGCTTTTTTTATAATTATTTAATACTTCTTGATAAGATTCTTGACTTAGTCTAGGCCCAAAAGTTTCTACAACTTTTGAAGCTCCATAATTTGCAAACTCAGCGCAAGACTTCAAGTCTTGATCTTGAAGTAATGCATACAAGAAGCTACCAGCAAACATATCTCCTGCACCATTAGTATCGACAGGAGTAATGTTAAATTGCGGAGACTTTATAATCTCCTCTTTTGTAATTACGACACTACCTTTTTCACCCAAAGTAATTATTGAGGTATAGGGTTTATCTTGCAGTTTTGAAAATGTTTTATCAATATCTTCTTCTTCCACAAAGGCCTTTGCTTCATCATCATTACCAAAAATGTAGTCTAAGCCATATGACTCTAATTCTTTAAATTTGTCTTTAAAACCCATGACAATTCCTGGATCAGATAATGATAATGCTATTTTTACACTAGGAAAATCTTTTAGGTGATCAAGCGCCTTTAAAGTTACTTTATAGTTATCTTGACTTGTTACCATGTATCCTTCGATATAAAAGATTTTTGAATTTGCAATCTGCTCTAAATCAAGATCATTTTCGTCCATTAAGGAACTCACATTTAATGCAGTGGTCATTGTCCTTTTGGCATCTGGTGTAACAAGAATTAGGCATTTTCCGGAGGGAATAGAGCTTGCAGAGGACATGTTCCCTTTATGGCCAATTCCAGCTTCTTTGATACTTTCAAGATATCTTATGCCGTCTTGGTCATCGGCAACTTTGCAGGTGTGAAAACATTTTGCACCAAAACTTGATGCAGCAACAAGACTATTAGTTGCTGATCCCCCACAGTCAGATACTGTTTCTGCTCCAGAAGCAATCAGTCTATCTATTATTGGTGCGTGTTCTTCAGCACTGGATAGAGTCATTTGGTCTATTTCTAAGCCGAGCTCAGAGATAAGACTATGTTCTACTTTAAACACAGTATCAACAAGAGCGTTTCCAATAGCACTAATATCATTTTTCATTTTTATAGTTCCTTAATTGCTTTTTCAATCTTACTTTTAGTTTGATCAATTATAGCCTGATCATGAGTTGAAGATATAAAACCGGCTTCAAATTTAGATGGAGCAAAGTATATTCCCTGATTTAATGATGCATTGAAAAATTTTTTGAACATTACATCATCAGTTTCTAAAACATCTTGATAATTTTTTGGGAAATTTTCACTTAAGAAAAAACCAAACATGCCACCTATAGAAGATGTTGAAAATGGTATTCCTTTATCATTCATTAGATTTTTTGTGTGCAACATTATTTCTGATGAAGCAAGTTCTAATGCATCAAAAGGATTTTCTTTGATTAATGCATTAAGTAAAGCTATTCCAGCACTCATTGCCAATGGATTTCCAGATAATGTACCTGCTTGATATATAGGCCCTATTGGAGCAAGTTGATTCATGATAGATTCTTTCCCCCCAAAAGATCCAACAGGCAGCCCCCCACCTATTACTTTGCCAAGAGCTGTTAGATCAGGTTCAATTTTATATAGAGATTGAGCACCTCCAAGGGCTACTCTAAAACCAGACATTACTTCATCAAAAATAAGGAGAGAATCAAATTTATTGCATAATTTTCGTAAAGCTAAAAGAAATTCTTGCTCTCCAGGAATGAAGCCCATATTGCCAGCAATAGGCTCGACAATAATTGCAGCTAAATCTTCACCAATTTTATTTGCAATTTCTATTACAGATTCCGCGTCATTATAATCACAACTGTATGTAAGCGCTGCTAACTCTTTGGGTATCCCAGGGGAATCTGGTAAACCAAAAGTAGAAACACCAGAACCAGCTTTAACAAGCAAAGAATCAACATGTCCATGATAGCAACCAGTAAATTTTATAATCTTATTTCTGCCTGTGAAGCCTCTAGCCAGTCTAATGCAACTCATTGTTGCTTCAGTTCCAGAATTAACCATTCTTATTTTTTCCATAGATGGAACTTGGCTCTTAATTATTCTTGCCAGCTCACTTTCAAGACTTGTTGGAGCGCCGTAGCTTGTTCCAAGCTCAAGCTGAGCTTTTATAGCATTTAATACAACTGGATTTGAATGTCCAAGTATCATAGGACCCCAGGATCCAATGAAATCTATGTATTGATTATCATCCTCATCAATTAAAGTTGGACCTTTGGCAGACTTAAAAAAAACAGGCTTCCCGTCAACATTTTTAAATGCTCTCACTGGTGAATTTACACCACCTGGCATTAGTGTCTGAGCTTGCTCAAAGAGAGATTCTGATTTATTTCTTTTCAAAGGTATTTCTTTTAAAACTAATTAATATTTAATCTTTTATTTTTTACATAAATGTGCGCGTGAATGATATCAAATTTATTGAGAGATTTTTCTTATTTCATGCGCAAATTCCTCAACTTTCTCCCAATCTGTAAATTCATAAGTTTTAGATATATCTGTAGGTCCATTTGTAATCCACATGATTAGTCTGATCATATGTTTATCGATAAATCGATATTTTGGATAATCTACTTTGCCAGCAAAAACTGCTAATTTTCTTGGAGTCCAATTTGAAAGTGTTAAAAATTTTTTAATGTAAGGATTAGTTTCAGGTGTATTTTTTTCGGGTTTTCTTGCTACTACGTTGACACTAAAAAATGCATTACTTGAACTCTCCAAGAAATCAATATTATTTCTTATGAAATCATACACATCCTTAGAGTGTTTTCCATATCTTATACTTGCCCCAACAATAACATGTTCAAAACTTTTATTAAGAACTTCAAAATTCTCCTTTATGTTTTGTATTGTTTGCAAATCAACTTCAAAAGAATCATCCAAGACATTTTTTATTTTTTCACATATCAATTTTGTTTGCCCATCAGTAGTTGAGTATGCAATAAGTATTCTTTTCATAATAAATATTTAAAATATTTTAACTTCTATCTACTAATCTTGAAAAAATAATTATGAATCCTATAGAATAAAGACCATATGAATATTGAATCAACATCCATTACCGTTAGTTCTAATGCAATTAAGCGGATTCAAGGGCTTTTGCCTGACCAACAATCAAACTTTTTCAGAGTTTATGTAACTGGAGGAGGCTGCTCTGGGTTTCAGTATGGCTTTAAGTTTGATGATAATCCAGCAGGAGATGACGATATTTTAGATTTTGAAGGGTTCACTATTTTACTAGACTCGCTTTCTTATCCATATCTTTATGGCGCAACTTTAGATTATGTAGAGGACCTTTCTGGTTCGAAATTTCTAATTACTAATCCCAATGCCAAAACTACATGCGGATGTGGCGAGTCATTTACTGTATAGATCTTGTAATTTTTCCAAGCAGTCCCTTTTTCTCTTTTACGTAAAGTTGATTTTTGTAAAATCGTTGACTAGCCATCCATCCAAAAGCCATGGCTTCAATTGCTTGAGGATCTAATCCAAACTTGCTACTGGACACAAGACCAATTTTTGTAAGTTTTTTAATTGAATTAATTAAAAATCTATTTTTAATTCCACCACCACAGATGATCGCCTGCTCAGGTAATTTATTTTGTGCATGAAGAGAATTTGCTATGCTAATTGCAGTTAACTCAGTTAATGTAGCCAAAATATCATTAGGAGATTTTTTTAATAACTCTTTTGGAATAAATTTGATATTAAATACTTCTTTGCCAGTAGACTTTGGATGCCTTTTTTTGAAGAAGGGATGACTCAGCATTTTTTTTAATGCGTGATGATGAACTTTTCCATTTTTGGCAAGATCACCATTTTTATCATAGGGAAGATTAAGAAAAGTTTGACAATAAGCATCCATCAAAGCGTTTCCAGGTCCACAGTCAGATCCATAAAAACTTTTTTTTCCATCAAGGAAGGTAAAATTCGATATTCCGCCAATGTTTAATATAAACAGCGATGAATTTTTTCTAGCAAATATTTTTTGATGAAATTCTGGAACAAGCGGAGCACCTTCTCCACCAAGATTTATGTGATCATTTCTAAAATCACTCACAACATCTAAACGACATTCCATAGACACTATTTTTGGGTCACCGGCTTGAATTGAAAATGGATATTTATGCTTAGGCGCATGAAACAGTGTCTGTCCGGACAAACCAATTGCCAAAATTTGATTTTTATTTATTTTGTTTTTTACAAGAAACCTATTTATAGATTTGCCAAATGCAATACCTATTTTTTTATCTAGTTCAATATATTTATTTAGGCTTAATTTCTGATGTTGGATTACATTTGAAATATCTTTCCTTAAGCTATTAGGGTATTTGTAGGAACCAAAATTTAATAATTCTATTTGTTTATTGGTAATACTTACTGAACAAATATCAATTCCATCGTGACTAGTACCACTCATTGTGCCAATAAAAATTTTACCGGAATAGCTTTTCATTAGGATCTTTAGATAATAACTCATCTGATATTTGTATGTAATTATTTCTTTGTACTTTAAATAGATTCATTTCAGATTTATTGATTGGAGATGCTGAAGGCAATGCGACTTTTAAAGGATCAGTCCTTTTCTCTCCAATCCTAAACTCATAATGCAAATGGGGAGCTGTAGCCAAACCTGAGTCACCAACATAACCTATAGTTTGTCCCTGAGAAACTTTAATTCCTCTAGAAATACTCGAGTGATATTTGTCTAAGTGAGCATATAAAGTTGTTATTTCACCTCCATGCCGAATTACAATTGTTCTTCCATAACCACTTTTCCATCCAACCGACTGAATAACACCCTCGCCAGTTGCTCGAATGGGGGTACCTCTTTTAGCAGCATAATCAACACCATTATGAGCTCTTATAGTGTTTAAAATAGGATGTCTTCTGTTTGGATTGAAATGGGAGCTGACATAGGCAAAATCAAGTGGAGCTCTTAAAAAAGCTTTTTCTAAACTCTTGCCGTCATCATTGAAATATTCCCATTTTTTGTTCCTACCTTTGTATCTAATTGCTGTGTATCGATTATTCTGATTATAAAATTCAGCCATTAAAATGCTCCCATTTCTAATTTGCTGGCCATCAACAAAGGGTGTTTCATAAAGAATTTTAAATCTATCACCAGCCCTGATGTCAAAAACAAAATCAATATCCCAACCAAAAATATATGCTAGATCCATTATTACACTTTCCGGAATTTCGCTTTTCAATCCAGCTAAATAGAAAGATGAATCTATTAATCCAGTTTTAAAGGAGTTAATAAGCTCAGGCTTTTTCTCAATTTTTTTTATTGCAATTTCAGGAAAAAGATTAATTTCATATGAAAGAAGGGGCCCTTTGTTGATAATAATTTTACTTAACTCATCACCTGAAGATATAAACTCCAATCTGTCCTTAGGCCTTATACTTTTTACTTCACCAGTTTTATCTTCCCTAAAAATTTTATAAGTATCATTTAGTGAGACTTTATATTTTTCAAATATTAAAGATAAATTTTCACCTTGTTCAACAATATGGATATCTCTTGATTGAATATTTTGATCATTTTGAATATTTATAGATAAGGATTCCGAAATTACTTCAGGAGCTAGCTCTTCTTGCTCAAGCCCAGCATCATAAATTAATAGTATTACAAAAACTGCAATGAAGACGAATGGCAATATTCTTATGTTGGGTTTATAAGTATTCACAGTTTTAAAAAATAATTTGACTCACTTTGGCAGGCGGACTGTGATCATTTTTATTGATTTTTCTATTGGCCAGCCTCATGATTTCATACATTTATTTGATTAAATACTATAATAAATGATAACTAATGAAAGAAGATCTAAATTTAATCAAACGAGGCATTGATGAGCTGATTGGCGAGGATGAGCTTCTGGCAAAACTCAAATCCAAGAAGCAGCTTATTGTAAAAGCTGGTTTTGATCCTACTGCACCAGATTTGCATCTAGGCCATACAGTCTTGATCAATAAACTTAGGCATTTTCAACAATTAGGACATCAAATAATATTTTTAATTGGTGATTTTACTGGAATGATCGGAGATCCTTCAGGAAAAAATAAAACTAGACCTCCATTAGATAAAACTGATATTGACGAGAATGCAAAATCTTATAAAACGCAAATTTTTAAAATTTTAGACTCTAAGTTAACAGATGTAAGGTTTAATTCAGAATGGAGCAAAAAACTCGGTGCTGAGGGAGTAATCAAACTTGCATCTCAATATAATTTAGCCAGAATGCTTGAGCGCGATGATTTTAATAAAAGGTATAAGTCTAATCAGAGCATTGCTTTGCATGAATTATTATATCCTCTGATTCAAGCTAATGATTCAATAACCTTGCATGCGGATGTAGAGCTCGGTGGTACCGATCAAAAGTTTAATCTTTTAGTAGGCAGGGATCTTCAAAGGGCATTTGGCCAAGAGCCTCAAGTTGTTATCACTGTTCCAATTCTAGAGGGTTTAGACGGAAAAAATAAAATGTCTAAATCTTTAGATAATTATGTTGGAATCGATGAGTCTCCAAATGAAATGTTTGGAAAAATTATGTCTATATCAGATGAACTCATGTGGAGATGGTTTGATCTGTTGAGCTTTAAATCTTCTGACGAAATTAACGCCTTAAAATCTCAGCAAGATAATGGAAGGAATCCAAGAGATATAAAAATTGAATTAGCCAAAGAGCTAATTGCTCGCTTCCATGACGAAAAATCAGCAAATGATGCAGAATCAAACTTTATCGATCAATTCCAAAAAAAGAATATTCCAGATGATATTGAAGAAATATTGCATAAAATTTCAGGTGAGTCTATTCCACTAGCTAATTTGTTAAAAGATTGCGGCATGACTTCAAGTACTTCTGAAGCAATGAGAATGATTCAGCAAGGAGCAGTAAGAATCGATGAGCAAAAAATAACTGATAAAACTCATCAAGTTTTTATTGGTACCTCAGCAGTTTATCAAGTGGGCAAAAGAAAATTTAAAAAAATTATCCTTTGAATTTCATAATATAATTAATCCTAAATACACACATCATGCAACAATTTTTATCTTCCATTAATTTTTGTCTAAGTAATATAGGTTATTTATTTATATTATGTGTGCCTGTAATTACTCTTGAGGTTGCATTAGCGAGTCTCATAGGTTCCATAGACATTCAAACAAGCTCTGATAGCGCAGCTCTTGAAGCAATTGGTGAAATATCCTTTCAATTTTCTATTCTTTTGATTGCATCAATAATATTATCTGTTGCATTGAGTGGAGGTTGTATGGTGGCCTTTCGTTCATTATCAAATGGAAATTCAATAACGCCATATCAAGCACTTTTTGCAGGCTTGAAAAAGTTTTTTCCTCTCTTGTGGGCAAATATCATGCATTCCATTGCATATGGACTAGGCTTTCTAATGTTAATTTTGCCAGGTTTTTATTTATATGGTCGCTTGGGTTTATTCCCTTTATTTATTATGTTTGAAGAGAAGGGAGCCATGGATTCTCTTGGCGAATCTTGGAATCTAACCGAAGAATTTGCAACTAAATTATTTCTCCTTACAACAACATTCATGAGCATCCAATTAATTTTTGGACTTTTAGGTGGAACTATTATTGCTGATGGAAGTTTATGGTTTTTGGTAATTACTACATTAATTAAATATGCAACTTTAATGCCTCTGTTTTATTTATTTTTTAGTCTGTACAAGTCTGTAAAGCAAAGCCAACAAACAGGATAGTTTATCAAGATGAAAATTTTAGTCATGGGATTACCTGGAAGTGGCAAAACTTACCTAACTCAGAGATTAGTGCCTTTGCTTAACGCCGCCTGGTACAACGCTGATCAAGTAAGGAAGATGGCAAATGATTGGGATTTTTCTGATGCGGGAAGAGCACGGCAATCTATGAGGATGAAAGCTTTTGCGGATTTTGAGAAGTCACATGGAAGGTATGTTGTGTGCGATTTTGTTTGCCCAACAAAAGAAACTCGGGAAAATTTCAGTGCCGATATTGTAATTTGGATGGACACAATTAAGGAAGGTAGATACGAGGACACTAATAAACTTTTTCAAGATCCTGAAAGAGTTGATTTTCATATAAAAGAGTGGAATGAACACAATCATGATGACATTGCCAAGGAGATATTGAAGAATGTTTGATTGGAAAAAGC
Organism: uncultured SAR86 cluster bacterium; assembly: GCA_902623685.1. Classification (GTDB taxonomy): domain Bacteria; phylum Pseudomonadota; class Gammaproteobacteria; order Magnimaribacterales; family D2472; genus D2472. The sequence goes on from CACNUQ010000001.1 coordinate 55,735, forward strand.
CAACAGTTCAAATGCTTGGAAGATGGCAGCCTTGGCATGATGGCCATCAAGAATTATTTAAAAGATGCTTAGCTAAAACTGGTCAAGTAATCATTCAAGTTAGAGATGTGCAAGGAGCATCAGGGGGAGACGGGCAAGATGATAATCCTTTTAATTGGGAGGAAGTTTGCGCGAATATTGAGTCTGGTCTATTAAATGATGGTTTTAGAAGGGGCGTTGAGTATGAAATTATGCTGGTACCAAATATTGTTAATATAACTTATGGGAGGGGAGTAGGCTATTCATTTGAGGAAGAGGTTTTTGATAGTTCTGTCACCGAAATCAGCGCAACCAAAATTCGTCGGAAACTTCGTGAAGAAGGTAAATTAGATTAACCTTTGACTTGGTTTCCCAAGTTAATTGTTTAGTTTATAATCGCTTTTCCCAATTTATTGGGTCTGTAGCTCAGCTTGGTTAGAGCGCACCCCTGATAAGGGTGAGGTCGGTGGTTCAAGTCCACCCAGACCCACCATATTTGTTAGCTAACAAACTCATTTTTTTTGCTATATTATTTTTAACTTCTAATCTTTGAGGAAAAATTTTTTTAATGAATAAGATCTTCTTTTATTTTTTTCTTTCGTTTGGCTTAAACATTTTTGCGCATCCAGATTCTGTTTTAAAAAAGTATTCTGATGAATTAGCACATCTTCCATCTCCTCTTCCAGACAGAGTTGTTTTAACATGGAATGATGATCCTGCCTCAACTCAGGCAGTAAACTGGAGAACAGATACATCTGTTTCAGAGGGCCTTGCTCAGATAGCAATAGCAAACTCAAATGGAAGGGCGCTTAATCCAAAAGAATTCAAAGCAGAAACAACTTATTTTAAAAGCGACATCAATGAAGCTCATTATCATAGCGTCATCTTTAGGAACCTGAAGTCAGATACTCTTTATGCATATCGAGTTGGAGACGGTGCAAATTGGACAGAGTATTATCATTTCAAAACTGCAAGCTCTAAAGAGAAACCTTTTAGCTTTATTTATTTCGGTGATGCACAGAATGAGGTAAAGACTCATTGGTCAAGAGTATTCAGGGAGGCATTTAGAGACGCCCCAAGAGCTGCATTTACACTTCATGCAGGAGATCTTGTTGATGTCCATGATATGGACTCACAATGGGGAGAGTGGCATCAAGGGCCCGACTGGGTAAATGGAACTATTCCTGTTATTGCAACCCCAGGCAATCATGAATACCCCTCGGACTCACAAACTAAGAGAATATGGGTAACCAAAGAAGGCAAAACTATAAATATTGATATTAAATCTTACAAAAATGATATTCCAGGAATAATGATATTGGATATTGAAGACTCTGAAGGAAATGCTGGAACAATAAAAATTAAAGATAATGGAAAAATAATAACTGTCGATAAGGGAACCGAATTAATAACAGGATTTTTAAATCAAGAACTGGTTGATAAATCTATTTTAGGTGGCAAAGCTCCACTATATGATCGCCAAAGAAACTCAAATATCATAGAAAAAGTAAGCACCCATTGGAGACCGCAGTTCTCTTTTCCAATTCAAGATGTACCAGATGAAAGATTAAAGGAAACTTTATATTACCTAGACTATCAAGGAGTTCGTTTTATATCATTAGATTCTAATATTGCTCTTGATGATCAGGTGAGTTGGTTGAAAAGAACCCTTGAAAATAATCCAAATCGTTGGACGGTAATCACTTTTCATCATCCATTCTATTCTCCAGCTTCTGACAGAGATAATAACGAAATGCGCCAATTATGGAAGCCAATATTAGATCAATTTAAGGTTGACTTAGTATTAAGTGGCCATGATCACACTTATTCAAGGACTGGCCTAATTGAAACTAAGAATATTAAAAATATTCCAACAGGCTATCAACAAGCATATGATCCAAATATTGGAACAGTGCATGTAGTTTCTGTCAGTGGCCCAAAAATGTATGAAATTACAAAGGGAAGATATGCTAAAAAGCTTGGGGAGAATACTCAGCTCTATCAAATTATTGATATTAATGAGAATAACTTAAGATTTCGTGCCTATACTGCTACGGGAAAGCTATATGATGAGTTTTTGCTCAAAAAGCGCCCAGGAAAGCCAAATTTATTAATAGAGCAAAGCCAGTAAAAAATTAGTTAACTATTGTTAGTTCCTTAAGGATATTATCTGCACCTTCTACTTTTTCGAGAGTCCATAATAGATATCTTGAGTCAACAGAGATGCTCCTCGCTTGAGAAATATATTTATAATCCGCAATTATAGTTTCTAACATGCCATCAAAAGCTAAGCCCACTAAATCAAAATCTGAGTTAATGGTTGCTGATCCGGAGTTACCATTTGTAATATCTAGAGTAGATATAAAATTTACTGGCACCGAGTCGATAGGCTCAAAATAATAAGTTCCATAATCTTTTTCAAATATCTTATTTAATAATTTGTCACCAACATTGAATGGCTCTTCGCCAGAATGTTTTTCTGCTATGCCTTCAAGAGTTGTAAAAGGTTTGTAATAAACTCCATCTCTAAGCTCAACCCCTGATACATTTCCATAAGTTACTCTTAAGGTTCCATTTGCATCTGCATAAATTTCTTTTTTATTTGATTGATAATATTGCCTTAAAAGGCTAATAAAATTTGATTTTAGAAGCTGCCTTCTTGCGCTTCTTTCATCATATTTTTTTTCATAAACCAAAGTTTCAGGATAAATACTTCTTACAAAACGAATTAAAGGATCGTTAGATGAATCTAATTCATCCAAGCTCATGTCTTTGAGCTTCATCATTGCATCAGCTGTTATGAATTCTGAGGAATATAATTCGGAAACTTTTTTCTTTGTGAGCTCAAAATTTTCATCAAGCAACAAATTTTTACTATAGTCAGGTCTACGCAATTTAGCATCAAAATTACTGTAACTACTTAATCTGTCAAGAAAGATTGCCTTATCTACTCTGCTATCAAACGAATAATCCATTCGTTTAATTCCATTTCTTATTCTTTCCTGATCTCTTTCTTGATAACCCTGCTTTCTTTCTTGATCAGGTTTACCTTGCTCAACTGCGTTTCTATAGATTCTTTGTGCCATAGATATTAGGGTTGAGTTACCATAGTATCTTCTTGCCAAGTTCTCATCTAACGATTCATCTATTAGGTCTAATAACTCCTCCAAAAGACTTAGTTCAGTTTTACTTCCATTTGAATTTGCAAATTTCAAAAATTGCTCCCAATTTTCTTTTTCTATTTCTAAAAGATTAAAGTTTTTTGCACCATTATTTTGGCCAGATATTTTTTTGTAGTAATTTTCAAATCCGCTTTTTCTTCCTCTGTATTTTAATTTTGATCCATCAGCTTCATTTGTATGATCATCAATTAATTTAATGCCCCGTTGTAGATACTTGATTGATTCTTCGAATCCAGTGGTTAAATCCCAGTTTATTTCATTATAAGTAAGCAATCGATTGGTTCTACCTGGATAACCTAAAACCATTACAAAATCTCCGTCACTGACTCCCTTTGCAGATATTTTCAGAAAAGATTTTGATTTGTATGGAATATTTTCTTTATTGAATTCTTCAATGGATTCATCTTTGCCAACATAAGCCCTTAGCAAAGCAAAATCGCCGGTATGACGAGGATACATCCAATTATCTATCTCTCCTCCATACTCTCCAACATATGCTGGAGGAGCATAAACAAGTCGAACATCCTTGATTTTTAAAACTTTTTCTAACTTGTATGTCTCGCCGCTAAAAAAAGATCTAACCCTACATTCAATTTCTTCAGAGCTTTCACAATTTTTAATGATTCTTTTTTTATTTTCTTCAATCAACTCAGACCGTCTTAAACTTTCTGTTTGATCTGATATTCCCTTTAGCACATCATCTGTAATCTCTATACTTGAGGTAGTGATATAAACTCTTGAGCCAGGTGCAGATCTTTTTTCTGCATCTTTTGTTTTTGCAACAAAACCTGTTTCAAAAAGGTTTTCATTTTTTGAGCTATTAAATTGAAGGAAAGAGCTTTCAATGCAGTGATAATTGGTTGCAATTAGCCCATCAGGAGAAACAAATGCAGCAGAACAACCGCCTAAACTGACTATGGCATTCATTGGATGAGAGAACAAATCAGTCAAACCAGATACATCTTTTGAAAATCCAGATTGCTTGAGTTCTTTTTGAAGTTTTGTGAGCTCATAGGGCTCCCACATACCTTCATCAGAGGATAAATTAAAATTTATCAGTATTAAAAAATAGATAATAGATTTTTTCATAGTTATTAGGTACTAATTAATTGGTCGATAGATTAACATAGGCATTGATGTTTTTTTAGACTAGTTTTTTTGCGTAAAACTCAATGCGGTTCCATATATGTCGGCAATTTCATTTATTAATTTATTTCTAGGTATTCCTGCTCCATGACCAGATCTTGTTTCAACCCTTAACATGATTGCATTATCACAACTTTGAAGATTTTGAAGCCTAGCAGCAAATTTATATGAATGTGACGGCACAACCCTATCATCTCTATCCGATGTCGTTATTAATGTAGGTGGATAGCACACACCTGCTTGAATATTATGGTATGGAGAATATGCATATAAATTTTTAAAATCATCTAAATTTTCTGGTGACCCATAATCTGATTCCCAAGCCCAGCCAATGGTAAATTTATTGAAACGCAACATATCCATGACGCCAACTTGTGGAATTGCAAAACCAAATAAATCTGGGTTTTGCAACATTACAGCTCCGACAAGTAATCCTCCATTTGACCTTCCTTGAATAGAGGTAGATTTGGGTGAGCCAATTTTGTTGGTATGTAAAAATTTTGCTGCATACGCAAAATCGTCAAAAACATTCTGCTTATTCAGCAACATTCCTTGCTCATGCCAGCTCTTGCCGTATTCGGCTCCCCCTCTTAGGTTTGCCAATGCAAACACTCCGCCTTGATTCATCCAGGCAAGATATCTTTTTGAGAATCTTGGTAATATTGAAATGTTGAAACCACCATATCCATATAGCAAAACAGGGGTCTTTGAATCTATTTGCAAATCTTTCTTATGAGTTATGTGGAGAGGAATAAGAGTTCCATCCTTCGAAGGAAAAAACTCTAATCTTGTCTCATAATTATTTGGATCAAAATTTGTGAGATTTTCTTCCCAAAAAAGTTCTGAACCACCAGTTAAAAGATTTAATTCATAAATTTGAGTTGGCTGTTTGAAATTTGTAAAGCTGTAAAAAATACTTTCATCTTCTTTTTTTCCAGCCAATCCAGATATCGTGCCTAAAGATTCTAATTCTAGAGAGCCCATTTCTTTGCCATCTTTTGAAAAATATTTAATATTAGAGAAAGTATTATTCAAATAATTTATGACAAAGATTTGGTTGATTAAATCTACACTCCTTATAGATGAAGCAGTTTCAGAAATTATTTCTTCGAAGCCTAAATTTAAATTATTAAAGTCCAAACGAACCACTTTTCTGTTTGGAGCCATGTGATCGGTTAAAAACCATAAGTAGTTATCCTCAGAATCTATGAAGGTATAACTCGCAACAAATTCATCAACAATAGATATGAATCCTTCATCTTCGTATCGACTTATAGATATTAAGTTTCTATCATCAGTTCCTTTTTCTGTATATAGAATCTTATATTGACCATCATCTGAAACCGCAATGGAACTTGATAATAAAGGATCATTTTTATTCCAAATTATAATTTGATCATTGATTTGATTGGTCCCAATTACGTGAAACATTAGTTTTGGACTACTATTTAAATCTAATAATTCCTCCCCGTCTGGCTTAAGATATTTTCTGTAAAAAAACCCACTGGAATCAGGAGACCATTCAGCACCAGAAAATTTAGACCATTCAATCACATCATCAAGGATCTCTCCAGAAGTAATATTCATAATTTTCCATGTTCTCCAGTCTGAACCCCCATCTGACTTTGCAAATGCAATCCATTCAGCATTTGGGCTGACGCTCACTGATGCTAAAGAAACAGTTCCATCATTTGAAAAATTATTAGGATCAATAAGAATTCTTTCTGGGCAAGATTCACAGTCTTTTATCATTAATCTGTTTTGCTCTAGTTTCCCAGTATTAAAATAATAAAAAATTTTGTCTTGTACTTTAAATGGGGTACTTACATATTCACTAGTCCAGATTAATTCAAGATCTTGTTTAATGCTTTTTTGAAATCTATTTTTTACAAATTTTTGTGAATAGTTATTTTGCAATCTGACCCATTCTTTCACTTCATCATTAGTAAAATCTTCAAGCCATCTGTATGGGTCGCTTATTTTTTGCCCATGATACTTATCAAAATGAATAATCTCCTTAGATGCAGGAATGCCTATGTCTTTTTTACTACAAGCAGCAATTAGGATTAGTCCAATAATGACGGGCAATAAACTATAAATCTTTTTATTAATGTTTTGCATGGCTCTAGTATATAAGACTTAACATAATCTCTATAAATTTTTGAGGTAACTAAATTTTTACTTTTTATTATATTTATCGTATCTTGAGCCCATGTCTCCAGTAGATCATTCAGAATCAAATATGCAGAAAGTTGCTCTTACTGCATTGGCTGGTACTAGTATCGAATGGTATGACTTCTTTCTATACGGCGCCGCCGCTGCTTTAGTATTTCCAACAGCATTCTTTGGAGAAGCCACGCCTTCTACAGCTCTGATCTTATCTCTACTAACTTTCGCGGCTGGCTTTATTGCAAGGCCAATTGGAGGAATTATTTTTGGTCATTACGGCGATAGAATAGGGAGAAAAAAAACTCTAGTAATAGCACTAATATTAATGGGAGTTTCTTCTACCCTCATAGGACTTTTACCAACCTATGCAATGATTGGAGTTACCGCACCAATTTTACTTACTTCTTTGCGTTTTGTTCAAGGACTTGCAATTGGTGGTCAGTGGGGAGGAGCCATGTTACTGGTTACTGAGAGCGCTCCATCTGACAAAAGAGGTTTTTATGGTGCTTTTGCTCAAGCTGGAGCTCCAATAGGAGTTATCCTTGCAAATCTTGCATTCATTGTCACAAGTTCACTTGTTTCAGAGGAATCTTTTTATTCGTGGGGATGGCGCATTCCATTTCTTGCAAGCGCTATTTTGATTGGAATTAGTATGTATATTCAATTGAACCTTGAGGATACTAAAGCATTTCAAGAACTTCAGCAAAGAAAACAAAACGTTGATACAAAAGAAGAACAAATTAAACAATCACCTATTCTTGAGGCAATAAGAAAGTATCCAAATCGAATCGCTTTGGCAGCTGGAGCTTTTCTTTCAATCCAAGTAACCTTTTATATACTTATAGCTTTTCTTCTTGCATATGGTGTTTCAAGTGCTGAAATATCACGGGATGACATGTTAGCAGCTGTATTAATTGCCTCAGCAATTATGGTTCCAAGTCAATTTATGTTTTCTCTTATCTCAGATCGTCACGGAAGAAAAGGAATATTTATGACAGGGGCAATACTCACAGGTTTATGGGCATATGCAATATTTCCCCTTGTCGACACCGGTAATTTTTACCTAATAGTCTTAGCTATTACAATTGGGCTTGTATTTGTAGGCATGATGTATGGTCCCCAGGCAGCATTTTTTACAGAGTTATTTTCAACTGAAGTTAGATATTCAGGAGCAACACTTGGCTATCAATTTGGGGCAATTCTTGGAGGAGCATTTGCGCCAACCATTGCCGCATTCTTGTGGAATAACTATGGTATTTTTTGGGTCTCTGTTTATATATCTTTTGCCTCCTTATTAACTTTATTTTCCGTGATGGCGCTCACGGAGACATACAAAATTAGCTTAAACGACGATTAGAAAAAATTGCACTAAGAATATCTAATATTTTTTAAGAAGCTATATCTTTTTTAAATCAGTTTTAATACTATAAAAAATAATGCAAAGGGGTGGTCATTTTGGCCTGAGATCTTTTTTTTGAAACCCTTTGAACCTGATCCATACAATAGTGGCGGAGGAATTGCATGCAAACCAACATAAATATTTTTTTCTTACTTCTCTTTATCCCCTTAAGCATTAATTTGTTTTCTGAGAATATTGAGGAAATTGTAGTAAAAGGTGATTGGCGTGAGTCAAGCATTCTTGAAGAGGATTCAAGCATTGTAATTTTGAATTCAAAAATTTTAGATTCGCAACCTATCAAACATTTTGAAAACCTCTCATACTTAGTTCCAAATTTAAATTTTGCTGCTAGTGATTCAAGGGCAAGACATTTTCAAATCAGAGGCATTGGTGAGAGGTCTGGTTATGAAAGAACTCCCAATTCAGCTGTTGGATTCATAATTGACGATATTGATTATTCAGGTCAAGGTGGTATTGCAACCACTTTTGATGTTGATCAAATTGAAGTTCATAGGGGGCCTCAGGGATCAAGAATAGGCTCCAATGCTTTGGCAGGGTTAATTTATGTTCAAACAAAAGAACCGACTGATGAGTTTGAAGGAATTAGTGAGATAACATACGGAGATTTTGGGACTTTAAGTACAGGTATTGCATTTGGCGGTCCGTTAAAATCAAATAATAATCTTACCTATAGATTTGCATTGCGCAAAGATTATTCCGATGGATTCAGAAAGAATTTATTTCTAGGAAAATCCAATACATCCAAAAAGGATGAAAATACTTTTAGATTTAAATTCAATTGGAAAATAAGCAACGAAACTTTAGTTAAACTTCTCATAACCCAAATAGATTTAAATGATCCTGCTGATATTTGGACCATAGATGGAAGTTTAAATACTCTTTCTGATAGACCAGGGATGGATTCTCAAAAAACTAATGGATTTGGCATAAAACTTTCTCATGCATTTAAAAATTTTGGATTCCAAAGTCTAACCAGTATCACCGATACAGATGTTGAACTAAGTTACGATGCAGATTGGGGTAATGCTAATTCTCATTTTCCTTATACATATGATTATTATTCTGAAACATTAAGAACTAGAGAAACATTTAGTCAGGAATTTCGATTAGTTTCAGATGCTGCAAATTTTAATGATGGTCTTAATGCGGAATGGGTATTAGGCATAAGTTATTTTGATGTCAAAGAAATCAACATAAAAAATGATGACGGTATATACGGAGACCCCTCTGATCCATTTGGGCCCTATGCAAGCCAGTCCTCTTCGAAAAGTAACTTTTCCTCTGAAAATTATTCACTTTTTGGAAATCTTGATTACTTTATTAGTGAGAATACAAAGTTTTCTATTGGTGCAAGATTGGAAGCTTATGAAGCAAAGTATTTTGACTCATATGGAGAGTCGTTCAACCCTTCAGATAATATGTCCGGAGGCAAAATCTCACTTAGTAGCTTTTTGAATGATCACTTGAATATTTTTGTTAGTGTAGCCAGAGGGTTTAATCAAGGTGGTTTTAATCTCAATCTTGGTTTAGACCCAAATTCTCAAAATAATAATTTGTATTTTGATCCTGAGTTTCTTACCAATTACGAATTTGGCCTCAATGCAAAAACATTAGATTCAAAAATCAATATTTCTTCGGTTATTTTTTACTCTGATCGATCAGATCAACAAGTTCTAATATCCACTCAAGTTGATCCAACCGATCCCAATACTTTTTCCTTTCTTACTCAGAATGCTGCAGAAGGAACAAATTTTGGACTTGAGTTAAATCTAGATGCTCAACTTAATGAATATTTAAATATCTTTACAAGAGTTGGATTACTAAAAACTGAAATTAAAAATTGGAAGTCCCGTCCAGATCTTGAGGGAAGGGCTCAAGCACATGCCCCCGAAAAAAGTTATGCCTTTGGAGTGAATTGGTTAATTTCTGACAAAGCATCATTAACCATAGACATTACTGGCAAAAGTGCTTTTTACTACTCAGATTCCCATAATAATAAATCTCAGTCATATGCATTAACAAATTTTAGTTATGAATATGCAATTGATAATTGGACCTATTCTTTGTGGGCAAGAAATATTTTTGATGAATATTACTCAACCAGAGGTTTCTATTTTGGAAATGAAGCTCCAAACTTCGAAGACACATTATATGAGCGTCATGGCGATCCAAGGCATGTCGGTCTAAGTGTAAGATATGATTTTTGAATATTTTCAAACCCATTGGCTGGAATTAACAGCAGTTATTTTAGCCATCCTCTATCTTTTATTAGCAGTAAGACAAAATATCTTATGCTGGCCAGCTGGAATTATCAGCTCTATTTTATATTTTTTTATCATGAAGTCGGCAGGGCTATATATGGAGGCATATCTGCAGATTTTTTATGTTTTTATGGGTTTTTATGGTTGGTCACAATGGAACAAAGTTAACAACAAGTTTTTTATTGTAAATACCTGGAGTCGATTAAAGCATTTTTACGCTATTTCTCTGGTTTTGATTCTTTCAATTTCATCAGGCTTATTTATGCATTCCTATACTGATGCAGCTCTTCCATTTTTCGATGCATTTGTAACGTGGGGAGCAGTTATTGCAACTTATATGGTGGCAAAAAAATTAATTGAAAATTGGATTTATTGGTTTGTAATTGACACTATTTCAATATTACTTTTTATATCAAGAGGCCTCTTACCTACAGCTTTTTTATTTGGACTCTATTTAGTCATAATATTTTTTGGGTATAAATCTTGGAAAAAAATTCTAGATACAGGCAATGAAATCACTGCTAAATAAAATTGAATCTATACCGGGAGCTTTTACTTTAAAGGATAAGCTTTCATCAAGTCTAATTTCTGAAGTTTACGAATGCACCTATAACCAAACTAAGGCAGTAATAAGATTTGATCTTCCTGCTGCTTCTAAGTTAGCAATTGATCGAGAAAATGAGGCCATAGTTCTAAATAACATTTTTGATTTAGGCATATCTCCATCTCTGATTTATTTTGATCCATCAGCAGGAATAATGATTTGGAAGTATATTGCTGGAACCAAGCCGGTTTTTGATCAAGAAAAATCTAATACTTTTTCTTTGATAGATTTAGGCAGGTCTCTTGCTTGTATTCATAGTTCGCCAATACCTGCAAATTCAAAAAATATTTTTAGAGATTCTATGAATTTGTATGAAAGTCTACTTGAAGAAAGTCAAAATGAAATGTTCTTTAGGACAGCATCTGATTTGTATAATGAGTTAGTTGATGATGGAGTAAAGATGGTTTTTTCTCATAATGATTTACATTCTGGAAATTTAATCTGGAACTCAAAATATTATTTTCTTGACTGGGAATTTTCTAGCAGCAACCATCCTTGTTTTGATATTGCATCATTAGTAAGAAGTTTTAATTTAAATGAAAATCAAATTCGTTTTCTTTCAAAAGGTTACCAGCCTAATGATGAAATTTTTAATTTTGATGTTCTACAAAAATGGATAACATTTATAGATTTCCTTGATCAGATTTGGGAAATTGCACTAACAAAATTATCAAAAAATCTATAAAATTATTTACTAGTTATTTTCAATTAAGGTTTATAATTTTGAAAAAGTTTTTCTTAGTTTCCATAATATTCACACTAATAATTTCGGCTTGCAGTCAGGCACCAGACGTTGAGGCTAATTTAAATCAAGCAGAGGCTTTTTTAGAAAAAAATTTATTAAATAATGATGTGATAGAGGTAGAGCCAGGCCTTCAGTATATGGTGTTAGATTCTTTTGAGGATTCTTCATTGCATCCAAATTTATCAGATACTATTACAGCTGATTTTCATGGAACGCTTATTGACGGATCAGTTTTTTGGAGCTCTATTGAGATAGGTGAGCCTTTAACTATTCAGCTTTCACAATTAATCCCTGGATGTCAAAAAATAATTTCTCTTATGCAGGAAGGTGATTTTTGGCGAGTCTTTATTCATCCCGATCTTGCATATGGCAAAGAGGGCAGGCCAACCATACCCCCTAACTCTGTTCTAATATTTGATATTACGCTTCACTCGATTCAGCAAAAAAATTCCTAAAGTTATGACAAAATATCACTTTTAAGTTCATAATAGCTACCAAATGTTAGTAGAAAAATTCTTTGATCATATTACAAATTGGAGTAAATTTTGGTTTGGATTAATTTTCCTTGGAAGTATTATTAATGAACTGGCTAATCAATCCGGCATGTTTGTCTCTGTACCCAGTTTATACCTCTGGACATATGGTTTAGGTGCAATGATAGGCTTAATAGCAAAAATTCGGGGAGCATGGTTTTGATGAACTCTAAAGATGTTTCAGCTGAATTTTCATTTGAAAAAGAAAAAGCGATAGCTAAAAGTTTCTCTCAGAGGTTCCAATGGGAAATGATTTTAATTGGAATAGGGCAGGCTGTGATTTGGTTGTCACTATGGCCCTTAGTCATTAAGGGAATTGTCCCTCTATGGGCTGGGTTTTGTATTGCAAGTCTATGCGCTTGCTTTGCGTATTTACCATCGCATGAATCTCAACATGGAAATTATTCTCGGGGCAATCCTAAAATGAGATGGCTTGACTCACTTGTTGGGCACATAACACTTATCACACTTATATCTCCATACGAGATCCTAAGAGTTACTCACATGAAACATCATGCCTATACAAATGATCATGAGAAAGATCCCGATTATCTAAGCGCTCACTCTGGGTCTCTAATGAAGACAATAAAAAGGGCTGCGGATGGTTCATCTGTATCTGATTATGAAAAATGTCTTGAAGTTTTTGCAAATGATAAAAACTTTGTAAATTCTTATACAAAAGCCATACCTATTGCATTGCTATACAGAGCAACTTTGCTCACTTTAGTTCTCATTTTTCCTTTAGAGACTTTGCTGTTGTGGTGGATACCAGCAAAGATTGGAACTGTATATACAGTTGTATTTTTTGCCTACCTTCCCCACCTTGGAACCTCAAAAGGGCGATATCAAGATACGCGTTTTTGGTCGCATTGGATGCCAAGATATTTCAATCATTCTATGCAACTACATTTTATTCATCATCTCCATCCAGGCATTGGTCACTACGATGAACCAAAAGCTATTGAGGCTCTCAAACCATTCTTGCAAGCAAGAGGTGTTCCAGGAGCAGATGAAATTCCAGATAGAATAACCTTTAATCCCTTAATTAAAATATAACTTATATTTTTATTTTTAGTGATCTAGCGAATAGCTAATCCAATAAAATTATGCTCTGAGAAATTTTAATTTCTTAGTTGTATAATCTTTCGCTTGGAGGAAATAAAAAATTAAAATTGTAGTTGTAAGCGGCGGTTTTGACCCAATTCATTCGGGCCACATAGAGTATTTTAAATGTGCTAAAAATCTAGGTGATTATTTAATAGTTGCTCTTAATAGCGATGAATGGCTGAATAAGAAAAAAGGTAAATTTTTCATGCCGTTTCGTGAGCGAGAAATCATAACTCAAAACTTAGAGATGGTTGATGAAGTCATAAGCTTTGAAGATGATGAGAAAGGCAGTTGTTGTGATGCCTTGGAAAAAGTAAAACTAAACTATCCTGAAGATGAAATCATTTTTTGTAATGGAGGTGATAGAGGTGCTGAAAATATTCCTGAAATGAATGTTAAAGGTGTATCTTTTAAATTTGGAGTTGGAGGAGAACAGAAGATCAATTCCTCTAGCATTATTCTCAGAGAATGGCAGCATGAAAGCGAGGAGAGGGTTTGGGGTAAATTCTACAATTTATTTCAAGATCATAGACTAAAATTAAAAGAGCTTGTTGTGCAACCAAATCAAGGTATGTCATTTCAAAGACATCATCAAAGAAGTGAAATATGGTTTGTAAGTAGAGGATCTTGCATTGTGAGACATAGCCTTGACGGTCCAGAGAATGTGAATGAAACAAATCTTTCAACTGAAGACGTATTTCATATTAAACAAGGTGAATGGCACCAATTAATAAATCCATTTGAGGAATCATGCCATATCATAGAAATACAATATGGAGAGTTGACCAGTGAGGAGGATATAGAGCGGCTATTTTATTATGATAAAGATTAATTAATCTTTGAGCTTTTCTTCAAGCTCTTCTACTCTTTTTTCAAGTTTTCTAAACTCTGATTCTTTTATAAATCCAGAGTCTTGCATAAATTTCTCTAAGGCTGGCTTTAACATTTTTTCCATGCCCTTAAGATCACCTGCCATTTTTAATGGATTGAACATAATTGTCTCCTTATAAATTTCAATATGGGGGTTTTTTCTATATTTCCAATTCTTTTCGTTGCATCATATACAATAAATAAAAACGGAGTTCATATGAGTTTTTCAAATTATTTAGACAGTGTTGCCAAACCTTTTGTAGGCTTGGCCCCATGGATTTTAAGATTCGTCTTAGGGGTGTCATTTATTCTTCATGGTTTAGGTAAATTTCCATTACCTCCTGAAAAAATGGTGCCTTGGTTCGAGAGTATGGGATTTTTTGCACCAGAAATAGTGACTAGTTTAGTCGCGATTGGAGAGGTTGGAGCTGGAGCTGCAGTTATTATTGGTGGCTTTTTAGGGAGAGCAGGGCATTTAGTCACCCGTCTTGGCGGTGGCGCTGTAGTAGTCATAATGATTGGAGCATTTTATCTAGCGCATCCTGACTGGTTTATTACACAAAAGTTATTTATGAGTGAACAAATATTCATATTTGCATTAGGCCTTTATTTTGCAATTAAGGGCAATGATTAAAGTTTAAAAAAGCTTGCATTTGTAAATGAGAATGATTATCATTTTCATTCTCATTTAGGCTATTTAGTCTCTTTGAGCGTATTTACTTTTAAGGAGAATAAATTTCATGGAAAACAAATGGCCTAATATTCAAACAAAAATACATTTTGTAATTATGGGATTGCTTGCAATTCTATTTTTTGTTCCAGCTTTTGCTGATACAAATTATGATCTTGAGACAATCGAATCTGTCAGTATCATAGGAACCTTTCAAGATCCGTCAGATGTTCCCGGATCTGTAACAGTAATTTCCAACGAAGATCTGCAAAAAGTAATTGATACAGATATCCATAAAATTCTTTCTGCAGTTCCTGGAGTTTTCTTTAGAACAGAAGATGGTTATGGTTTAAGACCAAATATCTCTATTCGAGGAACAAGTTTAGATAGATCTGGAAAAATATCTATAATGGAAGATGGAGTATTGGTTGCACCCGCACCATATACATCTGCATCGGCATATTATTTCCCAACTACTGCAAGAATTCATGCTGTTGAAGTTCTAAAAGGACCATCTGCAATTACTCAAGGTCCTAGCACTATTGGTGGAGCTTTAAATCTTATAAGTACACCTATCCCTACTGAAGGAAAAGGTAAATTTGTCCAAGAGCTTGGTGATAATGGCATGACTAGATCTCACTTAGTTGTGGGTGGAGAGAGTGGTTCATTTGGTGGCATGGTTGAATTCCATGAACATGCTACTGATGGATTTGATTCTATTGCTAATGTAGGAGGCGACACTGGTTTTCAAAAGTCTGACATGTTAGTCAAACTTAGATATACATCAGGAGATCATCAGTTATTATTCAAGTTTCTTGACTTAGATGAGTCTTCTGAACAGACATATGTTGGCCTTTCTCAGGCAAGTTTCAATAAGAATCCAAGAATGCGTTATGGCATGACTCAGTACGACATGATGGATAATGATGGAGAGCAGGAATCCATCACATATAAAGGGTCTTTTGGTAATTTTGATGTTATTTTTACATCGTTTAGCAATGATTATCACAGAGACTGGTTTAAGGTAGATAAAGCTAATAATAGCAAGACAGGCGGAGTGAGTAACAGTATAAATGGCGTTATTGAGGCAGCAAATGCTGGTAATGCAATTGCTCAAGGGATTCTTGATGGTACGCAAGCTACTGAAGTAAAGTTAAAGCATAATAATAGATTCTATGGCAATGAAGGGATCCAGTTTCAAGTATCTACCGATATAGAAAATCATTCTATAACATTTGGTTACAGAGACTTAGAAGACTATGAAAGCAGAGATCAGGGATATGAATGTTTCCAGCAAAGAAGTAATCGAACAAATTCAGCCCTTTATGTTTGTGGTAGTGGTTTCACTGGTAGTAATAACAGATTAAGAGAAACAGAAGCTACTTCATATTTTCTTCAAGATACTATCTCAATGGATAAACTTACCTTAACTCTAGGTTACAGATCAGAAGAGTACGACAAAGTTGAAAATAGATGGAAAGATGGGGTTAGTGGTAGTAGAAAAGTGCCAGATCCTAAATATGTTAATAAAACATCTACAGGAGATTATTCAACCTTCGGTATAGGTGCAACATATGATATGAATGAAAATCTTAAGCTTGTTGCAGGTTTCCACCAAGGAATGTCACCTGTATTTAATGGTGATGCGGAAGAAGCTGATAATATCGAATTAGGCTTTAGATATAACAAAGGCAGTACTGCTCTCGAAGTTATGTATTTCTCAAGCGATTATGCAAACTTAGTAGCAGAGTGTAAAAACTCTAATGGTGGAGACTGTGATCCTGGTGATACATTCGATGGAGGAGAAGTTGATGTTTCTGGCCTAGAAGTCGATGCATCATATATTGTTCAAGGCAATGGGGTAAGTTTTCCTATAGCTGTTACCTTCTCATCAACTGATGCTACTTTTGAAAATAGTTTCGATAGTGATTACTTTGGTGTGGTTGCATCTGGTGATGATCTTCCATATATTCCTAGTTCAGTCTTAGCACTAAGTGCAGGCTTCATAACTGAAGATGGCTGGAGTGGATATTTGAGAATGGCTGATCATGGAAGTTCTTGTTCTACAGCTCAGTGCGGTGCTTTTGAAAATATAGATTCATACAGCTATGTAGATCTTTCTATTAGAAAGAGAGTTAGCGAAAAGTTAGATGTGTACGGCGTTTTAGAAAACGCAACAGATAATGAGGATATTGCTGCTAGAGCTCCAAAGAGTGGGGCAAGATCACAAAAACCTCAAACATTTAAAGTAGGATTTAGTTATAAGTTATAACAGTTTTCTCATAGGAGGTTACCATCAAAAGTTGTGGTAGCTTTACTCCCTGAACCCTTCATTATGTTCCCTAAGACGAACACAGGGTTTACGGTAACCTCCTTTGAGGAACCTTCTCAAAAGGAGTCAATAGAAGGATAAGACTTCGATTCCCCTCATCCTGTTCTCTATTCTCATCCGATTATAGGGTTTTTATTGGCTCCTTGCGAGAGTTTTTCTATTTACTTAGACAATATTGCACTGCAAAAGATATCTAGTACAATTGTCACCTTATATGGGGCTATAGCTCAGCTGGGAGAGCACCTGCTTTGCAAGCAGGGGGTCGGCGGTTCGATCCCGCCTAGCTCCACCATGAGTTATTCAATTACCATTAAATCTTCTGCTACCTTTATATTGCCACTAAAAGTTCGTCTAGTTTCTTGAAGAATTTCATCAGGAGTTGAGCCCCAAAAAAGTATATGAGATAGCAATAAAAGTTGAGGCTTAGCTTTTGAGGCTATCTCTCCGACTTCAAGCGTTGATGTGTGATGACCTTGGTGATATTTTTGCCAATCTTTCGTTTTTTCTAGAAATCCAGCTTGAGAGTAGACTTCATGAACTAATATGTCTGCTTTATAAGCTAATTTCTCTATTGTCTTGGATGGCCCAGTATCTCCTGAAAATACAATGACTTTATCTTCTGTAGTGAATTTAAAACCGTAAGCATCATCAAAACTTCCATGCGGAACCTTAAATGCTTCAACTTTTACATTTTCATCCTCGTATATTAATCCTTCTTCAATAGATTTAAATTTATATTTATAGCCTTTTTTATTTGATGGTTGTGTGCCAAAAATTCTGTAATTAATGTCTTCTTCGTATGCCATAAGAATAGAACTTGCCATTTTATCTAATCCGCTTGGCCCAAATAATTTCATTTCCTTATCCCTGCCCATAATCCATGGAGTGAGCAATAAATCTGCCAAGCCTGCAGAATGGTCAGAGTGAATATGAGTTAAAAAAGCATATTCAAGATTTTTAACAGATAATGCTTTTATATTTCCTCCCCATTCTGGAGAGAGAGCGGCAGCACTTCTGACAACGCCTGGTCCAAAATCAACTAAGTAGGCTTGATCATTTACTATTACTGCATAAGCTGAACCTTTTCTTTCCGGATCAGGATTGGGAGTACCGGAACCCAGCACTATTAATTTAGTCGCAGCATTTAAAATGAATGGTAAGAGCAACAATGGTAAAAATAATTTTTTCATATTTGATATATCAGATTACAATTTATTAATAGATTAAATAATACAGTTAATTTGTCATAACAATGCCAGAATATTTATCCATTTCTCAAATTATGCAATCAGCTGTCACTCCAGTGTTTTTGTTGGCTGGAATTGGCGCGTTGTTAAGTGTCATGACAGGAAGGCTAGGAAGGATTACTGATAGACTAAGATATCTTCAAATTTTTATTTGTAAGGTAGATTCTGATGATAAAGAGATATTGCTTTCAAATCGCAAAAGACTTATTTCAAGAGCTAAATTTATAAATACATCAATTTTCTTTTGTGCTCTTAGCGGATTGATTGTATGTATTGTTATTGGTTCGTTATTTGTTGGCGGCATTTATCAAATATTACTGGATGGCTTTATTTCTGTTGCATTTATTTTTTGCATGCTGTGTTTAATACTTGCCCTTATTTTTTTAATTTTTGAAATTTTGTTTGCTACAAAAACTTCTCGTAAAAACTTACTTAAAACTGAAACAGTGATATCTAAATATCTCGATGATAGCGGGAAATAGTTCGTGAGTTTATCTATATCACTTATTGGGATGGCAGGAGCTGGCAAGTCATCAATTGCATCTGAGCTTGCGAGTAAATTAGATTTTAAAACAATTGATTCTGATAAGATGATCGAGCAATCCCAAGACTCATCTCTTCAGGGAATACTCGATCTTTTGGGGTATGAAAGATTTAAGAGGATTGAAGAAGAAATTCTTTTAAGTGTCGATTTTAATAAAATTATTTTATCTACTGGCGGCAGCGCTGTTTATAGTCAAAAAGCTATGGAATATCTAATGCAGAACTCAAAAGTATTTTTTTTAGAAGTTCCATTAAACATCATTCTTGAAAGAGTTGAAAATTTTTCTCAGAGAGGATTTATAAAATCACCTGATCAGACTATTAGTGATGTTTTTGAGGAACGAGAATATTTATATAAAAAATATTGCCATCATGTAATTGACAACTCTTTTGATGTCTCTAATGGAGTCTCTCAAATTCTAGAATTATGCTAAATTTTTTATTCTCTCTAACACTCCAATTACATTAGCATATTGTCTATTTTCTCCATAGACACCAGTCACTCCAGCTAATTTCAACCTTTCATTGATTCCATTTATAACAAGTGAAAGTAAAGATGTTCTCCCAATAAAGTAAGCTTTTTTAGAGCCTATTAAAAGTGCATTAAGGTAAGCAATTGTGCCTATAACCTCGCCAATACAGTTGCATAATGCAGCTGATGTATTTTCTATAGTGTCAGCATTGGAAAATTTTGCTTTTCCAAAATTAACAGCGGTAAGATCTGGAGATAAATTTCCTATCTTATTTACCGCATCTCCAATTAGAAGATCTAGATGATTTCTTAAACCCTTTTCCCCAAATTCATTTATCTCATGTCCTGAACCATTTTCAAATAATAAATGCCCAAGACCCTCAAGCATCCCACCGCCAACGGCAATTCCTCCGAGATGATTAAAATTGTTATTATCTACGTGGACGCATGCTGTGCCAGTTCCAGCACTTACAACAAGCGCAGGCTCATCTCTTAATTTATAGAGTTTTTTTGCACCAAGACCAATTGCATCGATTTCATTCACCTTTATAATTTTTTTTGACATCAAACTGTCATCAAGATCAGATGATTTGCCGCCTGTAACCCCAAATACTTCAACCTTTGATATTGGAATATCAAATTTAGAAAGTATTTTTTTTATAAGATCAGTAGTTATATTTTGACTTGAAGAGGGAGTGCTGAAGAACTGAGCAGAGTTTTTAGAGAATATAGCTATATCTGTATTTGAAATTCCAAAGTCAAAGGCTGCTAGCATTATTTCTTAGCATCGTCTTTTACTTCTTCTGCTTTACCCTCAATAATTGTAGATCTATTTTTAAAAAAAGATTTTCTTCGACGATTTCCCCATTTGATTCTGTCATCTCGATCCATCTGTTTTTTAGACGCTCTAATTTTTCCAAGGTTCATAAAGACAAATAGTGAGAATATAGCCAGAATGCTAAAAAAAATAGCATTCATCTATCTGCTTCTAAGTTTCATTAGAAGTCGAAGTATTTCAATGTATAACCATACCAAAGTGACCATCAGTGAAAAAGCTCCATACCATTCCATGTATTTTGGTAAGCCTTGTTCCGCACCTTCTTCAATAAAATCAAAGTCTAAAACAAGATTAAGCGCTGCAATTCCAACAACGAATAACGAAAATCCTATTCCAAACATTCCATTTGAGTGAATAAAACCAATGCCTGAACCAAAAAACGACATGATAAAACTGACGAGATATAAAAGAGCAATACCCATGGTTGCTGAGAAAATCATTAGTCTAAAGTTTTCTGTGGGTTTAATGATGCCACTTTTATAACAAAATAATAAGGATGCTAGAATACCAAAAGTTAGCCCTATTGCTTGTATACCGATGCCGGGATATTGAGCTTCTGCAAATACTGTAATTCCTCCAAGAGCAATTCCCTCAAAACCTGCATAAAATGGTGCAGTGGTTCCAGCTTTTGCAGGATTTCTAAAGATTGTAACGAAAGCAAGAATTGTTCCAATGATTAAGCCGGGCATTGCCAATGCAGGCACATTCCAACCAATAAATGCTCCACCAAAACAAAGTGATAATAAAATAGCTGTTTTATTTACAGCTCCGTCTAGAGTCATCCTCTCTGACTGAGGAACTGCACCGGTATCATCAAAATTTCTTGTAAAGGCTGGATTTCCCGATCTTCCAAAAGTATTTAAAGCAGAGTGTTTAGACATAAATATTCTCCTAAAAAAGCTATTATGAATTACTTATGGGCTTAAGCACAAATTTAAAGGTTAAAGCTTATCTATCCAATCTGAAATAAGTTCTATACCTGTTTCGTCTGAAAGTGCTCTTCCTGATTCTGGCATCATGATCCCTGGATCAAGTGACTTCATTCTATAAAGGAGGATTGAATCACTAGGATGACCTGGAACTATTGAATATTTTAAATTACCACTTGCACGTCCAGCAGCAACTGGTTTTTTATAAATTCCAATTTGCTCTTTACCTCTTTCAGTATAATTTAAGTATAAGCCTGTGGTATCTGCTGAGCCACCTGGAATATGACAATGGCCACAATTAATATCAAGGTATGCCCTAGCTCTATCTTCTAGTAAAGCATTAACATCTGCATAATTAGATATTGAGGCTGATCCAAGATTTTCATTTATCCACCCTAAAGCTGCCCAGTAAACTAATTGATTCATTTCCCCATTTTTATATTGCACTATCTTATTCATATTTCTTGCCTTAGGTCCAATGGGAGTCATTACTTTTTTTAATTGATGGCATTCCTTACATTGGTTCTGATTTGGCGCTCGATATCTTATATTAATAATTTCTCCTGACGAGTTTATGAATCTAGTAGGAATTGTTGCACCAGCAATCGCTCTTTTCGCATCTGTTTGATCCTCATTCCAAACATAGCTTATTGCCTCCCAGCCATCGTTGGTATTAATTAATAGGCGAGTCTCTAGTAATTCTGCTGCCATTGGACCATTCTTATTAAGATATGCAAAAGTTTTAATAAGAACTGAGCCAACCGGGAAAATAAAAACTTTATTTTTTACATAGCCAATTTTTTCTCCTTTAGGTACGTATACAAAACGAAGCTTATCAGTCTCATCTGAAAATAATGCACTTTTTAAAGAGTATGGGTGAACATCTTCTACAGGTATTTGATTTTTTAAATCTTTAAAAAAACCATATTGTGATAAAAATTTAGGTGTATTTAAAAAATTTTCAAAATCGTAATCGCTTATGTTTTGAGACTTAGATTCAAAACAAATGAATAAAGTAATTAATAAGGATATTTTTTTAAAAAGTTTCATCAAACTCAACCTTTTCAAGTGGAGTTATCTCTCCATCAAATTCATTAATATCTAAAATAGCTGGCTCAAAAAAGGGGAGCATATAACCAATTGGTTTTATAGCTAGCATTGTTGCATCACCATTGTTAGTAATGATCATTTTTTCGTTTTCGGGTTGACCAAAAACAAGTTGGGACAATGGCAACAAGCCATCCCAGAAAATATCCGGCATGTCACCACCGGACAAATCAAATAGTATTTGAGCTAGCTCTCCCTTGCTAGTATCAGGATTATATCCAGTTGGGCCGAATTTATTTCCATGAATTTGAACTGATTTTGGGTGGGGGTAATAAGCTTGATCATCTGTATCATTTCCATAAGTTACTACGGCAATATTTACAGTATCATTCTCTCCAATTTCATTATCAAAAATTTCAACATCAGAATTTGCTTGGATTATTATTCCAGTGCCTCTAGGGACTTCCCCCACAATATTTCCTTCGGGTGCAAAGTTGTCAGTATTGTTACCAACTGAACGATTCTTAAATACACGCACATGATGTCCGCCCTGTTGTGGCAAACCAGGTAAATCAAAAACTAATATTCCACCAGTATTATTGGTTGCGATATTATTATAAACATCTGCAAAATATGAATTTTCAATTTCAATACCAGCAACATTAAATTCAGCTCTACTATTTCTAACAATTATGTTCTGAGATTGGCCAACATATATTCCTGCATCAGATGCGCCTATCGCAATACAACCGTCTATTAAAACATTCTTAGATTCGACCGGATATAGCCCATAAGCTCCATTATCTGAACTGGGCCCATTAGTCCATTCAGTTTTCACTCGTAAGAATTTTATATTTGTAACGCCTTTTACTTTTATTGCATCACCTTTAGCATTTTGAATAGCAAGATCCTGAAGTGTTACATTATCTGAGGTAACACTGAGTCCTTGAGCGCCGCTGAGCTGATTGCTGAAGTCGAGGATTGTTTGTGACATACCTTCTCCTTCAATTTGTACTCCTGCTACATCAAGTGAAAGAGAGTCTTCCAGACTAAAGACCCCTGCAGAGAGTCTTATGATATCTCCAGGCTCTGCAAGAATTAAAGCTTCTTGGATTTCTTGATAAGAATTTTCAGAAGGTTTAATTACTTGAACTGCAGCAAATATAGGGACACTTACAAAAAGTGACGCTATTATAAAAAATTGATTAGATAACCTGAGGAATTTCACCAAATTTTTCTAAAGGTTTTTCAAGTTCATTCCAATCACATTCAAAGTCGTCAGGAGCATGTTCATACTCGAGCAAACCTAATGCTTCGAATTTTGGCCTTACTTTATCTGTCAGGAGGCCAATTCTTGAGAGATTTGGCATAATTCTTGTGAAAAGGAAGTTTGTAAAAGCAGTATTTGCTGTTGTTGATAATGCAAATTTTCTTGCTTCTTCTTCAGACATTTTAAGATATTTCTGCATCGCTTTAGTATTAATAAGTCTTTCTCTTGAGATAACACAAGCCTCGTATGCAAATTCTGCTCTTTCTTCAATTTCCTCAGGCGTCAAGGTTTTTATGAAATCTTCTAAGTAATTTATTCCGAAGGTAACATGCCTTGCTTCGTCTCGAATTATGTAATGAAGTAGCTGAGTTAGTAGTGGATCCTTGGATAAACTTTTCAACATTTGAAAGGCCGCTAATGCCAAACCTTCAATAATAATTTGCATTCCAATAAATTTTAGATCCCATCTAGGATCAGTTAGAATTTTATCTAGCAGAAGTTTTAAATTTTGATTAATCGGATAATGCATTCCAATTTTTTCTTGAAGATAACGATTAAAAACTTCTACGTGCCTTGCCTCGTCAAAGGTTTGTGAAGCTGCGTAAAGTTTAGCGTTATAAGTAGGCGCACACGCAGTTAGTTGCGATGCTACTAGTAATGCCCCTTGTTCTCCATGAAGAAATTGACTTAAGAGTTCTGCAGCGTCATGACGATCAAATTCAATTTTTTCTTTTTCACTCAAGCTTTCATATGCTTCAAGTGTCTCATGAGGCAAATCTTCTTCAGCTTGCATGATTCTCTCATCAGCAGGATGATTATAGTCCCAGTTAAGGTCCATAGAACCATTCCAGTTTAATTCTTTGCCTAATTCATAAAGCTTTTTAATTCTGTTATCGGCAACTGTATAGTCCCAATTGTAGGCACCAGTTAAGGGAGTGTTGAATATTTCAGCAACATCTTCAACTTGTTGAGGAGTAAGATTTAATTCATTCTCAACGTCAAGATCGAATTTCAAAATATCTTTTGGGGGCCCATCAACTTTTTTTATTTTCATTTTTATTAACTCTTTATCTTTATAACAGCGCGAGATTTACAATACTATATGCTTTTTTTTAATCATTGAAAAGTTCTGTAAGTTTGTCAAGAAGTGCCTCAGCTAACTCTTCAGCTCGATTAATTGTAATAGATTTTTCATAATATTTTGTCACATCATGCCCAATTCCAATTGCAAGAAGCTCAACACTGCTCTGTGTTTCTATCATGTTAATAATTTGGCGTAAATGATTATCTAAAAAATTACTATGATTTGTTGAAAGAGTGCTGTCATCAACCGGAGCTCCATCCGAAATTACAATTAAGATTTTTCTTTCTTCATTTCGCTTGCTTAATCTTTGATGAGCCCAAGCCAATGCCTCTCCATCTACATTTTCTTTTAATAGGCCTTCTCTTAACATAATTCCAAAACTCTTTCTTGCTTTTCTAAAATTATCATCAGCAGATTTAAAAATAATATGTCGCAAATCATTTAATCGACCTGGATTTGAGGGACTGCCTTGATTAACCCAAGCTTTTCTTGCATCACCACCTTTCCAATGTTTTGTAGTAAAACCTAATAACTCAGTTTTGACATAACATCTTTCAAGCGTACTTCCTATGATATCCCCGCAAATTGCTGCCAAAGTCATTGAGCGACCTCGCATTGACCCAGAACTATCAATTAAGAGTGATACAACTGTATCTTTAAACTTGCTTTCACTTTCTTGCTTAAAACTTAAAGGATCCCCAGGCCTTGTTATCACTCGATGAAGCTGAGCCGTATCAAGTAAGCCTTCCTCAAGATTATAATTCCAGCTTCTATTTTGTTGAGCTTGTAATAGTCTTTGAAGCCTGTTGGCTAATTTTCCAATAGTAGTTTGATAAGGCGAAATAAGTTGATCTAGCTGAATCCTTAGTCTTTGTGACTCC
Organism: uncultured SAR86 cluster bacterium; assembly: GCA_902623685.1. Lineage (GTDB taxonomy): Bacteria > Pseudomonadota > Gammaproteobacteria > Magnimaribacterales > D2472 > D2472. The sequence continues at coordinate 81,103 of CACNUQ010000001.1, forward strand.
TCAGGCGTTGCTAAATCAATTGCGTTGACTATTTCATCGAACTGAGAAGTGAAAATTTGATAATCTTCATAGGCTGTTTGATCTATTTCTTCGTTAAAATTTCTTGTTAAATCTATCTCTTCATCTATTGAAGTTGAATCAATTGGAGCTTGAGCCTCTTCTAATAAAGCATTATCTTCATCTGCTTGACCCTCTGCTTGAGCTTCAATCATTTGATCATCTGAGGTTTGTTCGTACTCTTCTTGATCTTCATTCTGAGCTTGTTGTTCCTCTGGAATTGAATCATCTCCTAATGATTCTTCGTCGCTATTAGTTTGTGGTTCATGCATCAAATCAAGATCTTTCATCAATTCAAGAGCAATTGATTGAAAGTCCTCTTGTGATTTTCGAGCTTCAATTAGTCTTTTGCCTAATTCATTGATATTTTTAGGGGCTGCAGATTGAAAAGCACTAACAATATTTTTGCTTTCTTCATGCAATTCATCACCATTAAGTTTTTTTAACCATAAGTTCGTGGCCAATGGGTTAATTGATGGGATTTTATTATCGATGTTTTTCTTCGCCTCAGCATTTAAAAATAAACTTAAGTTGCTCTTTGCACCAGGAAAAGTTTCTCCTCCAATCATCTCAACTCTTGAAAGTTCAAGCTCAGCAAAAAAATCTCTAGCTATTTTTGGCATTTTAAGAGGAGGATTTTCTTTATGATAAAGATGCCAAAAAGCTTGGAAATCTGCTTCTCCTCTCCATGAACTAATTTGAGAGGAAGATCTTGGAGGATTTTGTAAAGAGATTTGAGTCAAAGAAGGAGGTCGACTAGAGGCTTGTGAAGTGCTTTCTAAACTTGGATTATTGGATATTGCCCTTGTTGTTGAAAGGACTGCCTGCTTAAACTCCTCCCGATTCTTTACCCAGCTCATTAATTATGATGTTGGATTATGGCTTTCTTCAAGATCTTCACCAAAACACCTTTGAAAATACTCTGCAACAATTGGTCTTTCAGCCTCATCACATTTGTTAAGAAACGATAGCTTGAAAGAATGCTTAATATCTTTAAATATAATGTAGTTTTGAGCCCAAGTTATTACAGTTCTGGGAGACATTAATGATGATATATCCTCATTTATAAAACCTTGTCTTGTAAGATCAGCAAGCTGGATCATACTTTTTATTAAAGCTTTATCTTTAGCTGATTTCAGTTCGGGAACTTTGCCTGTAACAACATCGATCTCGTGTGAGCGCTCTAAATAATTTAGTGTTGACAATATGTGCCAACGATCCATTTGCCCTTGATTAATTTGTTGTGTGCCATGATAAAGACCTGTTACATCTCCCATACCAACAGTATTAGTGGTTGCAAATAATCTGAAGCTTGGATGTGGAGATATTACATGATTTTGATCCAATAAAGTTAATTTACCCTCTACCTCTAGAATCCTTTGAATAACAAACATGACGTCAGGTCTTCCTGCATCATATTCATCAAAAACAATTGCAACCGGATTTTGAATGGACCATGGCAAAATACCTTCTCTGAATTCGGTAATTTGTTTCTCATCTTTTAGTACAATGGCATCTTTGCCTAATAAATCAATTCTGCTTATGTGACTATCAAGATTAATTCGAACACATGGCCAATTAAGTCTAGCTGCTACTTGTTCAATGTGTGTTGATTTACCTGTTCCATGATATCCCTGAATCATTACCCTGCGGTTGTGTTCAAAGCCAGCTAAAATCGATAGTGTTGTATCTTTATCAAATACATAAGTTGAGTCAATTTCAGGCACCCACTGTGTCTTTTCTTTATAGCCTTTTACTGAAAGATTGGAATCAATATTAAATGTTTTTTTTACATTAATTTTTAGATCGGGTGTATCTGGCAGGCTGATTCTTTCTGAGTTTATCATTTGTCTATATTTTAGTATTTTCAGGAGCAGATATGCTAACTTTTGATGAGATAAAGTTCTAGTTTTAATTGATTCAATGTAAGATAAATTTTAATTCAATAAAACATCAAAACTAATGAATAGTGCCCTTAAACACACACTTGAACTTTTTAACTTAACTAGGGTTGATAGAGATCTTTACTCCTGGACAGGAAAAAGTGTTGGCTTTCAAAGAATCTTTGGTGGTCAGATTATGGCTCAATGTTTAATAGCCGGATACCAAACAGTTGAAAAAGCAAGATGGGTTCACTCATTTCATTCATACTTCCTAAGACCAGGAGATTTTGAGCAAAATATCATTTTTGAAGTAGATCGAATTAGAGATGGGAAGAGTTTTACTACTCGAAGAGTCAATGCGATTCAAAATGGAGAAGCAATTTTTAGTTGCTCTATTTCATTTCAAAAGAGGGAAAAAGGCTTAAGTCATCAAATCAAAATGCCAAAAATTGTAGGTCCGGAGAAACTTAAAAGTGATTTGGAGTTAAGAAAAGATGTACAAAACAAAATTCCTAAAGATTATTTACCAATGTGGCTCAGAGAAAGAGAGATCGAAACGAGACAAGTTGAACCCATGGATTTATTGAAAGCAGAAAAACTACCCCCTTACAGGAGCACTTGGATGAAACCAACTGGAAAGTTACCCAAAGACGAAAGAATCCACCAAGCATTATTATTATATTGTTCAGATATGGGGTTACTTGGGGCAGCTGTAAATCCTCATGAGGTAAATTTTATGTCAAAAAAATTTCAAAGTGCTAGCTTAGATCATGTGATGTGGTTTCACGGAAAAGTTAATTTTAATAACTGGATTTTGCATCATATGCATAGCCCAATTTCTCAAAACGCTAGAGGTTTTTCCCGAGGATCGATATATACCAAAGCAGGAAAATTAATTGCATCAACAGCGCAGGAGGGACTTATGCGCATTTGGGATTAATGCTCTTAATGATTATTTTTTTCCCAAAGATTGCTATAGTTGTTCTTTAATTTTTAACAAATGCTATCTATATTCAAAAAAAAATTATTTTCTGATATTTCCGGAACTGCTGAGGATATGCCGCCACATGTTTCTGCCGTTTTATGTTTAATGATCGAAATTGCTCGAATGGATGGGAAAGTTGATGATGAGGAGATAGAGGAAATTAAAAATTTTTATTTGGATTTATATCCGGAGGGTAATTTTTCAGAAGCATTCCAAGAGCTAAAAGAATGGACAAGTCATAAGGAGTCTTTTAATCCATTTATTAATATTATCAATAGTAACTGCACTAAAAGAATGAAACTTGAGATTCTATCGAATATCTGGAGTGTTATTTTGTCAGATGATAAAGTTGATCAGTATGAAAATTCACTGTTTATGCAAATAGGCGACATGCTGCTAATTAGTGATGAGGAGCTTACAGCGATTAAGAGCTGACCCTCAGATGATTTAATAGAACCCCTTCAAATTGCATGAGAATTTCAGGCTCGATTAGATGTCTCATGTTATCAATTATTTGAAGTCTGCTATGCGGAATTAATTTGTGCATCTTATATGCATTTCTTACATGTATCATAGGATCATCTTTGCCATGAATAATTAACGTTGGAGCTTTAATTTTTTTAATTTTTTTTAATCTGTCCTTTGATGCAAGAATTGACAGAAGTTGTCTTGCATAACCTGACCCATCTTGAGAGCGATTTAAGTTTTCCATTGTTTCTTTTCTAAATTCAGGAGTGTCAACAATCCTGCCTTTCATACCAATTAGTGAAACCATTTTTATTTCCCTTTTGATTATCTCATCGTATGAAGCATTTGGATTTTTTGATCTTTCCAGCATAATTTCTCTGACTGCCTTTGATGGAGCATTAATTGGGCTGGGGGTGGATGCAGTAGAAGCAATCAATGTAAATGTTTTAACTTTCTCAGGATACATAGCGCTAATGATCTGAGCAATCATTCCGCCCATGGAGGTACTCAAAATATGAGCCTTTTTAATTTCTAAAGTTTCCAATAGCTTGATTCCATCATCTGCCATATCATCAATTTTATACTCAGATTTAATAGGCAATCTAAAAAAGTATTTGATGTAGTCCAATGCAAATGACGGCGTGTTGGTAAATCTGGATGATAAGCCAACATCTCGATTGTCATAAGTAATAGGTCGAAAATTATTCTCTTGTAAGAAATTTATTAGATGTTGTGGCCAATGAACAAGTTGCGCTCCTAGTCCATGTACCATTAGTATTGGATCACCATCTTCAGGACCATAATCACGATAAAAAATTTTTACTCCGTTATTTTTTGAAAAGCCTTCTTTATAGTGCTGGTTTGTTCCCATGAATTTTATACTAATGCACTTCCTAAATATTACCAACTGCTGACAAGACTGCTATAGTCAATGAAGATTTATGAGTCGTAATACAGTATCAAATAAAGTCAGAGCAGCTTATGGCATCGGAGATTATGCAATTTGTTTGTATTGGAGTGGAGTGGGTTTATATCTTTTATATTTTTATACCGATGTTGTTGGAATATCACCACTTCTTGCAGGTTGGCTTTATGCTCTAGGAATTGCTTGGGACGCAATAACAGATCCTTTTATGGGATATCTAGCAGAAAGAACTAGAAGCAAGATGGGAAGTTATCGACCATATATTTTTTATGGCGCAATTCCGCTAGCTTTTTCCTTTATTTTACTATTTTGGGTTCCTCCATTTGAGGGAGTAAAACTTTTTATTTTCTTGCTAGCTGTAAACTTATTACATAGAACCTGTTTTACAATTGTCAGCGTTCCATATTCATCTCTTACAGCAAGGATTACTGATGATAGTGACGAAAGAACGAAATTAACCACTGCGAGGATGATAGGCGCCTCTTTTGGCACCCTCACAGTCTCAGCTTTAGGCTTCCCAATAGTTTTGTTCTTTGGCGGGACAAATGAAGCTTATGGATTTATCTTCCTAGGCATTCTATGTGGTCTTATGGCAGTCCTGGTTTTAAGCATTACTGTAAGATTTGTAAAAGAAAGAGAATTCAATTCTTCCATAATTCAATTACCCAGCTTTGCAAAAGTATTTAAGTCAGTTGCTAATAATTATCCATTTTGGATTGTCTTTGCATCAATACTTATCCTTGGCTCAACTTCCATAATGTTTAATAACAACTTAATTTATTTTGTAAAATACTCTCTTGATTTGCATGAATATCAAGGACTAATTCTCGGGATAAGCAGTGGCTCAGCTCTTTTGGCCATTCCACTATGGGCATATGCAGCACTAAAAATTGGTAAAAGAAATTCATGGATGGCATCAATGACATTACTAATAATTGGATTTTTATTTTTTTATTTTTCTCCCATAAATTCTTTGAATGAACTACTGCTTATTCTCGGCTTTATTGGAATTGGAAATGGAGCAACAGGAGTTTTATTTTGGTCAATGCTTCCAGATACTATTGAATATGGAGAATGGAGAACAGGCGTTAGAACAGAATCATCACTATATGGTTTTATGACCTTTGCTCAAAAAGCAGCTATTGCAATGGCTGCTCTTTTACTTGGTCTGGTTTTAACTCAAATTGGTTTTGAGCCTAATACAGTTCAATCTGAGCAAACTTTACAGGAATTAAAATTTATTATGACCTGGATACCATTAACTGGCATTTTCCTTAGTTTTATTTTGGTATCTTTTTATCCGATTAATAAAACATTTCATCAAAAATTAATTTTTGAAATAGAAAGAAAAAAATTGAACCATGAAACAAATTAATTGGGGAATCATTGGCTCAGGTTCAATAGCGTCTGCTTTTGCGCACTCTATAAAATCAACTTCAAATTCTAAATTGATAGGCTTATACGGTAGAAATGTTGATACAACAAACGCTTTTGCTAAAAAATTTAATATTTACGCTTATTATCAATTAAATGATTTGTTATTTTCGCCTGAAATAGATGCTGTTTATGTCGCAACACCGCACAGCGAACACTTTGCTCATACATTTCAAGCTATTAAAAATAACAAGCATGTTCTGTGTGAAAAGCCATTTACGATGAATGCATATGAGAGCATGATTCTCATAGATCTAGCCAAACAATCAAATATTTTTTTAATGGAAGGATTTATGTATAGAACTCATCCCCAAACAAAGAATATTTTGGATAATTTAGATATTTTTTTAGGTGATAAAGAGAAAATATTAATTGAAGCCTCATTTGGCTTTGCTGCTAAGGTTCCAAAAGATCATAGATTAAGAAATCCTGATCTGGGTGGAGGAGCAATACTAGATATTGGATGTTATCCCCTAACGATATGTAAGTTAATAGCTGGTCATTTGCAAGGACTTCCGTTTGCTGAACCTAGAGAGTTTTCAGCCACAGGAGAGCTAGATGAGACTGGTGTTGATCTTCAATCTCACGCTCATATTATTTTTTCAGATTCAACTGAAGCAAAAATAAGTTGCGCAATAAATGAAAATTTTTCCAATGATCTAGTAATATCTAATGGTAAAAAATCTATTGCTGTTAATCAACCATGGCATTGTGGACAATTTCAAGATGGAAGATCCTCTATTTTGGTAACTACTCCTGATCTAGGCAAACAAGAAATTTCGTTTATTGATGAACTTGGTTTATTTACTCGACAAATTGAGCATGCATCGAGTTGCATATTGCAGCAAAAGGCAGAATCGGAGTTTATCACTCACACTGAAACACAAAGTAATATGTTTTGGCTTGATCAATGGAGAGAAAAAATGAGCATTGAATGCCCAAAAAATAATTTAAAAAATTCTCCAATATTTTCATCAAATACTTCTCAAATAAGAAAACCAATTCTAAAAAAAATAACCCTTCCAAAAATTAATAAGATTGGTTCAAGGCTTGCATTAGGTTGTGATAATCAAATCTCTGAGCTCCATGCATTTACAATGTTTGATCACTTTTATGAGTCGGGAGGAAGAATATTTGATACCGCCTATATCTATAATCATGGAAAAGGCGATAAGTATCTTGGTAACTGGATAAACTCGAGAGGAGTTTCAAAAGACTTAATCGTCATTGGGAAGGCTGCTCATACACCTCAATGCGAGCCAAAATTTATTCGACCTCAAATTCTTGAATCACTTGATCGGCTTAATATCTCAAAAATAGATATTTTTTGTCTCCACCGAGATAATAGGGATGTACCGGTCGATGAATTTATTGATGCATTGTCAGATATTAGAGATGAAGGTCTAATTCACATATATGGAGCCTCAAATTGGGAGTTAGATAGATTCTCTTCTGCAAGAGCTTACGCAATAAAAAATAAAAAAGAACCATTTTCAGTATTAAGCAATAATTTTAGCTTAGCAGAAATGATTCAACCAGTATGGCCAGGTTGTGTCGGAGTAAATGATAGATTTTTAGAATATATTATTAGCGAAAAGATTTTATTATTTCCTTGGTCTTCTCAGGCAAGAGGATTTTTTATCAAAAAGAAAGAACAGACTTCTAATGAGCATTTTTCAAATCCAACTTTGGATGAAGAAATGAGGGTTTGGCATTATGAAAAAAACCTACAGAGAAGAGAAAAGTGCTTTGAGTTGGCCGAGAAAAAAAGTGTAGAACCTATACAAATTGCCTTGGCGTATGTTCTGCACCAATCCGATTTAATTTTTCCACTAATTGGTCCAAGAAATTTATCTGAGACCAGTAGCTCAATTGAAGCGACGAAAATTAAGCTCTCTGTCAAAGAACTTCAAGAGCTTTCTCAAGGTTGATAGATGACTTTAAAATAATATTTTTTGAGGATGGCCCTATTAAAATTTCATATGATCCCCCTTTAATCTGCCATCTTTTTCCATCTATAGACCAGTATGAAAAATTTCTTTGAGTAAGTATTATCTCAACATTTTTTTCATCATTAGCATCAATATTGACTTTACAAAAGCCTTGAAGTGTCTTGATAGGCTCATTCTCTAAAATATTTGAATAACGAATATAACATTGGGCTATTTCAGAACCTGCAGTTTCTCCTTTATTTTTAATAGTGAATTTGCATAAAACTTCTTTGTTATCTTTTAGTTCTACTTCTAAATTTTTATACTCAAATTCTGTATAGGATAAGCCATGGCCAAAGCAAAATAGAGGCTTAATATCTTTCTTTTCATACCATTTATAACCAACTAAAAGTTTTTCGCCATAGTTCATTTGTAAATTTTCACCAGGGTATGATTCAAAAGCTGGAGTGTCTTCAATTCTTGCAGGGAATGATGTTGGCAATTTACCAGAAGGATTTATTGAACCAGACAAAATATCATACAAGGCATTACCAAATTCCTGTCCCGCAAACCATGCTTGCAATACAGCCTTTGCTTTATCTAATAAGGGAATATTTACTGGTGAGCCAGTATTAATTACTAATGCTGTATTTTCGTTAGCATTTAGTACTGCTTCAATTAGAGTATTTTGATTCGCAGGTAAATTAAAATCAGCTCTATCATTGCCCTCAGTCTCCCAGTCAGAGTTGGTTCCAACAATTAAAATTACTTGATCTGCTTCAGAGGCAATATCAATGGCCTCTGAAAATAAATCAACCTCATCAGGAGGTTGACAGCCAATATAGACAGCGGGGAAATTACCTTGAAAATAATACTCTATTACTATTTTATAGGTTTCTCCTTTTTTAAAATTTGCAATTCCTTTTTTGGAGGCTGATCCAAAAGTAAAAAATGCCTCACCCGGCTCAATATTATTCCAATTATCAATAAGCTCTTTATTATCAATAAACATGCGACACTGGCCTATACCAAAAATCTCAAATTCATGCGGGCCAGAAATATCTGGAGCATATTCACAGGAAAATTTTACTGATGTTTTTGGTCTCTCCTCTTTAGCAATTATCTCTTTGGCAAAACCTTCAAAGACCCAGAATTTACTACCTATTAAATTTTCTTGAAAGAGTAAATTTTTATCAAAACTTTCTCCATCAAAGTATTCCACTAAGAAACCCTCCGAGGATTTCATCAGCTTTTCATTAATTTTTGGAAGATACTTATGCGTATGACAACCTTTTGAATACAAAATTTCTGTTTTAGCTCCTATTCTTTCTTGAATTGCTTCAAGTGGATGAACTTGATAATGGGGTCTTAGGCTCGCACTCCCACCTCCAATAATCTGTGCCTCTTTTGCATTAGGGCCAATTATTGCTAATTTTTTTATATCTTTTTTCAGGGGTAACATACCGTCGTTTTTTAAAAGAACCATTCCGTCAGCCGCTGCTTTTCTTAATAATTTTCTATGCTCGGGATTATCAATAGCCTCTTCATTCTTGATTTCTGGTTGATCAAAACGTTTTGAGAATTCTGCTATAGATAAGATTCTTTTTACCTTGTCGTCAATTAAATCTTCTGCAACTCTTTTGCTTTTGATTGCATCTATCAATGCATTTCCCCAAACATTGCCTGGTCCAGGCATTTCAAGATCTAGTCCTCCATTTGCATTTTCTTCAGTTTCAAGAGCTGCTCCCCAGTCACTTACAACATATCCATCAAAACCCCATTCTTTTTTTAAAATATCTATTAGTATTTCCTGATGTGAACTACAGTAGATATTATTTAATTTGTTGTAAGCACTCATTACAACTTTTGCATTTCCTTCTTTCACTCCTATTTCAAATGGAAGAAGATATATCTCTCTGAGTGTTTGTTCATCAATATTTGAGCTGATTGAATGCCTTTCAAACTCAGTATCATTGCCTACAAAATGCTTCAGGCAGGCTGCAACATTTTGAGATTGGACGCCCTGAACGTAACTAGATGCAATTTTTCCAGTTAAAAATGGATCTTCTGAAAAATTCTCAAAATGTCTGCCACCCAGCGGATGTCTATGAATGTTAATGGTAGGACCTAAGAGCACATCCACATCTTTTGCTTGAGCTTCTTCGCCCAAAGCCACCCCTATTTTTTTGACTTGATCTAGATCCCAAGAAGAGCTAATGGATATAGCGCAAGGAAAACAGGCTGATGATTTTCCTGAATTGGAATCTCCTCTTACACCATTTGGTCCATCCGACATCTTAATGCTTGGAATACCTTTTCTATCAATCTTATTGGTATACCAACTATTAAATCCACTCAGAAGAGATACTTTTTCTTCTAATGTAAGGTCATTAATAATTTGATCTATCTTACTCATGAGTTAATCTTAATTCCTTTAAAGCTAAAAACACACTCTTATATGCCACCAGAGTTTATTATCTTCTTCTCTATATTATCTTTTTTAACCTCTTTATTAACTTCTATTTTTAGTGTTGGCGGTGGTCTGATAATGCTTGTTGCACTGGCCCAATATTTTTCGCCTGGAATACTTATCCCGTTGCATGGGGCAATTCAGCTCTCAAACAATTTATCAAGAACTTTTGTGTATCGGGAATTTTATAAATGGAAGCTTATTAAAAACATTTTAGCGGCTAGTATATTCGGTGCATTTAGTGGAATTTTATTATTTGGCTCTGTACCAGAACAATTTTTAATTTGGCTAATTGCTGGCACTATTTTATTTTTTACGTGGGCTCCTTTAGATAACTTTATTCTCTCCATAATGAGAAATGATTGGTTTTGTGGATTTATTTCTGGTTTTGCAGGTGTTTTTATCGGGGCAAATGGACCTTTAGTAACGGCTTACATGAGAACAAAAAACTTGTCACCGGAAGTATTAGTAGCCAATCATGGCGCCGTTATGATTTTTCAGCATTCTTTTAAAATTATTTTATTTATATATTTTTTTAGTTTTTCTCTTTTAGAGTACCTTTTATTTATTTTTGCCCTTGCTGTTGCTGGTTATGCGGGCGCATTACTAGGTAAAAAATTAATTTCATATATTTCATACGAAAAATTCTATATTTTCCTGAAGTTACTTTTATCTGCGCTTGCTTTAATTTTATTATTCTAAGGGATTTATAAAATAATAATGTGCATTGATTTAAAATTCTTCGTACAATCAAATTAACAAATGAGAATTATATGAAATTAGTAGCGGGGCTTTTTGGCCTAGAAAATTTTTATGGCGGAGATATTTTATCTTTAATCGAAATTTCTCAAATGGCTGAAGAGCTAGGCTTTGACTCTGTTAGTGTTACCGATCATGTAGTAATGGGTAAAAATCTTCACAAATATCCATTCGGAAAATTTCCACTTCCATCTGAAGCACCATGGTATGAGCCATTATCACTACTAACTATGATTGCCTCAAATACAAAAAAGATAAACTTAGCTACAGCTGTGCTTATTGCACCCCTCCGAAATCCTGCATTACTAGCAAAGAATGCTGCTACCCTGGATGCTATTTCTAAAGGGCGCTTAGAACTCGGAGTTGGCCTAGGTTGGCAAAAAGAAGAATTTGATACTGCTGGGGTTAGCTTTGAGAATCGAGCAGAGATCTTTTGGGAAACTTTAGATATCTGTAAATTACTATGGGAAGACAGCCCAGTTTCATTTCATGGCAAAAACTTTAATTTTGATGATATTTGGTGTCATCCTCAACCTGCTCAAGGTAAAGATTTGCCTTTATTATTTGGCTTAAAAATGACGTCTGAAAATGCTTCCAGAATTGCTAAAGTTGGACATGGATGGATTCCGATTAAAACAAGTAGAGAGTTTATTTCTGAAGGAAAAGAAATATTGTCTGAAGCTTTTATTAAAGCGGGAAGGGAGGATCAGCCAAGAATTAGGGGCCAACTTCCCACATGCATTGATGATAATGGTGTTCCTAATATCGAGCTCACTCTTCAGGAATTAGAAAAATCTTTTGCTGCCGGTTTAAATGAAGTTGAGATTTTTCCAATAAATTTTGTGCAAGAGCCTGATGATATTTATAAAGTTCTTAAATTAATTGCAGGGGTAAAAAAATAATGGAAGAAAATATTGTTTCATCAAAGGTATCAAATTTAATGGCACCAACAAAATTATCAAATTTATATGCAATGTACATTGATAATAGAAAGTTTTCGTCTCTTGGTACTATTATGTGGGACGAATTTTCTATGCATGGACATTATGAGATTAACGGCTTAAAGAATTTCATAGCTGCTATGCAGCAACTAGAAAACTATAAAAGTACCATGCATCAAATCATGAATGTAAATGGAGAATGGCAAGAAAACACTTATAAAGGACAAACATACTGTATTGCTAGTCATATGTTTGACAAGGATGGTAAAACACATAAATTGGACATGGGCATAATTTATGGCGATGTTATCGAGGTGCGTGAGAGTAAGGCTAAATTCATTTCCAGAAATTTTAACCTTCAATGGCAAAAAACAGATATTTTAGATACTTTAGAGTAAAGTTAATTTCTGTTAGATTGTCTTAGGCATTGTTCAAAAAAATCAATTAATAAATTCATGTTTTCCATTCCTGCGTAATCTGGCCTTGTAACAAGCGCTATCTCACGGTGAGGGCCTGGCTCATTTAGATGGGCAATAAAGAAGTCTTTTTTACTTCCTATTAATTCCTTTAGAGCCATTTTAGGTATTAAGGTTGTTCCCATTCTTCCCTTCACTAATTGAATAATTGTATTAAGACTCGAAGCCTTTAATGAATATTTGCTAGAGGAAGAAAAGTTACATGCACCAAGGATATGGTCTTTTAAGCAATGACCATCTTCAAGGAGTAATAGGTCAGCATTTTCTAATTCGGAAGCTTTAATTTCAGTTTTACCAGCATTTTTATCTTGAGTGTTTGACACCCAAAAAAAATCTTCTTCCCAGAATTTAAAGGTAGTTAAATCTTTGGTGTCATATGGAAGTGCTAAAATCGCCATGTCTAAATCACCTTCATTAACTTTATCTAATAGTATTTGAGATTGCCCTTCTTCTATTTTAAATTTTAAATTGGAAAATTTTTTTCTTACTTTCGGTAGTATTAATGGAAGAAAATATGGACTTATTGTAGGAATGATGCCGAGAGATATTGAAGAACCAAGGAATCCCGAACTATGTTGAGCAAGTTCATTAATACTATTGATCTCTAATTTTATTTTCTTAGCTTTGGCTAAAATTTCTTTTCCTATGCTAGTCAAAATAACTTTTTTATTGTTTCTCTCAAAAATTTTTACGCCTAGATATGATTCCAGCTCAGTAATAGCATTACTTAATGTTGATGGTGATATAAAACATTCATCAGCCGCCTTTTTAAAGTGTAAATTCTTTTCAACTGCTAGGGCATATTTGATTTGTTTAAGGGTCAGCATATATATATTAAAATTCTATCATTTAAAAAATCGAATGTAACATTCTTTTTTTATATATTTACCAATATATAAAATTTGTTGTAATATTATCGTTACCACAGCTTACGCAGTGAATTTTTATATTTATTACGGAATTTATTATGAGTAAAGAAACACAAAGTTCAGAATCAAAATGTCCAGTCATGCATGGAAGTCTTTCTTCCAATAGCTCCACTGGAACATCTAATCAAGATTGGTGGCCAAACCAATTAAATTTAAACATTCTTCATCAGCATGATAGGAAAACGAATCCAATGGATGAAGATTTTGATTATGCTGAAGAATTCAAAAAACTTGATTTTCATGCCCTCAAAAAAGATCTTAATGATCTTATGACTGACTCTCAGGAATGGTGGCCTGCAGATTACGGTCACTATGGGCCATTCTTTATCAGAATGACATGGCATGCCGCAGGTACCTATCGTACCGGCGATGGAAGAGGCGGGGGCGGCACTGGTGCTCAAAGGTTTGCTCCATTAAATAGTTGGCCAGATAATGGAAATCTTGATAAAGCTCGAAGACTTCTTTGGCCAATTAAACAGAAATATGGAAAAAAGATTAGCTGGGCCGATTTATTAATACTTGCTGGTAATGTAGCTATTGAATCAATGGGTGGAAAAACATTTGGATTTGGAGGAGGAAGACCTGATATTTGGGCTCCTGAAGAGGATATAAATTGGGGAGCAGAAACAGAATGGCTTTCCAATGAAAGATACAGTGGAGTGAGGGACTTAGCGAACCCATTGGGCGCTGTTCAAATGGGTTTAATTTATGTAAATCCTCAAGGTCCTGATGGAGATCCTGATCCAATTGCAAGCGGTAGGGATGTCAGAGAAACATTCGCTAGAATGGCAATGAATGATGAAGAGACTGTTGCTTTGGTCGCAGGTGGTCATACCTTTGGAAAAGGTCATGGTGCTGGCGCAGAGGAGCATGTTCAAAATGAGCCAGAGGGTGCGCCACTTGAAAATATGGGATTTGGATGGCAAAGCACTCATGCATCTGGAAAGGGCTCTGATACTATTACCAGTGGTTTTGAAGGAGCTTGGACGGCTGATCCAATTAAATGGGATAATGGATATTTTGATCTGTTGTTTGGATATGAATGGGAGAAGGTAGAAACTCCTGCAGGTAAGATAGTCTGGCATGCAATAGACCAAAAAGAGGAAGATATGGCGCCTGATGCAGCAGATCCATCCAAGCGAGTGCCGACCATGATGACAACAGCTGACATGTCAATGAGAGAGGATCCAATATATAAGAAGATCTCAAAGCGTTTTCATGAAAATCCAGAAGAATTTGCAGATGCATTTGCGCGTGCTTGGTTCAAGCTATTACACAGAGACATGGGACCTAAAGGTAGATATCTTGGTCCAGAAGTCCCAGATGAAGAGCTGATATGGCAGGATCCTATTCCAGAAGGCAATACTGATTACGATGTTAGTAATGTTAAAAAATTAATATCAGAATCAGGTCTTTCCATTCAAGAGATGGTAGAGACAGCTTGGGCTAGTGCTTCAACTTATAGAAACTCTGACATGAGAGGTGGTGCTAATGGTGCAAGAATTCGTCTAGCCCCTCAAAAAGACTGGGAGGCCAATAAACCTGAGCAACTCTCCAAGGTTCTATCAATATACGAAAAAATTTCATCTGAAACTGGTGCATCAATTGCTGATGTAATTGTTTTAGCAGGAAATGTTGGTATTGAGAAAGCTTCAGGATGTGAGGTTCCATTTACTCCTGGTAGAGGTGATGCCTCGCAGGAGCAAACTGATGTAGAATCATTTGACGTTTTAGAACCTATTGCAGACGGTTTTAGAAACTACTATAGCTCTGATGCGAGCATTCCAGCTGAGGAGATGATGCTTGATAAGTCTCAGTTATTAGGACTAACAGCTCCTGAAATGACAGTCTTATTGGGTGGAATGAGGTCTTTAGGAATTAGTAATAATGATTATGGAATTTTTACAGACAGTCCTGAGCAATTATCAAATGATTATTTCTCTACATTGCTTGATATGTCTGTAGCATGGAAACCAAATGGAACAGGCAATACATATGAGGGAGCTGACAGAGTTTCTGGTAAAACAGTGCGAACAGCTACAAGAGTTGATTTAGCTTTTGGATCTAATTCGCAACTTAGAGCATTAGCAGAAGTATATGCAAGCGATGATGCGAAAGGAAAATTTTCAAATGATTTTATTTCAGCTTGGAATAAGGTTATGAATAATGATCTGATCTAAAAAAGTCTACCCAATTAAAGAAAAGGGGCTTATTAGCCCCTTTTTTATTTAAAAATTTTTTATCAAACAGATAGCTCAATAATGAGGGGGTTTCTCATAATCTATTGGAGGGAAAGATGATTTTTTTTAGCGAAGTATTTTTTCTCTTATTCTTAGAATATTTTGACATTACATCAGCCGCATCATCTACTGCAGATGGCAATTCTTTCTTATTAGATCTTGATTTATGTATGTAAGTTGTTTTTCTTATGCTCATAACCATTATTTTACATAATCATTATATATTTTGATCAATTAAGAATGTTTAGTATCATTCGATAATGAAAATTGCAATTTATCCAGGGTCATTTGATCCAATAACATTTGGGCATATTGATATTGTAGAGAGAGCCGCTAGCCTTTTTGATAAAGTAATTCTTGGTGTCGCTGAAAGTCAATCTAAGAATCCACTGTTTTCCGTAGATGAGAGAATAGAGCTTATCTCAGATATTTTTAAAGATAATTCTAAGATTGAGGCCATAGGCTATTCAAAACAGCTAACAGTTGATTTGGCTAGAGATAATAATGCTACTGCAATTATCAGAGGTTTGAGAGCTGTTGCAGATTTCGAATATGAATTTCAATTGGCAACAATGAATAGAAGCTTGGCTCCAGACATTGAAAGTATATTTTTTACTCCAAAGGATACCCTAATATATGTTTCATCTAGCTTGGTGAAAGAAATTGCTACTTTTGGCGGTGATGTTTCAAGGTTTGTTCCAGAAAATGTCAAAGTCGCCTTAGAAAATAAAATTGCTGGCTAAACTTGGCATTTTTTACAAAAAAATGTTGCTCTTTGTGCTTGAACGATCCTTGTTATTTCTTCTTTTTTGCAAGATAAACAATTTTTATTGCCACGATCGTAAACAGATAAATCAATTTTAAAATAACCTTTATTACCGTCTGGTTGATAAAAATCTTGAAGAGTGGTTCCGCCTGCTTCTATGGCCTGCTTCAAGATTATTTTTGTTGATTCAGCAATTCTAATATTTTCTTTTTTTGTTAAAGTTTTGCATTTTCTTGTTGGTCGAATTTTCGAATTAAATAAAATTTCATTTGCATAAATGTTTCCTATGCCAACAACATTTTTTTGATTCATTAGAGCATTTTTGATTGGCGATTTAGATTTTTTAGTCTTATTAAAAAGATACATACCATTAAATTCTGAGGATAATGGTTCTGGCCCAAGATTCTTTAATAAGAAATGATTTTTAGGGTCTCTAATAAAATGCATTGAACCAAATCTTCTTGGATCATTAAAAATTATTTTTTCATCCTCAAAAATAAATTCAATATGGTCATGCTTTTTGTAAAATTTTGAATTTTTTTTATCAATTCTGAGAGTTCCCGTCATACCTAGATGAATCAAAATTTGAAATTCATCAACATTTAAAAGTATGTATTTAGCTCTTCTCGTAATATTTTTTACTTTTTTTCCATGCAGCTTTTGAAAAGGCTTTCTATTTACTTTCCATCTTAGGTTAGGATTAAAAATTTTTATAGATTCAATATGCTGATTTCGGAATTTTTGAATTGCTTGAACTGAGGTTTCTACCTCTGGCAATTCAGGCATATTTTTTAACCGAGCAAATTGTTGATTTCAAGAAGATTCTCAGGAGTAAGAGTCCCGGCAGCTAAGTGCAAGCGAAGGGTTGTTATTAAATAATCATATTTAGCATTTGAAAGATTTCGTTCTGCACTATATAGATTTTTTTCTGCTTGGAGCAAATCAACAATATTTCTGGTGCCAACCTCATATCCAACTCTCGTGGCTTCAAGCGCACTAGATGCTGAGACAACTGCTTGTTTTTGCGCTCTAAGATTTGCAACTAATGTAATAACATTGGAGTATTGGCTTCTTACATCTTGTATAACGCTTCTTTCAGTAAATAATGCATCTTCAGATGATTTATTTGACTCTGCATATGCTTGCTTAGTTCTAGATATAACAGCTCCGCCTTGAAATATTGGCATCGAAAGTTGCAGGCTGTATGTGTCTCGTTGAGTTTCATCTGGAACAGTAATATTGAAAGCACCCCCAGTATTAAGTCCATCAAAAGAATATTGATTAGTTTCTGATTCTGATTGTGTTCCTACAATATCTACTTTTGGCAAGTGATTTGATGCTACGCTTCTAGCGTTATTTTTTGATGCAAATTTTCTCAGGTTAGCAGCTTGTAACCTAAAATTATTTTTTACAGCCTTTCTTGCCCATTCTTCTTTAGATGCTGGGACGGGATTTGATACGTTTAAGTCATTAACCAATCCATCAATAGAAATAATTTCTCTCCCCACTAATGCATTTAAAGATTCTTTTGCTGTATAAACTTCTCCTTCAATTCTTGTTCTTGCTGCAAGGCTTAGATCAAATGCTAATTGAGCCTCCTGAACTTCTGTAATTGCAGATAAACCTACTTCATATCTTTGTCTAATTTGATCTAACTGTTTTTTTATAGCTTTTTCTTCTGATCTGGCAGCACTTAAATTATCAATTGCTCTTAAAACATTAAAGTAAAGCTCAGCTGTTCTTACTATCAAAGCTTGTTGTGAGTATGCAAAATCTGCCTCTGCAGCATCCGTAAGAAATTTAGATTGTCGATATTTAAACCAAGAATCAAGCCTTAGCAATGGTTGTGTTAAGCGAGCAGAAGTACTGAAATTATTATACTCATTTTGAAGGTTGCCATTTTGATAGTATTCATTCCAATTTGTTTGAGCGCTGATCGAAATATTTGGAAGTAGCCCAGCCCTTCCTTGAACTTTAATCTCTTTGCCAGATAAATATGAAAACTCTGCAGATTTATATTGTGGATCATTTTCCAATGCATCGTTATAAATATCTAAAAGACTATCAGCTGGGACGTTAACACCGAAGCAGAGTAGTATTGCGAGCAATATATTATTTTTCATATTGATTATTAATGTTTACAGTGCACACATTAGAACTTAAATGTGACATATATGTCAAGTTAACTTTACATTTAAATATAACTCCAGTTATTTTAATCTATTGTAAATAAATCTCCTAAAATCTATTAAATTAAAACAATTCTTTTAATTTACTTAGAGTAGAATATTAATAAATGGCTTAGAAGTATTAGGAAAAATAATTGGCTAAAAATTACGATTCAGAGTCGATAGAAGTTCTATCAGGCTTAGATCCGGTCCGAAAAAGACCGGGCATGTATACAGATACCTCTTCGCCTAATCATCTAATACAAGAGGTTTTAGATAATTCCATTGATGAGGCCTTAGCAGGTTATTGTTCCAAGATAAAAGTTTCTATTCATAAGGACGGGGTAATATTAGTTACTGACGATGGAAGAGGCATGCCAGTAGATATTCATCCAGAGCATAAAGTTTCAGGCGTTGAGTTAATAATGTGTAGGCTTCATGCTGGAGCTAAATTTTCAGGCGAGGATTATAATTTTTCTGGAGGTTTGCATGGCGTTGGTGTTTCAGTTGTAAACGCTCTATCAAAAACCCTGTCTGTCGAAATTAAAAGAGATGGACAAAAGTTTGAGATGAAATTTAATGGCGGTGAAAAAAAATCTGATCTTAAGAAAATTGGAGATATTGGACTTAGAAATACTGGAACAGCCATAAGTTTTGTGCCAGATGATCAATACTTCGAAACAGTAAAAATTGATAAATCAAATCTTAAACATTTACTTAAGGCAAAAGCTGTTCTGTGCCCTGGACTAACAATTGAATATTTTGATGAGAAAAAAAGCGAAAAAATTTCATGGAATTATGAAAACGGCCTCATTTCTTATTTATCAGAATCTTCTGAAGACATAGAGTTGCTTTTGGGAGAATCAATATCTTGCAGTAAATCTGGAGACGATAATGCGCTTGATTTTGTCTTAAACTGGTCAACTAAGCCAGCAAGGAATTTAATGAATGAATCCTATGTAAATCTTATTCCAACTGCACAGGGAGGATCTCATTTGAATGGATTCAAAGCAGGTCTTCTTGAGTCAGTCAAAGAATTTTGTGAATTTAGAAATTTAATTCCGAAAGGTTTAAAAATAAATGCTGATGATGTGGTGCAACATAGTACTTTTATTATTTCCTCTAAATTAACAAACCCTCAATTCGCTGGGCAAACTAAAGAGAGGCTAGATTCAAAAGATCATCAAGCTTTTGTTAACTCCACAACAAAAGATATTCTAAGCATCTGGTTTAATCAGCATACAGAAGAAGGTGAAAAATTGGCTGAGTTGGCCATTGCTTCAGCTCAAGCAAGAGTAAAAGAGACGAAAGTAGTTGATCGAAAGAAAACTTTTCAAGGTCCAGCTCTCCCTGGCAAACTTTCAGACTGCAACAGCACAGATTTATCGGAAACAGAATTATTTTTTGTAGAGGGAGATTCTGCAGGTGGCTCTGCCAAGCAGTCAAGAGAAAGAAAATTTCAAGCAATCATGCCCCTAAGAGGTAAAATTTTAAATACCTGGGACCTTGAAAGTGCTGAGATCATTAAATCGGCTGAAATCAAAGATATTGCAACTGCCATTGGTGTAAATCCTGGAAGTTCAGACATTGAATCACTGCGTTATGGAAAAATATGTATTTTGGCTGACGCAGACTCAGATGGTCTACATATTGCTACGTTACTATGCGCTCTTTTTCTGCGACATTACAAACCATTGATTCAAGCTGGACATATTTTTGTAGCAATGCCTCCATTATTCAGAATAGATTGTGCAAAAGAAGTTTTTTATGCCTTAGATGAAGATGAAAAAGACTCTATAGTTAAAAATTTAAAAACTAGGGCTGGTAAACCAAAAATTGATATTCAAAGATTCAAAGGTTTAGGTGAGATGAATCCTTCTCAATTAAGAGAAACGGTAATGGATCCGAAAACAAGAAGGCTTGTAAAGCTAACTATTACCTCTTCAGATAATGTAAATAACATGATGGATCTATTGCTATCAAAAAAGAATGCTGGAGCAAGAAAAGAATGGCTTGAAAAAAGAGGCAAAATTGTAAGTGTTTAGTTATGAGTGTAAATAAAAATATTGATTCAATAAGTCTTAAGGATTACGCCGAAGAATCTTATCTCAATTATTCAATGTACGTTATTTTGGATCGTGCTTTGCCGCATATCGGTGATGGCATGAAACCTGTTCAAAGAAGAATTTTATATGCAATGAGTGAGTTAGGTTTGAATGCAGGCTCAAAATACAAAAAATCCGCTAGAACTGTTGGAGATGTTATTGGTAAATTCCATCCCCATGGAGATAGTGCTGCATACGAAGCAATGGTTTTAATGGCCCAGCACTTTTCTTTTAGATATCCCCTTGTTGATGGTCAAGGGAATTGGGGCACCCAAGATGATCCAAAGTCTTTTGCAGCAATGCGCTATACAGAATCAAAACTTACAGGATTTGCTGACTTACTTCTTTCAGAATTAAAACTTGGGACTGTAGATTGGCAGCCTAATTTCGATGGTTCATTATTAGAGCCAACTTTGTTGCCAGCAAAGATACCTAGCATTTTATTGAATGGGACCACTGGAATTGCTGTTGGAATGGCAACTGATATACCTTCTCACAACATAAACGAGGTAATAGATGCAGCCATTCATGTTCTAGACAACCCAAAAGCAACTACAAAAGACTTGTTAAAATATATTCAGGGTCCTGACTTTAGTAATCCTGCGCCGATTATTGTTTCTCCAGAAGAACTTCAAGAAATGTATGAAACTGGTAGAGGAGGTTTTAAAGTACGAGCTTATTGGGAAGTTGAAGGTAATGATATCATTGTAAGAGCTCTTCCTCATCAGGCTTCCGGATCCAAAATTCTTGAACAAATTGCAGATCAAATGCAAAAAAAGAAACTTCCAATGGTTGTTGATTTAAGGGACGAAGGAGATCATAAAGAGCCTGTAAGACTTGTCATCTCATTAAAATCTAACAGAATTAATGCCACTGAAGTTATGAATCATCTTTATGCGACATCCGATCTTCAAAAAAACTACCGAGTAAACATAAATTTAATTAGTCTAAAGGGCTCACCTAGAGTCTTCGCACTTAATGACTTAATAGCTGAATGGTTAAAATTTAGGCAGCAAACTGTTTTAAGGAAATTGGAGCATAGACTCGATCAAGTAGATGACAGAATTCATGTATTAGAAGGATTATTAATTGTTTATCTTGATCTTGATAAGGTGATAAAAATTATAAGAAATAGCGATGATCCCAAAAAAGAATTAATGAAAACCTTTAAAATTTCAGAGATTCAAACAAATGCCATTTTAGAAATACGACTAAGACAGTTAGCAAAACTAGAGCAAATTAAGCTTGAGGAAGAGAAAGGTGACCTTGAATTAGAGCGGGCAGAGCTTGAAAAGATCATTAAATCTAAAGCTAGATTAAAAACATATATAAAAAAAGAGCTTAAAGATATTAAAGATAAATTTGGAGATGAGAGAAATTCTCCAATTGAGTCTTTTTCAGATGCAAAGGCATTTTCTGAGGAAGAAATGGTTACATCAGAAGCTGTAACAATTATCCTTTCAAAAGCAGGATGGATCAGATCTGCTAAGGGGCACGATGTAGAAGCGAGCAATCTTACTTACAGAGGAGATGATAAATTACAGCATTTTGCTAAAGGAAGAAATAATCAAACAGCTGTTTTCTTTGATTCAGGAGGCAAGGCTTTCTCACTTCAAGCACATTCTTTGCCATCTGCAAGAGGTATGGGAGAGCCGTTGACTGGTCGAATTGTATCTGAGTCTGGGGTTACTTTTGAAGGAGTTGCAATTGGAGCAGATGAATCAAAAATATTAATCTCTAATACTGCTGGGTTTGGTTTTATAAGCATCCTGTCAAATGCTATTTCAAATCAAAAGAAAGGTAAGCAATTTATGAAAACTCCCGAAGGATCAAATGTGATCTCGCCAATTGCAATCAATGAAAATCACAAGTTTGTTGTTGCTACTTTTCGCTCGCAGGATAGAAAAGGCAAAGTAAGCAATAAGATGTTGATTTTTCCAATTGAAGAATTACCAATTTTGCCTAAAGGAAAGGGAAACAAGTTAGTGAGTATCTCTTCCAAAGCTTTTAAAGATAAATCTGAATTTATGATGGATGTTTGTTGCTTGGCTGAAGATAGTAAGCTACATATTCATCACGAGGGAAAAACTGGTGGTAAAACTTGGACGATTAAAGAATTGGAAGATTATATTTCCTCAAGAGCAAAGCGAGGTAGAGTCTTGCCAACAGGATATAACGGAATGATCAAATTAAAGGAGATAGAAATATCTAAGGATGCTGCTCCTGAATAACGGCTTTTAAAATTTTTAGTCCTTTCAAGATAAGGTGATCTTCAATAATAAGACTTGGCGCTAATCTAATAGTATTATCGTTTGCTTTAAGTATCATTAATCCTTTTTCATAACAAGCTTTCATGACGGTATCTAGATTAAAATTCTCCTTAACGTTTAATTTACACCCAATCCATAGTCCAGAACTTCTAATAGCACTGAAACACTTATAATTTTCGTTAATTCTTTCCAACTCTTTTAAAAAGATTTTTTCTTTTTTCTTGACCCCATTAAGCAATGTCTTTTTTGTAAGTAGAGTCATAACTTGCTCAGCTACTGCACAAGCAAGAGGGTTCCCACCAAATGTTGTACCATGAGATCCAAGTTGCATGCATTGCGCTATTTTAGTTGTAGTTAAAACTGCTGCTATTGGAATTCCGCCACCAATTCCTTTGGCACAGCACATTATATCTGGCTTAATACCGAACTGTTCATATGCAAATAAGGTTCCTGTTCTTCCAGCTCCCGATTGAACTTCGTCTATAATAATCAAAACTTTATTTTGTTTGCATAGCTTCTTAATTTTTTGTATGAAATCTTTTTTTGCCTTAATGATGCCAGCTTCGCCCTGAATTAGCTCTATTATTACTGCTGCTGTATTTCTGGTTATTACTTTTTCTAAATTTTTTGTTTCATTAAAAGGATGATTTTTAATTCCACTTGGCATGGGCCCGAATCCTTTAACAAATCTGTCTGAGCCATTAAGAGCAATTGCCATCATGGTTCGACCATGAAAAGCATCAGAGAAAGACACTATTTCATTTTTCTTTTTACTTATATTTTCATATGCATGTTTCCTAGCTGTTTTGATTGCACCTTCAACTGCCTCCGCTCCAGAATTAGCAAAAAAAACTTTTTCAGCAAAGGTGTGCTTGCAAAAAATTTTAGCCAATCTCATGGCTGGCTCGTTAACCAACAGGTTCGAAAGATGCCATATCTTTTTGGATTGCTCTACTAATGCTTTATTTAGAATTGGATGGCAATGTCCTAAACTAGATACAGCAATTCCAGAAGCAAAGTCTATATACTTTTTGTTTTTTTTGTCCCAGACTATAGATCCCTTTGCTTTTGATGGAATAAAGTTAGCCGGCTTGTATGTCGGCATCATATATCGGTTAAAATCTGTTCGAGTGACCATTATAGGGACCATTGTAATATGATTAAGATTGAAGAGACTACAGAAAATAATTTTTTAATAGAGATTTCCCCTAATTATTCATTAAGAGGCTGGAATAGAATAATATTTTTAAGTAGTCTAGTTTTTATATGTCTTTCCATTGGAGTATTTTTTCTGATAATGGGTGCAGGGTTAGTTCTCCCATTTGCCGGTTTAGAGGTAGTTCTAGTTTTAACTTGTTTCTATCTTAGTTTTCGTTGGAGCAAACAAAAAGAAATCATTTATATCTCAAATGATAAAATTAAATTAGAGAAGGGTAGACTTTTTAAAGAAAAGACTTGGGAAGAATTTAGAAGTTTTGTTGTGCTTGAGGTAGAGAGGGATCAACATAATTCTGATAAATTTTGTTTTCAATCTAAGGGGAGGCGTTTTTATTTTGGATCTTTTTTAAATGACGAAGACAAACTGATTCTTAAAAATGAACTTAAAAGAATTATCAATCAGCTCAACACTTTATCTCCAGGCCTTTAATTTTTTTGGAATCATTTCCATTTTTCCAGCTTGATAATTTGTATTTTTAATTTCCTTAGATTTTCCACCAATTAAAGGCTTAAAATATTGTCTGGCCTTATTTGTCATCCCAAATCCATCAGATGCAATGAATCCCGCAGGAAGTTTTTTTTCAACATTAGCAATTTTTTTAAGCGGCGCTGGAACGATCTCCCATTTGTATGGAGAGGAACTTTTTCTTTTGATCACTGGCATCACTCCATTAAATCCTTTCATTGCATACTGAACTGCCTTTTTACCTACTTGATATGCATGGATTCTATCCACTTCAGATGATAAGTGAGTTGCGCTTCTTTGAAGATAATCAGCGACAGCCCAATGATTTTTAAGTTTTAATTTTTTATTAATTAAGCCTGCTAAATAAGGTGCTACACCTCCAAGTTGGCTGTGACCAAATGCATCTACAGAGTCTGACTCAGCTAAAAATTTACCTTTAGAATTTTTGACGCCCTCTGAAGCAACAATAACGCAAAACCCATTTTTTTTAACCATTTGTTTTACTTTCGCTAAAAATTTAACCTGATTAAAATTCACTTCTGGGAGCAATATAATATGAGGAGCATTCGGATGACTCTCTTGGGCTATGCAACTTGATCCAGCTATCCAGCCAGCATGTCTGCCCATAACTTCAAGAATAAATACTTTTGTTGAAGTTTCGCACATTGACTCGACATCCAAAGCGGCTTCAATTGTTGAGGTAACAATGTATTTAGCAACTGAGCCAAATCCTGGACAACAGTCGGTTACTGCAAGATCATTATCAACAGTTTTAGGTATTGCAATGCATTGAAGAGGGTAGTTGAGCTTATTGCTTATTTGTGAAATTTTCAGAGCAGTATCTGCAGAATCATTACCTCCATTATAAAAAAAATAGCCAATATTATGAGCTTCGAAAACTTCAATTAACCTTTCATACTCTAGTAAATTTTCATTGATGTCTTTTAATTTATATCTACAAGAACCAAAGACACCACCTGGACGAAATTGCAGACTTTCAATAAATTTTTTTGATTCTTTTGAGGTATCTATTAAGTCTTCCCTAAGAGCTCCAAGGATTCCATTTTTAGCAGCATAAACTTTTACAATTTTTTTAGATTTTCTAGCCTCCAAGATTACCGCACTAGCAGAAGCATTAATTACTGATGTAACTCCACCTGATTGAGCATAAAGCGCATTTTTTTTCATTAGTTTATAAATTAATTAATATGGTCTATGGTAACAAATGTTACCGATAAATATTTAAAAATGAAAATTCATATTTTAGGCATTTGTGGCACCTTTATGGGAGGCCTTGCGCAGATTCTTGTTGAAAAAGGACATACTGTTTCTGGGAGCGATAAGCAATTTTATCCTCCCATGTCAGATCAACTCAATTCTCTGGGGGTAGACATGATAGAGGGCTATGAAGAATCTGCATTGCCTCTTGCAGATTTATATGTAATTGGTAATGCATTAAGTCGAGGCAACCCGTCTGTTGAATATATTTTAAGTAAAAAGCTCGACTATACTTCGGGTCCTAAAATGTTAGGAGAGATTATTCAAGACAAAACGGTAATTGCAGTATCCGGAACACACGGCAAAACATCAACATCTTTTTTAATATGTGAAATTTTTCAAGCTAACGGCATTGATGTTGGATTTTTAGTTGGTGGCGTGAGCGACTCATTCAAAAATTCTGCACGCCTAGGATCGTCGGATTTTTTTGTTATTGAGGCAGATGAATACGATTCAGCTTTTTTTGATAAGCGCTCAAAATTTATTCACTATCATCCTGATACTTTCATTATAAATAACATTGAATTCGACCATGCTGACATATTTGAAGACTTGTCAGATATTTTGAAACAATTTCATCATGCTGTTAGAACAGTTCCTAGCAATGGCCACATTTTATATCACTGTAACGATAAAAATGTTTTAGAGCTTCTAGAAATGGGTTGCTGGTCTAATTCACATGCAATAGGACAAAAAGAAAACATTCAATTTTCAATTGAAGAAGGTTTAATTAAATTTGAGAGTGAAAAATATAATATTAATGATCTTCCTATGCATGGTTCTCACAACCTAAATAATGCGGTAATGGCAATGTATGCTGCTTTTTTACATGGCATTCATCTGAGAGAGTCCTTTGCAGCTCTCAAAGAATCAAAAGGTGTCAAAAGAAGGTTTGAAATAGTGTTTCAGGATAGAAATAAATTTGTTATCGATGACTTTGCTCATCATCCCACCGCAATTAAAAATACAGTTCAAGCTACTGTGAGTCACTTTGCTACTAAGAAAATACTTGGAATTGTTGAACTGGCTTCAAACACTATGTCACAGGGGCATCATGGGCAAGATCTTTACAAGTCTACATGTGAACTAAATAAAGTTTATTGGCTTAATTTATCAGGTAAAAAGAATCAGGAATTTGAATATGATTCACTCAAAGCGCTATTGGAAAATTTAAAAAAGGAAATTGAAAATTTTGATGTTATTCTAATTATGAGTAATAAAGATAGTAAAAAAATATCGGAGCCAATAATTGACCTCATCAAAAGCAAATAAACTGCCAGTATTCCCCTTGGGATTAGTTGTATTGCCAGGAACTATACAAGCACTTCAGATTTTTGAACCTAGATACCTTTCAATGGTAAAAAATTGCATGAGAACTGATACTGGCTTTGTAATCACCCTAAGTACAAATAATCAATCTGGTGAAAGTTTTATGTCGCAGGGAACTTTTGTTGAAATAATCGATTTCAATCAATTACCCAATGGATTACTAGGGATAACTGTTAAAGGAACTCAAAAAGTATCAATAAAATCTGTTGAGCAACTTGAATCTGGGCTCCATTACGCTTCTATTTCTCCAATAGCTGAGCCTGTAGTTGATGATCAGGCTGTCTTAGCTCAATTTCCTGAACTAATAAATGTTCTTAGTCAACTCAAGGAACATCCACAAGTTAAATCTTTGCCTTTAGAGATTGATCTTCTGTCAGCTGAATCTGTAAGTTATCAATTAGCAGGCCTCATTCCAATAACCCCGATTCAAAAACAATCTTTGCTTGAAGCTTTTGATGCATCTCAACGCATGAACATGCTTGCCAAAATAGTCAATAAAATTTCAGAAAACTCCTCTTAAATTTTTAATAACTGCTTGCCTTTATTTTCTCCAGTAAAGAGTCTATTTAAAGTTTGCGGGCAATTTTCAATACCTTCTTGAATGTCTTCTCTATGTTGCAGTTTTCCCTCCAAAACCCATGTTGCAATTTCTTCCAACGCTTTTTCAGAATTAGGTAAATAATCTAGAACTAAAAAACCTTGCATTGTTGCTCTTTTGATAATTAAAGAAAATAGATTATTTGGACCATCCGCTGGTCTAGTTGAGTTGTATCCAGACGAAATTCCCCCGCATAATAGAACACGAGCATTGATATTGATTAACTCAAGAACAGTTTCAAGTATTTCACCACCAACATTATCGAAATATATATCAATTCCATTCTTAGCTACTTTTGGTAATTCTTTATGCACATCATAGTTTTTATAGTCAATTACATCATCGGCACCTATGCTTTTTAGCCAATCACATTTTTCTTTGCCTCCTGCTATTCCTATTACATGACATCCCTTAAGTTTTGCAATCTGGACCACAACAGAGCCTGTAGCACCTGCAGCTCCTGATACTAAAACCGTTTCTCCAGATTTTGGCTTTCCAAGCTCAACCAATCCATAGTATGCAGTTATGCCAGTTGAGCCCATTACGTTTAACATGGTTGGCATAGGCAGGAGATCAGGAATCACTCTGAATCTGTCTTCAACACTAGGCTTTGTAAGACAATGAGTTTGCCAACCAACTAAACCGAAGGTTAAGTCACCAGTTTTGTAATCAGGATTTTTAGAATCTATTACTCTACCTATTCCGCCTGATCGAACAACTTCATCAATTTGAACAGGAGGAAGATAACCTGGTACATCATTCAACCAACTTCTTTGGGTTGGATCAAAAGAGAGGTATATATTCTCAATGAGTATCTCGCCCTCATTAATTGCCGGCAGCTCCTCATTAACAAGTTCAAAATCTGAATCTTTTACTAAACCAATGGGCCTTTCTTTCAAAATCCATTTTTTATTTTTAATCATCATGACAAACCCCCCAAGAAAATTTCTTTTTTTGTCTTTCAACAAATTTATATCTTACTTCATTCATAGGTAGCCTTCCTTTGAAGAGGAGGTTTTTTTGCCTTAAACCTAATCCAATTAAGGGCTTTAAATATAGATGGTATTAAAACGAGTTTTTGTTCCAGTTTATATTTGCCTGGATAGTTAACCAACAATAATCCAGTAATTATTGTAAGTAATCCTTGGCCTGGTAAAACCAACATCAATAGACCTCCAATGATTAGCGATAGCCCGATTATATTTTTTCCAATTATTACTACAAATCTAAGGATCGGTTTTTGTTCTTGCCATTTAGAGGGTTGTCTTTTAGAAGGCAAAAAATAATCCTCGGGTATTTGAGCAATAAACCAACTAATCCCTAAAATACTGATCAAAAAAATAAATATAGAGGATATCCCCATACCAATAAGAACTTCAGGATGATCAACAAACCATTGGATAAAAGAATTAATAAAATTCATTTATCTATCTTAATCAAAAGATTGATTGAAAGAGTATATAAATTAGATATATTTTATAGATTTATTAAAATAAGTTAGATATTCTGATAATTAATCTTGTACATAAACTTAAAACGACTTCAAAAAATTTTAAAAATCATTATCAGGTGAACAACATCTATGGACCTTGATTTAAAAACAATTTGTCTTGAATCCCTAAATGACTTGAAAGCGCAAAATATTCTAGTTTTAGATATTCGAGATATATCAGGCTTTGCTGATTGGCTTGTTATTGGTACAGCATCTTCTTCAAGGAATGCAAAAGCAATTGCTAATAAATTGATTGAATCAATTAAAGTGCATCAGAAAAATTTAGTTGGTATTGAGGGTGAAGATGACTCTGAGTGGATATTAATTGATTGTGGTGATGTTATTGTAAATATCATGCAAAAAGAAACTCGTGAATTTTATGATCTAGAGAGTCTGTGGGGTGAAAAGACTCTCGTTTCAGCATAATGAAATGCAAAATAATTAGCATCAGCCATAAGCTATCTAATTGGGAGCATCAAGCACTTCAATTTTATTCAAAACAACTGCCCTCAAGTTTTAAAATCTCCTATGCTGAGGCAAAGCCCGCATCTTCAAAAAATTTAGATAAAGAATCAATATTAGAGGCCGAAAGACTAGAGCTTGTTAAATATATCGACAGTGATTCACATGTAATTTTGTGGGACAGAAAAGGAAAAAAAATCAACAGTAATAGTTTCGCAGCCCTTTTGCAAGATAAGATTGATCTCGGAATAAGTATAAACTTTATCATTGGAGGTTCGCATGGGGCGTCAGAGAAATTATTCAAAACATCAAATTTAATTTTATCAGCCTCAGAGTTAACTTTTCCTCACAGACTTTTTAAAATATTTTTAATGGAACAAATATACAGAGCAAGCACGATTCATAGAAATCATCCATATCACAAATAATGATTTTTGAAGAGAGACAAATCGAGAAAAATAATTTTTCTTCAAGAGCAATTATTCTTTTTGTAATAATTATGCTAAGTCTGCTTGCAGTTCTCATACAGGTCTTTACTTTACAGATATCTGGATACAATGATTATCAGATCGCTGCACTAAAAAATAAAAATTATACAGTTCCTGTGCAAGCATTAAGGGGCGAAATTTTTGATAGAAATGGAAAAGTCCTTATCAAAAATGAACCAACTTTCGATTTAATTACACAACCTAATTTAATTGATGATATAGATTCTTTCTTAGATGAGATTCAGCCTGTAATTTTCCTATCAGAATCAGACAAATTTCAGTATAAGAAGCTCCACAAAGAAAAAGCATTTGCAAATAAAGAATTGGTTCTTAAAAAAGATCTTTCTAAGAAAGAAATCGCTAGATTTAATGTAAGGAGTTTTAATTTTAAAAATGCATTTATAGCAAAGCGCTATAGAAGGATAAGCGAGTATCCTAATATTTTTTCTCATGTTTTAGGCTATACCTCACGAACTGAAGATGCTTATAAATCAATGCCTGAGATACCCCGAAGCCATTGGAGAGATGCTGAATTAGTATATGCGCAGGGTCTTATCACGGGTCGAACAGGATTAGAGGAGATATATGAGGACCATTTAAGTGGAATTCACGGTGAAAGAGTATATGAAATAAATGCAAGAGGAAAACTTGTTCAATCATTGTCTCTTATAAAACCTTCAAAAGGATCTGATTTGTATACAAATTTAGATATCGAAGCTCAAAAAAGTGCAGCAAAATTCCTTGGTGATAGAAGAGGTGCGGTTGTTGCAATAGACCTTGATTCAGGCGGGATCAACGTTTTATATAGTTCTCCAACTTACTCAATAAATCAGCTATCAAACGGAATGAATGAAGATGATTTTCAGATTCTAATTAATGATGCTGATAAACCTTTTTTTAATAGAGCTCTCCAAGGAAGATATCCACCAGCATCAACTATTAAGCCTGCTATTGGAATGTATGGGCTATCAAACAATATTGTTGATTGGGATTTTGAGATGAAAGATCCAGGGTTTTTTACTCTACCGGAGACTGGAAGAGTTTTCAGAGGATGGCGAAAGGGAGGTCATGGCAAAGTTAATTTGCAAAAAGCATTTTTAGTTAGCTCTAATACTTACTTTTTTTCTCTAGCATATCAAGCTGATATTGAGGAATTATCTAATCACTTAAAAAGTTTAGGCTTCGGACAGAAAGTTTGCTTGGATTGTTTTGATGAGGATCAAGCATTGGTCCCAACTCCTGAATGGAAATACAGCATTATGAACGTAGGTTGGGTAAAGGGGGATACGGTAAATATAGGCGTTGGACAAGGTTATTTATTAGTAACTCCAATGCAGTTGGCAAACTATGCTTCTTTGCTAGCAAAAAAGGGAATATTCAATAAACCTGCAATTGTTACTCAAGATAAATTAAAAAAACCTTTAAAAATTTGGCAAGATAGCAGATTTAATGATTCAGATTGGAATAAAATGCATCAGGCTTTATTAGGAGTTATTGAAAGCGACTATGGAACTGCAAGAAGCATTCGTGATCTTAAGGAATTTGAAGTAGCTGGAAAATCTGGTACAGCTGAGCTTGTAAGCTTAGATAGTAAGGAAGCGTATCAAGAAGTTAGAACATCAGAATTGTTGAGAGATCACTCTATTATTATTGTTTTTGGTCCAATGCCTAATCCCAAATATGCTGTTTCAGTAGTAATTGAAAATGGTGAGAGTGGTGGAGCTGTTGCTGGACCAGTTGCAATTGAGGTTTTAAAGAGCCTGATTAATGAATAAACACTTTCAAAAAATATACTTTGATCCCTATTTATTTTTTAGTCTTTTACTGCTCTCCGGACTTGGACTTTTCTTTCTTTTTTCCGCCTCAAATGCAGACTTCAGCATCGTCTTGAAGCAATTTGTTTATGTTGTTGCTGGGTTTATTATTATGATTTTGATCAGCCAGCCTGATCCAGATATTTTCAGAAGAACTTCAGGGCTTTTTCTTATTTTTTCATTCTTGCTGCTTGGCATCACATACTTGTTTGGCCCAGAGATTAATGGAGCACAAAGATGGGTTAGGATTGGACCTTTTTCGTTTCAATCATCTGAATTATTAAAGCTTGCAGTCCCGATTTTTTTAGCTAATTTTTTATTCAACAAAAAACTTCCAATTCAAAGAAATGAAATATTTCTAAGTTTATTAATTATTTTTTTCTGTTTTTTTATAGTATTTAGACAGCCAGATCTTGGAACTGCTTTAATTATTGCTTTCTCCGGACTCTTTGTTCTTTTTCTGTCTGGCTTAAGTTGGACTTTTATGGGAGGGTCCCTTGTATTATTAATATTAAGTTCACCCTTTATTTGGAATATTCTTTTGCAACCATTCCAACGACAAAGAATTGCAACGTTTTTCAATCAAGATTCAGATCCATTCGGAGCTAGCTGGAATATAATTCAGTCCAAAGTTGCAATAGGTTCAGGCGGCCTCTTTGGAAAAGGTTTCGGGGAGGGTTCACAAACACAATTAAACTTTCTTCCAGAAACAGAAACTGATTTTATTTTCTCTGTCATCGGAGAGGAGTTCGGATTTCTTGGAGTATTATTATTACTAAGTATTTATTTATTTATATTGTTAAGGTGTTTTTATTTAGCTTTAAATGCAAGAGATAGATTTTGTAGACTGGTAATTGGAGGACTTACACTAACTTTTGCTGCAAATTTAATTATAAATTTATGCATGGTGGTAGGACTTCTTCCAGTTGTAGGCATGCCTCTGCCATTTATTAGTAAAGGAGGATCATCTTTAATATCATTATTTTTTGCTTTTGGCATAATTATATCTATGAGTACCCATAAAAAATTCTTACCTCAATGAAATATTTTTTTTTAGTTTTGCTTTTTTTATCAAATAACATTTTTTCTGATTACTCTAAGCATCCAGATGCGAAAGAAGTTATTGCAACATTGGTGCGTGATCATGGGTTTGAAAAGAGTTATGTAGTTAAGGTTCTTGAATCTGCAAAGAAACAAGAGAAAATTCTTAAATCAATGTCATCTCCAGCAGAATTTACTTGGACTTGGGATAGGTATAAAAAACTTTTTTTAGAGGATAAAAGAATCACAAACGGTAGAAAATTTATTAAAGAGAATGCTTCTCTTTTTGATCAAGTAGAAAATGAATTTGGTGTGCCAAGAGAAATCATTACCTCAATCTTAGGAATTGAGACTAGGTATGGAAAAATTAAAGGCAGTTATAGAGTGCTTGATAGCTTAGCGACACTTGGTTTTGATTTTCCAAGGAGATCTAAATTCTTTAAGAGTGAACTTATTCAGTTTTTTATTTTAACCAGAGAGAATAATTTAGATATTAATTCAGTCCAGGGATCATATGCTGGAGCCATGGGCTATGGACAATTTATTTCCTCAAGCTATCGAGCATATGCAGTTGATTATGATGGAGATGGATATGCTGACTTATTTAATTCAGTGCCAGATGCTGTTGCAAGCATTGCAAATTATCTAAAAAAACATGGCTGGAAAAGAGATGGCGTAATTGTAAAAAAAGTCCAACTAAATAATGTTAGTAAGACTTATAAACTTGCAAGCAATTCTAAGAAATTTATTCCTCTGCTATTTACAGAGGGATACGAAGAAAACTATATTATCCGAGAGGGTGATAGCTTATTGTCAATCGCCATAGACAATAATCTTGAGTTACAGAATTTAATGAGAATAAACAATATCGAAGATAAAAATCTTATCAAGACTGGTCAAACGATTATTTTAGATAAGCCAAAGGATCTATATTTTATTGGTGATGATAATTTTATTGCTATTACGAAATATAATCGCAGTCATTTTTATGCAAAAGCCGTGTATGATTTATCTTTAGAATTTAAGTAATGTCCATATAATGAAAAAATTATTTTATATTTTCCTTTTTGCACCATTTTGTATTGATGGGTTGGCACAGTCCATGGTTCCAAAGGCTCCTAAATTAAATTTAGACAGTTATATATTGCTTGAGGCAAGCACTAATACTGTAATAGCAGAATATAATTCTGATAATCAAATATCTCCAGCAAGTATGACTAAGGTGATGACTGGTTATGTAATTGCCGATCAAATTGCTTCAGGCGCAATAACTCTTGACGACAAAGTTTTAATAAGTGAAAAGGCTTGGAAAACTGGTGGATCAAAGATGTTTATTGAGGCAGGTAAGAGGATTTCAGTTCGAGATCTATTATCTGGAATAGTCATTCAGTCAGGTAATGATGCTACCGTTGCAATGGCAGAATATGTTGCGGGCTCAGAAGAAGGATTTGTTGATTTTATGAACGCCTATGCTTCAGAATTAGGTTTAAGTAACACTTTATTTCAAAATGCTGTTGGTTGGACAGATCCTAATCATTTTTCATCTGCTAAAGATTTGGCAAATATAACAAAAGCAATGATTAATAATTTTCCTGATCACTATGCAACATACAAAGAAAAAGAATTTACATTTAGCGGTATAAGACAACTCAACAGAAATAAGCTCTTATGGAGAGATGATACTGTTGATGGAGTAAAAACTGGGCATACTGAATCTGCTGGATATTGTTTAATATCATCTGCTAAGAGAAATGATATGAGGTTAATTGCAGTTGTAGCAGGCAGCCCTTCAGAAAATGAGAGACTTACTGCATCACAGAGATTGCTCGAGTATGGATTTAGATTCTATGCTACTCAAAAACTTATTAAAAAAGATGATGAGGTTACTTCTGCAAAAGTATGGGGCGGCAAAATGGATAAAGTGGCCCTCGGAGCTAAGGATGATATTCTACTAACTTTACCAAGAGCTGATTTTAAAAATTTAAAAGCAAACTATAATTTTAATAATAATATTCAAGCTCCCATATCAGCAGGCGATGTAATTGGTAATATAGAATTTATTTCTAACGATCAATTAGTGCTTTCAGCACCATTGGTTGCTGTAGAGTCAGTTGAAGCAAAGGGTTTATTTGGAAGAATTTGGGCTCGAATAGTCTTTTGGATCATGAGTTTATTTTCTATCTGAAAGTGACAGATATCTCTGCAATATACCAAGGTAAATTAAGTTCACTTGATAAGATAAGAGTATCACCCCTGTCTCGAGCTTATACATTTTCAGATAGTATCTATGAGGTAATTCCATACTTTTCAGGAAAACCACTGTGTTTTAAAGAGCATCTTGACCGCATGAATGAAAGTGCTAATCAAATGAACATGATTGTTGATTTCAAAAGTGTATCAAATGACATAGAACAGCTTGAATCTGCTTTAGCTGATCTGGATGGATATATTTATTATCAAATCTCTAGAGGTATAGACATGATTAGATCACACCTTTATCAAGATGATCTTGAGATTGAAAGATTTGGTTATGCAATGCCATCAAAGTCTGCTTCTACTCCAATAAGCGCTATGCTTTGTAATGACAACCGATGGGGCAAATGCAACATTAAATCAACTTCGCTACTTGGAAATGTTTTGTCTATGAATAAGGCAAAATCTTTGGGTTGTCAGGAAGTTGTAATGCATCGGAATGGATTGATGACTGAAGCAGGTGCTAGTAATGTATTTTATTTTAACTCAGAGGGGATAGTAAGAACTTCAGCATTATCTGAAAATATCCTTCCAGGTATCACTAGACAAATATTAATTAATGCACTTGTGGGAACTGCTTTCAGTGTTCAAGAGGGCAATTGCAACATTGAAGATTTCAATACTTCACCCTATATATGGTTAACAAGCTCAACAAAAGGACTTTTACCAATAACAAACTTAATTGGGTCAAATTATAAATTACAAGAAAATTACACGGGCTATTTAGAAGTTTCAGAAATTTTTAAGTCTGCTATGCAGTCGCTTCTTGAAGTTTAAGAACCACTCTATCTATTTGCTCCCAGGTTTCAGCCTTCATAATACCTTTGTTAATTAAATCAATTTTTAATATTTCTTCATTTAATTTTAAAAATTCTTTCATTTTTGCCTTTTTTATTAGATCTAAATAAAGATCGATTTTAGATCTCCATACTCCGCTTTTAACTAATGCAGATTTTTTATTTGAAGATTTCAATGACTCCAGGCACGAATTTATCACCTTAGCGATTATCCAAATAATTGGAGCAGAGTTTTGACGATCTTTCTCTCGCATATGATGAATTGTTTTAAGTGCCTGCTTGAAATTTCTTTCAATTAATAAATCTTCTAGCTCAAATGCACTTATGCCAGATCCAAAGATCATATGGTCTGTATTTGATTCATGAATTATATCTTCATTTAAAAATAAGAGTTGAAGTAAGGCCACCTCATTTTTTTGACCTAAAAGGTTAGCTTCATTGTTTTCAAATATTGAGCCTCCAAATATTGGAAGTAAGTCTTTTGGTAAAAAATCTAATTGTCTTTTTAGCCAAATTTTTTCTTCCATGACCTTTAGTTTGCTGCAGTTGATAATTAAGCCAAAGGAATCAAAATTGCTTATCCAAGATCCGCTTGCAGGAGTTTTCTCAATACTTGATTCAATGATTAATGCAATATTTGAAGATTTAAAAATTTGCCCATCTTCAAGAAGAGATTTTATTTTTTCTGGAAATTTTCCTGAAGTGTGTTTGATGTGAATAATAAGATTTTCTTGGAATAGCGAGCCACTCAAATTCATTGAAACTATTTCTTGAATTGTATCTAGTTCATCTTGAGATATAGATACTTTTTCAGTAAAGTCGTTATTTGCTAACTTTTGCAATATCATATCAATTGCATCTAGTTTTAAAACAAATTCTCCTCCAGTTAAAAGGAAAAATTTATGATCTTTTGGATCAGAAAAATTTATAAAATTAATTTTCAATTAACCAATATTCCTCTATAAGCTTTTCTAGCAATGCGAATTCCAGTTCATCAATCATTGTTTTTTGCGCAGTTATTTCTGATAAAGGATTAGCTTCATTGACAGGTATCCAACTAGACGCTTTCAGAGTACCATTTTTGTTGATGGCTGAATTTGAAAAGATGTAATCTAGTTCACCAATAATTTCAATTTGTTGTGCTCTCGCTCCAGTACCTCCATAAAAATTTTTCTTTTTAAACTTTACATTTAATATCTTCAAACGCAGATTATTATTAGTTGAGTTTGTAGAAAAAAATTTTAGAGTTTTGGTCTTAAATGAGTCTTTGATGCTAGATTCAAATTCAATTTTCTCTAGCTCTATAGAACTATTTTGAACCCATTGATATTGGCAGCTTGCGATTAAAAAAAGGGACATTAGTATTGAGAAATACTTTTTAAATTTATTTTGCTCCATCAAAAAAGTCTTCAAAGCCAGATGGATCATGTCTTCCAACAACTAAGTTTTCAAGTATTCCTATGCCTTTTTCAGAGCCTAGTGTTGCTTTTGCAATTTGATGGGTATGAAAAAAAGTGTAATCCCCTGGATTAATTTCAGACAAGTCCCATACTTCATAACCTGTTTCACTTTCACCTTTCCAAACACCATGCTTCCATTCATCATGCTGATAACCGATGCCTTTACAGAAAAATATGGGGCCCATAGTTTCTATTTCTATTTCAAAGCTATCATTTTTATTTAGCATGCCAGATATTTTTGCACCTGTAGCCCAGCGGGTACCTTTTTTCCAGTTTACGGAATGATGAAGGGAATGCATTGTTTCTACTTCAATATCATCTGGTGCAGAGGACATGTCATCATAAAGAGGTAATTTATGTCCAGAAATTTGTGTGGTATTTCCGTCTTGATCCTGAAATGTTCCAAATTGTGTACAGAAACCATTAAAATGAATTGGAGCCCAGCACCAGTAAACCCCTGGTTCTTGATTAAGCATTCCTGGGGCGCCACCTTCAGGCTCTCCCACCGGTCTCACACCCCACGATCTATCCCTTGTTCCATAAATTGCTTTGGGATTAAGCGATCCAGCCTCAGTAGATATTTCACCTGTCCATTTTCCAAGCTGCGTAAACCTAATTGTATTCATAATTGTTCTGGTTCCCTCCATTAAAAGGGATCTAGGTTCTTGATGTGCAATAGAGTTAGCTGAAAATTTGAGATTACAGTTTAACTTATTGTCAGGATCTTGTAATGAGAATGTTAGCTCGTTCATTGGCTCGTCAATTGTTAAGCACATAGGGCCAATATTTATAGGCAGTCTATTTTGGTCTAGGCGCTGACTAGCATGAAATGAATATTGCTTACCCTTATATGAAATGCTGAAGTGGGCATCCATTACATGCCTGTTAGGATACAAGGCTATTCCTATTTCAAAAATGTACTCGTTTTCAGGATCCATACCATTAAAGAAATATCTATCATAGAAATTTCTGTCAGTGGAGCCAGGGATAGTTATTGGCTCTACTGCTTGATGTATAGGGTAGTCATCGAAAGGTGTTATGTAGTTCATTTAAATTACAAAATTAATTAGTTTTTCTTTAACATAGATTACCTTTTTTATAGGCTTATTAGCTAGAACTTTTTTTACATTTTCATTTTCTTTAGATAGCTTTTCTATTTCAGTTTGATCAGCATTAATTGAAATATGTTCCTTCCCTCTGACCTTTCCATTTACCTGAATGATTAATTGAAAATCCTCTACTTTAAGAAAATCTTCATTGTAATTTGGCCAAGAATTCTCAAAATCATGTCCATCAGAGTCTGTATATTCTTTCCATAAATAGAGGCTTATATGCGGAGTTATTGGCGACAACATTTTGAGTGTAAATTGAATGACTTCATCTAAACAAAATACCTCTGTTTCAGTTGCGTGTTCTGATTTAAAAGAATCTGGTATTGCATTTAACAATTCCATGATTGAGGCAACTGCTGTATTAAAAGAGTTTCGTTGCGCATAATCATTAGTTACTTTTTTTAAAGTTTGATGACTTTTTTGACGAAGCTTAAGCTCAAGTTTTGTAAAAGTTTTTGGTGATTTTTTAGAATATATCTTTCTATCTGATACTAGAACCCAAATGCGTTTAAGAAATCTATATGAGCCCTCAATTGCAGTATCTGACCATTCCAAAGACTGTTCGGGTGGAGAAGTAAACATCATGTAAAGCCTAATGGTGTCAGCCCCATATTTATCAATAAACTTTTGAGGATCCACTGTATTTCCCTTTGACTTAGACATTTTAAATCCATCTTTTAATACCATTCCTTGTGTAAGAAGTTTTTTAAAAGGCTCGTCGCCTTCAACAAGACCAATGTCTCTCATTGCTTTATGAAAAAATCTTGAATACAAAAGGTGTAAAATTGCATGTTCAATACCACCAATATAAAGATCAACAGGAAGCCAATATTTTGAATTTTCATCTAAAGCTTCATTATTATTATCTGCGGCTGTGAACCTTGCGTAGTACCATGATGAGTCTACAAAAGTATCAAATGTATCAACTTCACGAGTCTTCCCAGACCCTAGGTCAAAAAAATCTTTATTTTGACTTAATGGTTTCGGTGATTCTCCATCTTTTATTTTTGGCAACTCAACTGGAAGATCATTTTTCTCTAAAAAAATGGGCTTGCCATTATCGAAGACTACAGGTATAGGACATCCCCAAAATCTTTGCCTGCTGACGCCCCAGTCTCTTAATCTAAAATTTTCGATACCTTTTCCAACATCATTTTTTTCTAAGTAATCATTGATATTTTTTATTGCTTCATCTGACTCTTGTCCAGTAAAAATATCTGAATCAATAAGGATACCTTTTTTAGGTGAAGGTAATTCATTACTCTCAACAACCTTTTTAATTTTAATATTGTATTTTTTAGCAAACTCATAATCCCTTTCGTCATGAGCTGGCACACCCATTACTACTCCTGTTCCATAATCCATCAGGACATAATTTGCAATCCAAACATCGAGCTTTGTATCTGAGAAAGGATGTTGAACTTTTAAGTTTGTTTTAAGGCCCAGCTTATCTGCTTTCGCCATATCTGCCTCAGCCATTTTTGTTGCATTACATTGCTTAATAAATTCATTAATTTCTGGATTATTTGTTGCTAAGTTTTGAGCTATTGGATGGTTTGGTGAAATAGCTATAAATGTAACACCATATATGGTGTCAATTCTTGTTGTAAAAGCCCTTAACTCCTCGTTATTAAGCAAATTAAATTTTATTTCTGTACCGAATGACTTTCCTATCCAATTTTTTTGCATTGACTTTACATTATCTGGCCAATCTAAGTTTTCAATTGATGACAATAATTCATCAGCATAGTCAGTGATCTTTAAGAACCATTGATCGATTTCTTTAAGCTCAATAGTTGCACCAGATCTCCATCCCTTACCATCAATAACTTGTTCATTTGCTAAGACAGTCTCATCCACTGGATCCCAGTTAACTAAAGATTTTTTTCTATATACAAGACCATTTTGTTCTAACTTAGTAAAAATCTCTTGTTCCCATTTAAAATAATTTGGATCGCAGGTTTTAATTTCCTTAGACCAATCGTAACTAAAACCCAACCTTTCTAATTGCATTTTCATACTTTCAATATTTTGTTCAGTCCAACTTTGTGGATCAACTTTATTTTGAATAGCTGCATTTTCTGCTGGTAGACCAAATGCATCCCAACCCATCGGTTGTAGGACATTGAAACCTTGCATTCTTTTGAATCTTGAGATTACATCTCCAATTGTGTAATTCCTTACATGACCCATATGCAATTTTCCAGATGGATAAGGAAACATAGATAGACAATAGAATTTATCTTTAGTTTTAGATACTTTTGCCTTGTATGAATCATTCAGTTTCCATGATTCCTGAATGAGATTTTCTATTTTTTTAGGATTATATTCTTTTAAACTCATTTCTTTATAAAAGATTCT
Source organism: uncultured SAR86 cluster bacterium (assembly GCA_902623685.1). Taxonomy (GTDB): domain Bacteria; phylum Pseudomonadota; class Gammaproteobacteria; order Magnimaribacterales; family D2472; genus D2472. The sequence continues at coordinate 122,079 of CACNUQ010000001.1, forward strand.
TCAAGATAATTAATATTGTGTTTATTCTGACAGAATACCTCATCTTTTAAGAGTTTTTGATGTAATGAATGATTAGTGCTTATGCCTTCTACAAAGAATTCGTCTAAGGCGCTTAACATTCTTTTGATGCATGATTTTCTAGTATTTGCAGTTGTAATTATTTTTGCTAGCAGAGAGTCATAGTATGGCGGCACCTTGTATCCTGAATAAATGTGAGAATCAAATCTCACTCCAAATCCTCCAGGAGGGTGCATTTTATTAATTACTCCAGGCGATGGTACGAAGGTCTCTGGATCCTCAGCATTAATCCTGCACTCAATTGCATGTCCGCGAACTATTATTTTTTTTTGATCAAGAGTTATTGGCATATCAAGAGCAATTTTTAATTGAGCTTTTACAATATCAAATCCAGTAATCATTTCAGAAACAGGATGTTCAACTTGAATTCTAGTATTCATCTCAATGAAATAAAATCTATCATTTTCATAAAGAAACTCGAGGGTTCCTACCCCTGAGTAAGCAATGTTTTTACAAAGTCTCAAGCAAGCTTCTAAAGTTTCTTTTAAAGAGTTCTCATTAATATCAAGAGCCGGAGCTTCTTCTATAATTTTTTGATGCCTTCTTTGCATACTGCAATCTCTTGTTCCAAGATGGATTGCATTTCCTTTTCCGTCAGCGATGATTTGAACCTCTATGTGCCTCGGATTTTTAATGAATTTTTCAAAATATACAGTGTCATTTCCAAAAGCATTTTTTGCTTCTTGTCTTGTAAGTTGCAAAGAAGAAATTAAGGCTGACTCCTCATGTACAACCCTCATTCCTCTTCCACCGCCTCCCGCAGATGCTTTTATCATAAGAGGATAACCAACATTACTAGCTATTTTTTTTACGGCCTCGTCTGTATCAGGCATTTCACCTTTAAAACCCGGCACTGTTGGAATATCTGAATCTTCAGCAAGATCCTTTGCTGTGATTTTATCTCCCATTTTACGGATAACATCTGAAGATGGCCCTATGAATATAAATCCACTAGCTTCACATTTCTCAGAAAAATCTGGATCTTCAGCAAGAAAACCATATCCTGGATAGATTGCATCTGCTCCTGATAATTCAGCGGCTGAAAGAATTGCTGGAATATTTAGGTAGCTTTCAAGTGGATTTTCAGGCCCTACACAGACAGTTTCGTCTGCTAATCTCAAGTGCTTAAGTTCTTTGTCTCCCAAAGAGTGAATTGCAACAGTTTCTAAGTCTAGTTCCTTGCAGGCCCTAAGAGCTCGCAGAGCAATTTCTCCTCGATTGGCAATTAAAATTTTTTTTGACATCAATCTATGACTATCAGCGATTGATCAAATTCAACGGGCGCCCCATCTTCAACATTAATCGCAGAGACTTGCCCAGTAAATTCTGATTTTATTTCATTCATCATTTTCATCGCCTCCACTATACAAACTACATCCCCAGCATTTACGTGACTTCCTATATCAACAAAGGGTGGTTTATCTGGCGCAGGTTTTCTGTAGAAAGTTCCCACTATTGGTGATTTTATAGAGGAGCCTGAATCAATGTTAGGACCATCATTACTTTCCGGTAAAGTATTAGCTTTCTGTAATTCGACAGGAGTAGATTTAACTTCTAAAGGTTGAGTGCTCCCTCTAGAAATTCTAACGGACTCTTCACCCTCTTGAATTTCAATTTCATTTAGATCAGATGCTTGAAGCATTTCAATTAATTTCTTAATTTTTCGAATATCCATTATTGTTTATCCTGATAGATCTTAATAATATGACTTAATGCAAGATCATAGCCCTGAGTTCCAAGTCCACAAATGACACCATTTGCAATATCTGAAAAAAAAGATTTATGTCTAAATTCCTCTCTTGCAAAGATATTAGATATATGAACTTCATAAAACGGCACTCCGATACCAAGCAAACAATCTCGAATTGCAATACTAGTATGAGTTAAGGCGCCTGGATTAATAATTATATAGTCTATTAGGTTGATTGAATCTTGAAGTTTTGTAACGATCTCATGCTCTGCATTGCTTTGAAAAGCTTCAATCTCAATGTTATTAGAGCTTGCTTTATCTAATAAGCCTTGATTGATCTCTTCCATTGTGGTTGAACCATAAACCTCTGGCTCTCTTATACCAAGCAGATTTAAATTTGGTCCATGTATAACTAATATTTTCATTTTTTAAAGATTTTATAATGTATTTTAGCGAATTTGAACGATTTTAAAGACTTTTTATCATTTTTGGATAGCAATATCTGCCTTCAGCACAACCCTGATAAGCTACTTTTATATCGTTAAATTCACTAAACTCATTATCAACTATCTCTGCAACAATGCTCAAATAGTCTTTAAATATAACTGATTCTCCAAAAAATTCGTCGAATACTCTCAATTCATTTTTTGAAATAAAATTGTACTTAATTATATTATTACTATTTTGAATTGAAATTGATTTTTTATAAAGATAATAGCCTGGTTTTATTTCCCAGGAGGCTATAATTTTATTTTTTTTAACTTCTGCATTAAAAATAAAAGCTTCATCAACATTAAGTAAATCATTATCTGCAAATGGGGAATTGCTAAATATAAATCCAGACAAAAAAACAAATAAGTATAATAGTTTCTTTCTATTCATTTAGGCATTATAAAAGAAAGCATGGCATTAAAATTATTTTTGAAATTTTTTTTCTTACTTCCGGTATGGTTTCTTCGGATTGTAACTTTTCAAAAAAGCGTATTTATCAATAATCAAATTCTTGATCATCAAACTCAGGCTTTTTTAGGGCTTCAATCTCTGCAATTGACTAATTTGGATGATGCCATCGGTAATGCGTCTGCTCAAGAATTGAGAGAAATGTTTATCGAGGGATTGCCATTGAGTGCAAAACCTTGCATGCCTGTAAAACTAATTGACCACGTATTACCAAGAAAATTTGGAGATCTTATAATAAGGGAGTATTGTCCAAATCATAGCTCCATCACTTCACCAATTCTATATTTTCATGGAGGTGGTTACGTATTTGGAGGCATCGAAAGTCATGATGCATGGCTGCAATTCTTTTCGGCAGAAATAGGAGCAAAAATATTCTCTCTTGATTATCGACTTGCGCCTGAAAATAAATTTCCTTCCGCACTGCAAGATGCAAATCATGCAATTGAATGGCTTGGCAAGAAATTAAATATACAAGTTAAAGAAATCAGTGTTTGCGGTGATAGTGCAGGTGGCCATCTCGCAACTTCACTTTCAACATATAGAGCTATTAATAAGCTTGAATTGCCAAAATCACAATGCCTCATATACCCAATGACAGATCCTAAATGTGATTCAAAATCCCATAAAGACTATGCCAATGGATTTCTTCTTAGTCACAAAGCAATGATTTGGTTTTGGGAGCAATTACAGGAATCCATTTCAAATCTTAGTGATCCAGTTTTTAACTTGACCATAGATCCTAAAGTTAAACTACCAGGAACTTTAATAATTACTGCCGGCTTTGATCCATTAAGTGACGAAGGTGAGGCATATGCAAGGTTGCTAAATAATTTCGGAAATGATGTTCAACAAATTCATTATCCCCATCTTATACATGGTTTTGTTAATATGACCTCCTTAAAAGCTGCTAGAGCTGCAACAAAAGATTTGCTTGAGGAGTATAAAAATTTATTGAAATAATGAAACCTTTACTGAAAATTTCTAATCTATCTATTTACTTTCAAGTTAGGGAAAGCAGATTTTGCGCTGTGAAAGATTTAAATTTAGTGATTAAAGAAAACGAGATTACTGGTTTAGTTGGAGAATCTGGATCCGGAAAATCCGTTACAGCAATGTCTATTATGCGTTTGCTTCCAGAGCCGAAGGCTTCATATGGAGAGCAATCATCCATAGAATTTGATGGTCAAGAAATACTTAACTGCAATCATAAATCTTTGAGAAAAATAAGGGGAAATAAGATCTCAATGATTTTTCAGGAACCAATGACATCACTAAATCCATTTCATAAAGTTGGAGATCAAATTGTTGAATCCATCTTATTCCATAAAAAGCAGTCTAAATCTAATGCTATTTTAGAGGCAAAAAAATTAATGGAGCTGGTTGAAATACCCGAAGTCGATAGGAGATTTACCTCTTATCCTCATGAGCTTTCAGGCGGTCAACGGCAAAGAATTATGATTGCTATGTCTCTATCAAATAAACCTAAATTACTTATCGCTGACGAGCCTACTACCGCATTGGATGTGACAGTGCAGGCTCAAATATTAGATTTAATGACAAAACTTAAAGATGAGGTGGGAATGTCAATACTATTCATTACTCATGATTTAGGGTTGATTCAAAAATTCTCTGACAATATTTCAGTCATGCAAGAAGGAGAAGTTGTGGAACAAGGAGATACAAAATCTGTTTTTTCAAATCCTCAACATGCCTATACAAAAAAACTTATTAATTCTGAGCCATCAGCTAAACAAGAAACAACATCTAAAGAAAATTCGTTTGTTGCTGTGAAGAATCTTAATATTTTTTATCCTTTACCAAATAAAAATTTTTTCAAGAAAGAATTTTTTCATGCTGTAAAAGATGTAAATTTTGCTATTCCAAAACAGTCAACTATTGGATTAGTTGGTGAATCAGGATCCGGTAAATCAACTCTTGGAAAAGCTTTGGCAGGATTAATTGATTATCAGGGATCGGTTATTTTTGATGGCCAAGATGTTAGTCAATTAAGTTCAAAAGAAATAAAACTTATTAAAAAAGATATTCAAATTGTATTCCAAGATCCATATGGATCTCTCTCACCAAGAATGACAATTGGAGAGATAGTTGGTGAGGGTCTTGACGTTCATTTTAAATTCAAAAAAAGTCAAAAGGATGAACGTATTGCCGAATCTTTGAGAGCTGTTGAAATTAATCCAGATGATAGATTTAAATATCCTCATGAATTTTCAGGTGGACAAAGACAAAGAGTAGCAATTGCAAGATCCTTAATTTTAAATCCATCATTTATGATTTTAGATGAGCCTACTTCTGCATTAGATAGATCAATTCAAATTCAAGTTATTGATTTATTAAAGAATATTCAGAAAGAGTTTGCTTTGACTTACTTATTTATAAGCCATGATTTGAAGGTTGTGCAATCAATGTCAGATTATATATTTGTCATGCAAAATGGTTATATTGTTGAGTCTGGGCCTGCTAAAGAAGTTTTCTCCAATCCTCAAGAAGTTTATACTGATAAACTTTTAAATGCTGCTTTACGTTATTCAACAGTTTAATTATGTCTAACAGAAAATATTCAAAGAAATTAGTTGACGGACCTTTACAGGCAGCATCTAGATCAATGCTTAGAGGTGTTGGCTTTGAAACATCTGATTTCTCAAAATCATTAGTTGGGATTGCGTCAACTTGGTCAAAAGTTACTCCGTGTAATATGCATATTAACGAGTTGGCTGATCTTGTTGAAAGTTCAATAGATTCATCCGGTTGCAAAGGAGTTCTTTTTAATACTATTACTGTATCTGATGGAATCTCAATGGGTACACAAGGTATGAAATTTTCATTAGTTTCAAGAGAAGTTATTGCAGATTCAATTGAAACAGTTGTTGGGTGCCTTGGCTATGATGGAGTTATTGCAATCGGTGGATGTGATAAGAATATGCCTGGAGCACTTATGGGATTAGCAAGATTGGATAGACCTTCAATTTTTATTTATGGAGGATCCATTCGGCCAAGCTCAATAAATACAGACTATGTCACAGTTTCAGAAAAAGTGGGCGAGTATGCAAAAGGAGATATAACTGAAGATGAACTAATAGCTATTGAGGAAGTTTCAGTTGTAGGGCCAGGGTCATGTGGAGGCATGTATACCGCAAATACCATGGCATCAAGCATTGAAGCTTTGGGAATGAGTTTGCCAGGAAGTAGCAGTCAGGATGCAGTGTCTGATGATAAAAAATTAGATTGCCAGAATGCTGGAGAAGCTATAAAACATTTACTTGATCTGAACTTGAAACCAAGTGATATCATGACAAAAAAAGCTTTTGAAAATTCTATTGCAGTTGTCATAGCGCTTGGAGGCTCAACAAATGCTGTTTTGCACCTTTTAGCAATTGCACATTGCATTGGCGTTGAATTGGACCTAGATGATTTTACTAGGATTGGAAAAGTGACCCCTGTACTTGCAGATATAAAACCTTTTGGTGATCATTTTATGTCTCAATTAAACGAAATAGGCGGGATTACTCCAATGATGAAAACCATGCTTGATAATAATCTTTTGCATGGTGATTGTATGACCGTTACCGGTAAAACATTAGCAGAAAATCTTAAGGATGTAGATCCATATCCTAGCAATCAGAAGATTATTATGCCGTTAAATAATCCTGTAAAGGATTCAAGTCACTTAAGAATCCTTTATGGAAATTTGGCTCCAGATGGAGCTGTAGCAAAAATTACTGGCAAAGAGGGAACTGTTTTCACTGGGAATGCTAGAGTTTTTAATTCTGAGGAAGAGGGAATGACAGCAATTCTTGATAAACAGATCAAAGATGGAGATGTAGTAGTGATTAGGTTTGAGGGTCCCCGAGGCGGTCCTGGAATGAGAGAAATGCTCAAACCAACATCTGCAATCATGGGGCAGGGTTTAGGAGATAAAGTTGCCTTTATTACTGATGGAAGATTTTCAGGTGGTACTCATGGTTTTGTAGTTGGTCACATAAGTCCTGAAGCAGAATTAGGTGGCCCTATTGCACTAATAGAGGATGGAGACGAGATTATCATTGATGCAAATAAAGATATTTTAGAACTTAATATTTCTGATGATGAAATGAAAAAAAGAGCAAATGTATGGAAAAATCCTAATTCGTCCCCAAAAAATGGTGTACTAGCAAAATATAAAAAGACTGTTCAATCAGCTTCCAAAGGCGCCATCACCGATTAACTTAGATGATTAGAAGAAAATACCCTCACACAAGGCTGCGCAGAACTCGCGTAAAAGGCTTTATAAGGGATTTAATTGCCCAAAATAAGTTAACCACTGACGATCTAATTCAACCAATTTTTATAGCTGATCAATCTGAAGATAAAATTGAAATACCATCCATGCCTGGAATACATAGGCATAATCTAGATTCTTTCTACTTTGAGGTTGAATCATTAATCAATGAAGGAATAAAATCTGTTGCTATATTTCCTGCAATTGATGCAAGTAAAAAAGATGAAGATGGATCACATGCTTTAGATGAAGGCAACATAGTTTGTTTAGCACTAGCTGGCCTGTCTGAAAGATTCCCAGAAATTATTAAAATTGCAGATGTAGCGCTTGATCCATATACAGATCATGGGCACGATGGACTCTTGATAGATGGAAGAGTCGATAATGATAAAACTGTGAAATTGCTTCAAGATCAAGCTTTGCTATTAGCTCACTCTGGTGCTGATATTATTGCTCCATCAGACATGATGGATGGAAGAGTGAAGGCAATTAGAGACACTTTAGAATCAAATAAATTTTTTGATACGATTATCTTATCTTATGCTGCTAAATATGCTTCCAGTTTTTATGGCCCATTTAGAGATGCTGTTGGATCTGCTGCAAATTTGGGGAAAGCGTCAAAAAAAACGTATCAAATGAATTTTGCAAATCTCGATGAAGCTCTTCATGAAGCAGGAATGGATATAGAAGAAGGAGCAGATATAGTAATGGTTAAACCTGGAACTGCTTACCTTGATGTGGTTCATGCAATTAAATCAGCATTTCAGGTTCCAACTTTTGTTTACCAAGTTAGTGGAGAATATTCAATGCTTCAATTGAGCATCGAGAAAGGGTGGCTTGACAAAGATGTTATGTTAGAATCTTTAATGTGCTGCAAAAGAGCTGGTGCTGACGCCATACTTACCTATGCAGCAAAACAAATAGCATCGGAGCTAAATTCATGAGTGAAAACGTCAAAGAGCTAACTTCTGAAAATTTTGATCAAGAGGTAATTAACTCAGAGCTCCCTGTGTTAATAGATTTTTGGGCTGAGTGGTGTGGACCATGCAAACAATTAGCACCAACTGTAGAAGAAGTTGCAAATGAAATGGTTGGGTCAGTAAAGGTTTGTAAGATGGATGTCGATTCAAATCAAGAAATAGCTGTTCAATATGGTGTGAGATCAATTCCAACTTTGATAATATTTAAAAATGGTGAAGTGGCTTCCACACAAATTGGAGCCATTAGTAAGCAACAATTGGAGGATTTTATAGCAGCAGAAATATAAAAACTTTGCATCTTATGCAAAAACAAATTATCATTTTCAATCCTAGCTAATTAGCTACCCATCAAACCAAAACAAAATTCCATAAACCAGAGAAAAATTTATGAACTTGACTGAAATGAAAGCTAAACCAATTAATGAGTTGGTTGAAATTGCCGAAAATCTCGGAATTGAAGATGTGGGGAGATTAAAAAAGCAAGAAATCATCTTTCGTATTTTCAAAAAACAAGCAAAAGAAGGGGTTGATATTTATGGTGGGGGTGTATTAGAAATATTAAATGATGGATTTGGATTTTTAAGATCACCCGAGGGATCCTATTGCTCTGGCCCAGACGATATTTATGTATCTCCAAGTCAGGTCAGAAAATTTAGCCTCAGAAAAGGTGACGAAATTCACGGAAAAATAAGACCACCTAAAGACAGTGAAAGATATTTTGCATTGGTTTATGTCGATACTATCAATAAAGAATCTCCAGAAAAAACAAAGAAAAAAATTCTCTTTGAAAATCTTACTCCACTTTTTCCAACTTCCCGCTTAACACTTGAACAAGGAAGTGGATCAGCTGAAGATCTCTCCTCACGAATTATTGACTTAGCTTCTCCTATTGGTAAAGGTCAGCGTGGCTTGATTGTATCACCTCCGAAAGCAGGTAAAACATTAATGCTTCAGAGCATAGCTCATTCAATAACGAAGAATAATCCTGAGGTTGAATTAATAGTTTTGCTTATTGATGAGCGTCCAGAGGAAGTCACAGATATGTCAAGAACTGTAAGAGGAGAGGTTGTTGCTAGTACATTCGATGAACCACCTACCCGGCATGTTCAAGTGGCAGATATGGTAATCGAAAAAGCCAAAAGGCTTGTTGAGCATAAAAAAGATGTAGTTATTTTATTAGATTCTATTACAAGACTAGGTAGGGCTTATAATGCTGTTCAGCCTGCCTCTGGAAAAATTCTTTCAGGAGGAGTTGATTCAAATGCTCTTGAAAGACCAAAAAGGTTTTTTGGTGCGGCAAGAAATCTCGAAGAGGGCGGAAGTCTTACAATTATTGCAACTGCTCTAGTTGAAACTGGCTCAAAGATGGATGAAGTTATCTACGAAGAGTTTAAAGGAACTGGAAATATGGAAATCCATCTCGAGAGAAAAATTGCAGAAAAAAGAATTTATCCTGCCATTAACATCAGACGCTCTGGAACCAGAAGAGAAGATCTTCTTACCAACCCGGAAGAGTTGCAAAGGATGTTCATTTTAAGAAAAATTCTTGATGATATGGAAGATTCGCAAGCAATTGAATTTTTGATAGAAAGGCTTAAGTCTGCAAAAACAAATGAAGAATTCTTTAGTGCCATGAAGAGCGGAAATGGTAACGGAAAAAAGAAATAATTAATTCAATTTATCATTTTCATAGCTGCATCTAGAATGTCTCTATCGAGCGGTGTTTCTGCTAAGACGCAATCCTCAAAACTATAATTTAATGCTAATTTGAGAATTCGCTCTGATGCGCAAATTAAAATAATTTTTTCCATTTCATAAGTTGTAAGGTTTTTTACTAAAATCTCTAAGCTTTGATGTGTATAAATTAGAATTACTGATCTATCTAATTTTTTAATCCTTTCAAAATCTACGTTTTTTTTATCCTTAGATTTGTAACATGGAAATATGTCAATTTCAGCATCAGTCATTGATGTAAGTTGTGGAGGTTTATCACCACAAAAAACTAAGCATTTTCTAAAAGTTCTTTTTTTTATTAAATTTGAAATTCCTTCAGAGTTAAAAGTTTGTGGCACATCGGAGGAGATGCCTAATTCATATAAGCAGCTTTGAGTTGCTATTCCGATAGAGATTACAGGAATATGTTTTGAAGACTCGAACTTTTCTTGAAAAAATTTTATGCCGAATTTTACAGCAGACTGGCTAGTGAAAATGACAGCGTCATAATTACCTAATTTGTCTAACAAGATTTTTGCAGCAGCTGGAGGCTCTAATTTTTTAATCTCTGTAAGTGGTATGTGGATAAAATTGCATTTCAGCTCTTTAAGCAAACTATTTGTTTTTTCACCAATTTCTTTGGGTCTTGTATTAACGATCATTTAATTTTGAATAAGCGTTTTTGCACCATTGCTAATAAGTTTTTCAACACAATCTTCTAAAGCTTGAATTTTATTTTCCAATGTAAATATTTCTTTCTGATCATAAAATTCTGACCCTTTTTGATTTGAGACCCTAACTTTTAGTTCAACATCTTGATCTTTAATTTTACAAAGCGCAGAAATTGGTGATAAACAATTACCCTGTAGAGCTTTTACAACAGTTCTTTCAATTTCTGTTGCTTGAAAAGTTAAATTATCATTTATAGATTTGAGTAAATTATTTGTTTTAGTTTCTAAATTTTCTTCAATAACTTCGATACCAATTGCACCTTGAGCAGCAGCAGGCAACATTTCTTCCTCTGTAAATATATAAATATTTGGATGCGAAATTTTTAACCTATTCAGAGCAGCTTTTGCAACAATCAGACCATCCAATTTTTCTGAAGTCATTTTATCAATCCTTGTTTGAATATTTCCTCTTATGGGAACTATGTTGAAACCTGAGTTTATTCCAAGCAATTGTGCTTTTCTTCTGGGCCCAGAGGTAGCAATTTTAAGATTTTTTGATAAATCGCTTCTATTTAATTTATCTCTTAACAACAGAACATCTGCTACTTCCTCTCTTGGAAGCGTAGCTGCAATTTTAAATTTTTTATCAAGGGATGCAGGTACATCTTTTAAACTATGGACTGCAATATCTGCAATCTGATTACTTAACGCTTGCTCAAGCTTGGAAACAAATAATCCCTTACCTCCAATCATATGCAAAGGTATATCTGTTTGATCTCCATCAGACTCTATTTTAATGATTTCACAAATACATGTTGGATCATGACGCTGTATTTTTTTAATTACTTCTTTAGTTTGAAGGATTGCAAGCGGAGATAGTCTGGTTGCTATTCTAATTTTCATTGTAAAATCATGAGCCTAACATCGCCTATAATCTTATCCTTGAGAATCCTTTGAGAGTCTCTCAATTTAAGCTCTGTGTGTTTACTGGTTTCTAAAAATATTTTTCCACCTTCATTGATGATATTTCTTTCATATATTTTGCTTAAGAGGTCTGGATATTTAATCCTATCAAATGGAGGATCAAGAAAAATATAATCAAATGTTCTTTTGTTTGTTTTTAACCATCTATAGGCATCATTATGGAATATTTCAATATTATTTTTATGACCAAGATGATTAATATTTTTTATTATATTTAAGTGCAAGACTTTATCTTTTTCTACAAATGTTACATGGTTAGCACCCCTAGATAGTGCCTCAAGTCCTAATCCACCGGTGCCAGCAAATAAGTCTAAGCAAGATTTATTTTCTATTTCGAATTGTAGCCAACTAAATAAAGTTTCTTTTGCTCTATCGCTGGTTGGTCTTAAATCAGGAGATGCTTTAAAAACTATACGATAGCTCTTGTTTCTGCCTCCAATTATTCTTATGCTTGACGTGTTCAATTTTTAAATTTTTAAAGATTATAAATTATAACGCTAATGACTAAAGAACAATTTTTAATTGCAATGAGATCTTTGGCTGCATCTGTAAGTGTGATTTCTGCAAGAGATGCCTCAGGAAAAACATATGCCATGACCGCATCTTCAGTAACCTCTTTATCAATTGATCCGCCGGCAATTCTGGTTTGTGTGAATAAAGAAGCTAGTATTCACAATACTCTCGTGGAAGATGTATCGCTATGCGTTAATATTTTAGAAAAGAATCAACAAGAAATAGCTAATTTATGTAGTTCAAAAGATTTAGAGTCACAAAGATTTGAAAATGATTTTTGGGATGTAAGCGACACCCCGTTTTTAAAAGATGCTCAAGCAAACATTTTTTGTAAAATTGATCAGACAGTAGCATATCATTCTCATACTATTGTTATAGCCAAAGCTCTTGAAGCTGAGAGCAAAGGAGAATTTAACACCTTGATGTATGGTGATGGAGGATATTTAAATTAAATGAGATATTTTTTTATACTATTTTTGTCAGTTTCTTTGGGCGCAATTGAATTATCGCCCAGTCCAATTAATGCTTCAGTGTATTTTATATCCCCAAATAATGAAGAATCATTAAATGGCAAAGTTACTGTTAAGTTTGGCCTTAAAAATTTTGGCGTTGCACCAGCTGGAATTCAAATCCAAAATACAGGTCACCATCATTTGATCATAGATGCTGAATTACCACCTTTTAATATGCCAATTCCTGCTGATAAAAATCACGTACATTTTGGCAAAGGCCAAACAGAGGTGGAGCTTGAATTATCCAAGGGAGAGCACACTTTGCAACTTCTTTTGGGTGACTTTAGGCACATACCACATGACCCTCCTATTTACTCAAAAAGAATAAAAATTTTTATAGATTAAAAGTCTACTGTTTCTTTTAGGAAAGCTCTAAGGTCTTTTTTTGTATTGATCATTGCTTTTGCAGCATCTGAATCAGATGCATTAACTGTTTTGAGATCTAATATCCCGATCAGGCCATGCATCATTGCCCAATGCTTCATGCATTTTTGACTCAGTTGATTTTTATCTATACCTGGATGAAGTTTCATAAGAATTTTTACTAGCACATCAAATGCTCCTCCAGCAGATTCAAGCAGCTCAGGAAAATCTGCTTTTTGAATTGATGGACTATGCATCAAATCATAGATGTTGCGTTTCTCAACACCAAATTCGAGGTAAGCAAGACCCATCTCTAAGAACTGATCCTCTAGAGAGAGAGAATTATTTTTTTTATTTAAAGCTTCACTCATTCTTTTAGTTAATTCATCGAATCCACGCTTTGAAACTTCTGCAAGAAGACTTTCTTTTGTTTTAAAGTGTCTATATGGAGCAGTTTGAGAAACATTTGCTTCCTTTGCAATTGATCTCAGACTCATATGATCATGACCATCAGCCTCACAAATTTTGCATGCACTAGAAATGAGCTCTTCTTTTAGATTTCCGTGATGATATGTCATAAGTATTTATGTTGACAGTGAAAACATTACATATATACTATGTTTACGCTGCTAACATTATTAGCATAACACAATATTTTTCTATGAATAAATTTTTAATAATTTTGAATTTATATCTTATTTTAATCAGTTCATTATCTGCCAATGGCTCATTAGAGATAACAACTATTGAAATACAAAAAACATATAATATTTCTCAAAGATTTCCGGGCAAGATTCTACCTCTAAATTATTCTAAATTAGCTTTTGAAGTTGCAGGAAAAATTGATTCTGTAAATGTTGATATAGGCGATGCAGTTCAACAAGGAGACATTTTAGCTTTTTTAGATCCTGCCGAAATGCAAGCTAGTCTTAATCAAGCTATTGCAAGGTATGACCTTGCAGATCAAGCGTTAAAAAGATTTAAAGATTTAAAAGAGCAAGGCTTTATTTCCAATCAAGAGCTTGATCGCGCAAGTTCAGATTTTTTAATTGCAAAAGCTCAAGTCGATTTCTACTCTGTGAAGCTTGAGCAAACAAAAATCCGTGCACCCTTTGATGGCTTTATTCAAGATAGATTTTTTGATGCTGGAACAGTCATAAGTCCCGGAGTAGCAATTTTAGAGATAATTGACTCAACAAGTGTAGAGGCTCATGTCTCTGTTCCAACCGATGTAATAGAGGGCCTTGTGATTGAAAACGAATACAATTTTATTATCAATAATAAATCATATCCCGCAAGATTTAAGAGGTTTACTCAAATGAGCAATCAAGGAAGCGATAATAGATTATGCATCTTTGAATTTAGCACTTTTATCAATCCTGGATCCATTTCGTTCTTGCAATTGATGCGAACAAAAGAAAAAAAAGGCGCATGGGTTCCACTTAAGTCACTGTCTCAAGGAACTCAGGGCCTTTGGAATTTATACACAGTGTCAAAAGATCAAAGAGATCGATATCAAGTAGCTAAAGAAATTGTCGAACTAATTCATGTTGAAGGAAATAACGCTTTTATTACAGGCACTATTAATAACGGAGATATGGTTGTTAGTGGAGGAGCAGAGCAAGTAATTGATAGCGAGATTTTAAGAGTAAATTAACTTATGTTTTTTTTAAGAATTTTATTCTCACAGCCTCGAATTTTTGCACTATTGTTAATATTTATATTTTTATCTGGTGTATTTGCACTTAATACAGTGCCAAGGCAAGAAAACCCTGAGCTGGCTCAGCGATGGTCCACGGTTCAAACTATATATCCTGGAGCATCACCAACAAGGATTGAGACGCAAATTCTTGAACCAATGGAAGCAAAACTTAGAGAGGTTTATGAGTTAAATGAAATTATTTCATTTGCTTCTCAAGGATTTGGTACAACTGTTCTTGAAATAAAAGACAGTGTTTCTCCAGCATTAATCGAGCAAGTATGGTCTGAAGTTCAAGATAAATTAGATCAATCTTTATTTGATTTGCCTGAAGGGTTGAAGCCACAATTAATGAGAAGTAGCGGACCCCCGACAACATTGTTATATGCGCTCACCTGGAATGGTGAAGGCGAAACACCTCTGATTCTTTTGTCTCGGATTGCAGAGGATCTCCGTCAAAGCATGGCATACATGGCAGGATCGGATAAAAGTTTTGTGTTTGGATCGGCAGACGAAGAGGTTTTGGTAGAAGTTGATAACGCTAAGTTATCAGCTCTTGGTCTTACTTTTCAGGAAGTTGCCAAAGTTCTGAGTTCTCTTGATACAAAAAAACCTATAGGGCAGATATCAAATAATGGACAAGAATTTCTTGTTAAATCTCAAGAGAATCTTACTAATTTATCTGAGGTATCAAATTTACCAATTAAGGTCTTTAATAATTACGAAATCATTAGATTAGGTGATATTGCAAATTTATCAAAAAATCCTAGAGATCCACCTGAAGAGCTTACTTTGTATAATGGACAAAAAGCTGTTCTTGTTGAAATAAGAGGAGCATTTTCATTGCGAGTTGACAGTTATGTGGAGAGCATTCAGTCACTAGTTGAGGATTTCAAAAAACAACTTCCTCCTGAGATCAAATTAGAAAAAATTTATGATGAGTCATATTACTTTAAGCAAAAATTTAATAATTTGTATGGAAGCATAATTTTTGCGACCTTAATAGTTATTGCAATAAGCTATTTTTTGTTGGGCTTTAAATCAGCTTTGATTGTCGGATCCATTATACCTCTTACAATTTTTATAGTTTTATTTGGATGTAAGTTGCTAGGGTTACCACTGCATCAGACATCAATGACTGGGATAATTATTGCCCTAGGATTATTAATTGATAATGCAATCATAGTAGTCGAAGACTTCAAATATAGGCGAAGTTTAGGACACTCAAGAGAGTCTGCATCATATGAAACATTTCATCACTTATGGATTCCACTCTCGGCAGCAACTGCTACAACCGCATTATCTTTTTTCCCAATAGCTGCAGGTCAAGGACCAAGTGCAGAATTTGTCGGCGGCATGGCGAAAACGGTTATTTTATCTATTACCGCTTCTTTATTTCTTGCGCTTTATGTTGTCCCGCTTCTTTTAAACTACATTAACCAAATAAAATTTTTTGATAAAGAAATTTTTTCAGGAAGTGGATATTCAAATCAAAAGCTTTTAAAAAGATACAGAGATCTTTTGACTTGGTCATATGCTGTTCCAAGAAGAGGAATAATAATCGCAATGATTTTACCTACATTGGGTTTTGTTTCATTTCCATTTTTAAAGGCAGATTTTTTTCCAGAATTAGACAGAAATATGTTTAAAGTTTCTGTTGAGTTGCCCCAAAATTCGAATGTATATAGTACCGAGAAATCGGTCTTAAAACTCAGAGAGTCTATCTTGCAAAGTGGAATCGTTGAGGATGATTTCTGGTTTATTGGGAGAAGATTGCCAAGAATACTCTATAACGTTATAGGAGGTGATTCTGCTCTTGGATTTAATAATTTAGCGCAAGGTGTATACATAGCCTCTTCTTACAGGGAGATGACTAAAAAACTTCCATTGCTTGCAAAAAGACTTACTGCTGAGAATCCTGATTTAAAAATTATTATTGATAAATTTGACTCAGGACCTCCGGTTGAAGCTGCAGTTGAATATAGTATTGATGGTCCAGATTTATCAATTCTTCGAGCTTTAGGAAAAAAGTTAGAGTTAATAATTCGGAATGCCCCTGATGTTTATTTAACTAATAGCGAATTGAGTGGAGGTGCAGCAAATTTAGAGTTTAAATTTAGTGAATCTGATTTAGCCTTGAATTCAATTTCCGGAGAATTTTTTATTAATGAGTTAGCTATTGCAAGTGAAGGCATTAAAGTTGGTTCCATGCTTGATGGCAACAAAGAAATTCCCATCAAGCTTAGAGCTTCCTCTGATGATTCAATTACATCCACTCAATATTTATCAGTCCCATCAAATAATGGATTTGATTATTCTTCTAATTATGGAGAGTTTGAAGTTACCAACAAAGCTAATTTTGTTTCTAGAGATTCTGGAATTAGACAAAATCAAGTTGCGGCTTGGATTTGGACTGGGCTACTTCCATCCGACACAGAAAGATTTTTAAAAGATAAAATAGAAAAATTTGAGTCTGAGCTCCCTCCTGGTTATATTCTTGAAGTCGGCGGGGAGGCAGATGCTCGAGGAAAATCTCAAGCCAATATTTTTTCATCTGCAATATTATTTTTTGTCCTTATTGTCATAGCTTTGGTTTCAGCCTTAAATTCATTTAGACAGGCAGCCTTAATATTAAGTGTTGCTGGTTGGTGTACTGGTTTAGCTTTTCTAGGCTTGACTATTGGTCAAGCCAACTTTGGTTTTATGGGTCTTGTAGGAGCAATTGGACTTGCTGGATTGTCAATAAACGATTCAATAGTTGTTTTATCTCACATTAAAGAGGCAAACGCTGAATCTCCATTAAAAAAAGAAGACTTGGTTGAGGTAATTATTAGATCTACTCGTCATGTCGTTACAACCTCTGCAACCACCATAGGAGGATTTATGCCTTTATTAATAACAAGCATTTTCTTTGAACCGCTTGCATGGGCAATGGCAGGTGGTGTTTTAGGCTCAACGATTATTGCTGTTTTTTATATTCCAGCTTGCTACGTAATTTCAAAAAAGTTATAAAATCATTTATCAAGTAAATTACAAAAAAGAAAATGAGAAGAATAATTACTGGGCATAATCAAGACGGCAAATCGGTCATCACAATTGATGGCCCACCTGCATGCTCAATAGGAGAAGAAGTTGGAGGACTGTTTGAAATCTGGAACACAGATGGAGCAGCAATTGATTCAACAGATGAAGTCGATAGAGGTGATTCACCGATCATTTTGTCACCTCCCAAAGGTGGAACAAAATTTAGATATTTTCAAATTAATCCCACACCAGAAGGTGTTCCATGGGAAGTTCTTCAAGATTTAGCTGCCAAAGCATTTGATCGAATAGGAGCAGCCCATCATAGGATAGATACCTCCAAGCATCCTGCAATGCATAAGACTGAAACCATTGACTACATTATCTTATTAAAAGGTGATGTCAGTCTTTTGTTAGATGAAGAAGAAGTAAGGCTAGAGCCATTTGATACTGTGGTTCAAAGAGGCACAAATCATGCGTGGGTTAATCATGGAGATGAGCCAGCCTTATTAATTGCAGTCTTGATTGATAGTGAGATTAAAGATTAAAATTTCTCAAAAAATATTTAATTTAAAATGTTTGAAGTTAAGCCAATAGCTGCAGCCTTGGGAGCAGAATTGCATGGAGTCGATCTATGTACCGAACTCCAACCTGAAGTCTATGCTGAAATAAGAAGACTACTGATAAAACATCAAGTTATTTTCTTTCGAGATCAAGATATTTCGCCTCAACAACATAAAGCATTAGCAGAGTCATTTGGCCCAGTTCAAACACATCCTGCCTATGAAACAGTTGAAGGTTTTCCAGAAATTACAATTCTTGAAAGTACGGCAGAAAAACCAAGTAAGATCGAGATGTGGCACTCGGACATGACATTCCGTCAACACCCTCCATTGGGCTCAGTTTTAAGATCAAAAATCTGCCCTCCAAAGGGAGGGGATACAATGTGGGCTAGCATGTCAGCAGCTTATGATGGTTTATCTGAGGGAATGCAAAGATTTCTTTCAACTCTTAATGCAGAGCATGATTTTAGTTATGGGTTTAAGGAAAGCTTGGCAGAACCTGGTGGTAAAGAGCGCTTGGCTGAAGCTGTCAAAGATAATCCTCCAGTTCAACATCCCGTGATAAGGGTTCACCCCGAAAGCAAGCAAAAGGTTATTTTTGTAAATGCTTTATTTACAACCAAAATAATTGGCTTGCCCTCAAAAGAAAGTTCAGCAATTCTGGATTTTTTGTATGATCACGTAATAACTGCTGAGTACACCTGTCGTTTCAATTGGGAGCCAAATTCTATTGCTATTTGGGATAATAGAAGCACTCAACATAAACCTATAAATGATTACTTTCCTGCTCATAGATTATTAGAGCGAGTCGCAATTGATGGAGATAAACCCTTTTAATTTATTTTTTTAAGAATTCTAATAAAATTTTTACAACGGCCAACTCATCCGTTTCATCAATTAATGTCTCACAAGCGCTTGTATATTTTGCATCCCCAATCTGATTTTTCCTAAAGTCATATATTAATCTTGCAAAGTCTTTATGTAATTCAATATGTCCTTGCGTGCAAAGGATATGATCGTCGATAACAAACATTGCATTTGGGCAAATTGTTGATCCTGCAATTAATTTTGCATTTTCAGGCAATTTTATAACTTCATCTTGATGGCTGAAGATTAGATTGAATACGCTATCTTTATAATTAAAATTAAACTCTTGCTTAAATAGTGATATTGAATCTACACCTACATGCCAGCCTTTTGAGGAATTCTTTACAGAGCCCCCTAATGCTTCCGCTATTATTTGGTGACCAAAACATATGCCTATCAACTTTGTTTTGTTTTGATGAAGAGTTTGAATAAATTCTTTTAGTTTATAAATCCAATTCTCCTCATCGTATGCACTAGCTTTACTGCCGGTAATTAGATATGCATCACAATCTTTTATTTCTTTTGGATATTGGTCAAACTGAACTTCGTATTTCTCAAATTGAATGGTTGGATTTATTGCCCAAAAAATTTTTGCAAACATTTCTGGATATTGGCCAAATTCAGATGCTCCAGGCAGCTCTACTGTATCGGCATTGAGAATTCCTATTTTCATATCATATAAATTTCTTTATGTAGTATATTCAATTTATGAAAACTAATAGACTTATTTATTATCTTGTCTTACTAATTTCGATACCTTTATCAGCAGATGGAATTGATGCTTCAATTAATGCTGCTATTCAACCCATTACAAATATTTTAGCCAGTTTCATTTTTTATGAATATACAATTTTTAGTACGCCTATGCCTTTGATTGTCTTATGGTTAATTGGAGGAGCAATTTTTTTTACCTTTTACTTTAATTTTTTAAATCTACGGGGATTTAAACACGCATTTAAATTATTGAGAGGAGATTTTGCAAAGCCTGGAAATGAAGGAGAGCTTTCTCATTTTCAAGCATTATCAACAGCTGTATCTGGGACTGTTGGAATTGGAAATATTGCTGGAGTGGCAATTGTTATTTCTATTGGTGGTCCCGGCGCTACATTTTGGTTAATTATTGCTGGTCTTTTAGGAATGTCTACAAAATTTGCTGAATGTGTAGCCGGTGTAATGTTCAGAAAAGTTAATCCAGATGGCAGTATTTCTGGTGGCCCAATGTATTATCTTGAAGCTGGATTACGTCAAAAAAATTTATCTTGGCTTGCAAAGCCAATGGGATTATTTTATGCACTGGCTATTGTCATTGGGTGTTTGGGCATTGGAAATATGTTTCAATCTAATCAAGCCTTTCAGCAATTTATTTACATGACAGGTGGAGATTCTAGCTATTTTGTTGACAAGGGCTGGTTATTTGGCTCAATTCTTGCCGGAATAGTTGGATTAGTAATTATTGGTGGAATTAAAAGCATTGCTCGTGTTACTTCAAAGTTGGTTCCATTTATGACAATTACCTATGTTGTTGGGGCTTTGGTTGTAGTTATTATGAATGCAGACAAAGTACCATGGGCACTGTCAGCTATATTCAATGAGGCATTTGATCCAACTGCTATGGGAGGAGGAATGCTAGGAATTATGATTTTAGGATTTCAAAGAGCTGCATTTTCAAACGAGGCAGGTATTGGATCGGCAGCTATAGCCCATGCGACAGTAAAAACATCAGAACCAGTTTCTGAAGGCTATGTTGGTTTAATGGAGCCTTTTATAGATACTGTAGTGATATGCACACTTACAGCTTTAGTAATTTTAACAACAGTTTATGATCCAGCAATGGCAAATGAAGGCATCCAAGGGATTGCCTTAACCTCTATGGCTTTTAGTAGCACTCTATCTTGGTCTGTTATTCCATTATCATTTATTGCTTTATTATTTGCATTTTCAACAATATTATCTTGGTCATATTACGGTTTAAAAGGCTGGACTTATATTATTGGCGAATCTTCAATTGCAGAAAATATTTTCAAGGTATTCTTCTGTATTTTTATTGCAATCGGCTGCATGGTAAATTTAAGTGCAGTCTTAGATTTTTCTGATGCACTTATTTTTCTTGTAGCTTTGCCAAATATTTTAGGCTTGTATGTCTTGGCTCCTATGATTAAAAAAGAACTATTAAATTATCAAAAAAGACTTCAAAGTGGAGAAATACAAAATTATAGAGAGACAAATGATTAAGGGAGACTGTGATTCAAAATTTCTGCCTGTGAAAGAAATTTTTTCTAATGCTTTAGAAAGTGGGTTTGAGACTGGCGCAGCTATTGCAATTGAACATAAGGGTAAACTCGTTGTAAATCTTTGGGGCGGACATCAAGATGCTAATAGAACAAAAGAATGGGAGGAAGATACTTTGGTCAATGTTTTTTCCGTAACTAAAGGAGTAACAGCTATATGCGCTGCCAGACTAATTGACGAGGGCAAGCTAGACCCAAATCAATTAGTCAGCTATTACTGGCCGGAATATAACTGTAATGGAAAAGGAAAAACTAAAGTTAGTGATTTTTTATGTCACCGAGCTGGCATGTTTGGATTTAAAGGTGGAATTCCCTCTGGTTCATTTCAAGATTGGGACATGTTTGTAAGTCACTTAGAGTCACAAAGCCCATACAGAGAACCAGGTTCGTCACAAGGCTATCATGCACTTACATATGGTTGGCTGGTAGGAGAGATTATAAAAAGAATTGATGGCCGAAGTGTTGGGCAATATTTCAAGGATGAGATAGCTCAACCATTGGGTATAGACTTTTATATTGGACTTCCAAGAGAAAATTTTAGTAGGTGTGCAGATATGATAATGATGGAACAAGATTCCATTAAACTTCCAGGAGGGTTCTTAAAATATATCCCCGATTTTTTCTTATCAAAGCGTATCAAAAACTTTAAGGAGGCTTTGATGTGCGGTGACTTTGAAGCAGCATTTGAATTTAGAGATGAGGATAGTGAAAATTTTCAAAATTCTGAAGACTGGCGAATCGCGGAAATTCCCTCGGCAAATGGCCATGGAACAGCTAAAAGTTTAGCTAAATTATATGGAATTTTAAGTAATGACTGTAGTAGAAATGGTATTGCAATAATGAGTAAGGATACTTTAGAGCGTGCAATTACACCTCATTCAAGCGGCCCTGATTCAGTATTGTTTGGTGCAGGTATAAAGTTTGGACTTGGATTTGAGCTTGCTCAGGGAATCTCCTCTCTTGGAAACATATCACCCATTCTCAATGATAAAATGTTTGGTCATGCGGGTATTGGAGGTGCTGTTGCATTTGGAGATCCAGAACAAAACTTCGGATACGGATTTATTTGTAATCAGCAGCATAAACCAAGAGAAATGTACAAAACTAACAATCAGCTTACAAAAGCCCTGTACTCAATAATTTAAATTTTTATTTAGGTGCAGGAGCACTTCTTGAGAAGAAATTCCATGAAGAATTTTTAGGCGCTTCTCTGACGGCACCTCCATTTAATACAATCACTGAATCAATATCTTCCATTAACTCAAAATAACCCAATTCTTTATAGCACTCTCTAGCTATTTTCAAAGCTCTCATTGTCTCTGATGTATTAGGGATATTTTCAATAACATATTTAGCTCTTCTTAGAGCCGCAACATATGCTTTTCTTCGAAGATAATATTCAGCGGCAACTAACTCATTTTTAGCTATTAAGGCCCTTAAATAAATTAATCTTTGGGATGCGTAGGGAGCATATTGGCTCTGTGGAAAACGTGTTAAAAATTCAGATAACTCTCCAAAGGCCTGTTTGGCTCCTGAAATATCCCTGTCAGATAGATCTCTTTTAAATACTCTCGCAAATATTCCTTTGTCCCGCGTATAACTCGAAATCCCTCTCATAAAATAAGCATAATCAATATTTGGATGTCTTGGATTTAGGCGAATAAATTTTTCGGCCGCCTCATGTGATGCCTCATCTTCACCGTTCATGTAATAGGCATATATCAATTCCGACTGAGCTTGTTCTGCATATCGACCAAATGGATAATTTGTTTCAATAGCTTGCAAAGCCTCAATAGCTGAGAAGTAATTATTGGCATTCATTCTTCGTTGAGCAAGATCATAATAAATCTGCTCGGGCTGTTCCATTATTGGACCATCTGAATTACATGAGGTAATGAAAACAATCTGAGTAATAATAGCCAGTAAGGTGAATTTTCGAAGATTTTTAAATTTATGTTTCACTGGTAAAGTATTTTACATTTATTAAAGCGTTTGGGTTAATTCAATTAGATTAGATTGTAAGATAGTTAAAAAGTTTTCGTATTACTTAAATGGATTAACTCCATCTTGATAAATTGCAATCAAGGATGGGACCCCGCCGCCATTAATGTATGTGCTTCTTACAGTATGTCCAGGACCTTTAGGGGCAATCATAATGACAGATGTCTTTTCTCCAGGAACAATTTTTTTAAAGTGAATATTAAAACCATGTGCAAATGCCAAAACCGCATCTTGTTTTAAATTAGCTTTAATTTCTGATTCATATAATCCTTGTTGGAATTCATCCGGCGCAAGAGATATCGCTCTTTCTTACGCAAAGGCAAACGGAGGCACAAGAGCTGGTGTTCTAGAGACTTCTTTTAAGGAAGAAACTGAAACCGATCTTTTTGGAGAACAAGCTGTTTTGTGTGGCGGTATGACAGCTTTGATAAAGGCAGGATATGAAACTTTGGTAGAAGCAGGTTACAGTCCTGAGATGGCATATTTTGAATGTTTACACGAAACAAAATTGATTGTTGACCTCATCCACGAGGGAGGGATAGCAAATATGCATTATTCCATTTCCAATACAGCAGAATACGGTGATTATATTAGTGGGCCAGAAATAATTACCAATGATACTAAAGAAGCTATGAAAGGAATTTTAAATAGAATTCAGACAGGAGAATTTGCTGATAATTTTTTAAATGATTGTCGACAAAGTAACGATGGAACTGGCGGCCCAATTATGAAAGAAATGCGTAAAAATACTGCTTCACATTCAATTGAAGAGGTTGGAGCTGAGCTTAGATCAAAGATGAAATTCCTTAATTCAGAACGCTTGGTAAATAAAGATAAAAATTAGTTATAAAACCTGTTGATATTTATAACTAAGGGTATACAATTCAACGTTCCTGCCTAGAGCTGGTATATTCTTTTAACATATCTGGTTACTCGTGTGGGTGTTCAAAATACGAGATATATATTTTTGTTATTTTTAATATTTTATAAAAGTAACACAACATGATTTTAATTGAAGAGTTTGATCATGGCTCAGA
The DNA here is from genome assembly GCA_902623685.1 of uncultured SAR86 cluster bacterium. Classification (GTDB taxonomy): domain Bacteria; phylum Pseudomonadota; class Gammaproteobacteria; order Magnimaribacterales; family D2472; genus D2472. The sequence continues at coordinate 146,295 of CACNUQ010000001.1, forward strand.
TTGAACGCTGGCGGTAGGCTTAACACATGCAAGTCGTGCGAGAAAGTATCTTCGGATATGAGTAGAGCGGCGGACGGGTGAGTAACGCGTAGGAATCTACCTAGTAGAAGGGGATAGCCCGGGGAAACTCGGATTAATACCGTATACCTCCTTCGGGAGAAAGAAGGCCTCTCTTTGAAGCTTTCGCTATTAGATGAGCCTGCGTAAGATTAGCTTGTTGGTGAGGTAAAGGCTCACCAAGGCGACGATCTTTAGCGGGTCTGAGAGGACGATCCGCCACATTGGGACTGAGACACGGCCCAGACTCCTACGGGAGGCAGCAGTGGGGAATATTGGACAATGGGCGCAAGCCTGATCCAGCCATACCGCGTGTGTGAAGAAGGCCCTAGGGTTGTAAAGCACTTTAAGTTGGGAAGAAAAGTTATTGGTTAATACCCAATAACCGTGACATTACCATCAGAATAAGGACCGGCTAATTCCGTGCCAGCAGCCGCGGTAATACGGAAGGTCCAAGCGTTAATCGGAATTACTGGGCGTAAAGCGCGCGTAGGTGGTTTATTAAGTTGGATGTGAAATCCCCGGGCTCAACCTGGGAACTGCATCCAAAACTGATTCACTAGAGTACGATAGAGGGAGGTAGAATTCACAGTGTAGCGGTGGAATGCGTAGATATTGTGAAGAATACCAATGGCGAAGGCAGCCTCCTGGATCTGTACTGACACTAAGGTGCGAAAGCGTGGGTAGCGAACAGGATTAGATACCCTGGTAGTCCACGCCGTAAACGATGTCAACTAGCTGTTGGGAAACAATGTTTCTCAGTGGCGCAGCTAACGTAGTAAGTTGACCGCCTGGGGAGTACGGCCGCAAGGCTAAAACTCAAATGAATTGACGGGGACCCGCACAAGCGGTGGAGCATGTGGTTTAATTCGATGCAACGCGAAAAACCTTACCTATACTTGACATACTTGGAATGCTTTGTAATGAAGCAGTGCCCTCGGGAGCCAAGATACAGGTGCTGCATGGCTGTCGTCAGCTCGTGTCGTGAGATGTTCCGTTAAGTCGGATAACGAGCGCAACCCTTACCCTTATTTGCCAGCGATTCGGTCGGGAACTATAAGGGGACTGCCGGTGATAAACCGGAGGAAGGTGAGGACGACGTCAAGTCATCATGGCCCTTACGTATAGGGCTACACACGTGCTACAATGGGGAATACAGACGGACGCTAAGCCGCGAGGTGGTGCTAATCCTAGAAAATTCTTCGTAGTCCGGATTGGAGTCTGCAACTCGACTCCATGAAGTCGGAATCGCTAGTAATCGCGAATCAGCATGTCGCGGTGAATACGTTCTCGGGTCTTGTACACACCGCCCGTCATACCATGGAAGTGGATTGCACCAGAAGTAGATAGTCTAACCTTCGGGAGGGCGTTTACCACGGTGTGTTTCATGACTGGGGTAAAGTCGTAACAAGGTAGCCGTAGGGGAACCTGTGGCTGGATCACCTCCTTAACGAAACTTTCGTACTAGAGTGCCCACACGAGTAATCAAATATTTAAAAGAAGTTATTTATAAGTTTTGGTATGTAATTTTCTAGTAAATATTTCTATATTTACAGTGTCATATTTTTATCTGTTATCAAAAATATGAACACATTAGATCACTGCATTAATAGAAGAAAATTTTATTAAGTTATTCTCAAATAACAAAAAACTTAGCTCGCAATAAAAAGGAGAGTTAAGTATGTAACCCTTTTTTAGGGTTATATGATCAAGTAATTAAGAGCACAAGGCGGATGCCTTGGCAGCTGAAGGCGATGAAGGACGTAGTAACTTGCGATAAGCTTCGGGGAGGTGGTAAACAACCTTTGATCCGGAGATTTCCGAATGGGAGAACCCAGTGTGCATAAGCACATTATCATATACTGAATACATAGGTATATGAGGCAAACCTAGGGAACTGAAACATCTAAGTACCTAGAGGAAAAGAAATCAACAGAGATTCCGGTAGTAGCGGCGAGCGAAACCGGATCAGCCCTTAAGCTTTTTTAAAATTAGCAAAACATATTGGAAAGTATGGCCATAGTAGGTGATAGCCCTGTATGCGAAAATTTTATAAAAGTGAAATCGAGTAGGTCGGGACACGTGAAATCTTGACTGAATATGGGGGGACCATCCTCCAAGGCTAAATACTCTCAGCTGACCGATAGTGAACCAGTACCGTGAGGGAAAGGCGAAAAGAACCCCGGCGAGGGGAGTGAAATAGAACCTGAAACCTTGTGCTTACAAGCAGTCGGAGCAGACTTGTTCTGTGACGGCGTACCTTTTGTATAATGGGTCAACGACTTAATTTCAGTAGCAAGCTTAACCGTTTAGGGGAGGCGTAGGGAAACCGAGTCTTAATAGGGCGCTCAGTTGCTGGAATTAGACCCGAAACCGGGTGATCTATCCATGGCCAGGGTGAAGGTTAGGTAACACTGACTGGAGGCCCGAACCCACTTATGTTGAAAAATGAGGGGATGAGCTGTGGATAGGAGTGAAAGGCTAATCAAACCCGGAGATAGCTGGTTCTCTTCGAAAACTATTTAGGTAGTGCCTCATGTATTACCATTGGGGGTAGAGCACTGTTTCGGCTAGGGGGTCATCCCGACTTACCAAACCGATGCAAACTCCGAATACCAATGAGTATGAGCATGGGAGACAGACTGCGGGTGCTAACGTCCGTAGTCGAGAGGGAAACAACCCAGACCGTCAGCTAAGGTCCCAAATTATGATTAAGTGGGAAACAATGTGGGAAGGCACAAACAGCTAGGAGGTTGGCTTAGAAGCAGCCATCCTTTAAAGAAAGCGTAATAGCTCACTAGTCGAGTCGGCCTGCGTGGAAGATATAACGGGGCTAAATCATAAACCGAAGCTACGGATCTTAAATTTATTTAAGATGGTAGAAGAGCGTTCTGTAAGCGGCTGAAGGCGTGCTGTGAGGCATGCTGGACGTATCAGAAGTGCGAATGTTGACATGAGTAACGATCAAAGAGGTGAAAAACCTCTTCGCCGAAAATCCAAGGTTTCCTGTCCAACGCTAATCGTGGCAGGGTGAGTCGGCTCCTAAGGCGAGGGCGAAAGCCGTAGTCGATGGAAAACAGGTTAATATTCCTGTACTTCTTATAATTGCGATGGGGTGACGGAGAAGGTTAGGCTAGCACGGCGATGGTTGTCCGTGTTTAAGGTTGTAGACTTAGATCTTAGGTAAATCCGGGATCTTTTAAGGTTGAGAACTGATGACGACCACTCTTTGAGTGGGAAGTAGTTTATACCATGCTTCCAGGAAAAACCTCTAAGCTTCAGATTATAAGGAACCGTACCCTAAACCGACACAGGTGGATAAGTCGAGAAGACTAAGGTGTTTGAGAGAACTATGGTGAAGGAACTAGGCAAAATGGTACCGTAACTTCGGGAGAAGGTACGCCGCCATTGGTGATAAGACTTGCTCTTTAAGCCGATGGTGGTCGAAGAAACTAGGTGGCTGCAACTGTTTATTAAAAACATAGCACTCTGCAAAATCGTAAGATGACGTATAGGGTGTGACGCCTGCCCGGTGCCGGAAGGTTAATTGATGGGGTTAGCTTAGGCGAAGCTCCTGATCGAAGCCCCGGTAAACGGCGGCCGTAACTATAACGGTCCTAAGGTAGCGAAATTCCTTGTCGGGTAAGTTCCGACCTGCACGAATGGCGTAATGATGGCCACACTGTCTCCACCATAGACTCAGTGAAATTGAAATCGCTGTTAAGATGCAGTGTACCCGCAGCTAGACGGAAAGACCCCGTGCACCTTTACTACAGGTTCACACTGGACTTTGACTTTATTTGTGTAGGATAGGTGGGAGACTTTGAAGTCAAGACGCTAGTCTTGGTGGAGTCGTCCTTGAAATACCACCCTTGTAAAGTTGAGGCTCTAACTTAGGTCCGTAATCCGGATCGAGGACAGTGTGTGCTGGGTAGTTTGACTGGGGCGGTCTCCTCCCAAAGAGTAACGGAGGAGTACGAAGGTATCCTAAGCATGGTCGGACATCATGCAGATTGTATAAAGGCATAAGGATGCTTGACTGCGAGACCGACGGGTCGAGCAGGTAGGAAACTAGGTCTTAGTGATCCGGTGGTTCTGAATGGAAGGGCCATCGCTCAACGGATAAAAGGTACGCCGGGGATAACAGGCTGATACCCCCCAAGAGTTCACATCGACGGGGGTGTTTGGCACCTCGATGTCGGCTCATCACATCCTGGGGCTGGAGCAGGTCCCAAGGGTATGGCTGTTCGCCATTTAAAGTGGTACGCGAGCTGGGTTTAGAACGTCGTGAGACAGTTCGGTCCCTATCTGCTGTGGGCGTTGGAGATTTGAGGGAAGCTGATCCTAGTACGAGAGGACCGGATTGGACGAACCTCTGGTGTTCCGGTTGTCACGCCAGTGGCATTGCCGGGTAGCTATGTTCGGAAGGGATAACCGCTGAAAGCATCTAAGCGGGAAGCCTCTCCCAAGATTAGATCTCCCATAGACTTCGGTCTACTAAAGAGTCGTCATAGACTATGACGTTGATAGGCAAGGTGTGTAAGCGTTGTGAGGCGTTGAGCTAACTTGTACTAATAACTCGTGAGGCTTGATCATGTAACCTTAAAAAAGGTTTCGTTGTTCAGGAATAACATATTTGTAGTGATAAAAGAATTACATACCAGTTTGCCTGATGACAATAGCAGTTTGGTACCACCTGATCCCATCTCGAACTCAGAAGTGAAACGAACTCACGCCAATGGTAGTGCAAGGTCTCCTTGTGTGAGAGTAGGTAATCGTCAGGCTTTTTTCTTTGTAAGGCTCTTAGATTTATCTGAGGGCCTTTTTTTTGTATAAAATAAACAAATGGACATTACTGAAATTTCAGATCGCATGGAGCTTGAAAAACTTGTCACTGATTATGCAACTGCAGTAGATAACAAAAATTTTCAAGACTTCAATAACTTATTTACTAAAGATGCTCATATTGATTACACAGCCGTTGGAGGTATTGCGGGTAATTTAAAAGAAATAATTGAGTACCTAGAAAAAGCATTAAATCATTTTCCAAATTACCAACATTTAATTTCAAATATTTCTCTTACAATAAATGGCAACTCAGCCTCTGGAAAAGTTATGTGTTTTAATCCAATGCAAACTGAAAATGAAGAGGTATTTTTTTTAGGGATGTGGTACAAGGATACCTATAAAAAAATCAATAATAAATGGTTGATTTCATCAAGAGTTGAAGAAAGCTCTTGGGAGCATAACGTCCCAAAATTTATTAATACCAAAGCAAAAAAATGATTGTTGGTCTTACAGGTGGTATTGGATCTGGTAAATCAGCTGCTGCATGTGTTTTTAAAAATGAAGGCATTAATGTTATTGATGCAGACAATCTTGCTAAAGAGGTAGTTGCAAAAGATACTCCAGGTTTTATAAAAGTTGTCGAATATTTTGGCTCAGAAATTATTGCTGAAGATGGTTCACTAGATAGAGCCAAATTAAGAAAGGAGGTTTTTGGCAGTAATGAAAAAAGGATAGCTTTAGAGTCTATTACTCATCCCTTGGTTCGAGAAAAGATGTCAGAAAAAATACTAGCTTCTCAATCTCCATACTCGATTATTGAGGTGCCATTGATTTTTGAAACAAAAAGTATGAGCTCATATGATAGGATTCTGGTTATTGATTGTGAGTCAAAACTTCAACTTGAAAGAGCAATCTTAAGAGATAATAACTCAGGCGATGTCATACAAAAGATTATTAACTCTCAATGCTCCAGAGAGGAGAGGTTAAGTATTGCTAATGATGTGATATCTAATAATGATTCTCTTAAAAACCTGCAAATGAGATCATTAGCAATGCATCATTTCTATCTAGGTCTGACCAAACAATGAAAAAAGATTGTCCAAGATGTAGCAATGAGGCTGATCTGAGCGCTACTAACATTTTTCGGCCATTTTGTTCAGAAAAATGTAAATTAATTGATCTTGGTACATGGGCTAACGAAGAAAAACTTATAAGTAGGCCCATTGAATCAGAAGATTTTTATGAGGATTAACTTACAGAACTAAGTCTTATATTATCTTCCATCCCTGATTTTCAATAAGAGGCTGTGCTTTTTTATATTTTAACTCTTTGGTATTTTTTCCATCGGTAATTTTTACTATTTCATTTCTTCCAAATTTTGGAGTATCTTTTTTTACCGTCTCAACAGTTTCTGATTTTCCTGAATAAGAGTTACTCTCACTTCCTATTACTGGCTCTAGTTTTTCTTGTTGCAACATCATCTCTCTATTTTTTTGTGCTTCACGGGATCTTTCTTCAAGTTCCTGAATTTCTTCTTCAGTTGCTAGCTCTAATCTGAATAATACTTTAATGGACTCACTATTAATTGCATTTAACATAACCTCAAACATTTCAAATGCCTCACGTTTATATTCATTTTTAGGATTTTTTTGAGCGTATGCCCTCAGTCCAACGCTCTGTCTTAGGTGATCCATCTCAGCTAAATGATCTTTCCAATGAACATCTAAAATTTGGAGCATGACTTGTTTTTCTAACTGCGCAAGATTTTCTTTGATGGTTACATATTTTTCTTGATAACGTTTTGATGCTTTTTCAGCTACTAGATTTGCAATTGTTTCTGGAGTTAATTTTTTGTCATTCCTGACTTTCGTTGCAATGCTTTTTTCGAATAAGTAATGATCTAGCAAATATTCATCTAATTCATCAAGCCTCCATTGACTTTCGACGGATTCTAGAGGGACAAAATCATTGGAGATAGAGTGCATCTCTGTAAATATAAGATCATTGATTGCTTCAGAAATATTGTCTTCGTTTAAAAGTTGATTTCTTAAAGAATAGATCGCTTGCCTTTGATCATTTGCAACATCATCATATTCCAATAGGTTCTTTCGAATATCAAAATTTCTACTTTCTATTCTTCGTTGTGCGTTTTCAATACCCCTTGATAACATTTTATGTTCAATATGATCATCACCCATTCCAATTTTTTCAAACAATCCTCGGCGACTATCAGATATAAACAATCTTAATAAATCATCTTCTAAAGATAAGAAAAATTTTGAATAGCCAGGATCCCCTTGACGGCCTGAGCGACCTCTAAGCTGATTATCAATTCTTCGTGATTCATGCCTCTCGGTTCCAAGAATATGAAGACCTCCTGCATCTAGGACTAATTGATGTCTTTTTTCCCATTCACCATCACCTATATTTTCTTTTCCTCCAAGAACTATATCTGTTCCTCGTCCAGCCATATTCGTTGCAATTGTTACAACTCCAGGACGTCCGGCATTTGCAATAACTTCAGCTTCTTTTTCATGCTGTTTAGCATTGAGAACTTGATGAGAGATATTTTTCTTATTTAATAATGCAGATACTATTTCAGAAGACTCAACCGAAGCAGTGCCCACCAAAATAGGCGCATCTTTTTTTCTTAAAAGTTCTATTTCATCAATTAAGGCTTTGAATTTTGATTCTTGAGTGAGAAAGACTAAATCATCATTGTCATTGCGTGCCATTGGTTTGTTTGTTGGAATGATTGCAACCTTTAAACCATATATTTCAGCAAATTCTGCAGCTTCAGTATCTGCGGTACCCGTCATACCAGAAAGCTTATTGAAAAGTCTAAAAAAGTTTTGATATGTTGTCGAAGCCAGAGTTTGAGATTCTTTTTGAATTGCAACATTCTCCTTGCATTCAAGCGCCTGATGAATTCCTTCACTCATTCTTCGACCAGGCATTGTTCTGCCCGTATGCTCATCTATCAAAAGCACCTCTTGCCCACGAACTAAATAATGGACATTCTTATTAAAAAGAAATGCAGCTTTCAAAGTAGCATTTACATAACGCATAATTTTTATATTGCTAACAGAGTAAAGACTATCGTCAGATTGCAACAAGCCAAGTTCTTCGAGATGATTTTCAACAACCACGTAACCATCATCGGTTAATTCTATCGATCTATTTTTTTCATCAATAATATAGTGACCTTTTTCATCTGCACTAAGAGGCTCATCTTCAGTTCCTTCCCTTAATTGTTTTTTTAGACTAGGAATGATTTTCTTTATTTGAACATAATAATCTGCACTTTCATTAGACGGGCCAGAAATAATCAATGGTGTTCGAGCTTCATCAATTAGTATTGAATCTACCTCATCGACAATAGCAAAATCTAGAGAGCATTGGACCTTATCTTCAGCTCGAAGAGCCATGTTGTCTCTTAGATAATCAAAGCCTAATTCACCATTAGTGGCATAAATAACATCACATGCATAGGCTGCTTTCTTTTCCTCAAAAGGTTGGTTTGAATGAATAACTCCAACTGTTAGCCCTAAACCTTCGTAGATAGGCCTCATCCAATCAGCATCTCTTTGCGCAAGGTAATCATTTACGGTAACTAAGATCACTTTGTTATCTTTAACTGCATTAAAATATGCAGGTAAAGTTGCAACCAAAGTTTTTCCTTCCCCAGTTTTCATTTCGGCTATGTTACCCTCAGATAGCGCTATGCCACCTAGCATTTGACAATCAAAATGCCTCAGTCCTGTTGTTCTAACGCTTACTTCTCTGGTTGCCGCAAAAGTGTGCGCCAATAAATCAAATCCAGAATCTTTTTTCAATGTTTTAAATTTCTCTCTGAGGGAAGATAGCTCTTCATCGCTTAATTCTTGATACTCAGATTCAAGATTATTAATTTGATCAACAATAATTTGCATACGCTTGAGAGAGCGTTGATTACTGCTTCCAAATATTTTGGTTAAAAATGACATCAATTTAATTCTAAATAATTTTGTATATTTTAATTAGAGCTCAATAGCATCCCCAAATGGAGCTCTGACATATGATATCGGGGCAGTCGAAGTATCTTCAAAAGTAACAACTTCCCATGCATCTTCAGATGAGAGTATTTTTCTTAATAACTCATTATTGAGGGAATGACCTGATTTATATCCAGAAAACTGACCAATGAGATTATGCCCAAGTAAATATAAATCACCAATAGCATCGAGCATTTTATGCTTTACAAATTCATCATCAAATCTCAAACCATCTGCATTTAAAAGTCCATCCTCACCAACCACTATAGCGTTGGCCTCACTAGCTCCTAAAGCCAAACCTTTAGATTGAAGGGTATCCTTATCTTTTACTGAGCCAAATGTTCTGGCTCTGCAAACTTCTTTTACAAATGAAGTTGAAGAAAAATCAATTGATGACTTTTGAGCATGCTTTTGAATTGTGGGATCATCAAAATCAATTTCGAAAGAAACCTTAAAACCATCAAATGGCTTGATTGCGGCGTAAGTATCATCTCTCTCTACACGAACCTCTTTTTTTACCTTAATGAATTTTTTTAACTCATCCTGTTCCACTAGCCCAGCAGACTGAATTAAGAAGACATATGGGCTTGCACTTCCATCCATTATTGGCACTTCTGGACCATCAACTTTTATAATGCAATTATCTATTCCGAGACCGGCAATAGCCGAAAGCAGATGCTCAATGGTTCCAATTTTATAGCCATCTTTAAATAGATTTGTAGATAAAGTGGTATCTCCAACATAATCATACAAAGCAGGAATTTCTATTTCTGGATCTAGGTCATTTCGAATAAATGTTATTCCAGAATTTACAGGAGCAGGCAAAAGCTCCATAGTCATTTCATTGCCACTATGAAGACCTACGCCAACAGCTTTAATTGGATTATTAATAGTTCTTTGATTAAGCATATTTGTCTATCTTTAAAAATCTTAACAATTATAAATTAAATTTAGTTAATTTTTTGCCTTGCAATTTCAAAAAGCATGATACCCGTTGCAACAGATACATTTAAACTATTTATATTTTCATTTTTAGATAATGTGCACATTTCTGTGCAGCTTTCTTGTGTTTTCTTTCTTATCCCATCTTCTTCAGAGCCAACTACAGCAAGAATGGGTTTGTTTAGGTCGAATTCCGTGTGCATTATGTCCGCATGCTCACTTGTACCAAGGATTAAATAACCCAATTTTTTAAAGTGCTTAAGGGTATTTACTAAGTTCGTAATAGTGAAAATCTGAACTGCCTCTGTCCCCCCAGCAGAAATTTGTCTGACGACTTGCGTAATAGGAGAACAATGGTGTTTGTTAATAATAACTCCAGCAATATTACTGGCAGCTGCAGATCTGATGCAGGCTCCGAGGTTTCTTGGATCAATAACATTATCAATTACTAAGAACGTAGGATTTTTATTTTGCATACTTTCTTCATATTTTTTTAAGTCACTGAGTCCAAGACTTACTTCGTTTTTTAAAAAAGCCTCAGGATGTTGGGCTAAACTTTTTTTTCTTTCAACAGAAATAGAGAGATTTTCAGCCATAGCAATCAAGCTACGAACTCGTTCATCGTTTCTGTTTGCAGGAATAAATATTTTTTTTATATTTTCCGGAGAAAGCTTTAACAAGATCTCAATATTATGAAAGCCTACCCGAAGATTTGGAGAATTTTTATTTTCCATTTGAAATGACTAAATTTATTTTTCTTTCTAGTGGAAAAATTGCTGCGATTTTAACTTTTATTTTCTTGCCAAGCTTATATACACCACCTCTTTTTCTGCCCTTAAGTACACTTTGATTATTTAATAAATAATAATGATCATCAGGCAAGTCAGATACGTGCAAAAGACCAGATATAAAGTAGGGCTCCAAATTAATAAAAAGTCCAAAATCTGTTACTCCTGTGATCACTCCATTCATCGTTGAGCCTATTTTTTTCTTTAAATATTCACACACTAAAACTTGCTCTACTTGCCTTGATGCTTTTTCAGCACGTCTTTCAAGCATTGAAGCATTTTCACATTCATCTTGAAGTTCATTTTCTGTCCTATTTGGCTTCTTGTTTGCAAGTAAGGAGTTAATTAATCTATGAACAAGTAAGTCAGGATACCTTCTAATTGGAGATGTAAAATGAGCATATCTTTGCAGTTGTAATCCAAAATGCCCTAAATTATTGGTCGAATATTCTGCTCTAGCTAAAGTTTGAAGAACTAAGATTTTTCCAACATCGTCATTTTTTTTATTAGCCTGTTTAAGGCATGAGGTTATAACTTCCAAAGGAGATAATTTTTTACTTATTTGAGCAGGGACATGGAAATGCTTTTTTAGTAACTCGAGTTTGCTAGGATCTGGATCCTCATGAATTCTGTAAACTCCTAGATTTAATCGATCTTGCATAAACTCTGCAGCAGACTCATTAGCTAACAGCATAGATTCTTCAACAAGCTTGTGGGCAAAGAGTGACTTTTTCACTTGGATATTTTTTACTTCTTTATTTTTATTTAATTTTAGGTTGATTTCTTTAGGATTTATTTCCAATGCTTTTCTTTTGTTCCGATGGATTAACCTTAGATTTGTGAGTTCATTTAAATCCTTGATTAAATCGCCAGCTTGAGGCAACTCAATTTTTGAAGAGCCTTGAAGATGTTCTTCCACCTGAGTGTAAGTTAATCGAGCCTTAGATTTAATCAAACCACTGTAAAACTTATATTTACCTCTATTGCCATCGAGACTTAGGGACATTTCGCAAATCATTGCACATCTATCTTCATTAGGCTTTAAAGAGCAGATACCATTGGACAAATCCTCCGGCAACATGGGTATGACTTTTGCTGGGAAATATATAGATGTACCTCTTTTTTGAGCTTCTTTATCTGTTTTCGATCCCGTTTCTACGTAAAACGATACATCCGCAATAGCTACAAAGAGTTTGAAGCCACCACTATTTTTTATGCAATATAAAGCATCATCAAAATCTTTGGCATCCTCACCATCAATAGTAATAAAGGGTAATTTTCTTAAATCTTGCCTGTATTTTGAGGTTTTCTTTTTATTAGCTGCTTTCTTAGCTTCTTCTAAGACGTCTGAATGCCATTTTGATGGCAGTTCATGCATTGAGACTGCATCCAGGATTGCTTCTTTATACATTTATCTTGTTCATTGCTATTGTAAATTAAATGGGATGATATATTATCCCGCTATGAATCTCGGTCGGAATAGCAAAGTTATCTCATTTATTGGCTTATTTTTTCTTGCAAGTATATCACTGCATTCATTTGCACACATTGATGAAAGCCCTATTGAGCATCATGCCGAGTTTGAATGCCAATCTTGTCATAATGATACTTCATCTGACATAGAGCTTGTTAAATTTATTTCAGAAGAATATTTTGTTAAACCCAAAGTTTTTGATACCTCTAACAAATTATATCTTCAATTAAGGAAACCTTTTTCTTCTCAAGCGCCTCCTAAAATTATTATTTAATTTTTTTTAAATTTTAATTTTTTAACATAGGAGGTTTTATGAAAATTAATAAATTAGTATTCCTAGCTCTTGCCATATTCTCTTTCGATTCTTTGAAAGCTAATACCATTGAAGAGGTCGTTGTTACTTCATCAATTATTGGTAAGACTGCGAGTGAGATTGCCGACCCAATTCACATTGTTTCTAGCGATGATATTTCAACTGAAGCTACTCAAAGTTTAGGTGAGACAGTTGATGATCTTTTAGGCGTTTCTACTGCTGATTATGGATCAGCTGTTGGACAGCCAATAATTAGAGGGATGTCAGGCTCGAGAGTAAAAATTCTTGATAATGGTATTGTTAATCGAGATGTTTCAGGTCTTGGGGCTGATCATTTTAATGACATAGATCTTGGTAATGCACAACAAATAGAGATCGTAAGAGGACCATCATCTTTGCTTTATACCAATGGAGCAATTGGTGGAATCATCAATGTAGTTGATAACTCTATAGCTATCGAAGATGTAGAACAACTAGTAAAAGTTAGTGGTGAAACTCAATCGGTTAATGAGGGCAATACCACAACATTTTTCTATCAAGATAATCTTAATAATCTTAATGTAAGTTTTGCTTACAAAAATACTGATCTAGAAAACTATGATGTACCTAATGGTGCAATTATGCATGAAGAGGAAGAGCATCACGATGAAGAAGATCATGATGAGCATGAAGAAGAGCATGAGGAGCATGAAGAAAATCTTGGCTTCTTGGCTAATTCAGATTTTGCATCTGAATCTATGAAATTTGGCGCGTCAGTTGTAAGTGATAATGGATATCTTGGGTTTTCTATATCAAGTTCTGAAAGTTCTTATGGTATTCCTTTTCATGGAGAAGGACATGAAGGCCATGGAGATGAACATGGCGATGAGCATGGAGATGAGGAAGAAGGCCATGATGAGCATGAAGGTGAGAGAATATTTACAAATACTGACTCAGATAAATTTGATATCAAAGGTTCTTATGACTTAGATGGCTTCAATTTTGCTAACTCAGTTGATTTCTTTTATAGAGATTCAGATTACTCATTCACAGAACAACATGCTGAAGAAGAACATGAAGAAGAAGATCATCACGACGAGGAAGAAGATCATCATGATGAAGAAGAGCATCACGATGAGCATGAAGGGCATTCGGAAGGACCAACTACCTTTACCAATGACTCTGCTGAGGCAGGATTTATTTTTGATCTTTCTAATGATCTTTACTCTCAAAAAGTCTCATTCAACCTCGTAAATGAAGACACTGCTATTTTTGGTGCAGAAGCATTTATGAATCCTGCATCAAGGGAAGAGTTCACTATTGGTTATTATCTCAGTAGAAGCTTTGATGGATTCGACATAGATCTTGGTGTTAGATATGACACTATTGATAATAGTGGCTCTGTTACTTCCGTTCATGAGGAAGAGCATCATGATGAAGAGGAAGAAGATCATCACGATGAAGATCATCACGACGAGGATGAGCATCATGATGAAGAAATGGAGACCGATTATTATGATAGATCTTTTAATGATTCAAGCATTGCTTTCAATATTGGAAGAGCGCTCAATGACTTTGTTGATGTAAACCTTGGCTTTGCGTCTGTAGAAAGAGCTCCGTCTTCAATTGAAATGTTCATGAATGGCGCACATTTGGCAACAGGAAGATTTGAGGTTGGTAATGTAAATCTCAATTCTGAGACTTCAAATAATATTGATTTTTCTGTCAATATTAATAATGGAAGTTTCTTTGCTTCAGCTACTGTTTTTGTTAATGATGTAGATAATTACATTTATCTTCAAGACGAAACTGAGGAAGAGCATGAAGAGCATGATGAAGAGCATGAGGAGGGCCATGACGACCATGGTGGCTTAATTCTGGCGAATTATTTGCAACAAGATGCTGAGCTAGATGGTTACGAAATTGAATTTGGTAACACTTTTGAGTTAGCTTCTGGCGAACTTTTAATGTCTTATGGCAGAGATGAAATTAATGGAGAATTTTCTAGTGGTGGAAATATTCCAAGATTAAATCCTGCAAGAAACATCTTTAAATTAAAATATTCTCAAGACGATATGAGCTTTGGATTAATGTTTAAAGATGTTGAGGAGCAAAACGATATTGGATTGGGTGAAACTGCAACCGCTGCTTATGATATGTTGAATGCTAAGTTCACTAAGACTTTTGATTTAGATAGTCAAAGTCAATTAACTCTCTCAATATTTGGAAATAATTTAACTGATGAAGTTGCAAGAAATCATTCTTCATATGTTAAAAAAGAAGTTCCACTGCCAGGAAGAAATTATGGAGTTAGATTTAATTTAACTTTCTAAATTCTAAGATATAATATATCAAAAACCGGGGGCTTGCTTATATAAAGCCTCCGGTTTTTTTTATCTATAATTCATTAAAAAATTTATCATTACTTACTATGAAAAAATTTAATTGCAACTACCTGGCTATTATTTTTTTTGCAACTTCTATTCTTGTTGCTGAGGAAACTGAGGAGATTATTGCGGTTGCATCATACATAGAATCAAGTGAATTGAATGCATCGCCGGTTGATGTTATCTCTGACGAAGAATTTAAAAACTTAAGAGTATCTACGGTAGCTGAGTTAAGTAAATATCTGAGTATTGCCTCTGGTTCCCATTTTCAAACTAATGCTTTGGATGGCGTAGATCAAGGCATGGCGACAATTACTTTAAGGGGGCTTGATCATGCATCAACCTTAGTTTTAATTAATAAAAAAAGACAGACTCATTCAGGAACACCATCTGATGAGGGAGAAGGCTATATTGATATCAATATTATTCCTGAAATAGCGCTAGAAAGAATAGAGATTCTAAAAGATGGAGCCACATCATTGTATGGATCAGACGCCATTGCAGGAGTAATTAACTTTCAAACATTTAAACAGTTTGATGGAATGCGTTTCCTATTAGGGTCTCAAAAGACTAGCAATTATGACCAAAGAGACAATACGTTTGGCGTCATGTTTGGAGGCAAGTTTTGGGAGGGTGATTATGTATTAGCCTTAAGTTCTTTGAATAAATCATCACTCAATGCTTCAAGAATCCCTAAATTTGCAGAACTTGGTTTAAGTGGCTTGGGAAACAGCTTTAAAATCACGCAAGCAGATATAGTTGCAACAGGTGCATACGCGGGAAGCTATAGCAAAAACCAAACAATTCCTGATCCAAATTGCACAAAAAATGGCGGAGTGATAGCTGGCCCAAGATGCAAGTTCTTGTATGGAGAGAGATTTAACATTGTAAATGATGAAGATCACTTTAAAGGATATTTCCATTTTACTAAATCTATCTTTGATATCGATTATGCGATGACCTTCATGGCAGCCTCAATTGATGTGAATGACAATCCACAGTCTCCCTCATACCCAGCTTTATCTTATTTATCTAAAGAGATTTATCCAGGGCAAGGGGGGAGTCCATTTAATGTTCCAGTTATTTGGTATGGCAGACCGCTAGGCTCTGCATTTCCATCACCAAATTCACCTAAAGCTATCTCGCAATATCACTTTAGTAATAATCTAAAATTTAATATCGCCAAAGATTTAAATTTTGAACTATCTTTGACTGCAAGTGAACATGAGAATAAGCATCAGCGTCCAGATACCATTGAATCAAGATTTGAGGATGCAATTTTAGGAAGAGGTGGCCCCAATGGTGATGAGCAATGGAATATATTTTTGCCCTTAGAAAACTCAGCCGATCTGATAGATTACATTAAAGGCTCAGAGACTTCTCTTAAAACTGGCAGCTTACTATCCTTAGATGGAATTCTCACTGGTAATAAAAGCGGGTTTAACTTTGCTTTGGGTTTTCAATTTAATTCCGAAGATCTAGGAATTAATTATGCTGATACAAGTAGGGCTGAATTTGATGAAGATGGAAAACTAACTAAAGTCGCTGATTTATTATTCCTAGGTGGAGGAAAAAATGTTGATACTAGCAGAAATAAACAAGCTATTTTTTTTGAAACGAGCAAGAATTATCAAGATACTTTAGATTTAATTTTGTCTGGTCGTTACGAAAGACTTGATAATAACTCCTCATTCGATCCAAGAATTTCTTTTCAGTATTCAACCTCAGATAAATTTTTCTTACGAGGCTCATACGGAACATCATTTACTGCGCCTTCTATGGCGCAAATGTTCTCATCTGAAATTCAGCTTGGAAGTGTTAGAGATATCAATGATTCTCCATTTGTGCGTTTAGCATTATTAGGAAATAAAAATCTGAAACCAGCAACTTCAGAGAATATTAATTTTGGTTTTAGATGGAGTATTACGAATGAATTTGATTTCACAATAGATTATTGGGAAATAGACTATAAAAATCGAATTGAAGTAGAAAGTCCTCAGGTATTACTGAATACCAATCCCTATGCTCCGAGTGTTACTAGAAATCAATTTGGAGAGTTAATAGCTGTAAGCACATCATATTTTAATGAAGAGAAAACCAGAGTTAATGGTATTGATATTGAAGCAAATTTTTCAAAGATATTTAATGCAGGGGAATTAAATTATTCCATTAAAGCAACACAACTATCTAAATTTTTGACACCCGAACATCAAGATGAAGATCATCAAGATGGTTTAACTTTGGTCAATAGGGTGGGAAAATTCAACTATGATGCTAATACCCATTCATTGCCTAAATTAAGATTAAATTCATTTTTTAGTTGGAGAGTAAATGATTTCAAGATATCAATAAATACAAGATATGTTGAGGGATATTCCAATAATCGTCAGATACCCAAATCTGCTATCAATCTCGGTTACACAAATTATGTTAAATCATTTTTAGTACATGATTTTTCAATCACAAAGTTTCTTAAGTTTTCTTCTGGTGAAATGAAACTAGGCATCGGAATTATTAATGCTTTTGATAAGCAAGCACCTCTGCTTTATGACGCACCAGACTTTAGCTTTGATACAAGAGTTCATGACCCAAGGGGTCGATTAATAAATCTATCAGCAGAGTTTAATTTTTAAAAAAATTATGAAGGACCCTGATGAAGGCCCTTCATTATTTTTTAAGGGAAAAAAGTACGCTAAGCATTGCTATGAATTTGTATTCAACTTCTATATTTGGGGGAAAGAATGAATACTTAGCGTACATTTATAAAGATGCAATTTGTGTGCCAATAAAATATTTTTTGAACGATTGTATTTTTATTGCTATAAATAAATGAAAAGACATGGAGAAAAATGAGAATTAATGTTGACAAAGATAGTAATCAGACTATTACAGGTCCAGGTGAAATTTATGCAAAGGAAATATCTGAAGCAGGAAATGCATTTGCATACTCAATATACCAACATAGCAAGTTACCATTGAAAGTTTTTGAGGCCGCTAGAATAGCAACCGCAATGATTAATGGTTGTATGATTTGCATGAACTGGCAGTCAAAAAGAGATATACATCAAATGGGTATTACTGATGGAGTAACAAAGAATGGCGAGGCTCCTAATGAAGCTTTTTACGAGAATTTACTTAATGAAAATTATGCTGATTTATCTAAAATGGAGTTATTAGCAGTTCAATTTGCGAGGGCTATGGGAGAAGATCCAAAAAAATTATCTAAAGATGAGAAGTTCTGGCTTGAAGTAAAGGATGTTTTTTCTGATGCAGAGATTACCGACTTAACCTATTGCATAGCTGGCTGGATGGGCATGGGAAGAGTTGCTCATGTTCTAGGCCTGGATCAAAATTGTGAGGTTTAATTAATGAACAAAGACAAAGAGCTTGAAAAAGATTTCAGATTTGCAAGATATATTTATGTATCAATATATCTAGGCTTAATTATTCTTTTATTAATAGTTTATAGTTATTAGAAAATGGTGCCGGCACCAAGAGTTGAACTCGGGACCTGATGATTACAAATCAACTGCTCTACCAACTGAGCTATACCGGCAAAGATCGAAATTTTACATCAATAAATTGAAAGTGGGAAGTTGTAAAATGTCGCAGAAATTTCTCTAAAAATATGTATATAATTTAATCATTATTAATTTACAGAGAGAAAACTTATGAAAAAAATATTTTTATTATTAGCTTTGTTTTTTAGCTTTGGAGTGCCGGCTAATGATCATTTGCCAGCTAACTACTCAATGTATCAAACAAATTTTCTATTCAATTGCCCTGAGCCAGAGCAATGTTTTGCTGCTTTTGATAAATACATGTCTTCGCCTGAAGTGGCTGCAGAAAAATTTGAAGTAGATTTTTATGCAGTTCAACAAAATGGTTGGGATGATTCCACTCATGGAGTTAGTTGGTATTTTCTTGACGAAGATCAATACGCAAAATCAGGATTGATTTTTACTACCTCGCAAGCTGGCAGAGAGTTCAGAAAAACTATGAATGATATTGGAGTTGAAATTATTTCCGATACTCTAACTGTTCATACCGTAGGCGTTACTTTAGCAGGAGATTCAACTACCAATAGAGTGACTTTGAGGTGGAGTCATGAGGTCACTAATCCGGAAATGTTCTTGCCACTATGGACAAAGTTTGCCAAAAGCATTGAAGGTTATGACTGGTCATCAAATGCATACGGTCTTCAGTCTCACTATCTTGGCAATAATGGTAATGGAATAAGTCATGAAATTTGGGCCTCATTTAACTCATCGCAAGATGCTTTAAAATTTTTAAGTGGTATGTATGGATCCAAAGAGTTTGCAAAATTTGCCCCTGAAGCAAATAAGTACTCTAAGTTTAAAAGATCATATATGGAAGTTAGTCTGAAGCAATACAATCCTGATTAACCTTTTCAATTCAAAAAAAGGCCTCGTAGAGGCCTTTTTTATATTTTGAATTCGCAGCCTGTCCCGCCTATACCGCAATAACCATTTGGATTTTTGTCCAAATATTGTTGATGGTACTCTTCAGCAAAAAAATATGGCTGCTTAGTTTTAATTTCTGTTGTGATAGCACCAATGCCCATTTCTTCAAGCGAAATTTGATATTGTTCTCGGCTTTCTTTAATTATCTTAATAGAGTCATCATTATCGCAGTAGCATACTGAGCGATATTGAGTACCTATATCATTTCCCTGCCTCATGCCTTGAGTAGGATCATGACATTCCCAAAAAACTTTAAGCAGATCCATTAGAGAAATTTTCGAAGGATCATAATCAATTTTTACAACCTCAGCATGTCCAGTTACTCCTGAGCATACTTGCTGATATGTTGGATTGGGATGATCTCCACCAGCATAACCAACTGATGTCATTACAACACCCGGCAATGACCAAAATTTTCTTTCAACCCCCCAAAAACATCCGGCGCCAAAGACAATAGATTCAATCAAATCTGTGTGATCATGGTTAATTTCTGTTTTAAAAATTGTGTGTAGCATTTTTTAATATATTCCTTTGATAGAGCATTCACCCGAACTAATTATTTTAAGCTCATTTTTTGTTTGAAGCAGCATCTTTCCTTCTTCATTGATTCCATTAAACTTACCCAGTTCATAATTTTTTTCATTATTTGAAATAGCTTTTACTTCTTTTCCCATATGGATACATCTTTTCTCCCAGGCAAATTTCCAGTTTTGATAACCATTTTCTGCATAAAAAGTAATTTTTTTTAAAATACTATTTATTAATTTTTCGCGCGGTAAAATATCTGCTAACTGACCTATATCTCCCCACCATGATTCTTTTTGAGGCAACGAATAATTTATACCAATACCAATAATAAAATCATTATTGTCTCCACTTATCTCAGACTCAATTAGTATGCCGCATATCTTTTTGTTATCTATTAACAAATCATTTGGCCATTTAAGACCTGCATTTATTTTTCGCCCTGACACAGAATCCATTGCTTCTGAAATTAAAAGTCCTACTATTAGACTTAGCGGAGCAGGATTGTTATTTTTCAATCTTATACTCATATAAATATTCCCTGCATTTGGGCTATACCAGTCTTTTCCCTGCCTTCCTCTGCCAGCAGTTTGTTCTTCTGAGATAACAACTAAATAATCTTTTTTTAATGACATTTCTTTTGCAAAAGTGTTGGTTGAATCAACTTTATTAAGAAGATAAAAGTCTATTTTCTCTGGATTTAAGTCTTTAAAAACTTCTTTTTGTGTTAATTTGTCCAAGTTATGAATAATCTGGTTGACTTCAGCTCATTCTAGAACAAAAATAGCACCCTTGAAATGGAGGAGTGGCCGAGTGGTTAAAGGCGGCAGACTGTAAATCTGTTCTCTACGAGTACGTTGGTTCGAATCCAGCCTCCTCCACCATTTTTTATAGAATATTTACTGTTAAAAAGGTTGAGTTTATCGATTTTTAAGGGGATAATACGCCACCTTAAATTTGGATACTGTAATACGGGCTCATATAGCTCAGCGGTAGAGCACTTGCTTGGTAAGTAAGAGGTCACCGGTTCAAGTCCGGTTATGAGCTCCATTTTATAGGTAAATTTAGAGTTAATTTCAAAAAGAGAGGCAAGAAATGGCTAGAGAAAAATACGAAAGAACGCTTCCCCACGTAAATGTGGGAACCATTGGTCATGTTGATCATGGAAAAACCACGCTTACAGCTGCACTTACAAAGGTATGTGCTGAAGTTTATGGTGGTGAAGCTGTTGCATTTGACGGAATTGATAATGCTCCTGAAGAAAGAGAGCGTGGAATAACCATTGCAACATCTCACGTTGAATACGTATCCACTGAAAGACACTATGCACACGTTGATTGTCCAGGCCATGCTGACTATGTTAAAAATATGATTACAGGTGCAGCTCAAATGGATGGAGCTATCCTTGTTGTAAGTGCTGCAGATGGTCCAATGCCTCAGACAAGAGAACACATTCTATTAGCGCGTCAGGTTGGAGTTCCAAAAATCGTAGTTTTCTTAAACAAAGCCGATCAAGTTGACGATGCTGAATTGCAAGAATTAGTAGAAATGGAAATCAGAGAGCTCCTTGATGAGTATGACTTCCCTGGTGATGATACCCCTATTATCACAGGTAGTGCGCTGAAAGCATTGGAAGGTGATACATCTGAAATCGGTGTTGACGCAGTAACAAAGCTTGTCGAAGCTCTTGACTCATTTGTTCCAATTCCAGAAAGAGACGAAGATAAGCCTTTCTTAATGCCTGTAGAAGATGTATTCACCATCTCAGGAAGAGGAACAGTTGTTACTGGAAGAATTGAGAGCGGAATTGTCAAGACTGGTGATCCCTTAGAAATTGTTGGTATTTCAGATACCACTACGACAACATGTACTGGAGTCGAGATGTTCAGAAAATCACTTGATGAAGGAAGAGCTGGTGAAAATTGTGGCGTTCTTTTGAGAGGTATTGAAAGAGATGCTGTAGAGCGAGGGCAAGTGTTAAGTGCTCCTGGATCTATTAATCCTCATACAGAATTTGAAGCTGAAATATACGTTCTAAGCAAAGAAGAAGGTGGAAGACATACACCTTTCTTTAGTAACTATAGACCGCAATTTTACTTTAGAACTACCGACGTGACTGGTGCTTGTGTATTACCTGATGGTGTAGAGATGGTTATGCCTGGAGATAACATCAAGATGACAGTTACTCTTATTGCCCCAATTGCTATGGATGAAGGATTAAAGTTTGCAATTAGAGAGGGCGGAAGAACCGTTGGAGCTGGCGTAGTCTCAAAGATTATTAAGTAATTTAAAATTTTACAATTTTGCCGAGATATCAGCTCGGCATTTTTGTCTCTTTATAGGAGAAAATTTAGGCCAGTAGCTCAACTGGTAGAGCGACGGTCTCCAAAACCGTAGGTTGGGGGTTCAAGTCCCTCCTGGCCTGCCAAGGAGCTGGTTTAATAAAGAATTATGGCAAAGGGTAAATCATCAAACATTGCCGATAAGATCAAATGGCTTCTGTCCATTGGCATCTTTTCTGCCGCTATAGTTGGAAACAGTTATTACACCGAAGTTGCTTTTTTATACAGAGTCCTTGCTGTTGTCGCCCTTTTTATTGTTGCAACCGTAATTCTTGCAACTACTATATTCGGAAAAGGTGCAGTCTCTTTAATGAGAGAGTCAAGAACGGAAATGAGAAGAGTAGTATGGCCTACTAGGATGGAGACTACTCAAACATTTATGGTAGTTTTTGGTTCCATAATTGTTCTTTGTTTATTTTTCTGGGCGCTAGAGTCCCTTTTAAGTTGGCTAACAAAATTAATATTAGGATAGTGATAAAGTGAACTGGTACGTAATAATGGCATATTCAGGATATGAGCTTAAAGTTAAAGCTGCCTTGGAAGAGCGAATAGAGTTAGCTGGTTTAAAAGATCAGTTTGGTGAAATTTTAGTTCCAACTGAGTCAGTTGTAGAGTTAAAAAGTGGCGCTAAGAAAAAAACAGAACGTAAATTTTTTCCAGGTTACATATTGATTGAGATGGAAATGAATGATGATACTTGGCAATTAGTAAAGCACACTCCAAGAGTCAGCACCTTTGTGGGCGGAAAAAAAGATAAGCCATCTCCCATATCTAAAGCTGATGTTGACAATATTATTAACAGAATTGAAGTTGGAGAGGAAGCCCCAAGACCTAAGACATTATTTGAGCCTGGTGAAGTTATAAGAGTTTGTGATGGACCTTTTAATGATTTTAATGGTATCGTCGAAGAAGTTGATTATGAGCGAAGCAGTGTGAAAGTCTCAGTTCAAATATTAGGTAGATCTACTCCTGTTCAATTAGATTTCATACAAATAGAGAAAACATAATGGCAAAGAAGGTAGCAACAATCTTAAAACTTCAAATACCAGCAGGTGCTGCAAATCCTAGCCCTCCAGTTGGACCAGCTCTTGGTCAAGCAGCCGTGAATATAATGGATTTTTGTAATGCATTTAATGCAGAAACCCAAAACATGGAGAAAGGTTTACCCCTTCCAGTGGTAATAACTGTTTACGAAGATAAATCATTTACTTTTCAAGTTAAGTCGGCGCCAGCATCAGTTTTAATCAAGAAAGCAGCTGGAATTAGCAAGGGAAGTGGTGAACCAAATAGAGAAAAAGTCGGCTCAATTACTCGAGCTCAATTAGAAGAGATTGTTACTGCAAAACAAAAAGATTTAAATGCAAATGACATGGATCAGGCTGTCAAAATTATTGCTGGAACTGCAAGAAGTATGGGAGTTGAAGTTAAATAATGACTAGGCTTACAAAAAAGAAAAAACAATTACTAGAACTTGTTAATCCGGAAAATATATATTCGTTAGAAGAAGCAATGAATATTTTCCAATCAGTTAAATCCAATAAGTTTGATGAATCAGTTGATATAGCTCTTAGATTAGGCATCGATCCAGGAAAATCTGATCAGAATGTCAGAGGCGCAGTCACACTTCCTCATTCTTTAGGTAAAACAGTTACAGTTGCTGTTTTTGCTGATGGAGATCAAGCAAAGGATGCAAACAAAGCAGGTGCAGATTTCGTTGGCATGGAAGATCTAGCAGAGAAATTTAAAAAAGAAGAAATTGAAGTTGATGTTGTAATTGCATCACAAGCTGCTATGAAAATAGTTGGTCAATTGGGACAGGTTCTTGGACCGAAAGGATTGATGCCAAATCCAAAGACCGGAACGGTTACCGAGAAAGTTGGTGAAGCAATTAATAATGCTAAATCAGGTCAAGTACGTTTTAGAACTGATAAAAATGGAATATTGCATGGGTGCATAGGTAAAGTTTCATTTTCATCTACTCAAATTCAAGAAAATGCAGTGGCTATGCTCGAAGAAGTAAAAAAGTTGAAGCCGGCTACTGCTAAAGGTGCATATATTCGAAGCATTGCTTTGAGTAGTACTATGGGACCAGGAGTTAAAGTTGCTCCTGCATCCTTGGTTGTATAGGTTTTAGGGTCTTTTTTGACCCTAGATTGTTGCGTAAATCGCAGCCGTCAAAGACCGTAGGTGCGAAAGCTTAATTTCCTACGTAGGTGGTGTTCAAATTGCGTAGGCGGTTTGTCACCGATTAGCCGAAAGGCTTTAATAGGAGAATTGCTGTGGCGTTAGCTAGAGAAGATAAAGAGAGAATAGTTCAAGAAGTTAAGGAAGTTTCAGCTTCTGCTTCTTCGCTTGTGATTTCAGATGCAAGAGGCCTTAAGGTTTCTGAGTTAACTGAAATTAGAAAACAAGGAACAGAGTCTGGAGTTCATATTCAGGTTATTAAAAACTCTCTTGCAAAATTGGCATTTGAAGGCACTGACTTTGGTTGTACTGATGAAGTGTTAACAGGTCCCTCACTTTTTGCTTTCTCATATGCTGAGCCTGGTGCAGCAGCGAAGATGTTAAAAACTTACGCAAAAAACTTTGAAGCTCTTGAGATCAAAGCTTTAGTTGTGGAAGGGCAGCTTCTTGATGGATCACAAATTGATGTTCTTGCATCACTGCCATCAAGAGAAGAAGCATTAACTCTTATAGCTGCAGTACTTCAAGCACCTATAGGTAAATTTGCAACACTTCTTAATGAAGTGCCAAGCAAATTAGCTAGGGTTCTTTCTGCAGTTCGAGACAACAAACAGGCTAACGCCTAAATCTAGGAGAAAAAAATGGCAATATCTAAAGACGATATTCTAAGTGCGATAGAAGAAATGTCCGTTATGGATTTGGTTGAACTTATTTCAGCTATAGAGGAGAAATTTGGTGTTACTGCAGCTGCTGCTGTAGCCGCTGCTCCAGCTGCTGCTGGCGGCGACGCTGGCGAGGCTGCTGAAGAGAAGGATGACTTTGATGTAGTTTTAACAGCAGCGGGAGATCAGAAAGTTCAGGTCATTAAAGCTGTTCGTGCTATTACAGGATTGGGATTGAAAGAGGCCAAGGATTTAGTTGATGGAGCTCCTAACACCTTAAAAGAAGCTGTTAAGAAAGCTGACGCTGAAGAAATGCTTAAACAACTTACTGAGGCAGGAGCAACAGCAGAGCTTAAATAATCTTTCAATAAAACATTTTTAAAGGGCGACATATGTCATATAGCTATACAGAGAAAAGAAGAATTAGAAAAAACTTCGGAAGACTTCCAAAAGTTATGGAGCTTCCTAAATTAATAGAGACCCAACTTGAATCTTACTCTCAATTTCTTCAACAGCATGTTGAGGCAGGAGCAAGAGAGAATAAGGGTCTTGAGGAAGTTTTTCAAACTCTTTTTCCTATTACAAGCGTTTCTGGCAATGCTGCCCTTGAATATGTCTCATATGAATTAGGAAAACCAGTATATACAGTTCAAGAATGCTTAATTCAGGGTTTAAGTTATTCTGCTCCACTTCGTATAGTAGTTAGATTGGTGATTTACGACAGAGACACTAACTTTCAAGAAGTAAAAGACGTGAAAGAAGGTGAAGTGTTTATGGGCGAGGTACCGTTAATGACTGAAAATGGTTCTTTTGTAATCAACGGTACCGAAAGAGTTGTTGTTAATCAACTCCATAGATCTCCAGGTGTTTTTTTTGATCATGACAAAGGTAAAACTCATTCGTCAGGCAAAGTTCTCTATTCTGCGCGTATTATTCCCTATAGAGGCTCATGGTTAGATTTTGAATTTGATCCAAAAGATAACTTATTTTGTCGAATTGATAGAAGAAGAAAAATCCCAGCTACCATTATCCTTAAAGCAATGGATATGGGCACCGAAGAAATTCTTCAAAATTTTTATGAGGTTGATACTGTCAAAATTGAAAAGTCTGGAGTGAGCATCGAATTGATCCCATCTCGATTAAGAGGCCAAACTCTGCCAGTTGATCTGAAAGTTAGATCAAAAGTAATTGTTGAAGCAAATAAGAGGATTACCGCCAGACATGTCCGCGAGCTTGAGAATGCTAAAGTTTCCTTACTAAAAGTTGAAGATGATTTTTTAATTGGAAAAGTCTTGGCAAAAGACGTATTCAATCAAGAGACCGGAGAAGTCTTAGTTTCATCTAATACAGAAATTGATCAATCAATTATCGAATCTTTTAGGGAATCTAGTATCTCTGAAATTCATACTTTATATATTAATGAATTAGACAAAGGCCCATACATATCAACAACCCTTCGGGCTGATCCTACTTCGAATCGTCTAGAGGCATTAGTTGAAATATATAGAATGATGAGACCTGGTGAGCCACCAACTAAGGATTCAGCTGAACAATTATTCCAGAATTTATTCTTTAATAACGAACGTTATGATCTTTCTGAAGTTGGCAGAATGAAATTTAATCGTAGATTAAAAATAGACGAACCAAAAGGATCTCCTGGTATTTTAGATTTAAATGATATCTTAAGTGTAATGCAAGGGATTGTGGCTATTAGAGACGGTCACGACACGGTTGATGATATTGATCATTTGGGTAATAGGCGTGTAAGATCAGTAGGGGAAATGACCGCTAATCAATTCAGAGTTGGATTAATTAGGGTTGAAAGAGCTGTAAGAGAAAGACTCAGTATGGCTGAGGCTGACGAACTAGGTCCGCAGGATCTTATTAATGCCAAACCAGTAACTGCTGCAATTAAAGAATTTTTTGGGTCCAGCCAGTTGTCTCAGTTTATGGATCAAAATAACCCACTGTCTGAAATTACTCATAAGCGAAGAGTATCAGCGCTTGGACCTGGTGGACTTACAAGAGAGCGTGCAGGCTTTGAAGTAAGGGATGTTCATCCAACTCATTATGGAAGGTTATGTCCAATTGAGACTCCTGAGGGACCAAATATTGGATTGATAAACTCATTTGCATGTTACTCAAGAACTAATGGTTTTGGCTTTATTGAAAGTCCTTATAGAAAAGTGAACAAGGGTAAAGTTTCTAATGATATTATTTTCCTTTCAGCAATTGATGAGGGAGAGCATATTATTGCTCAAGCAAATGCTGTGTTAGATAAATCTGGAAAGTTTGTCGATGATCTTGTTCCAGTTCGTCATAATGGTGATTCAGCATTGATGAGTCCCGAAAGAATCGATTTGATGGATGTGGCTCCTCAACAGGTTGTTTCCGTTGCAGCGTCATTAATACCATTCTTGGAACATGATGATGCAAACAGAGCTCTTATGGGCTCAAATATGATGCGACAAGCTGTTCCAGTCCTTAAACCTGAGAAACCTCTTGTTGGAACAGGTTTTGAAACTATCGTTGCTGGAGACTCTGGTGTATGTGTTGTGGCTAAAAATAATGGTGTTGTCGAAAATGTTGATGCTGCCAGAATAGTTGTTCGTGTTACTGATGCCAAAAATTCAAATAATGCTGTGGATATTTATAACCTTACAAAATATACAAGATCAAATCAAAACACTTGTATAAATCAAAGACCTCTTGTATCTGTTGGAGATAAAATTAAATTTGGAGATATTCTGGCTGATGGACCCTCTGTCGATAATGGGGAATTAGCTTTAGGTCAGAATATTCGAATAGCTTTTATGCCTTGGAATGGATATAACTTTGAAGATTCAATTTTAATGTCTGAGAAAGTTTCTCGAGAAGACAGATTTACTTCCATTCACATACAAGAGTTAACCTGTATTTCTAGAGACACCAAACTAGGCTCTGAGGAAATTACTGCTGATATACCAAACGTAGGCGAGGGCTCTCTTGGAAAACTAGATGAGTGTGGCATGGTTTATGTTGGTGCAGAAGTAAAGGCTGGAGACATACTAGTTGGTAAAATTACTCCTAAGGGTGAAACTCAACTATCTCCTGAAGAAAAATTATTACGTGCAATATTTGGTGAAAAAGCATCTGATGTAAAAGATACTTCCTTGAGAGTGCCTTCAAGCATC
This sequence comes from uncultured SAR86 cluster bacterium, assembly GCA_902623685.1. GTDB lineage: Bacteria > Pseudomonadota > Gammaproteobacteria > Magnimaribacterales > D2472 > D2472. The sequence continues at coordinate 174,427 of CACNUQ010000001.1, forward strand.
AATGGTACCGTCATAGGTGTCGAAGTTTTCACTAGGGATGGCATGGAAAAAGATGAGAGAACCCAATCAATTGAAGCTGACCATTTATCTGTTGCTAAAAAAGATTCTGATGATCAGATCAAAATTATTAATGATGCAACAAGAATCCGTCTTATAGACCTTATAAAAGGTTCAAAAATTTCCAAGGCTACGGGTCTAAAAAGAGGCTCCACTGCTTCTGTGGATGATTTATCAGAAATGAAACTTGATGATCTTCTATCAATCAGAACGTCTGATGATAATACTAATAACAAGATTGAAAGTGCTGAAATTGCATTAAAAGAATATATAAAAGATATTCAAGAAAGTTTTGATGAGAAAAAACATAAAATTACTAGAGGACATGATTTAGCTCCTGGAGTTATAAAAATTGTAAAAGTTTACTTGGCTGTGAAAAGAAGAATACAACCAGGAGATAAAATGGCTGGTAGACATGGTAATAAAGGAGTTATATCTGAGATCATGCCAATTGAAGACATGCCTTATGATATTGATGGCAATCCTGTCGATATAGTTTTGAACCCTCTAGGCGTTCCCTCACGAATGAATGTTGGCCAAATACTTGAAACTCATATGGGCTCAGCCGCAAAAGGTATAGGTGAAAAAATTAATAAAATGCTCAAAGAAAAAATCAAGGCTGATGAGCTAAAAAAATATCTAGATGTTTTGTATAACAAAAATGCAACTATCAAAGAAGACTTGAATTTATTGAATAATTCTGAAATACAATCCTTAGCAAAGAATTTGACAGATGGTTTGCCAATTGCAACCCCTGTATTTGATGGGGCTAAAGAATCTGAAATTAAAGAGTTACTAAAACTGGCTGATCTTCCAGAGTCGGGTCAATTAACTCTTTTTGATGGAAGAACCGGAAGACAGTTTGAGCGACCTGTAACAGTGGGATATATGTATATGATCAAATTAAACCATTTAGTGGATGATAAAATGCATGCTCGTTCAACAGGTTCATATAGTCTTGTTACTCAGCAGCCACTCGGAGGTAAAGCTCAATTTGGCGGTCAAAGATTTGGAGAGATGGAAGTATGGGCTCTAGAAGCTTATGGAGCCTCATATACCCTTCAAGAGATGCTCACGGTTAAATCAGATGATGTGCCTGGTAGAACCAAAATGTATAAAAATATTGTTGATGGAAACTACGAAATGGATGCGAATATTCCTGAGTCATTTAATGTTCTCACAAAAGAAATTAGATCACTTGGAATTAACTTAGAACTTGATTCTGAAAATTAGGAGAGATAATTGAAAGATTTACTAAATTCGTTAAAGACTAAGCAAGAAGATTTTTCTTCAATTACTGCTGGATTAGCTTCTCCTCAGATGGTCAGATCATGGTCATTTGGTGAAGTTAAGAAGCCTGAAACTATCAATTATCGAACTTTTAAACCAGAAAGGGATGGCCTTTTTTGCGCTAAAATTTTTGGACCAGTAAAAGATTACGAGTGTGTTTGTGGTAAATACAAGCGAATGAAGCATCGTGGTGTTGTTTGCGAGAAATGCGGGGTAGAAGTTACTTTAGCAAAAGTAAGACGAGAGAGAATGGGGCACATAGAGCTTGCCGCTCCTGTAGCCCACATTTGGTTTTTAAAATCACTGCCTTCAAGAATAGGGCTTCTGTTAGATATTACACTTAGAGAAATTGAAAGAGTTTTATATTTTGAGAGTTATATAGTAACTGATCCAGGTTTAACTGATCTAGAAAAATGTCAAATTTTAACCGAAGAAGAATTTGTAGAAGCATTTGATGAATATGGTGATGAATTTACAGCCTCCATGGGCGCAGAGGCAGTTCAAATACTATTACAGGAACTTGATTTAGAAGAAGAAATTAGAATTATACGTGAGGAAGTTCCGCAGACTAATTCAGAAACTAAGCTTAAAAAATTATCAAAAAGGTTAAAACTTCTTGAAGCATTCAATGAGTCAGGAAATAAACCAGAATGGATGATCATGAATGTGTTACCAGTATTACCTCCTGATCTAAGGCCTTTAGTTCCATTGGAGGGAGGTAGATTCGCTACCTCAGATCTTAATGATCTATATAGGAGAGTGATTAATAGAAATAATAGATTGAAGCGCCTTTTAGAGCTAAGCGCTCCAGATATTATAGTTAGAAATGAAAAGAGAATGCTTCAAGAAAGTGTTGATGCTCTTCTAGATAATGGCAGAAGAGGAAGAGTAATAACTGGAACTAACAAACGACCACTTAAATCTCTCGCAGATATGATCAAGGGTAAGGGCGGAAGATTTAGACAAAATTTGTTAGGAAAGCGTGTTGATTATTCCGGTAGATCTGTAATTGTTGCGGGTCCAAATTTGAAATTACATCAGTGTGGACTTCCTAAAAAAATGGCTCTTGAATTATTCAAGCCATATGTATATGGAAAACTTGAACAAAATGAACTCGCTACAACAATTAAAGCTGCTAAAAAGCTTGTAGAAAGAGAAACTCCTGAAGTTTGGGAAATTTTAGAAGAGGTAATTAGAGAGCACCCAATTCTGTTGAACAGAGCTCCTACATTACACAGGTTAGGTATTCAGGCATTTGAACCTCTGCTTGTTGAAGGAAAGGCTATACAATTACATCCTTTAGTTTGTGTTGCATTCAATGCAGACTTTGACGGTGACCAGATGGCTGTTCACGTTCCACTCTCGATTGAGGCCCAACTTGAAGCTCGTGCTCTTATGATGTCAACAAATAATATTTTATCTCCAGCTAACGGAGAACCAATTATTAACCCCACTCAGGATATAGTTTTGGGACTTTATTATATGACTAGAGATAAAGTAAATGTCCAGGGTGATGGAAGAGTCTTTAGTAATCCTAATGAGGTATTAAGGGCATACGAATCTGAAACCATTGATATCCATGCAAATATTAAAGTAAGGATTACCAATGCTGATAAAGGAACTTTTTTAGAAGATACAACTGTTGGTAGAGTATTGGTTTGGAGAATTACACCTATTGAAGTTGGTTTTGATAATGTAAATAAAACATTGGATAAGAAATCCGTTTCTAACTTAATTGATATTTCCTACAGAAAAGCTGGTCTCAAAGATACTGTAATCTTTGCAGATCAACTTATGTATCTTGGGTTCGAGCATTCAACTCGATCTGGATCCTCTATTGGTGTTGATGATTTTGTAATTCCTGAAGAAAAACCATCTATCATCGATGCAGCAGAAAAAGAAGTAAAATCCATTGAATCTCAATATGAATCTGGTCTGGTGACACAAGGCGAACGATACAATAAAGTGATTGATATTTGGTCTCGTGCAAATGAAAAAGTTGCTAAGGCTATGATGGCAAAAATTAGCATTGATCAAGTCTCAGATACCGAAGGCAAGGAAGTTGATCAAGCATCATTTAACTCTGTGTATATATATGCTGATTCTGGCGCTAGAGGCTCTCCTGCTCAGATTAGGCAGCTTTCAGGAATGAGAGGTCTTATGTCTAAGCCAGATGGATCAATTATTGAAACTCCTATTACTGCAAATTTTAGAGAAGGATTGTCTGTTCTACAGTACTTTATTTCTACTCATGGTGCACGTAAGGGCCTTGCTGACACAGCTCTTAAAACAGCTAACTCAGGGTATCTAACTCGAAGACTTTGTGATGTTGCTATGGACTCAGTTGTTGTTATGGACGATTGCGGCACGGATCAATCAATATTAGTTTCTTCAATTGTTGAGGGGGGAGATATTATTCAACCCCTTACTGAAAGAATTCTTGGTAGGGTTATTGCCGAACCAATTTCTAATCTAGATGGAGAAGAAGTTTACCCAGTTGGCCATCTTATTGATGAGGATTCAGTAAAGAAAATTGATGAGCTTAACATTTCATCATTAATGGTTAGATCACCAATGACTTGTGAAGCAAGTTATGGCGTTTGTTCCAAATGTTATGGAAGAGATCTAGCTAGAGGTCATTTAGTTCATAGAGGTGAGGCAGTTGGAGTTGTGGCCGCGCAATCAATTGGTGAACCAGGAACTCAATTAACAATGCGCACTTTCCATATTGGTGGCGCTGCGTCGAGTTCATCTGAGGATAATGCGATTGTTGTTAATAATCCTGGAGTGATTAATTTTTCTTCAGACATGAAAACAGTAACAAATAAAGATAAACAGGAAGTTGTAGTGTCTAGGAACAGCCAAGTTACGTTGACAGATGAAAAAGGCAAACTAATTGAGCAACATAAATTAATTTATGGTGCAACTTTATTTGTTAAAGACCAAACTAATGTTGAACCAGGTCTTAAAATCGCAGGCTGGGATCCATATACTCGTCCAATAATCAGTGAGGTTGAGGGGATCGTTCAATTTACAGATATAGACGATGGTGTTACTGTTCGATCCAAAACAGATGAACTGACCGGACTAAGTAGTATTGAAGTAATTGATGTTGCAGAAAGACCTTCTGCAGGAAAAGACAAGGTTCCATCTATTGCTTTGGTTGATGCAAAAGGCAAACCAGTTCCTTTAGGTGAGCACAAAACACCTGCTAATTACTCTCTACCTGCAAAAGCTTTGGTGAACTTAAAAGATGGCAAGAAGCTTCATGCTGGAGAAGTTTTAGCAAGAATTCCTCTTGAGGGGTCAAAGACTAAAGATATTACTGGAGGTCTTCCGAGGGTTGCAGACTTATTCGAGGCCAGGAAGCCTAAAGATGCAGCCGTACTTGCTGAAGATAGTGGAATAATAGCTTTCGGTAAAGAAACTAAGGGAAAGGTCAGACTTGTGATAACTCCTGATGGAGCAACTAAGAAAACTCAAAATGTTGAAATGCTTATTCCTAAACACAGAATTCTTACAGTGTTTGAGGGTGAGAGAATAGAAAAAGGCGACATTATTTCTGATGGCCCATTGAGTCCTCACGACATATTGCGCTTGAGAGGTATTCCTCAGTTAACTAACTTTATAGTAAATGAAATTCAAGATGTTTATAGGCTTCAAGGCGTTTTAATCAATGATAAGCATATAGAAACTATTTTGCGTCAAATGCTCAGAAAAGCATTAATTATTGATGGGGAAGATACTAAGTTTATTCAAGGCGATCAAGTGGAATATGCTGAGCTAGTTGAAGAAAATGCTAAAGCTGTTGATGCTAATAAAGTTCCTGCACGTTATGAAAGAGTTTTACTTGGTATTACTAAAGCCTCACTTACAACTAACTCATTTATTTCTGCTGCATCTTTCCAAGAAACAACTCGTGTTCTTACTGAAGCTTCTGTAACAGGAAAGATAGATTATTTGAGAGGTTTGAAAGAGAATGTTGTCGTTGGAAGATTGATTCCTGCTGGAACTGGTATGGAGTTCCATGATCAAATGGCTGCCAAGAAAGCGAGTGATTCAACTGAATCAATGCTATCTGAGGATGATATTGAAGCAGCATTACGACAAGAATTGCAAGAAACTGAGGAATAATGTTGACCGTAGTGATTCATGTCTATAAAATCGCGTCCAAATAATAAATTATGGCTACAGTAAATCAGTTAATAAGAAAACCTCGTAAACCTAAGGTAAGGAAAACAGACGTCCCCGCTCTAGAAAAATCTCCACAACGCAGAGGCGTATGCACTCGTGTCTATACAACCACTCCCAAGAAACCAAATTCAGCTTTAAGGAAAGTTTGCAGAGTTAGATTAACAAGTGGATACGAGGTAACTTCATACATTGGTGGTGAAGGTCACAATCTTCAAGAGCACTCTGTTGTTTTAATACGTGGCGGAAGAGTTAAAGATCTTCCCGGTGTTAGATATCATACTGTTAGGGGTTCATTAGATACTTCTGGAGTAGCGAATAGAAAGCAGCGTAGATCTAAGTATGGAGCAAAAAAAGGTAAATAAGTATGCCAAGAAGAAGAAGTCCTGAAAAGAGAAAAATCCTGCCTGATCCAAAATATAAAGATATTATTGTTGCAAAGTTCATGAATCACATTATGAAAGATGGAAAAAAATCAGTTGCAGAGAAAATTGTATATGGCGCCTTTAATAAAATTGATGAAACTGTAAAAACCGATCCAGTAGAATTATTTAAAAAGGCATTAGATATCATTGGCCCAATGGTTGAGGTAAAGTCTAGAAGAGTCGGTGGTGCAACATATCAAGTTCCAATAGAGGTTCGACCTTCAAGAAGACAAGCACTTGCAATGCGTTGGTTGGTTGAAGCTGCGAGAAAAAGAAGTGAAAAGTCAATGGATCACAGATTAGCAGGTGAATTAGCGGATGCCGCGGAAGGAAAAGGCTCAGCGGTGAAGAAAAAAGAGGATGTCCATCGTATGGCAGAAGCTAACAAAGCTTTTTCACATTTCCGTTTTTAATTTATTAGATTTCATAGGTTTTAATATGGCTAGACAGACTGAACTTAGTAAGTACAGAAACATCGGTATTTGTGCTCACGTTGATGCGGGAAAAACTACAACTACAGAAAGAGTTCTTTTTTATACTGGGCTGTCTCATAAAATTGGTGAAGTTCATGATGGTGCTGCAACTATGGATTGGATGGAGCAAGAGCAAGAAAGAGGTATCACGATTACCTCCGCCGCCACTACATGCTTTTGGTCAGGCATGGAGCAACAGTTTCCTCAACATAGAATTAATATTATCGATACACCTGGTCACGTTGATTTTACTATCGAGGTTGAAAGATCTTTAAGAGTACTAGATGGTGCTGTAGTTGTTTTTTGTGGCACCTCTGGTGTTGAACCACAATCAGAAACTGTTTGGCGCCAAGCAGACAGATATGAGGTTCCAAGAATTGTTTTTGTAAATAAAATGGACAGAGCTGGAGCAGATTTTTCAAGGGTAACTGATCAAATAAGAGATAGACTAAAAGCAAATGTTGTACCTATGCAATATAACATCGGTGCCGAGGATGATTTCAAGGGTGTTGTCGATTTAGTAAAAATGAAAGCAATTTTTTGGAATGAAGATGATCAAGGACTTACTTTTGAAGAACAAGAAATTCCAACAGATATTTTTAGTACATGCGAATCTTTAAGAGAGTCAATGGTCGAAAGTGCAGCTGAAGCAAACGAAGATTTGATGAATACATATTTAGAAAATGGTGAATTAACAGCAGAGCAAATTAAAGAAGGCATTAGAATAAGAACTCTTGCAAATGAAATAGTGCCAGCCTTTTGCGGATCAGCATTTAAAAATAAAGGAGTTCAAGCTGTTTTAGATGCTGCAATTGAATATTTACCTGCTCCAAATGAAGTTAAAGCTATTAAAGGATCGCTGCCAGACGATGAAGAGGTTGAAATAAGCAGATCATCTTCCGATGAGGAGCCTTTTTCTGCATTGGCTTTCAAAATTGCCACTGATCCGTTTGTTGGCACTCTAACATTTATTAGAGTTTATTCTGGAGTATTAACAGTTGGTGACGGAGTGATGAATTCTACTAAGACCAAAAAAGAAAGAGTAGGTCGAATGGTTCAGATGCACTCAAATGATCGTAATGAAATTAAAGAGATACGTGCTGGCGATATAGCCGCATGTATTGGGCTTAAAGATGTAACTACTGGAGATACTCTATGTGATTTGGGTGATCAGGTTGTATTAGAGAGAATGGATTTTCCCGAACCCGTAATCTCAGTCGCTGTTGAGCCAAAGACAAAATCGGATCAAGAAAAGATGGGCGTCGCTCTTGGTAAACTTGCACAAGAAGATCCGTCATTTAGAGTTCATACCGACGAGGAGTCTGCGCAAACAATTATTTCTGGCATGGGAGAGCTTCATTTGGATGTCTTAGTTGACAGAATGAGAAGAGAATTTGATGTAGAAGCAAATATTGGTAAACCTCAAGTTTCTTATCGAGAAACCATTAGAGAATCAGTTGATATAGAAGGAAAATTTGTCCGGCAAAGTGGTGGTAAGGGCCAATATGGTCATGTTTGGCTTAAATTGGAGCCTCTAGGATTAGATGATGAGTATGAATTTGTAGATAAGATTGTTGGAGGTGTTGTTCCTAAAGAATATATTCCTGCTGTCGATAAGGGGATCCAAGAACAGATGAAAAATGGTGTAATTGCGGGTTACCCATTGCTTGCGCTTCGAGCAACTTTATACGATGGATCATTCCACGACGTTGATTCAAGTGAGATGGCATTTAAAATTGCTGGATCTATGGCTCTAAAAGAAGGTTGTTTAAAAGCTAATCCTGTTCTATTAGAACCCATGATGGCTGTTGAAGTTGTTACTCCAGAAGAACATATGGGCGATGTTGTGGGCGATCTAAATAGAAGAAGAGGGATTATTTTAGGAATGGATGAAATCCCAACGGGTAAAACTGTCAGGTCTGAAGTGCCTTTATCTGAAATGTTTGGTTATGCAACTGATTTAAGGTCTGCAACCCAAGGTAGAGCAAGTTTTTCGATGGAATTCCTTAAATATGCTGAAGTTCCAAATAACATTGCTGAACAGTTAAAAACTTCATAAAACAATAATCTTATAAATACCCTAAATTTGTTGACATTAGGGGCTTTAGAGACATAGAATACGCAACATTTTGCATAAAGTGAAAATACTAAGGGGTTAAAAAAAAGTGGACAATCAAGCAATTAGGATTAGATTAAAAGCTTTTGATTATCGCCTAATTGATGCTTCAACAAAATTAATTGTTGAGACTGCAAAAAAAACTGGCGCGATTGTTAAGGGACCAATACCTTTGCCAGTTAAGAAAGAAAGAACAACAATCTTAACGTCTCCGCATAAAGATAAAGATGCTAGAGACCAGTATGAAATAAGAACATACAAAAGACTTATGGATATAGTAGAACCTACAGATAAAACTGTTGACGCTTTAATGAAGCTTGACCTTTCTTCTGGGGTTGATGTACAAATTAGTTTAGGCTGATTTGTTGCTTTTTTAACGCTTAGCGGCCATAGAGGGTTTTTAGCCCCGTATAAAAGGAGATTAAATTGAGCATTGGCTTAGTTGGAAAAAAATCAGGCATGTCGAGACTTTTTCAGGAAGACGGCACTTCAGTTCCAGTAACGATTATTTCAGTTGCAGCAAACTTTGTAGCTGATATAAAAACGTATGAAAAACACGGATACAGTGCTGTTGTTGTCTCAAAGAATTCATCCAAAAATTTAACAAAATCATCCTCAGAATTCTTCAAGAAACAAAACCTCTCTAATGGAGAATTATTTGAATTTAGAACTGAAGAAGCTAATGAACTTAAAATTGGTCATCATCTAACCGCGGACATATTTGAAGTTGGAAAAATGGTTGATGTAACTGGGACCTCAAAAGGTAAGGGATATGCCGGCGTTATCAAAAGACATAATTTTGCTATGCAAGATGCTACACATGGTAACTCATTAGCACATAGAGCCCACGGTTCAATTGGACAATGTCAAACTCCTGGAAGAGTTTGGAAAGGAAAAAAAATGTCTGGTCACATGGGGCATGAAAGAAAAACCATTCAAAGTTTAGAATTGATGGGAACAGATGTTCAAAATAACTTACTTTATGTTAAAGGCTCAGTTCCAGGTTTTAATGGTTCAACTTTAAAAATAACTCCTGCGGTGAAGCAAAGATGAAATTAGATTTATTAAATGCAGAAAATAAAAAGTCTGATGTTCAAATTTCAGAAACAACCTTTGGAAAAGATTTTAATGAATCACTTGTTCATCAAGCAGTTGTTACGTATTTAGCTGGTTCTAGACAGGGTTCACATAAACAGAAGACTAGATCAGAAGTAAGAGGGGGCGGTAAAAAACCATATCGTCAAAAAGGTACAGGTCGAGCAAGAGCTGGAACAATTCGAAGCCCTATATGGAGGGGAGGTGGAGTTGCTTTTGCGGCAACGCCCAGAGATTATTCTAAAAAAATTAATAAGAAGATGTATAGAGCAGCAATAAGCTCGATATTTTCCGAGCTGCATAGACAAGATCGCTTGGTTGCTATCCAACAGCCAAAATTTGAAGCGCCAAAAACCAAAGAAATGAATAGCTTCCTTCAGCAATTCGACTTAAAAAATGTTCTTATTATTCTTGATGAAATGGATACGAACATGTATTTATCGGCTAGGAATATACCTAATGTAGATGTCGTAACCGTCAAAGAAATTAATCCTGTGATTTTGTTAAGGTCAGAAAAAGTAGCAGTTACTCCAGCTGCATTTAAATTAATCGAGGCTTGGGTTTAATGAATAAAGAGAAATTGCTTACATTAATTCATTCCCCATATATCACAGAAAAAGCTACCTCTGTGGGAAGTTTGAATCAGGTTGTGTTTAAAGTTGATTTATCTGCAACAAAACTAGAAATAAAAAAAGCCGTTGAAGATTTATTTGATGTAAAAGTAGATAACGTAACTACTGCAACCCAAAAAGGCAAAACAAAAAGAAATAGATTTGGAATATATAAAAAATCGGATTATAAAAAAGCTTATGTTGTTTTAAAAGAAGGTTCCGAAATTCAATTTGAGGGGATTAGTTAATCATGGCAGTTATAAAAGCAAAACCAACTAGTCCTGGAAGAAGAGGCGTTATCTCAATTAAATCTGATCTTTATAAAGGTCGTCCATATAAAGCTTTGCTTGAGAAAAAGTCAAAAAATGGAGGCAGAAACAATAACGGAAGAATTACTGTGCGACATCAAGGCGGCGGCCATAAGCAACACTATAGAGTCATAGATTTCAAACGAGATAAGTTAGATGTACCCGCTGTTGTAGAGAGAATTGAGTATGATCCAAATAGATCCGCTCATTTAGCTCTACTTAAGTATGCTGATGGTGAGAGAAGATATATCATTGCACCCAATAAAATTAAAGTTGGAGATTCTTTGCTTTCAGCAGAGCAGACGGAAATGAAAGCGGGTAACTGTATGAAATTAGCTAACATTCCTCTTGGAACAACGATTCATTGTGTTGAAATGAAACCAGGAAAGGGAGCTCAGATTGCAAGAAGTGCCGGCACATCTGCAAGACTTGTTGCAAAAGAAGGAATCTATGCAACTTTAAGACTCCAATCAGGTGAAATGAGAAAAATTTTATCAGCTTGCAAGGGAACCCTAGGAACTGTTTCGAATCAAGAAAATAATTTACGTTCATTAGGCAAGGCTGGAGCTAAACGATGGAGAGGTGTTCGACCTACAGTAAGAGGTGTAGCAATGAATCCAGTTGATCATCCTCATGGAGGAGGAGAAGGAAGAACTTCAGGAGGCCGACATCCGTCAACACCATGGGGTATACCAACAAAAGGTTATAAAACAAGAAAAAATCAACGCACTGACGATTTGATTGTACGAAGAAGAGCAAAAAGGAAATAAGTAATGCCTAGATCATTGAAAAAAGGACCATTTATTGATTTATCACTGCAAAAGGCAGTTGATAAAGCAATAAGTGAAAATAGCAAAAAACCTATTAGAACTTGGTCAAGAAGATCAATGATAAGCCCAGCTATGGTTGGATTAACCATATCTGTTCACAACGGAAGGCAACATGTTCCTGTATTTATTAATGAAGATATGGTTGGCCATAAGTTGGGAGAATTTGCAATTACAAGAACTTTCAGAATGCATTCAGGGGATAGGAAGGCAAAATAATGGAAACAAGGGCATATTTAAAAGGAACTAGATTATCTGCTCAAAAAGCAGGGCTAGTTGCTAACGTTGTAAGAGGCAAATCTGTTCATGCAGCAATGGACTTCCTTACTTTCCATAAGCAAAAAGCATCAGTTGTTATAAAAAAACTTTTAGAATCTGCAATTGCGAATGCAGAAAATAATGACAAAGCTGACATTGATTTGCTGTTTGTAAAATCAGTAATTGTTAATCAAGGTATGAGGTTAAAAAGAATGAAGCCTCGAGCAAGAGGTAGGGCTGACAGAATAATTAAGCCTACTTGCCATATTGAAATTATATTATCGGATCAGGAGAAATAATGGGTCAAAAAGTTCATCCAACTGGCTTCCGACTTGGTGTTATAAACAAGCATAATGCTTTGTGGTACGCAAAAGGTAAATCATATAGAGAGAACCTTATTGAAGATCTCAAAGTAAGGAATCACATTAATAATAAATTAAGATTTTCATCAATAAGTAAAGTTGAGCTAGAAAGGTCTGCCCAAAACTTTGTTGTAAATATTCATACCTCAAGGCCAGGCATCATTATTGGTAAAAAAGGTGAGGAGATTGAGTCTTTAAAATCATCAGTTCAAAAAATTGTTACCTTGCCAGTGCAAGTAAATATCAAAGAAGTCAGAAAACCTGATCTTGATGCCACAATTCTTGCTGAGGGAATTGCTCAACAATTAGAACGAAGAGTTCAATTTAGAAGAGCTATGAAGCGTGCTGTTCAAAGCGCTATGAGACAAGGCGCTAAAGGAATTAGAACCGAAGTTTCAGGAAGATTAGGAGGAGCAGAGATAGCAAGAGCTGAGTGGTACAGAGAGGGACAAGTTCCATTGCATACTCTAAGAGCAAAAATAGATTACGGAGTAGCTGAAGCTTCGACTACATATGGACTAATTGGAGTAAAGGTTCATGTATACACTGGAGAAGTTTTAGGTGATCCATTTAAAGATGAGGATCAAGGTAATTAATCATGTTACAGCCTAAGCAAACAAAATTCAGAAAGATGCATAAAGGTCGCAATAGAGGCCTTGCTCAATCAGGGAATACTATCGCATTTGGTGAGTATGCTTTAAAAGCTACAACTAGGGGCAGGATAACTGCGCGTCAGATCGAGTCTGCAAGAAGAGCAATGACAAGATCAATTAAACGAGGTGGTAACATTTGGATTCGTATATTTCCCGATAAACCAATTACAAAAAAACCGTTAGAGGTAAGAATGGGCAAAGGCAAAGGTAATGTCGAATATTGGGTAAGCCTTGTTCAACCTGGAACAGTTTTATATGAAATGGCGGGAGTATCTGAGGAAGTTGCAAGACAAGCTTTTAAATTAGCTGCAGCAAAGTTACCTGTAAGAACTACATTTATTAAAAAGGCATTATAAAAATGGCAAAGTTAACAAGTGATCTAAAAGACCTACGCAAGAAGGATATTAAAGCTCTTGAAAGTCTTTTATTAGAAACTAGAGAAAACCAATTTAAAAACAGGATGAAGCATAAGACTGGACAACTTAATGAGTCTCATTTGATAACAATTGATAGAAAAAAAATTGCTCAAATAAAAACTATTATTAACGAAAAAAAATCTGAGGAAGCATCAGCATGAGTACTAATCCAAGACAGTTGACTGGTGTGGTCATAAGCGATAAAGCTGATAAAACAATAACTGTTAAAGTCGAGCGAAAGGTTAAGCATCCAACATATAGCAAAATTATGAAACGCTCTACAAAAGTTCATGCTCACGATGAGGCGAATGTGGCTAGGATTGGTGATGTGGTTACAGTGCAAGAATGTAAACCATATTCAAAATCTAAGACATGGAAATTGCTCTCTGAAAATGAAGCATCAGTATCTGAATCAATGAGTGAGGATAATTAGTCATGATTCAAATGCAATCGATTTTAACTATCGCTGATAATAGCGGGGCCAGAAGTGTAATGTGCATCAAGGTGTTAGGTGGTTCAAAGAGACGTTATGCCAATATCGGTGACATTATCAAGGTAGCAATAAGAGAGGCTATTCCAACTGGTAAAGTGAAAAAAGGCCAAGTTGTTGATGCGTTAGTGGTTAGAACAAAAAAAGGTGTGAGACGGAGAGATGGCTCATTAATTAAATTTGATGAAAATGCAGCAGTGTTAATAGGTGGAAATAAAGCACCCATTGGCACAAGGGTTTTTGGACCAGTTACCCGAGAACTTAGAGATGGAAAACATATGAAAATTTTATCATTAGCCCCGGAAGTTTTGTAATGAAAAAAAACAATGAAACAGTAACGAAGTTAAGAACCGGTGATGAGGTTGTAGTCATAGCAGGAAAGGATTTAGGAAAAAAAGGAACTATCCAAAAAATTTCTAAATTTAATAATAAAGCTGTAATAACAGGAATTAATCTGATTAAGAAACATACTAAGCCCAATCCTCAACTAGGTGAAACAGGTGGAATAATTGAAAAAGAAGCTGCAATTAATCTTTCAAATGTAGCAATTTGGAATCCTAAAATGAAAAAGGCTGACAGGATTGCATTTCAAATGGATGGAGATAAGAAATTAAGAGTTTATTCATCAGATAAAAAAGAAATTAAATAATGAATTTAAGAGAAACATTTAATAAAGAATTATTACCTCAATTGAAAGATAAATTGGGACTTAATAATGCAATGGCTGTACCAAAGCTCACTAAGGTAGTTATTAATATGGGTGTTGGAGAGGCTTTAACTGACAAAAAACACTTGGAGTCTGCTTTAAATGATCTTGAACTAATAGCCGGTCAAAAAGCTGTAATAACCAAAGCAAGCAAATCTGTTGCAAGCTTTAAATTGCGTGAGGGATGGCCGGTAGGATGCAAAGTTACATTGCGTGGTGACAGAATGTATGACTTCATAGAGCGATTAGTAAATATTGCAATTCCAAGAGAAAGAGATTTTAGAGGTTTAAATCCTAAATCTTTTGATGGTCAAGGCAATTACAGTATGGGAATCAAAGAGCAAATTATTTTTCCTGAGATCAATTACGACAATATAGATAAGATTCGTGGCATGGATATTTGCATAAATACATCAGCTTCTAACAATGAAGATGCTAAAGCATTGCTAGAAGTATTAAATTTTCCATTTAAAAAATAAGGTAAAACTATATGACAAGAAAATCAGTTATAGCTAGAGATATTAAAAGACAAAAGACAGTTGAACGTTTTGCTCTAAAAAGAGCTGCATTGAAAAAGGCATTTTTAAATCCTGAGAATTCTTACGAAGAAAAAATGGCGGCTTTTGAAAAATTACAAAAACTTCCTAGAAATGCAAGTCCATCCAGAGTAACGAGAAGGTGCTCAATGACAGGTAGACCTCATGCTGTATATAGAAAATTTGGACTTAGTAGAATTAAATTACGTGAAGCTGCAATGCGCGGTGACATCCCTGGATTGGTTAAATCAAGTTGGTAATATTATGAGTTTTCAAGATCCTATATCAGATTGTTTAACAAGAATTAGAAACGGCCTTATGCGCGGCAAAAAAGTTATTAATGCACCTTTTTCTAAATTTAAACACGAGCTCGTCTCTTTGCTTGTAAAAGAGGGGTACTTGGCTTCCTGTGAAAAGATTTCATTAGATGGCAAAGATTCTTTGAGCATTTCCCTTAAATATATAAATGAAGCTCCTGCAATTAGAGAAATCAAGAGAATATCTAAACCTAGCTTAAGGAGATACTCCTCATCTTCAGACCTTCCCGAGGTTAAGAATGGCTTGGGAATGTATATTCTTTCTACCAATAAAGGATTGATGAGTGACAAGGATGCAAGATCACAAAATATTGGCGGCGAAGTTATTTGTGAGGTTTTTTAATCATGTCTAGAGTTGCTAAAAATCCAGTACCAATTCCATCAGGGGTAGAAATCAAGTTAGATGCAAGGACTATCTCAGTATCTGGCGCTAAAGGTAAATCCGACTTTACGTTTCCGGATTCAGTATCTGCAAAACATGAAAACGATGTTATTAAAGTTTCGTACGATGAATCTTCTATAGAATCAACCGCGCTTGCTGGAACCACTCGATCTTTAATTAATAATATGGTTATTGGAGTTTCTGAAGGTTTTCAAAAAACATTAATATTGGTGGGAGTTGGATACAGAGCTAAAGCAAGTGGAAAGAAACTGGAACTTACATTAGGTTTTTCGCATCCTGTTCACTACGAGCTTCCTGAGCAGGTTGAAGTTGAAACACCGTCGCAAACTGAAGTTGTGCTTAAAAGTCATGATAAGCAAGTTCTTGGTCAAGTTGCTTCAGAAATTAGAGCATTTAGACCGCCAGAGCCATATAAGGGCAAGGGTGTTAAATACTCAGATGAAAACATTAGAAGAAAAGAAGCTAAAAAAGCAGCAGGGGCATAATAAATGAATTCTAAATTAGACTCTAGAATAAGACGCGCAGCAAAGACTAGAATTAGGATATCTCAGCAGGATAAACCTAGGCTATCAGTCTTTAAGTCTTCTCAAAATTTGTATGCACAAATTTTTGATTCTACTGGTGCAACTGTTTTGGCTTCAGCTTCAACAAATGAGAAGGCAGATAAAATGTCTACTAACAATATGAGTTCTGCTAAAGCAATTGGTCAAAAGATTGCAGAAAGAGCAATTGAGGCTGGCATCAAAAAAGTAGTTTTTGATCGATCAGGTTATAAATACCATGGCCGCGTAAAAGCCATCGCAGAATCAGCCCGTGAAGCTGGATTGGAGTTTTAAAAAATGAGTCAACAAAATAATAACTTACAGCAACAAGATGCACTTGAGGAAAAGCTTGTACAGGTTAACAGGGTTGCTAAGGTTGTAAAAGGCGGGCGCATTTTTGGATTTACAGCCTTATGTGTCGTTGGTGACGGTAAAGGAAAAGTTGGATTTGGAAGAGGAAAAGCAAAAGAAGTACCAATTGCAATACAAAAAGCTATGGAGAATGCTAGAAGAAATATGGTTGATGTTAGTCTGAATGCTTCAACTCTTTGGTATCCAGTAAAGGCGAAACATGGTGCAGCAAAAGTCTACATGCAGCCTGCTGCAGAGGGAACAGGAATTATTGCTGGTGGTGCTATGAGAGCTGTATTAGAACTTGTTGGAGTTCAAAATGTCCTAGCTAAATGTTATGGATCTACTAACCCAGTTAATGTTGTTAGGGCAACTATAAATGCATTGTGTTCAATGGAATCTCCAGAAGAAGTTTCTTTACGCAGAGGTAAAAAGACATCAGAAATATTATGAGTAAAAAAACAATAGATATAAAACTTATAAAGAGCAGTATTGGAAGGCTGCCTAATCATAAGAAATGCGTTAAGGGACTTGGTTTTAGAAAGTTACAACAGACTGTGACTGTAGAAGACACTCCTAGTAATCGAGGAATGATCAACAAGATAAGAGATATGTTAGAGGTGAAAGATAGCTAAGATGGGAAATTCAGATACTAATAACTCTTTAGGATTAAATACTCTCACTAATTTAGGAACTTCCAAAAATAGGAAGCGAGTTGGAAGAGGTATTGGTTCTGGAACTGGTAAAACTGCTGGTAGAGGACACAAGGGTCAGAAATCTAGGTCAGGTGGATCAATTGCCAGAGGTTTCGAGGGAGGACAAATGCCCTTGCAGCAAAGGATTCCTAAGTTTGGCTTTTCGTCCAGAGTTAATAGAGGCTCTAAAGAAATAAATCTTAAAAATATATCTACTATGACAGAAGTTAATTTAGATGCTTTAAAAGCTAAAAGAATAATTTCTAAAGCAACTAAAAAAGTAAAAATTTTTGGTATCTGTGAGCTTTCTCAACCAATGACTATAACTGGGATCAATGTAACTAGAGGTGCAAAAAAATCTATAGAAAAAGCTGGCGGAACAATTGTGCCTGTTGAAGTTAAGCCAATGAAAGAAAAGTTTATGAAAACTACCAAAAAAACAGATAAAAAAAATTCTCAAAAAACAGAGGATTCTGCTGAGTAATTTATATGGCTGAACAAAATAAAGGAATGAGCGATCTTTGGAGAAGACTAAGATTTGTTTTCATGGCGATTGTTATTTATCGCCTTGGAACTCATATTCCAATTCCAGGAATAGATCCAGCAAGACTTGCCGCTTTGTTTGATCAAAATCAAGGAACCATCCTGGAGATGTTTAATTTGTTTTCAGGTGGAGCTCTTGAGAGAATGAGCATCTTTGCTCTAAATGTAGTTCCCTATATTTCATCTGCGATTATTATGCAGTTATTCTCTAATTCAATTCCTTATTTACAGGAACTAAAAAAAGATGGTCAGGCTGGAAGAAATCAAATTACTCAATACACAAGGTATGGAACCGTTCTTCTTGCATTTGTTCAAGCTTCAGCTCTTGCAGTTACACTAGGAGCTAGCGGTCTGGCATATGAACCAGGAACTTCTTTTTTTATCTCAGCAGTTTTCAGTGTTGTAGCAGGTACAATCTTTTTGATGTGGCTTGGTGAGCAAATTTCTGAGCGAGGAATTGGAAACGGAATCTCAATAATTATTGCCACAAGTATTTTAACTGGTATCCCTGGTGCTATTGGTCAAGCATTAGAGCAAGCGCGTCAAGGTGACTTAAATATATTGTTGCTTTTAGGTATAGGTGTCTTAGCTATGCTTGTTATAGCAATTGTGGTGTTTATTGAAAGGGGTCAAAGACGAATAACCGTCAACTATGCACAAAGACAACAAGGCAGAAAGCTAATGCAAGCTCAGGCAAGCCATTTGCCATTCAAAGTAAACATGGCAGGAGTTATTCCAGCAATATTTGCAAGTACTTTTTTATTGTTCCCTGCTTCACTTTCCACATGGTTTGGACAGGCTGAATCATTTGGTTTTTTACAAACAATTTCACTTGCGCTGAATCCTGGACAGCCCTTATATATACTTACATTTTCTGCTCTCATCATTTCATTTTGTTTTATCTGGCTTGCTTTAACCTTTGATACAAAGGAAGTAACAGACAATCTTAAAAAATCAGGAGCGTTTGTCCCAGGTATAAGACCAGGAGAGCAAACCGCCGCCTATGTTGATAGTGTTTTAGCAAGGCTTACAGTTTTTGGCAGCATTTATTTAACATTAATATGTTTGCTCCCACTAGCTTTAATTAATTTCGCAGGTGTTTCTTTTTATTTAGGTGGAACATCTGTATTAATCATAGTGGTTGTTTTAATGGATTTTATGTCTCAGGTTCAGTCCCACATGATGTCTAGTCAATATTCATCACTGTTAAAGAAAGCAAATTTAAAAAATTATAATAGATAAATATGAAAGTTAGAGCATCAGTAAAAAAGATCTGCCGAGATTGTAAAACAGTTAGACGAAAAGGAGTTCTGTACGTAATTTGTAAAACAGATCCTAAACACAAACAAAAGCAAGGATAAATAATATGGCAAGAATTGCAGGCGTAAACGTACCCGAGAATAAGCATCTTGAAATTGCTTTAACTCATATATATGGGATTGGTAAAAAAACTGCTCAAGATATCTGCTTAAGCGTAAAACTAGATTATTCTAAAAAAGTTTCTGACCTTTCTGAGGAACAAATCGAAACTATTAGGACAGCTGTTGCTAACTATACTGTTGAAGGTGATCTTCGTCGTTCAGTCAGTACAAATATAAAGAGACTTATGGACCTTGGATGTTATAGAGGAATTAGGCATAGAAGAAAACTGCCAGTTCATGGTCAAAGGACTAAAACCAACGCAAGGACTCGAAAGGGTCCAAAAAAACCAATGAGAGGTTAATTAATGGCAAGTGGAAAAAAAGTTAAAAAAGTTATCTCTGATGGCATAGCGCATATTCATGCTTCTTTTAACAATACTATTATAACTATTACTGATAAACAGGGTAATACGGTTTGTTGGTCTACATCAGGTGGATCAGGCTTTCGTGGGTCTAGAAAAAGTACTCCTTTTGCTGCTCAGATTGCTGCAGAAAAAGCTGGAAATACTGCAAAAGAATTCGGCATGATTAATTTAGATGTGAAAGTAAGGGGCCCAGGAGGCGGTAGAGAGTCTGCTATCAGATCTTTAAACTCATGTGGTTTAAAAATTAAAAGTATCACGGATGTAACACCATTGCCCCACAATGGCTGTCGTCCTTCAAAGAAACGTAGGGTATAAATATGGCTAGATATAGAGGTCCATCATTAAGGTTATCAAGAAGAGAGGGAACAGATCTTTTCCTCAAAAGCGGTGCAAGATCAATTGAATCCAAATGTAATATGGAGACAGCTCCAGGTGTTCATGGTTTAAGAAGAGGAAGATTATCTGATTATGGTGTTCAGCTTCGTGAAAAACAAAAAGTCAGAAGAATGTATGGAGTTCTTGAAAAGCAGTTTAGGAATTACTACAAAAAAGCCTCTAAATCAAAAGGTAATACTGGAGAGAATCTCCTGAGTTATCTCGAACAAAGATTAGACAATGTTGTTTATCGAATGGGGTTTGCCGCTACAAGAGCCGAAGCAAGGCAATTGGTCTCGCACAAAGCATTTCATCTAAACGGATCAATAGTTAATATTCCATCATATCAGGTTCAACCTGGAGATGAATTAGAGGTAAGAGAGAAATCTAAATCACAATTAAGAATTAAAAGTGCATTAGATCTTGCCAGTCAAAGAGAAGCTTGTGAGTGGCTTGAAGTAGATTCTAAAACTCTCAAGGGTGTATTCAAATCTGTGCCTGATAGAACAGATTTAAGTGCTGAAATTAATGAGAACCTCATTGTTGAGCTTTACTCAAAATAATACTTAAAAACGGAAGGAAATTATGGAAATATCAGTAATCGATCTTTTAGTACCAACTGACATCCAAGTTGATGATGCAGAGAACAATACATCAAAAATAACTTTAGAGCCATTAGAAAGAGGTTTTGGCCACACTCTTGGAAATGCATTGAGAAGAATACTCTTATCATCTATGCCTGGTTCAGCTATAACCGATGTAACTATAGACGGTATATCGCATGAGTATTCTACGATTGAAGGAGTTAGAGAAGATGTAATAGATATTTTGTTAAATCTAAAAGACATGCCTATCACTCTTCTTGAAGGAAATAGTGCAGTAATTAAACTTGATGTCTCTGGTCCCTGTGAGGTTACATCAAACTCATTTGAAGTTCCTGGTAATGTTGAATTGCCTGATGCAGAACATCATGTTGCTTCTTTAGTAGATAAAGTAACTCTTTCACTTTCTGCTACTGTCAAGACCGGCAGAGGTTACGAGCCTGCAGATGCTAGAGGTGAGGACGAAACAGCAATTGGAGCATTGAAAGTTGATGCATCGTTTAGTCCAGTTAGGAGAGTGGCATATTCAGTTGAGAATGCAAGATTTGAAAAAAGAACGGATCTAGATAA
This sequence comes from uncultured SAR86 cluster bacterium, assembly GCA_902623685.1. Classification (GTDB taxonomy): domain Bacteria; phylum Pseudomonadota; class Gammaproteobacteria; order Magnimaribacterales; family D2472; genus D2472. The sequence goes on from CACNUQ010000001.1 coordinate 195,425, forward strand.
ATTAATAGTTGAGCTAGAAACAAATGGAACGTTAGATCCAAAGAAAGCTATAGAGCATGCTGCAACTATCATGCAACAACAATTAGCTGCTTTTGTTAACTTAGATGCAATTGCAGAGCAAGAAGCCAAAAAAGATCAAAACGACTTTGATCCGTTTCTAATGAGATCAATTGAAGAGCTTGAATTAACAGTTAGATCTACAAACTGTTTAAAGGCTGAAAGTATCTTCTTGATAGGCGATCTATTGCAAAGAACAGAGTTTGATTTATTGAAAACTCCAAATTTAGGTAAAAAATCTTTAAATGAGATTAAGGATGTTCTTGCATCAAAGGGCTTCTCTCTTGGAACGACATTAGAGAATTGGCCGCCAATGGGTTAAAAATATGAGACATAAAAAATCAGGCAGAAAATTAAACAGAAACTCTTCTCATCGAAAAGCTTTGATGAAGAATCTTGCCATAGCATTTATTGAAAAAGAGCTTATAAAAACAACGGTCCCTAAAGCTAAGGAACTAAGATCTTTTGTTGAGCCTTTAATCACTATGGCTAAAGATGATTCAGTTGCAAATCGGAGAAGAGCCTTTAACAAGCTCAGGCTTGATTCAGCTGTAAACAAGCTCTTTACAGAAATTTCTATCAAGTCAAAAGATAGACCAGGTGGCTATTTAAGAATTATTAAAGCTGGATTCAGACCTGGAGATAAAGCTGACATGGCATATGTTGAATGGGTTGATAGAAATTTAGACAAATCCTCTCAAATAGAAGAACCTGAGCTTAAAGAAAACTTAGCATAATCTCAAAGAGCTTCTTTTAAATACTTTCCTGTGTAGGACTTTTCAGACTGAGCCACTTTGCTTGGAGGCCCCTCGGCAACTATTAAACCTCCATCACTACCTCCCTCTGGACCAAGATCTATAATCCAATCGCTTGATTTGATTACATCTAGATTATGCTCAATTACTACGACAGTATTACCTTGATCAGATAGTCTTTTTAAGACTCCAAGTAGTAATTCAATATCATAAAAGTGAAGGCCTGTTGTTGGTTCATCTAATATAAATAATGTTTTCCCCGTGCTTCTTTTAGATAGCTCTTTGGCGAGCTTAATTCTTTGCGCCTCACCTCCTGACAATGTAGTAGCTGACTGCCCAAGTGTTATATATGTTAGGCCAACATCAGCTAAAGTCTGCAGTTTATTTTTGATTGTTGGTATTGCTTTGAAGAACTCAAGCGCCTCTTCAACAGTCATGCTCAAAACTTCTGCAATATTCTTTCCTTTGTATTTTACTTCCAGTGTTTGCTCGTTATATCTTTTTCCTTCACAAATATCACACTTTACATAGATATCAGCTAAAAAATGCATTTCAACTTTAATCATCCCATCACCTTGACAAGCCTCACATCTCCCTCCTTTAACATTAAAGCTAAATCGACCTGGCTTATAGCCCCTTGCTCTTGCTTCTTCAGATTGCGAAAATAAATCTCTAATATGTGAGAATAGGCCTGTATAGGTTGCAGGATTTGATCTTGGAGTTCGTCCAATTGGAGATTGGTCTATTCCAATTACCTTATCAAGATATTCTAAGCCTTTAATTTGTTTGCACTTAATTTCTTTATTGAGATTAGCTTTATTAAGCAAAAAACTACTCATAGGCATAAGAGTTTGATTGATAAGAGAAGATTTACCTGAACCAGAAACTCCAGTTATACAAGTAAAAATCCCTATAGGTATTTTTGCATTTACATGCTGTAAGTTATTTTCAGAAGCTTCAACAATTTCTATAAATTTATCAGGCTTCTTAGCGCTTCTAGGAAAATTAATTTTTCTTTTGCCAGATAGGTAAGCAGCAGTCATAGATTCTTTACTTTTCAAGATGTCTTTTAATTTTCCTTGAGCGCAAATCTCTCCACCATGTTTGCCAGCACCTGGTCCAATATCAATAATATGATCTGCACATCTAATGGCTTCTTCATCATGCTCAACAACTATTACGGTATTTCCAAGACTTTTAAGATGGTAAAGAGTTTTAATGAGACGCTCATTATCTCTTTGATGAAGACCTATTGAGGGCTCATCGAGAACATAAGTTACTCCAACTAGACCAGATCCAATTTGACTTGCAAGCCTAATTCTTTGCGCTTCTCCTCCTGAGAGACTGCCAGCACCTCTATCTAGGGTGAGATAGTTAAGCCCAACATCCTCAAGAAACGTTAGACGTTCTCTAATCTCTTTTAAAATTTTTTCCGCAATTTTTGCCTTCGCACCCTCAAGTTCAATATTTTGAAAAAAAGATAATGCACCAGATATTTTTTGATTTGTAATATTTTGAATTGGCGTTTCATTAATAAAAATATTTCTTGATTCTTTTTTAAGCCTCGATCCTTCACATGTATTACAGTAGCTATCTGATAGCATCTTAGCTAATTCATTTCTAATAAATTCTGAGTCTGTTTCCTTAAATCTTCTTTCGGTATTTGGAATAATGCCCTCAAATCGGTGCTGCCGAACTATTTTGCTGCCACTTCTAAAGCTTTTAGAAAAGTTGATCTTATCCTTCGATCCCCATAAAAGAATATTTTGAATTTCTTCAGAGTAAGATTTCCATGGAGTGTCTAAGTCAAAGTTATAATGTTTCGCCAAACACTTTAGTTGGTGAAAATAGAATCTATTTCTTCTATTCCATCCTTTAATAGCTCCTTCATTAATGCTAGCAGAATCATCCGAGATTAATTTATTTTGATCAAAGTATTGAATTACTCCGAGACCATCACATTTTTCACAGGCCCCAAAAGGATTGTTAAAAGAAAACATTCTTGGCTCTAACTCAGTCACTGAATAGCCACATTGAGAACATGAAAAATTTGATGAAAAAAGCAGCACTTCTGATTCTTCATCAAGAACCTCTATCTGAACAAGGCCCCCTGATAAATTGAGAGCAGTATCAACTGATTCAGATAATCTGGATCGATTATCATCATCTTTTTGCAATTTCAGCCTATCAACAATAGCTGAAATATCATGTTTTTGATTTTTATTTAAACTTGGAAACTCATCTAGAGGATAAACAATATCATTAATCTTTACCCTAACAAAACCTTCAGCTTTTAGGTCTTCATAAATACCAAGATGCTCGCCTTTCTTGCCTCTTACAATGGGTGCCATGATCATAATTTTTTTATCATAGCCAAGTGCATATATTTCATCACATATTTCACTAACTGTTTTTGCAGAGAGTTCCTCATTATGATCAGGACAAATTGGGATCCCAATTCGTGCATACAATAATCTGAGATAATCATATATTTCGGTAACAGTTCCTACGGTTGATCTCGGATTATGGGACGTAGATTTTTGTTCAATGGATATTGCAGGAGAAAGTCCGTCAATTTGATCAACATCTGGCTTTTCCATCATAGACAAAAATTGCCTTGCGTATGCTGAAAGCGATTCTACATAACGTCTCTGACCCTCAGCATAAATAGTATCAAATGCTAAAGATGATTTGCCTGATCCTGATAATCCAGTAATAACTATTAATTCTCCTCGAGGAATCTCAAGAGAAATATTTTTCAGATTATGCGTTCGGGCACCTTTTATAGAAATTTTTTCCATTTATTTGCAGAATTTTTATCCAGCTGATTTGTTTCGAGTTAAACTTATCTAATTATAAGAGGTAATTATGGCTAGAGGAGTAAATAAAGTAATTTTGGTAGGTAATTTAGGGCAAAAACCTGAAATACGATATACCCAAACAAATACTGCAGTTGCCACACTTTCAATTGCGACTTCTGAATCATGGAAGGATAAAGAGAGTGGAGAGCAAAGAGAGAAAACTGAATGGCATCGAGTTGTCTTTTTTGGAAAACTTGCAGAGATCGCTGAACAATATCTTGATAAAGGTTCGCAGCTTTATGTAGAGGGAAAATTGCAAACTAGAAAGTGGCAAGATAAAGATGGAAATGACAAATATACGACAGAAATACTTGGCAATGAGATGAACATGCTTGGTGGCAAGCAATCTTCTAGCGATGGGGATGCTTATGATCAATCTCAGCCAACTTCTCAAACTGCTCAGTCGCAAGACTCTCAGATTTCAGAGGAAGATATACCTTTCTAGGTTTAGGTGACTTTCAAAACTATCAAAGTTGAACAGCATGATAATATTGCTGTCGTCTTATTAAATAGGCCGAAAAAATTAAATGCTTTTACATTTCTCATGTTAAATGAGTTATTGAATGTATTTGATACCATAGAAGCAGACAATAATTTAAAAGCAGTAATTATTTCTGGGACAGGTAGAGGATTTTGTGCTGGTGCTGATCTAAGTAGTGGCAAAGATACATTCAACCCATCATTTGATACTTTCGGAATTAAAGAAGATGATTTTAGAAGAGATGCAGGCGGCATACTAACCCTACGGATGTACAAATTTTTAAAACCTATTATTTTTGCTTGTAATGGACCTGCAGTTGGCGTTGGAGCATCTATGCAACTTGCAGGCGATATTCGCATTGCATCTGAAGATGCTAGGTTTGGTTTTGTATTCTCTAATAGAGGGATTGTTCCTGATGCATGTAGTAGTTGGTTTCTACCAAAAATTGTAGGCATCTCTAAAGCCTTAGAGTTGACATTTTCTGGAAGAATTATTGAATCTCATGAAGCTCTTGATATTTCATTAATTTCAAGTTTACATAAACCAGAAAATCTTATAAATGATGCGATTAATATTGCAAAGGGTCTTGTAGAGAAATCTGCACCTGTCTCAATAGCATTAACCAGACAAATGCTTTGGAGGTCATTTAGTCAAAGCGATCCCTATGATGCTCATATTATTGAGAGTAAGGCTATGGATTCTAGAGGAGCATCAGATGATGCAAAAGAGGGCGTTAATTCTTTTTTGGAAAAACGATCTGCAAAGTTTAATAATAAAATTACTTCTGATTTGCCTGATTTTTTTCCATGGTGGGAAGATGAACATTGAATGAGGAACGAAATGAATGATTTAACTTGGGAAGAATTTGAGAAAGTTGATATTCGCGTTGGAACTATAATTACTGCTGAGAATTTCAAAGAAGCAATTAAGCCAGCGATAAAGATGACAATAGATTTTGGAGATGAAATAGGTATCAAAAAATCATCTGCGCAAATCACAGATCACTATGATCCAAAGTCTTTAATAGGCATACAGGTAGTTGCGGTAGTTAATTTTCCCAAAAAGCAAATAGGGCCTTTTATGTCAGAATGTCTTGTAACAGGATTTACTCAGACAGATGGAAGTATTATCTTAGCTATTCCACAAAAACAATCTATTAATGGATCTCGATTAGCTTAATGTTTGCTAAAAATTAAACTTGCATTGGTTCCACCAAAACCAAATGAATTACTCATAACAGCATTTAATTTTTGCTCTATCATTGACTGGGATATATTTAGACCATCAGCTTCTTCAACTAGAGTATTTATATTAATCGATGGAGCGATAAAATCATTTTGCATCATTAGAATAGAGTAAATTGCCTCTTGTGCTCCAGTTGCACCTAAAGAATGACCTGTCATTGATTTAGTTGATCCAATTATTGGCGCACTTTTTCCAAATACCTCTTTTATTGCATTAAGCTCAGCAAGATCTCCAACAGGAGTACTGGTGCCATGAGCATTTATATAATCTACATCAGAACCATATTCTTTAATGGCCTGACTCATGCATCTTTGTGCTCCCTCACCAGAAGGAGACACCATATCATAGCCATCAGAGTTAGCTGAATAACCCCTGAGTTTTGCAATGATTGGAGCATTCCTTTTAATTGCGTGTTCTTCTTCTTCCAAGATGAGCATGCCAGCTCCTCCAGCTATTACAAAACCATCTCTATTGATATCAAATGGTCTGGATGCTTTTTCAGGCTCATTATTATATTGTGAAGAAAGCGCACCCATTGCATCAAACATAGATGATGAAGTCCAGTGTTCTTGCTCAGCCCCACCAGCAATAATAATATCTTGTTTACCTAATTGGATAAGCTCCGCAGCATGACCAATACAATGAGCACTAGTTGAGCAAGCAGATGAAATAGAATAATTAACACCTCTAAGTTTGAGAGTTGTTCCTAAAATAGCAGATACAGTACTCCCCATTGTTTTTGTAACCGCATATGGCCCAATTCTTTTTGGCCCTCTATCTCTTGCGACGTCTGATGCTTCTATTTGAGCAGCCGAAGATGCTCCGCCTGATCCAGCAACTATTCCAATTCTAGATAAGTTCATTTCACTTAAATTTATTGATGCATTTGTAATAGCCTCTTGAGCAGCGATATATCCGAAGCCGGAGGCCTCACTCATAAAACGAAGAGTCTTTCTATCAATCAAATCAGCTAAATTTATATTTACAGATCCTGAAATATGACTTCTAAATCCCATTTCTTTATATTTAGCATTCTTAGAAATACCTGATTTTCCTTTCTTCAGGCTTTCTAATACTTTTTGAAGATCTTTACCTATGCAAGAGACTATGCCCATGCCAGTTACTACAACACTTTTCATTAGAATTCGCTCGTATCCTTGAATAAACCTACTCTCAAACCTTCTGCTGAATAAACATGTCGATCATCAACAAACATATTTCCATCTGCAAAGCCAACAACGGCTCCTCTGTTAATGACTCGCTTTATATCAATTTCATACCTCACAACCTCTGCATTGGGAGTAACTTGACCAAAAAACTTTACTTTATCTGAGCCCAGCGCTCTTCCATATCCTGGCAACTTAAGCCAGCAGAGATAAAATCCCAACAATTGCCACATTGCATCCAAGCCAAGACAGCCGGGCATTACCGGATCAGACTTAAAATGAACTTTAAAAAACCATAAGCTTTCTTGAATGTTTAGACGAGCAATTATTTTACCCTTTGAGTATTTTCCCGAGGTTTGATCAATCTTATCAATTGAATCAAACATTAGCATTTCGTCTGCTGGGAGCCGACCATTACTTGGACCAAATAGTTCTCCGTTTCCACAACTAATTAAGTCTTCTTTTGTGTAACTTGAAGCAGGTATAAATGTCATTTTTTCCTTACTTTAGAGTAGCCAATTAAGTTTAACATTTCATTGTAACAGGCATGATGCTTCAATTTATTTAAATGCTTCAGTGTCTCTTTAGAATATTTATCTAACAACGCATTTATTTGTTTTTGCGTTTTATCATTATGTATTAATTGATAGATTTTATTTTGATCTTTGCTTGTTATTTTTTGCTTACCTAATTTTTCCAGAAGAAATTTTTTGTCCTTCGAATCAATACCTTGTAGAGCAAAATATAATGGAAATGTAATTTTCCCTTCTTTAAAATCTTTTAAAGCCGGCTTACCTGTATCTAATTTAAGTGCCGCATAATCTAGAACATCATCTTGAATTTGGAAGGCAGTGCCCAGAGCCTTTCCTAACAATCCAAAACTTTTGATTTCCTCTTTTGATTTTTCAGCAAGCATGGCTCCTGTTTTCGCAGATGCTTCAAAAAGCCTGCCTGTTTTTAGATAACTAACTTTCAATAATTCGTCTAGCTTTATCAATTCCTTTTTTTCATATAGCTCTAATTGAATGATTTCGCCTCTTGCAATGTCATTTGTAGCTTTAGCTAATTCCTCTAATATAGATGGAATCCCAAGTTTTACCATTAATATAAAAGCTTTTGAATATATAAAATCTCCCATTAATACACTGTATGAATTTGTCCAAACTTGGTTTACGGATTTAGTGCCTCGTCTAAGATCTGATTCGTCTACCACATCGTCATGTACCAGTGTGGCAGTATGCAAAAGTTCAATGATACTTGCCAAATCTATTCTAATGCTTGATTTTATATTTGATGATTTTGAGGCCAACAAACTTATTAGTGCCCTAGTTTTCTTCCCCTCAGCATTAAAAATATATTTATAAATATCTTGAATAATTTTTTCGCTGGAAAGTTCTTTTTTTATAGCAGCTTGTACTTTACGAAGTTCATTTTTTGTATTTGATTTAAGTACGTACATCTTCAATGATAAGAAGTCTAAAATTATACATAAGTATTGATAATTTCATCTAGAAAGCGTATATTTTGCCACCTTTAGAGATAACTATGTATGCAGTAATAGAAGCTGGTGGTAAACAGCATAAAGTTGAGTTAGGACAGGTCCTTGAGGTTGATCTTATGCAAGAGGACTCAGGGACTGATTTTGCATTTGAAAATGTAATGCTTTATGTTGATGGCGATGACGTTCAAATTGGCCAACCTTATATAGAAAATGCTAAAGTTGTTGCTGAAATAGTAGATGAAGTAAAAGGTGATAAAGTTACCATTCTTAGGTTTAGAAGAAGAAAGCACAGCATGAGAAAAATTGGTCATAGACAAAAATACACTCAAATCAAGATCAAAGAAATTAAAGTAGGTAAGTAGAAATGGCACACAAAAAAGCAGGTGGTTCCAGTAAAAACGGTAGAGATTCTAACTCTAAGAGACTAGGTGTAAAACGTTTTGGTGGCCAAATTGTTAAATCTGGCGAAATTATAATTCGTCAACGAGGTACAAATACTCATCCTGGAATAAATGTTGGCATGGGTAGAGATCACACCTTATATGCTACTGCAGCTGGTCAAGTCCAGTTTACATACAAAGGCATCAAGCAAAAAAAGACAGTTAACGTCATCTCATAGCAAATCATGAACTTCATCGATGAAGCTCTGCTAGAAGCAAGAGCTGGAAATGGTGGCGCAGGTTGCACAAGTTTCAGAAGAGAAAAATTCATTCCACGAGGCGGCCCTGATGGTGGTGATGGCGGCAAGGGAGGAGATATAATTTTTCGAGTTGATCCTAACCTAAATACCTTAGTAAATTTTCGGAATATTAAGTACTTATTAGCTAAAAACGGTGAGCCGGGTGCAGGCAACAAAAGAACGGGACAAGATGCAAAAAATCTCATTGTAAATGTCCCAAAAGGCACGGTGATCTTTGATTCTATATCAAATCAAGTAATTTATGACTGCTGTGAAGAAGAAAGGGATTATCTTATTGCCAAAGGCGGAGAAGGAGGAGTAGGAAATTTCAGATTTAAATCTAGCACTAACCAAGCTCCAAGGCGACATACTTCAGGCTGGCCTGGTGATGAAATTTCTGTAAGACTGGAATTACGCTCCCTTGCAGATATTGGATTGGTTGGCTTTCCAAATGCCGGGAAGTCAACTTTTTTAAACAAAGTCTCGGCTGCCCGCCCGAAGATTGGTGACTATCCATTTACTACATTGCGTCCAAATTTAGGCACAGTTCAAATATTTGAAACCTCATTTATCATTGCTGATATACCTGGCTTAATTGAAGGAGCATCTAGCGGAGCTGGCCTAGGTTTGAACTTTCTTAAGCATATCTCGAGAACTGGCCATTTACTTTTTTTATTAGATCCTCAAAATATTGAAAAATCAATTGAGGAGCAGCTTACTATTCTTTTGAGAGAGCTTGAAGCTTACGATCCAAATTTATTAGACAAAAGTATATGGATAGCTATCAATAAAAAAGATACGCTAGACGAGCAGATGCAAATGAGTAATATTGATACGATTAAAAAAACAATGTCTTCTCTTGAAGAAAAATATAAATGCATTGAAATAATTTCAGGTTTCACGGGCGACAATACAAACAAGTTGCTTGGAATGATTGCAAAGGACTTATCTGAAGTCGAAAGTTAGCTTATTGCTTTTACAGCTTTTACCAGTCTGCTTTTAGTTCTCGCAGCAGCATTTTTATGGATCACTTTTTTAGACGCAGCAGAGTCTAATACTTTCTGGGCAGTTTTAAGGAGAACAGATGCTGATTCTTTATTATTTTCTGCAATTGCATTTCGCACAGCTTTGACGGCTGTTCTTGCTTGAGATCTTTGAGAATGCTTTAGTTTGTACCTGTCAGCATTCTGACGAGCTCTTTTGATTGCTTGCTTACTATTTGCCATATATCTAATTTGAGGCGGTAGTTTAATGATGAATTTAATATATGTAAAGTAACAAGTGATATCAATTGAACAAACTATTAAGTAAAAAAATTATTTAAACTGGTGGAGGCGGCGGGAATTGAACCCGCGTCCGTTAGTCCTTCAGCCAAACTTCTACATGCTTAGCTCATTCTTTATGTTTCACCTTGATGACCCGAAGAGCAGGATATCAAAAGCTAGTCTAAATTAATTTTCGTTTTATTATGTTAAGACTCCACAATAAAACTAGACTATGTATTTTGCCAATGCTTCAAACCATAGACAATTCTTGCATTGGTTAGCCAATTAAGCGGCTAAAGCGTAGTTGTCGTTTTCTGCAACTAATTTTTTTGTAGTATGTTTTACAAGAGTTACCACAATCTTGGCATGCGCTTTGGAATCCAATAAAAACGTCGAACCCAATTCGCCCCCATGGGGAGAAAGATTATATATTAAAATGCTTAACGATTTGAATTTTTCAAAATTCTTTGTTTTTCTCGATTCCAGTCTCTTTGTTTTACATCTTCTCTTTGATCATAAGTTTTCTTTCCCTTTCCAATGGCTATATCACATTTAATTTTATTATTTTTCCAGTAGAGAGATGTCAAAATACATGTAAGACCTTGTTGGCTGACAGCATCAAGTATTTTGTTTATTTCTTTTTTATTTAATAGTAATTTTCTTGATCTAGTAGGATCTATATTTTCATTTTTTAATGACGCTGGAGCATCAATCTTCAAGCCTATAATCCATGCTTCATTATTTCTTAGGGTTACATATGAGTTTTTAACGTCCACTTTTCCATTTCTTAGGCCCTTAACTTCCCAGCCCTCTAGCACTAATCCAGCTTGATATTTATCACTCAAGTGGTAATTTCTTGAAGCATTTTTATTCTTTACGATGATATTATTATTCTTTACATTCATAATGGTTCCCACAATTATGAATCTGTTGGAACTATTTGCAAATTTTGAGGCCGTATATGCAGGAGACTAGAGTAACACTTATATATTGGGGTTTGAGCTTGTTTGTTTGTTTCGCTTTAATTCCATGGATTTTTAACCCTATTTTAGCCCTAAAGTCTATTCAAGCATTATCAATTTATGGAGGCATTATTGTTGCTTTTTTGGGTGGCATGATCTGGAGTTGGAAAAATGAGTACACTTCATCAAAAGATCTTTGGATAGCAATTTGTTTTTCTATCTTGGGTTTATTGACAGCACTAACTACATTTATAAATCTTACCGCTAGCCTTGCCTTGCTAATAATATCGCTTAATGCATTTCTTAGATTTGAAAAACAAAATAGTGAATATTTTCAACATAATATTAAATATGCAAATGCACGAAATTTAATTACAAACTTAGTTACAATATGTTGCATTACATCAATTGCTTTTTTAAATAATCCATATACATAAAATATGAATATAAGCTCTTCAAAAAATATTTCTGAATCAGTTACTTGGGTTGGGAAATGGACTTTTGTCTTGGCAGCAGCTGGATCAGCAGTAGGATTAGGAAATATATGGGGTTTTTCCTATAAAGTAGGAGAGGCCGGAGGCAGTGCTTTTGTTTTGATATATTTGGGTTGCATTTTGGTTGTAGGTCTTCCAATAATGATGGCTGAAATAATGATTGGGCGATATTCTCAACATAGTCCTGTCAGCGCAATGAAAAAAGCTGCAATTGATTCTGGTAAAACAGGTTACTGGCAAACAGTTGGTTGGACTGGATTATTTTCTGGAGTTTTAATCCTATCTTTTTATAGTGTTCTGGCTGGAATATGTATCAACTATATAGGAATTGCAGCTATGCCAAATACAGATATTTCGTCTTTTGAGCAATATGCACAAGTAACAGGATCTCCATCGACACTATTTTTCTGGCATTCAATTTTTATAGGAATGAATATTGCCATTATTGCTTCAGGTGTTATTGCAGGAATTGAGAGGATGGTTCGTCTTCTAATGCCTATGTTATTCATTCTAATGATTGTGATGCTAATTAACGCGATGATAAATGGAGATTTTAATGCAGGTTTAGCCTATCTCTTTACTCCAGATTTCTCAAAAGTCAGCCCAGAAACTTTTTTGAGCGCAATGGGTCAAGCCTTCTTTAGTCTAAGTTTAGGCATGGGCTCCATCATGTGCTATGGATCTTATATGAGAAAGTCAGAAGATATCTTTAAAACATCTTTAACCGTTGCCAGTTTGGATACACTAATTGCAATACTAGCTGGACTTGCTATTTTTCCAATGATTTTCGCTTATGGTATGGAGCCTCAGCAAGGAACAGGCTTGGTATTTAAAAGCTTATTAACTATTTTTATTGAAATGCCTCTAGGAAATATTATTGGTCCTGCATTTTTTATGCTTCTCTCCATTGCAGCTTTAAGCAGTGCAATTTCTTTACTCGAGCCGAGCGTTGCATATTTTGAGGAGAACAAGATTGTTTCAAGATCAGTTGCAGCAATAATTCTTGGACTTATTATTTGGTTTGTTGGTATTGGAAGCATTCTTAGTATGAACAGCTGGGAAAATGAATACTTCCTCGGAGAAAGAAATTTCATGGACTCGATTATATATCTAACCTTTAATATATTAATGC
>CACNUQ010000002.1 GCA_902623685.1 uncultured SAR86 cluster bacterium
ATTAAAATCAATTAATTGAAATTGAAAATCTGTAGGAACAGTAACTGCATGACCTACAATTCTTTTTCCTTCTGCATTACATTTTTCAATCCAATCGGTAATTTCCCATAAACTACCAAAAGTTAAGCCATGTTGATCGACTATAGTAACCAAGGCATTCCAAATCATTGGTCTGCCTGAGGCCTCCATTAATTTCTCATTAAAATCAAATTCTCCTCCGAGAACCTGCATAAATCCTCTTCCAAGCTTTTTAAGAACTTTTGCAAATTCAATAAAATCATCTGCATCCATTAAATCTGTGATCATTGGAGAGCCATCTGAGTCCCTCTGAACAGATTCTTTTCCTAACCTTTGTGCAGAAATTCCTAGAGAACCAGCATTCATAGATTCTTCTATTAATCTACAAATTTCTTCTCTTTCTTTTTTATTGCACTTTCTGGTTTTTGCAGCCTCTTTACCCATCACATACATCATTAAGGGGCCAAGAGGAGTAAAGGTGGCAACATTTACACCTTTCGGGGTATTTTCAATGCTATCCATGAACTCTGGATGAGTCTCCCAATCCCAAGGCATGCCTTCTTTCATGGTTTCAAATCTGACAGCTTCGTTTCTTTCCATTGTTCTCATAGACGCGTCTCTATCTTCAGGTTTGCAAGGTGCAAAACCGAAACCACAATTTCCAATGGTAACAGTCGTAATTCCGTGCCAGCCGTTCATAGTACACCATGGATCCCAATAAATTTGGGAATCAAAATGTGTATGCAAATCTACAAAACCTGGTGCAACAATTTTACCTTCAGCATCAATAACTTTCTTTGCATTTTTGGTGTGGACTTTGCCTATGGATTCTATTACTCCATCTCGTATTCCTATGTCACCTTTGAATCTAGGAGTTCGCTTCCCATCAATAATTGTTCCGTTTTGTATAACTAAATCGTATTCTTTCATAAATATATTATTGTTACTGGATTTATAAAATCAATTTTATAATACATTTGTACGACAAACAATACAAATGTAAGATAAAAAAATAAATTATTTTTAAAAATATAAGGTCGAAAATAATAGCAAAGATAAATTGATTTCAACCTTCACATTTAACTGAATAAGTTGTCATAATAAATCTACTATAGTACATTTGTACGGTAACAAAACTAATGAAGGTATATGGAAACAACAATTAGCATAGAAGATAAAATATTGCATGGTAAGAATGCTCAATCTATTCGAAAAATACTTAAGGAGAGAACCCCAAAATCTTTTGAGATTAAAAACAAAGGTAAAAAAGTAGCACAAGAAGTAATACAAACCGTCCGGCTGCCCCATCCTGTTTACATGGAAAGTGCTGAAGGTGGGAATATGACAGACGTAGATGGTAATACTTACATTGACACTACCATGGGTTTTGGTCCAATTATTCTGGGGCATAATCATCCTGTTGTAAGAGAGGCTGTTGATAAGCAACTCAATAGAGGATGGCTTTTTGGACTTCCAGGTGAGGCACAATTTGAACTAGGAGAGTTATTGTGTGATGCAAGTCCCTGCGCTGAAGAAGTCATATGGGCTAATACTGGCACTGAAGCAACAATGTATGCAATGAGGGCAGCAAGAGCTTTCACCGGAAAATCAAAAATAGGAGTCTTTGATGGGGCTTATCATGGAGCTCACGACTATGCCTTATTTTATGCAACTTTCGAAGAAGGAACTAATGACAAGCCGAATGGTATGTATGTATCTTCTGGAATCAGTGATGTAATAAAAAATGATACTCTAGAGCTTTTGCCATATAGAAATGAAGCTGCCTTTGATTTGATTAGAAAAAATAAAGACGACTTAGCAGCTATTATTCTCGAAGGATCTCAAAATTCTAATCCTAGACTTAATAATAAAGATTTTCTTCAAGGTCTAAGAGATGTTTGCACTGAATGCGATGTTCTTATGATAATGGATGAAGTAGTGACTGGTTTTAGGGTAGATTATGGAGGTATCCAGGGTTACTACGGTATAAAAGCTGATATGGCTACATATGGAAAAATTACCGGTGGTGGTTTTCCTGTGGGTGCTGTGGCAGGTAGAAAAGATATAATGGCAGTATTCGGTGGCAGAGGTGGCGATAAAAGAATTTTTCATGGAGGCACCTTTAATGGCAATCCATTGTCCATGATTGCAGGTCAAGCAGTGATATCTCACCTAAAAGAAAATAAAGATACCATATACCCTTCTCTTATGGATAAGGGTAATAGACTGACAAATGAAATTAATAAATTCTGTGAGGAAAATGAGTATCCTGCACAAATTCTTAACGCTGGCTCAAAGTTTCATATGAAATTTCAGAGGGAATCAATTAGCAATGGGTTTGATATCAAGGGTTATTATGGCGGTGAACACAAACAAGCTGAAAATGAATTTTATCTTCATCTCCTTGGTCACAACGTAATGGTGCCTGGTGTTCGACTTGCTTTCCTGTGTGATGCGCACACGGATGAAGATGTAACCACAATTATCGAATCAATGAAGGCATCTTTTGAGGCAGTAAGAGAAGACGGGTTATTTTAAGAAGAGAAAGGCAAATGCAAGATTTATTTAGCGTAGAGGGTAAAGTAGTTTTGATAACAGGTGGTTCAAAAGGCCTTGGAAAAATGATTGCAGAAGCTTTTGTGCGCTCTGGTTCAAAAGTTTATATAACAGCACGTCATGGTGCGGTAGTAGAACAAACGGCTAAAGAACTCAGTAAGTATGGTTTATGTATTGGCATAGAAAATGATATCTCATCTAAAGAAGGAATAGATGCCCTCGTTCGAGAAATAGAAAATAAAGAAGACATACTTGATGTCCTGATAAATAATGCTGCAACTGGCTGGCATGAGCCCTTTGATAATTTTCCTGAAAAAGGATGGGACAAAACATTTAATCTAAATATCAAAGCGCCATTTTTTCTTATTCAAGGACTTAAGCCTCTTTTGGAAAAAAATAAAACAAAAGAAAATCCCGCCAAAGTTATAAATATAGCTTCGATAGACGGTTTGGGCGTAGCATTTGAGGATTCTTACCCATATACCGCGTCAAAAGCAGGCTTAATTCATTTAACAAAAAGTCTCGCAAATGAATTAGCCCCCAATAATATATGGGTAAATTGTATTAGCCCAGGAGCCTTTGCGAGTGATATGAATATCGTAGCTAGAGATAATCCTGATCTCTTAGCTGCATATGTTCCAACAAAGAACATAGGTACGATGGAAGATATTGGTGGTACATGCATATATTTAGCTTCACGTGCAAGCAATTATACTAATGGTGCCAACTTTGCTGTAGATGGAGGCTGGACAGCAGCAGCCTATGGTGGCATTCATCCAGATAAGCTGTAAGTTAAATTTCTTATTTTTTTCTAATATCTAACTGATTAAGAATTTCTATATGCCTGTTTTTAGAAAGGTCATACTTACTGAAAAAGTAACACGAAATTAGTCCCAAAGCTGCTACAAATGGACCTAAAACAATACCAAGATCGAACAAATTTTCAGATGTTATGTTATCGACATTAGATGGCCATGCTATAAACCATAGAGCAAAACCTGATAATGCAGAGCCTAGTCCAAGCGCGGCTTTAATTGAAAAAAATGCAGCAGCAAAAAATGCACCTTCTTGACGTTTATGTGTTTGTATTTCTTGCTCATCAGATATATCTGCGAGACTTGATCCAAATGCTATGTCACAAGGAGTAATGGCAATGCCTTGCATTATCCTAAAAGACACTAAGATCATAACTATTATAGACATTTCAAGATCATCAAGCATTCCCAATAATTTCATTAATATTGGAATGATTATAAAAATGATCCACATAGCATTTCCATATAACATGGAATTTCTTTTGTCCAATCTGCTGATTAATCGTTTTGCTATAAATACTCCTATAAATGCTCCAGGATAAAATGCTAGTCCTACCAGCAGAAGACTCATCTCACCTGACAATCCCCAAAAGAAAGTTAATGCGTATAACTCTAAATTAAAAGTAACTCCTGCTGCCATGCTAGTAAAAATATTGCCAAAGAATACCATCCTAAATGAACGATTTTGTAGGGCTGTATAGATATCACTAAAGATTGACTTGAAGTTATCTGTGATGGAAAAATTTACTTTTTTTTCATCAGTAATCAAGCTAGGAATAACTGACTTTGTTTTCCAAACGCTAGTTATGCTTGCAAGTAAATAGATCGTTACTACCACAATTATAAAGGGGTTATATACTTCGGGATTCAGTTGGCCATTTGCATATTCATCCGTAGGTGCAAAAAAGTATCCATATGCTAGGAACAAAACAATCACATGTCCAAAGAAATAAAAAAATTGCCTATATCCCACAACAGATGCTCTTTCTAAATAATCTTTTGATAATTCTGCGCCTAAAGCAAAATGCGGTATTGCAAAAAATGTTAAAAATAAGTTTGTTAAGCATGAAAAAAATACAAACCAAGAGAATAATAATATTTCCCCCTCTACAAGTGGGGTATATAGTAAGAATGCAGACAAGGCTGTAGGAAATGTACCAATAACAAGGAAAGGAAATCTCCTACCATATTTTGATCTCCAATTATCCGATAAAGAACCAATTATTGGATCGGTAATTGCATCAAACAACGAGGCTATTGCAGAAGCTGTACCTGCCAATAAGGGAGATAAACCGAGAATTTGGACGTAAAAAAAAAATAAAAACATTCTCTGCATAAGGCTTAACGCTCCAACAGATAGCTGACCTAATCCATAACTAGCTTTTAAATTAAATGAGAGATTGCTCATTGTTTATAGATTGCCTGGAATTCTCGATTCTACCTTATCCCATGCTTTTCTAAGAGAAGAGTTAAAGTCTTCTACAATACGAAACTCTTTATCTATCACAAGAGTATTTCTATCTCGTCCATATGTCTTCCATTCAATACTGGGAACATTTGAACAAGGATCGCCAGATTTCATAAAATTGCTCCACATATTGAATACAAGATCTGCAACTTTATCTATCTCGGGACTCTCTCCAGTCATTGCAACTCCCTCGGCAGTTTTATGCCATCCAAAATAAAAAGGCAAACCAGAGCCATGAAAAGGACTTCCATATGGCCCTGGAAAAGTCCAAATATAATTAAAAACATTTTTGTTTTTGACAGATAAAGCTTCAGCCAAACGAACTGTCGAGACCCAAAAGTACTTATGACCATTCATCTTCATGAAACAATCTGGAATTGACGCTTCTAAATTATTTTGTTTTAAGTGATCGCTATAAGCTAACAATAGGGATCTTATGTCATCTTTTGCTTTATCTTTAGTGAAATTTAAATACTTTGATTTCCTTAGCCAGTCTTTATATTCTTCATCTACGGCTTGTTCTAGGTCAAACTCTCTTAAACCTTGAAATAGTTCATCATAGCCAAACGCTTCATCATCTGAAGTCCCAATAATAACGTCTATACCTTCAGCAGACCCCTGTTTTATAGACTCTAATGGCTCAAGAGGAATATAATGACCATCAATACAGGGCTTTGCATGTGCTTGAGTTGCAAAGTCTGGATTTTCTCTTGAAAAATCACTGTTTGGATCCTGCAACTTTGCATCGAATGCTTTTAATTGCTCTGTTGTCAAAGCATGAATCTTATCAATATCTTTAGGGTCAATGTTGTACTCTTCTAAAAGCTTTAGCGCCAATCTATTAGATTCCTCTTTGGGTTGAAAAGTCTCCGCACCTCCATCACAAATAATAGCTTTCTGAAAAAGACCTTTTGCTGATGGCATTGAAATCAGTGTGCTTATGCTGTGACCTCCAGCTGATTGACCTATAACTGAAATATTATTTTCATCCCCACCAAAAAATTGGATATTTTGTTTAATCCAGTTTAATGCCTCTATTTGATCCAATAATGCTTCACATCCTGTCGAATCTATTTTTCCTTCTGTAATATCAGTGAGTCTGAGAAAACCAAAGCAGGCTAATCTGTAATTTATACTGACGACAACAAATTCTTTATTTCTACAAATGTTATCTGGGTTCAGAAGATCTTCATTTCCACTTCCCATCCACCAAGCCCCACCATGTATCCAAACCATTACAGGTCTTTTGGCATCCTCTATTTCTGGAGTCCAAATATTTAAACTCAAACAATCCTCGCTCTGATTTGAAAGTGATTGAGTGATTTCTGATGTTGCCTCATTGTCATAAACTGCCTCATTCTGAGGTGAGATAGGACCATATTCAGTGCAGTCCTTTATTTCAGACCATGGTGTTATAGGTTTTGTGGGGAGCCATCTATTTTTACCAACTGGAGGCTCAGCATAAGGTATGCCTTTGAATGAATAAATGTCTTTGTCAAGCTTACCTAAAACAATTCCACTATTTGTTGCTATCTTCATGCTTTTAGTCTCATTGAATATATAAACTATTAAATGACTTTCATTATATAAAAAAAAACCCGGGCTCTCTCAAGTCCGGGTATTTTTTATCTTAGCCTTGTTTCTAGTTAAAATCCCAAATTAAGCTAATGCCTGTCTCCATTGGTCTTCCATATTGTCTACCCAATGTACCAAAACCGTAAGAAACATCATCAACATAAGTAGCATAGACTTCATCCGTTGCATTATTTACATACAACGCAGCTCTCCATCCATTATTACTATTAAGGGTATATCTTAGATTTGCAACTGAGTATTCCTCCAATGCGTATTCATTAGCTGAATCACCAAACCTGTCACCCACGGTTGAGTAATTAGCAAAGAATCTTCCTGACATACCATTTCCAAGCTCGTGTGATGCATCAATACTAAAACCAAAAGTTTCTTCTGGTGCATTAGCCATCTTGTTGCCAGCTGCTACTAAGGTTCCTCCGCCGAAACCTTTGAAGCCACTATCTAACGTAGCATCGGTATCAGTTACAAAGGCTGATACAGAAACGTTATCGGTTATATTGTAACTAAATGTAAACTCATAACCATCTGAAGATGCGTCTCCAGCATTAGCAATATATACTCCACCTATAGTATCTAAAGCGTAGTCAGAGACATGAATAGCCACATCATCAATTTCTTGTTGATAGACAGCAGCAGTTAAATCAACTTTACCATCAGCAAGAGTACCTTTGTATCCTAATTCTAAATTGGTAAGTTCATCAGAATCATATTGAGTAACTGTATCTGCATAAGCAAGCTTTTCTTGGCTGTGTGTCCCAGGAGCAACAGCATTTTGTGCAATCCATCTAGATTTATTCCATAGGGGTGCTCCGTTTGAGCCACCCATTTTAATACCAGAAGAATAATTTAGGTACAATAAATGATCGTCATCAGACCATGAAATATTCAATTTAGGAGTTGTAGCATTTTCACTAAACTCATCTGTAGTATCTCCCACAACAATAGTTTTACTCAGATCAGAAAATCTAACTCCTGCAGTAACAGTCCAATTTTCATCCATCTGATAGGTTAATTCACCGTAAATAGATGTATCTTCTATGTCAGTGTTAGGACTTTCGAAGTCCACTTTCATTCCGCAATTTAATGAACAAATCGGATTACCTCTGCTGTCAACAGTTGCACCCCCAAGAGTTGCCCTTGCAGGTGTAAAGTATGATTGAGGAAAGGTTGTATCTCTATTTTCTTCTGAATCTTTAAAGAACAATCCTACGACATAAAATAAATCATCTGTAGGCTCAGCAGTGAAACGAAATTCTTGAGTTAACTGCTCAGATTCACCAGTTACTATACCAACTGCGTTTGAAATAGATCTTCCGTCCGGAAAAGGAGCTGCAAAAATATTTGTAAAAGAAGCATTCTGTGGTCCAGAAATCGCAGGATCATTACAAGGAATAAAACAGTTTTGCCAACCATCAGCACTAAAAACACCTTCACCAAAATTAAGTGTTAGGCCATTGACATATATATCTAGAACAAATCTTCTCTCTTCGTTAAAAGGAGTTCTTCTTTGAACATCTCTATTCATCATAGATGTTATAGAAGAGAAAGTTCCATTTTCAGTTTCCAGATCAAATTTTAAAGAATTAACATTATATTCTTCTTCATTTCCAGGCATTATATTGCTGCCTACATTAACTGAGCGACCAAGTTTTGGATCATAAACAAAATAATCAGCAGCTGGTGCTGCAGTTCCAACGTAGAGAGATTCAGCTGCAGAATATGGAAGTATTAAACTTCTGTTATCTAAATAAGGATTAGCTGCATCCGGAGTCGCATAAGACCAGTTATAACCATCTTGTTCATTCTTGGCAAAAGTACTAGAAAATTGAGTTGTAAGATTGTCTCTCTCAAAAAGAACTGAGAATCTACCACCTGACATATCACCTTCATTCCAATCTTCTTTGTCTTTGGTTGCTGTTTTATAATCAATAAAGCCTCCAACTGTAGATGTGTATGCTGATAATCTCATAGCTCCATTTTCTAAAGGAATATTTATCATTGCATCTATTCTTGTTGAATCTCCAGAATCAGAACCTGTTCCATATTTAGCCTTAACTTTTGATTCAAATTCACTTTTATTGGGTTTATTGTAAATGTACCTGACTGTTCCAGCCTGAGATGCCTCACCAAATAATGTACCTTGAGGGCCTTTAAGCACCTCAACACGATTTAGATCAAATGTATCTCCTGCACTACCATAAGAGCCTGAAATACCCGATGTTATAGGCACATCATCTATATAAACTCCAGTAGTCGCACCCATCTGAGCACCTGGATAAGCTATATCTTGAGAGTCAACACCCCTGATAATAATTCTGCTTCTTCCGATACCATCAGAAAATAAGTTTAGTCCAGCAGACGATCTAAATATATCCTCTAGACTTTCGGCGCTAAGCTGCTCCATTGAATCTTCGCCAATTGCATCAACCGACATCGGTGTATCCATTGCATTTGTTTCTCTAAAAGTTGCAGTAATAACAACTTCTTCCATGCTTTTTTCTTGCGCAAAAGTAAAATTTGCAAACGAGATAAAAGGCAAAGCTAGAGTGATAGTGAGTAATTTTTTTAATAATTTCATGAATTTTCCCCCTGAATAATCATGGTTTACATATAATAAATATATATGTAATCGTACAAATGTCCAGTACAAATGTTTTTTTTGCTAAATTTCATTGCAAAAAAGCTATAAAGTTATTTTTTGACTTAAATTAACGGATTTTCCTTCCTATATGCGAAATAGATTCGAAAGTGACAAAATCGCCGATACTGTTGTTTAATAATTCTATAGTGCTGTTATGATTCTCAAGTGTGTCAAAACAGTTATGCCAAACAAAATCAAAAGTATTTTTTGTGTCTTCGCTTAAAGGTTTTAATAGTGCAGAAAGACATGATCCCATGATATCTAATTGTTTAATTTTTTTATGATGACGTTTCTCAAAGGCAAGCAAATCAGACTCATTAAAGCCCTCTTTATAGTTACAATATCTAAATTCCTGAAAGTACATCCTCTCATCAAAGGGCAGAATCTTTCCTCTAATGCTAGCCTTATATTCTAAAATATTATCTGTATCAAAAAGAAGCACTGATCCATTTTCATCATTCCATTTAATTTCATGGTTTTCTTTCCAATCTTTCCAAAATTTATCTCTATCTTTGGTCCAAAGTTCTTGCTGCCATAGCATATCGTAATTATGGTTTGATGATCTTGGTAATAATGATACAGCCATGAGAATATCAAAATTCTCTTTATCTATTTTTTCGTTCCATCGTTCAGTGAAATCTTTAAAATTTTCATCTGAGAAGTTAGGGCCTTTTTTACATGGAACAAATTCCACCATCCAATCGCCCCATTCATCGTCATTTTTCCATATTTCTGAATCTACTTTTTCCATATTATCTAAACAATTCCAAAAGAATCTATTACTAAGGAAGGATTTAAACCATTTAAAATTCGTTAGTTTTTAATTCTTTTGGAGACCCAATTTTCATAAAAGCAATATACATTAAAAATAATACATTTGTGCAGTTTTATTGATGGATATTTACTAAAGAATCAATTGGCACAGTAATTGCATTACTAATTATTGTAAGTTCATAAACATATAGGAGAAATTATGAAACGATTATTATTATTAGTAAGTATGCTTGCTATCCCCTCTTTTGCAGCTGTAAGCGCAAATGTGGCCTTCACTTCAGATTATGTCTGGAGAGGAATGACACAAAGTGATGGGCCTGCCATTCAGGGCGGTTTTGATTACGAAGCTGAAGGCGGTTTCTACGCAGGCATCTGGGGGTCAAACGTTAATTTTAACGATGGCGCAGGTAGTGAGTTAGATTATTACGCTGGCTATGGTTTTTCTTTAGGTAATGTAGGTGTTGACGTTGGTTACATTGCATTTGATTATCCTGAAAACCAAACTGGTTTAGATTTCGAAGAAATCTACTTAGGCCTTTCTTTTGGTGATTTAGGCGTGTTCTTCGCTTCTGGTCAAGATGGTGCTCCAGATTACACAGAATTTTCATATGGACTTGGTCCTGTATCGCTTTCATATGGTACTTATGATGATGTTAGCGATAATATTACTCTGAGTTATGGTTTTGCCTGCGGTTCATACGAGTGTGGACTGACTATGTATGACATGACAGATGAAGGATACGGAACTGGTGATGAAGATGGAATTTTCTTCTCAATTTCAGCAAGCCTATAAATCATGAAATTAGTTATAGCCATTATTAAGCCATTTAAACTCCAAGAAGTGCGTGAAGCTCTTGTTGATGCAGGTATTGAGGGCTTAACACTTTCAGAAGTAAAAGGGTATGGCCGACAAAAAGGACATACTGAACTATATCGTGGTGCTGAATATACGGTAGACACTCTACCAAAGATAAAACTAGAAATTCTAGTTGAAGATGAGAAACTCAGCACAGTCACCGACACCATAACATCCACCGCCGGAACAGGAAAAATTGGTGATGGAAAGATTTTTGTAACTAACGTTGAAGATGTCATCAGGATTCGAACTGGTGAAACAGGCAACGAAGCCATTTAATTAAGGAGATTATTATGGATGAAGTAAAATTTGCATTAGATACTTTCTATGCAATCATGTCAGGAGCTCTTGTCATGTGGATGGCAGCTGGTTTTACCATGCTAGAAGCAGGATTAGTTCAAAAGAAAGATGTTTCTGAAATTGTAACCAAAAACCTTGGTTTATTTTCAATAGCATGTGTCATGTACTTAGTATGTGGATTTGTGCTTATGTATCCATCTGATGCTGTATTTGCAATATCTGGTGGACTAGATGATGCCGGTGAAGCAATTGTCTATGGTATATTGCCAGCGATAGGAACTTCCTGGGGCTTAAGTACTGATATGCCACTTGAAGAAATTGGTATGGCATATGGAATGGACTATTCACAACAAGCTGACTTCTTTTTTCAAGTCGTTTTTGTAGCGACTGCAATGTCGATTGTTTCAGGTGCTGTTGCAGGAAGAATGAAACTAATTCCATTTTTCTTATTTGCAGTTGTCTTAACTGCCTTTATTTATCCTACTCAGGGATACTGGAATTGGGGCGGTGGATTTTTAAGTACTCTTGGATACTCTGACTATGCTGGATCCGGAACGGTACACCTTTTGGGCGCAGCTGCTGCCTTAGGAGTTGTCACTCTTCTAGGACCAAGAAATGGAAAGTATGCTTCTGATGGAACTGTTAATCCAATGCCTGGATCTAATATTCCCTTAGCTGCATTAGGAACATTAATTCTCTGGTTAGGTTGGTTTGGATTCAATGGTGGATCTGAACTCGTTATCAGTGACGAAGCAAGTGCAATTGCAGTTAGCCAAGTATTCTTAAATACTAATATGGCTGCAGCCGGTGGAGTGCTAGGAGCATTAATTTTAAGCTTAGTGATGACAGGTAAAAGTGATGTAACTATGGTAATAAATGGTGCTATCGCTGGTCTTGTTGCAATTACTGCTGGACCAAGTGCACCAACTGGTGGTGAATCTGTGATTATCGGATTTATTGGAGGCTTAATTGTTTATGCATCAATTCTATACTTCGATAAAATGAAAGTAGACGATCCAGTAGGGGCAATTTCAGCTCACGGAACAGCTGGAATTTTTGGTGTAATGGTTGTACCTTTCACTAATGGCGATGCAACATTCTTGTATCAATTCATTGGTGTTGTATCCATTGCTGGGTTTGGCTTTTTAGCTAGTCTAGGAACTGTTTACGTCATAAACATGTTCATGCCAATCAGAGCTACTGATTCTGAACAAGAAGTTGGTCTAGATGCTTCTGAAATTGGAGTCGAGGCTTACCCAGAATTTAAGTAAATACTATAATTCTAAAAACCGTCAACTTTTGTTGGCGGTTTTTTTTGCTTACAAATTGTGCAAAAAAATCATAATTCTATTAAATTTCACAAAAAATAATCAATATTTATATTTTAAGATGCATAATAATGTAGAAGTTTGATAAAAATAAATCAGGGGGGTAAAAATGAAGCTTATATCAGCAATCATAAAACCATTCAAACTTGAAGAGGTTCGCCAAGCTCTTCTTGATTATGATGTTGAAGGTCTTACTGTCACAGAAGTTAAAGGTTTTGGAAGGCAAAAAGGTCATACTGAGTTATATCGTGGTGCAGAATATACAATAGATACACTCCCTAAAATAAAACTAGAAATCATTTGTGATGATGAAAAAGTAGCTTCGATTGTTGATGTTATTTCTAAAGCTGCAAATACTGAAAAAATCGGAGATGGAAAAATTTTTATTACCAATGTTGAGGAAGTTATAAGAATCAGAACAGGTGAAACAGGTAGCGAAGCTATATAGAAGTAGCTACTTCACAGGTTAATATAATTGTAATTTTCTAATCACAGGATTAGCGTATTGTTCCAATAATTTTGAACGCGCGCTAACTGATAATGACTTTGATCTGTCATCTAATTGTTCCTGAGCTTTTTTAATTTCTCTGTTTGAATAGTCTGTTTGGCCTTGCCAATCCCAACCCAGTAAATTGCATGCAGCAAAATTTGTTGGATGGAGTTCATACATTTTTAATATTGAATTAGTTATTTTGCTTGAGATTGCTTGATAATCATCATTAAGCTCAAATTCCATTGGTTCAGAAATATTTAATGTGACATGTCCTTTAAATCCAGTTATCCCATTAGCAATGCTTTTTAAATCTTCATCTTTTTCTTTGACATATTTGTTATTAAATTCAGATGCATCAAGCTCCATCGCTTTTAATTGATCATTTGGATCAAATTCATATGAGATAGATACGGGAACAACACTTAAAGAATTAAAATAATCAGCAATAGATTTTGATTTTCTCTCACTTAAATGAATCATTTTTAACAACGCAGGATCAGTTTCATCAATTCCATCTTTAGCCCTTCCTTGTTTTTGGGCAATCCAAACTGAGTCATTATCTTGAAATATACTTTTTTTAATAAATTGTGAAGCAAGGGATAAACCAGAGTAAATTTCTTTCTTAGTTGCTCCTGATCTTTGAATAATAAAGCTTTTATTTAATCGAAATAAATCAGAGGCCCAGCTTTCTTCCATTAGATTATTTCCCACAGCAATGTTAAATGTTTTAAAGCCTGATTTATAAAGATTTAGAGCAAGAAGCGCCGCGTCTAATGTAATATCTCTATGATTGGAGATAAATAAATAGCTATGGTTTGGATTAAGCTTATCAAGCCCATTTACGCAAAAATCAGTAATAGATTCTTTTACAACTTTTTCCATTAATTTTTTAAATACTTTTTGATAATCATCAATTGTGTTGATTGTTTTTACTCTTGAAATAAGTCTTTGCTTTATGAAGTACTTAAAGAAAGGGATTTTTGAAAAAATTCTTGGAAATTGAAGCCCAATTAAAGCATTTAAAACTGCTTGATTAGATGTAAGTGTTGACAGAACGCCCGCTACTTCATTGTCAGTATAAGGTCTAATATTTTTAAAGGGATCCATGGCATCAGGCTAAAAGTTGAATCATTACTCCTGCGGCAACTGCAGATCCAATTACTCCAGCTACATTAGGTCCCATGGCATGCATCAATAAAAAGTTTTGGGAATCATTTTCTAATCCAACTTTATTTACAACTCTTGCAGCCATAGGCACTGCAGAAACTCCAGCAGCTCCAATCAAAGGATTGATTTTGTTTTTGCTGAGAGCATTCATTAATTTAGCCATCAAAATACCGGAAGCTGTGCCTATTGAAAAAGCAATTATTCCTAAAGATAGAATTCCAAGCGTTTCAGGAGTGAGAAACTGATCCGCTGCAAGTTTAGATCCAACCGCCAATCCTAAAAAAATTGTAACTATGTTGATGAGTGAGTTTTGTACTACTTCACTTAATCTTTCAACAACCAAAGATTCTCTCATTAAATTTCCGAGACAGAACATACCAATTAGAGGAGCAGCACTTGGCAGCATCATGCCAACAAGGAAAACTAATATAATTGGAAATACAATTTTTTCTTTCTGAGAAACCTCTCTTAATTGAACCATTCTTATTGTTCTTTCAGAATTTGTTGTTAATAGTCGCATAATTGGAGGCTGAATTAATGGAACTAATGCCATGTAGGAATAGGCAGCAACAGCAATGGCACCCAAAAGCTCAGGTGCTAATATTGAAGAAACATAAATTGCTGTAGGTCCATCGGCACCACCGATAATTCCTGTTGCAGCAGCTTGCTTAAGGGTAAAAGTTACTAAACCTAATTTATTTAATAGCAAGGCACCAATTACAGTTGCAAAGATACCAAATTGTGCAGCAGCACCTAATATTAACGTTTTTGGATTAGCTAACATTGGGCCAAAATCAGTCATAGCACCAACACCCATAAAAATAACTAAAGGAGCAACTCCTGACCCAATCGCTACATTATAAAAAGTATTTAAAATTCCAGCCTTATAACCTAATTCTAATGCATATTCATTTAATAACCATAACTGAGAATGTGATGCTGTTTTAATAAATGATGTTAAAGACTCACCATCAGTAGCTGAAACTAAAGACATCGCTCCAGTTAATTCATTTACATCAGAATAATAAATTAACTTTTCTATTGGGCTTAGGGCTAATCCAATTTCAGGAATATTTGTAAGGATTGCACCAAAACCAATTGGTAACAATAATAGAGGTTCAAATTTTTTATTAATAGCTAAATACAATATTAGCAATCCAACCAATAGCATGATTGATTGTCCAGAGGTTAAACTGAAGATTCCTAAATTAGAAAAAATTGCTTCTAGATTCATTAGCTTTGAATTTCAAACAAGGGAGTACCAGGCTTTACAGTATCTCCCGGTTTAACAAAAATTCTTGCAATGATTCCTGCTGAAGGTGCCTTAATTTCTGTCTCCATCTTCATAGCTTCTAGTATGAGAATGGTTGCATCAGCCTCAACAGAATCTCCCTCGGAAGCGATTGTTCTGAAGATATTTCCACCAAGAGGAGCCTCTATAATTGTTCCAAGCCCAGCTTCAACTTTAGTGTTACTCTTAATTTCATTTGCTTGTGTTCCATCATTAATTGTTACTGAATTATCAGCCTTCAGAGTGACTGAATATTCCTTGTCATCTACACTAACCAAGTAAGAAGAATCAGATAATTCGTGAATTTCTAGCGGCTCAGGTTCAAAGTAATCTGGATTATCAATATTTGCTAGAAAATTCACTCCAATTTCTGGAAACATTGTATAGATCAGTACGTTTTCATCAGATGATTCAGACATGAGATTGTTTTCTGTCATAGCTTTTTCAAAATCTTCTTTTGCTGACTGATAATCATCATTGAGTAAATCTGCAGGTCTGCATGTAATAACAGCACTATCACCAATAGCCTGTTGCTGCAAATCTTTATTCACTGGTGCAGGAGTTTCTCCGTATTCACCTTTCAACAAAGACTTCACTTCGTTGGTGATGGTTGAATATCTAGAACCAGATAAAATATTTATAACAGATTGAGTTCCAACAATCTGTGAAGTAGGAGTAACTAATGGAATGTAACCTAGTTCTTTTCTAACTTTTGGGATTTCCTTTATAACATCATCAAATTTATCTATTGAATCTTGAGCTTTTAATTGATTTTCAAGATTTGTAAGCATCCCTCCTGGAACTTGCGATGCTATGATTCGCGCATCTACCCCTCTTAATGAACCTTCAAATTTCTTGTACTTTTTTCTTACTGACTGAAAATGCTCAGCAATAGACTTAAGGTTCTCGAGATCTAACTCTGTCTCACGATTTGTTCCATCAAGAATGCTTATCATCGTTTCAGTCGGTGTATGTCCATATGTCATACTCATAGATGAAATTGAAGTATCTATTACATCTAATCCAGCTTCAATTGCTTTTACGCCTGTTGCAACTGAGAAACCAGTAGTTGCATGACAATGCAAATGAATAGGGATTTCAAGCTCATCTTTAAGTTTTGAAACTAACTCAAATGCAACATAAGGTTTCAGCAATCCTGCCATATCTTTGATTGCAAGTGAATGCGCGCCCATATCTTGAATGCTCTTTGCAAGATCTACCCATAAATCAATAGTATGGACTGGACTTGTTGTATAGGAGATAGTTCCTTGAGCATGGCCTTCAGCAGCAATGACTGCTTGTAATGCTTGATGCATATTTCTTGTGTCATTGAGCGCATCAAAAACTCTAAACACATCAACCCCATTCTTTTTAGAGCATTCAACAAATTTATTTACAACATCATCTGAATAATGCTTATAACCAAGTAAATTTTGTCCTCTTAAAAGCATTTGTTGTGGTGTATTAGGCATCATCGATTTTATCTTTCTGATTCTTTCCCAAGGGTCCTCGCCTAAATATCTAATACATGAATCAAAAATAGCTCCGCCCCAAGATTCAACAGACCAAAAACCTACATTATCAAGATCCTTCATTGCCGATTCCATATCAGAGTATCTAAATCTTGTTGCAAGCAATGATTGATGCGCATCTCTTAAAACTAATTCTGTTACACCAATTTTTTTAGAATCTGTCACGACCTAATACCTCCTAAAACTTCTTTTATAATTTTATGATGAATATCGTTTTGCTCTGTTTGCAATGGATCATAGCTTTCTTCAGTAGTATTATCCTGAATTAAAACAGCAAAGAAAATTCTTAGTAAATTGACTGAAATTATCAACAAGACCAAAAAACTGAATACTACTGCCATTCCGCTATACAGCAGATTCATTCCTTCTTGTATTAAGATATCCTGTTCTTTCATATCTATTAGTTATAATCTTTGTATGGATTTATTGATTTTACACTAATCTAAGTACAATATTAAAATGTCTATACACCCCTATTTAGATGTTCCAGGAGTTGCAATCTCTGCTCATCGAGGTGGTAGTATTGAAGCACCTGAGAATACTATTGAGTCCTTTGAATATTCCATTGAGCTTGGATCCTCATACATAGAAACAGATGTGCAGCTATCATCTAATGGAATACCGTACATATTTCATGATGATGATCTTAAAAGATTATTTGGAAAAAATATTATTTTTAATTCGTTGCATAGCGATGAAATAGACGAATTAATACTATTTGATAAATATAAGATCCCTACTCTAGAATCAACGCTGCAAAAATTTCCAGATACTTTATTTCAAATAGATGTCAAAACTGATGAAGTCGTCTTACCAACAATGAAAGTAATAGAAAAAACAAATTCAACAGATAAGGTATGCATAGCTAGTTTTAGTAGCAAAAGATTAAAACAAGTGCACAAACTTTACCCTGAAATTTGTTTGTCTATGGGTCCTTTTGAAGTAATGAAACTCTTATTAGCAAGCTTTGGCCTTTATAGAAATAAAGTTCCAGGGAATTGTTTGCAAATTCCTATATATCAATACGGGATAAAGTTAGTAACAAAAAGATTTATAAATTATATTCACAGCATTGGTTTGAAAATTCATGTCTGGACAATTAATGATGAAGATACAATGCAGAAACTAATTGATTTAGGAGTTGATGGAATTATTACAGATAGGCCTAAAGCTCTTAAAGATCTTTTATCGCATCATTAATTTTGTAGAAATTTTGCAAAGATTTTTCTTGCAAAAATGTACATGGGAATAATAACGCAAGAAGTGATTAAAATTTCTAACCAGGTAGAAAACTGAAGCATTTCTCTTATAAAACCAGCTAAAAAAAGACTCACCAGACCTAGCAAGCTATATAAAATTATTGATTTTCGACTAAAAAGACTCATTGTTGCTTTTAACTCTTAAGAGAATAATCGCGCCCATGATAAAGAGTGCTGCTATTGGTATCAAGCCAAATCTTGTATCTTGAAAAAAAGTAACAAAAACTGCCACTAACGCAGGACCCATAAATGCACCCGCCCTTCCAAACATATTATAAAAACCAAAATATTCTCCAGATTCATCTTGCGGAATAAGGGTTGCATAATAACTTCTAGAAATGGATTGGATGCCTCCCTGAATAGCTCCTACCATGGAAGCTAAAACATAAAACTCAATGGCATTAGACAAAAATGCAGAGTATGCAATAACAAGAAGGTAGAGAGAAATTGTAAATAATAATGTGTTTTTCTCACCAAATTTATATGCAAATTTTGACCAAATTAAAGTTGTTGGGAAAGCCACAAATTGAACTAATATCAGTGCCACAATAATATCACTGCTTGGTAATCCTAAATTGAGGGCAAAATCTGCTGCCATAGCC
The DNA here is from genome assembly GCA_902623685.1 of uncultured SAR86 cluster bacterium. Taxonomy (GTDB): domain Bacteria; phylum Pseudomonadota; class Gammaproteobacteria; order Magnimaribacterales; family D2472; genus D2472. The sequence goes on from CACNUQ010000002.1 coordinate 18,694, forward strand.
ATAATGGTATGAACTCCATCGATATACAAAAAGAATGCTAATAAAAAAATAAAAACATTTTTTTTTGAGGAGACCGTTCGTAATGTATTAATCACGCGTAAATAGGCCATTTTAAAATGGGATCCAGGCAAACTAACTCCTTTATCTTGAATTTTTAGTAAGATAGGTATTAAAAATAAAGTCCACCAAACGGACACACTAAGAAAAGACCATCTAACGGCATCTGCAACGCTTGATAATCCAAAAAACTCTGGTTTTATTGTCATGGCTGCATTAATAAGAAATAAAAAACCGCCTCCTAAATAACCAAATGCAAATCCATAACTAGATATTCGTGCAATGTTATCTTGATTCGAAACTTGGACTAACATCTTGTCATATAAAGTATTGCCAGCAGCAAAACAATAATTTGCTATTCCGAAAAATATTAAAGCCTGAAGCCATGAGCCTGCAGGAACAAAAAATAATATAGCAACACAAATTATTGAAATTGCTCCAAATCCGGAAAATAAAAATTTTGTTGTTCTGGAAACGTCAGTAATCGCACCGATAAAAGGCGAGGTAAATAAAAGAACTAAATTTGAAATCGTTAGGCCCCAGCCAAGATATGCGGTTTTGACTTCAGCATCGAGGCCTGAGGCCCAAAAATCATTGAAAAATATAGGAAAAAAAGCTGCTATAACAGTCGTTGCAAATGCAGAATTACCGCCATCATATAGGATCCATGCCTTAGCTTCTGTTGAGAGTTTAGCTTTGCTCATACCAGCACTGATTATTTTGATCTAACGATTTTTTAATCATCCCCCGATAATACAAACAGTTTAAATGCGCCAGTGATTCGCCCGTTGCCATAATTAGATTACTGTCATCAATTTCTCTGTTAAAAAGGACATCAAAAACATCAACAGCTCTTTTAGGTGTTTTTAAAATATCATGGAGTTTATCTAAGGATGTTTCATGATGTTCTATAAGAGCCTTAAGTCTTTTATCAGCTCCGATAAATGGTCTTCCATGACCGGGTAAAACTAACACATTCTTAGGTAAAATTTTTAATAGTTTATTACAGGATTCAATCCAATCTTCCACTGGATTAGCCTCTGGCTCTGTTGGAAAAATACCAACATGGGAACTTATAGTCGGAAGCAGTTGATCTCCACTTATAAACACATTTAATTCTTCAGAAAAGAAAGCTAAATGCTCCATGGTGTGACCTTGCCCATCAATAACTAACCAATTTTTTCCGTTTATTTCAATACAGTCGCCATCTTTTAATCGGTTATAGGATCTGGGCAATGGGTGAACAATGGACCCAAAAAAACCAAATCTTTTTGTAAAAGAATGGATCTGATCTTTTGTCATGCCTGCTTGAGTATAAAAGTTAATGGCATCATTTGGGACATCATCCCCAGTATCTGCAGACAACATCCTGCATTGCAAATAATCGGTTCTACTCATGCTAAAATTTGAGCCATATTTTTTTACAAACCAACCAGCCAAGCCAACATGATCTGGATGCATGTGTGTTGCAATGATGTGTTTAAAAAAAAGATTTTCTTTCTTAATTAAATTTTTCCAAAGATTTTTGGTATCTTTTAAATTCATGCCTGTATCAATTAGAGTTAAGCTATCTTTATCACCCACGGTCCACAAATTTACATGATTCAACGACATGGGTAATGGCATTCTTATCCAATGAATTTGTTCATTTATTTGATGTAAAACACCATATTTAGGCACTTCATCAATAGGAAATTCTAATCTTTTTTCTGCATTCATAATTTGATTAAAGAATTATTTGATGGTTATACTTGATAAATGGATGAAGATACACAAACAATAAGAAATTTGGGGCTATTTGTTATCGGCATAGGCGGATTCGTTTTTTTGTTAGGTATTGTAGCCTATTTATTTAACTTTTAATTTACCGGGTTTTGTGCCGCGCCTAAGGGCTTTTAAAAACTGATTTGCTTCAACCGGCTCTGAGACATCATTGTCTCGAATATAATCACTGCTCCAAAACTCTTTCCAAGAAGGAAATAAATCATGAAAGAATCCTTCATAGTTGTCTTCGTCTGGCCAGCGCATTTTTTTATTGCCTAGAGGTGGTTTGTTTAGATCAGTTGCATACCAGTACATAGGAAGTCTTTTCTTAAAAAGCCATGTTCCATTAACTCTTTGATATGAATCCCAATAAAGCATTTGCATAATAACCCACTCATTTTTAGTTTCATGTTCATTTTTTGAATAGACCAAACCAATTGCTGAATCAGGTGTCTCAAAATCAATGATGTGATTCCCTATATGATGAGAAGTTCCCGTAAATTTATCTCTAAAGGTTGCATCAGCCCATTTTTTTAGAGCTTGACGACCACTCTTCTCTTTACCCACTCGAACATCTGAAACAAAAAGATTTACATGCATATCAATATCTCGCATGTCTAGAGTTACAGAATACTTTGCTGCTAATTGCCTAATTTCATCAAGCGATTCAAGTCGATCTATTCTTTCTTCAATTGACATTCACTACCCAGGTGGCCATTGAAGTGGTCTGCCGCTTAATAAATGCAAATGAAGGTGAAAAACACTTTGGCCTGCTTTGGCTCCATTATTTGTAACCAATCTAAAAGTTTCATCCAAACCAAGTTCTCGAGATATCTCTCCAGCAACCCACATCAAATGTCCAAGCAACTCTTTATCTTCTTCTGAGGCATCGGATAGCTTAGGAATAGGTTTTTTTGGAATAATTAATAAATGAGTAGGTGCTTGCGGATTAATATCTTTAAACACAAGAGTTAAATCATCCTCAAAAATAATATCGGCAGGAATTTCTTTATTAATAATTTTTGTGAACAGTGTTTCCATAAATTTATATCAAAAACCTAAATAGCCGGAAGCCAACATAGAATACGCCAGCAGAAATTCCTAAAGCTAAAACTATAACCAGCAAATCTCTTAAGGATTTTAAGAATTTACCCTCTGGTGAATTCTTTAATAATTGCTGAACCAAAAAAAGAAGAGCAACAATTGATAAGAATAATATTACTAAAGTCATCATAATTATTTAAATATAGAACCTACTGAAACTACAAGCAAGGCTAAAGCAATCGCCCATAAAGTACAAGCAATTAAATCAGCAACATAAAATCTTTTTAATTTTAGATCAGTCACTCCGAGCATAAAAGGTACCAAGGGTCTTATTGCAGGAATAAATCTTCCAACTAAAACTGTATAGGGCCCAAAGCGATCTAAAAATTTTTGTGTTCTATGAAGAGCCTTTTGTCTTTTTTGAATAAAGTTTGAATTCAACAAAGTAGGTCCAAGGGATTTGCCAACTAAAAATCCTCCGACATCACCAACATGTGAGCCTAAAAGTGCAATTCCGCATATCCATGGCAAGGTTAATAATTCAATGTTATACAAATAGATACATAAAGAAAAAAGAATAGCGCTCGGCATAAAGCTACCTGTGATAATCATTGATTCCATAAAACCGAATAAGAAAACAAGCATCCAACCATATTCTGGATTAGATTCTAAAAATATTTGAATTCTTTCAAATGACATAAGTTATTAATTTTATTTATTAAAAAACTTTTCTACTGCTTTTAAGTTATCCTCAGAACCAAATAATTTTTTCATTGCTTTAGTTTCCATTGAACGAGCTTTAGCAAGATCCTCAGACATAAATGATTTTAAGATTGCTTTAGTTTCAATAATTGAACTGAGTGATTGTTCCTTTAAATCCCGTGCATAGCTATTAGCTTGATCAAGAAAATCATCGCCAATATATTTAGCTAGACCTAATTCATAATATTTAGTTCCATCAATGATTTTGGATTGGAACAAGAGTTGAGCCGCTTGTTGATATCCCAGTGCCTGAAATAATAAATAAGAGCTACCAACCTCAGGAGCTAGGCCTAATTCAGTAAATGGATATTTTATTTTTGTATTAGGAGAAATAAAAACAGCATCAAAATGCAATAAAATGGTTGCACCTCCGCCTACTGCAGCTCCCTCAACAGCTCCTATTAATGGTTTTTTAAAATTTATTAATGCATCGATACAAGTTTCAAATGGCTCTTCATATTCGTCACCCCCATCTCCCATCATGCTACTTAGATCAACGCCCGAGGAAAAAGTATTGGACGAACCAGTTACAATCACAGAATAGATGTCAGGATCGTCGCTTGCTAGATTTAACTCGTCCCTAAACATTGCCCACAATTCGGCGTCAAATGCATTCTTTTTTTCAGGGCGATTAAAAATTAAGGTACGAATACCTTCTTCGGTCTCTATTAAAAGTTTACTCACTTACCTTTGAAATTTGGTTTTCTTTTTTCTGCAAAAGCAGTCAGACCTTCCATCATATCTTCCGTCGAAAAAACTGGCTGCCCTATTTCTAATTCTTTTTCCAATGCTTCTGATTCTAGATAGCTCTCATCGATTTCTCTTAAAGATTTAACAATTGCCTGAATCGATAAAGGTGCATTTGCACTGACAGTTTCTGCAATTTCCATAGCTTTCTCGAGAGCAGTTCCATCATCTACGATATGACCAATAAGCCCAAATCTTAATGCTTCCTCAGAAGATATTCTCCTCCCAGTTAACAATGCTTCTGCTGCCAGAGTGTAAGGTATTTGCCTTCTAAGTCGAACGGTCGAACCACCTAACGGAAATAAACCCCTTAAGGGCTCAGTTAAACCAAATACAGAACTTTTTCCAGCAACTCTAATATCCGTACCCTGTAAAATTTCTGTGCCTCCTGCAAGTGCAAACCCCTCGACTGCTGCAATGATTGGTTTATTAGGTCTGTTGTGCCTTAATAAAGATTGCCAATGTAAATCAGGAATTTCTTTTAATTTTTCCATCATCTCAGAATCTTCATTTCCATCCTTCATAGCACTTAGGTCAGCTCCAGAACAAAAAGTACCACCCGCACCAGTAAGAACAGCGCATCTTAAATTAGAATCTTCGTCGAGTTTTCTCCAAGCTTCATATACAGTTAGTAACATGCCTGGACTTAGCGCATTTCTTTTTTCAGGACGATTAAGTGTAATGACCATGATGTGGCCTTTTTCTTCTACAATCGCATGCTCTGTATTCATAAATATCTCCTAACTAATCAAGTGATGATGAAACTATCCACATCGCAAAAAATTGTGCAGCTCCACCATAAGCATGTCCCATTGCAACTTTCGCATCCTCAACTTGATGGTCATTTGCCTTACCCATAACTTGTAAGGCTGCTTCACCAAAACGAATCATGCCCGATGCTCCAATTGGATTGGACGACATAACTCCACCAGACATATTAAAAGGTATTTCTCCATCTATAGCTGTTGCATCTTTATCGGTCAGTTTCCATCCATCTCCTAGATCACAAAATCCTAAATTTTCCAGCCACATTGGTTCATACCAAGAAAATGGAACATAAATTTCTGCACAATCAATTTCCTTGTATGGATTCGTTATGCCTGCCTGATCATAGATATCTTTTGCACAATCAATTCCAGCCTGAGGATTGACCTCATCTCTGCCTGCGGACAAAGTACCCTCAGATCTAACAGCCATTCCTTTTATCCAAGCAACATCCCTTGAACCGACAAGATCTTTAGATGTAATTACCATGGCACAGGCTCCATCGGACGATGGGCAACTCTCAAGATATCTCAGTGGCTCCCAAAGCATAGGGGTATCACTTACCATTTTTTCATCTATCCCTGGAATATGAAGATGAGCTAGTGGATTCTTGAGTGCATTCAAACGATCTTTAACTGCAACTTTCCAACCAATGTGTTCTGGAGCATCGTATCTGCGGATGTACTCTCTTATAAATGGAGCAAAATATCCCCCAGCGCCTGCATTGATATGAGGAGAATATGGGTAACGTGGTGACAGTGCCCATGTTGCATTTGATTCAGATTGTTTTTCAAATGTTACTGTTAAAACCGTTTTAAATTGTCCTGAACAAACATGAGTTGCGGCTATAACACCCGTGCTCCCTCCAACACTTCCAGCAGTATGGACTCGAAGGACGGGCTTACCAACGGCTCCAATAGCATCAGCTAAATATAACTCAGGCATAACCACACCCTCAAACATGTCTGGTGCTTTACCTAATATGACAGCATCTATAGCATCCCATTCAACATTAGCAGCTAACATGGCATTATCTATTGCCTCTCGGACTAATCCACCCATGGATACATCCCTTCTTTTGGCATCATATTTAGTTTGTCCAACTCCAATTACGCCCGCCTGAATCATGATTTTTTCTCCAAATGAACAAGCATGTTGTGTTGTAAACATGGGCCAGAGGATGCATGCGCCAAGCCATTTATAAGATCATTGGATTTTAATGACTCGTAAGTTTTACCAATTGCATCCAAACCTGCACACATCATGACATTACCAACCAATGGTCCGCCAGAAAGATTTGTTGGAACATCACTAAGTTTTAAAACGGATTGTAAATAAGGCACCTCATGACTAAATTGAGTATGTAACTCAGCAACATCAAATTTTGTTTTTTCAAGTTTTAAATGCTCAATTGAAGCAAGTATTCCAGAGGGTTTTGAGAGATCGCGTGAGCCTATATTCGATGATTCAATTCTGTGATCGATGCCTTCAATAAAAATGGGTTGATCGGTAAAATCATATGCTTTTTCTTCTGAGGCAATGATCATGGCAGAAGATCCGTCAGATATTGGAGGACAATCAAATTCATTGAGTGGAGAAGAAATTTTCTCACTTGCTAAATATGCTTCTTTATCCACCAATTCAGTAACAAGTGCATTTTTATTATTCTTAGAATTAGTTCTTGCCTCAATAACTGCTGTAATCATTTGCTCAGGAGTTATGATATTTTTTTCAAGAAGTACCCTTGCCTGTATTGCAGCCAAACTTACTCGATCTGGCCAAAGAGGTGAAATGTAATAAGGATCCATTTGTAATGAAATTATTGAATCAAGTCTACCTGGAGAAGATTTACCAAATCCGTAAATCAATGCAGTATCTGCATCTCCCATTTGAATTTTTAGCATTGATTCATACATCGCCCAAGCTGCATCCATTTCTACATGCGACTCTTTAATGGGAGGATTGGTTTGAATGGCAGATAAACCTTCAACAAATGCAAAAGCAGCTCCTTGCAAATAATCACAGCTACCTGAGCAGGTAAAATCTATGTTGTTTTGACTTATACCTAATTCATCAAACAGCTGATGAACAACTGGCATGATAAGTTCCACCTCGTTTAAAGCTCCCGCATTCTCTAAAATGGGGTGTTGAGCATATCCCACGATTGCTACTTTTTTCATGATTCTTGAAACCTCAATGTTGCAACATCAACATCTGGTTCATCTATAGGAGCAAACCATTTGATGTTCTCTAATGAATGAGTCCATTCATCTTTAGGCTTCCAAACTGCTTGTATCCGCATTCCAATTCTAATTTCTTCAACATCAATTCCTTGAATGAGATGCAAAAAAGAAATGTTAGCTCCATCGAGCCTGATCATTGCACAAACATATGGCGGCACGATGGGATTACCCGGAATAGGAATATGCACGATGGTAAATGATTCAATGCAGCCTTTATCAGTCAATGGAACCTCAATATTTGTTGCCACTCCACATCTTGGACAGCTGCCTCTTGGCGGCACATACACAGCGCTGCATTTTGGGCATGACTGGCCTACAATTTTGCCCTCTTTAACTTGATTAAGAAATCGGGTGGTGGCTGATCCAGCTGTATAGTGATATTCCAAATTTATTGGAGACTCAGCGTAATCTTTTTTTTCTTCTTCGCTCATTTTTCTAAAGTAAAAAATTTAATATCGGTAATTCGATTCTCCATAGTTGCAGACCAATTTGCTGTGACTCTTGATCCAATTTTTAAGTCCGCCTCATCACACTCGGTAACCATATGGAGCATAGATGTATCAGCTCCATCCAATTTGATTAAAGCAAATGCAAATGGATTTTTAATTAAGTGATGATGTTTTGGCTCTTCAATCCAACTAAATGATTCGATCACTCCGCCAGGTCCAACTTCTACTAAGTCACTCAATGATTCATGAGTCTCTGGATCAAATTCAGCAGCCGGAGCATACACCTTTCCAGTACTGCTTTTTGTGCCTAAGATTTTTTGTTCTGCTAGGGCATTAAAAAATTTTGACATAAGAGGACCACTTGAACGCTTATAATTATAGGCAAGCTCGAAGGGAGCTCTTAGAAGATCTTTTTGATCACTCATTTTCTTCAACCATTGTATTTTTAGATGTGTCTATTAAAACATGTTTCATCAATTTACCGGAAGCATTTCTTGGCAATGGCGAATCAACAAATTTCCACTTAGAGGGCACTTTAAAGTCAGCAAGATCCTTTGCCACCCATGCACTTAATTCTAAATCGTCAACATCAGATTTCTTTGTATACACAATTGCCATTACTTCCTCACCCAAATCATCATGAGGTATTCCAATAACAGCTGACTCCTCTACTCCTTCATGAGAATCTATGACTAATTCTATCTCCTGCGGGTAAACATTCTCTGCTCCCCTTAAAATCAGATCAGTTCGTCTGGAAGAAATATAGTAAAGAGATTTTTTCTTAAATCCCCAATCTCCAGTTTTTAGCCACCTATCCTCAGTTAATGAATCTTTAGAAGCAAGAGTATTGTTATAGTAGCCAAGCATAACTGAGGGGCTTTTAACATATATTTCACCCTCAATTGAGTCCTTATCTATCACCTCCCCATCCTCATCTCTTAGCTGAACTTGAATTGTTGGCATTGGCTGCCCTGGGGAAGCTGGTTCATTTTTAAGATTATCCCCCCAATTAATAATTGTAATGGCGCCAGATTCTGTAAGTCCGTAGCCATATCCAAAACTATACTTTGAGTTTGGAAAGACATCTTTTGTTCGCGAAATTAACTCTGGTGGCATTGGTGCACCCCCCCCACCTACTACCAATACACTCATCATTTTTAATCCTTGTTCCTCTGCATCATCTAAGACTCTTTTTAGGGCAGTTGGAACTGCTCCTCCCCATGATGTCACATTATATTTTTGGATTAACTCAATGACTCTATTTGCCAAAAATCTCCCGTCATAAAGCAAGGTTGTAGAACCTGCAAATAGACTCGTAACAGCTCCTGCAGATAATCCTGACACATGAAATAAGGGTGAAGTAAGCAGAGTTGTTGGGGTGTTCTTGGACCAATCGATGCCTTTACTGGAGGAATCTTGGGATACGGCAGCTCCTTGAAGCATTTGGAGCGTTGAGTTTGCAATCATTGATCTATGAGATGTCATGACGCCTTTTGGGGTGCCTGTGGTGCCGGATGTATATAAAAGGCATGCGCATTCATCTTCGTCCACTCGAATAAATGAATCAAGTGCTTGTTCATGTCCTGAAAGATCATGCTGCTCAAATATCATGACAGGATGCTCAAGTGATTCATCAATTCTTTCAAATCGCGCTTGATCTACAACAACGACTTTAGGATCTGCATCATTAATTGCTTTAATTGCCTCAGAACCTTTCCACCAACCATTCAATCCGCAGGCAATTGCACCGAGACTGACTGTGGCCCAAAAAAATATTATCCACTCAGGTGAATTGGCAGCATATATAGCCACCCTATCACCTTGTTGAACTTCATATTTAGTCTGAAGAATATGTGCAGCCTTTTTTACAAGAATTAAATGTTGATTGAAGGTAATAACTTGGTCTTTAAATATTAAATAAGGTTTGTCGCCATGTGCTGCAGATGATTCAATGAAATCCACCAATGACTTGGGCCTATTTTTAAAAACATCCATCTGTACTCCAAGAACATTTTCTTGATGAATTTCAAAAAAAGGTTGCTCGTTAATTAGGGCTTGAATGTATTTATCTGAGTGCAACATTAGGATTTAACTATCTTATAAATATATTCATTAATCAACGAGTATCAATAGGATTTTTTTTGTAAAGAAATCTAATCATTTAATTTATATTGTTAGAAAATTCATGATTCGTTATAGTGGATTAGATAGAGCTTTAAGAATAAATTTTTATAAATAGATATGTCGACTAATAAACCTCAACCATTGGCAGTGATCACTGGCGGAGCCTCTGGAATCGGTCTAGGCGCAGTAAAACGTTTTTTAAATGAAGGATATGAGGTATTGAGCTTAGATGCTAATAAAGAAGCTGGAGATAAATCAATCAATGAACTTAAATCAGATACTTGCAAAGTAAATTTTATTCATTGCGATATTACAAATCATTCTCAAATTGAGTCTATTTTTAATGCCCTATTAGAGGAAAAACGCCCTGCTAAAGTACTAATTAATTGTGCAGGCATCAGCCCAGCATTGAATCCCTTACACGAATACTCAGTAGACGAATGGCTCAGAACCATAAACATAAATTTACATGGAACTTTTTATGCCTGTAGAGAATTCTTAAAGCTTGCTACTGCGATGAACATTAAAGAAGGTTCCATTGTGAATGTGGCATCGATAATGGGAACAAGAGCTAGTGCAGCTCAGGCTTCGTATGGTGCCTCCAAACATGCCGTGGTTGGTCTCACCAAATCAATTGCGCAAGACTATGCAACGATGAACATAAGGGCAAATGCAATCGGTCCAGGTGTCATAGATACACCAATGAATACAGAATTAATGAAAGACGAAAATGTTATGCAGTACCTTTTACAAAGAGTTCCTATGAAAAGAGTGGCTTCTGCAGATGAAGTGGCTAATTTAATATATTTTCTAGCATCATCAGAAGCATCTTATATTACCGGATCTTATTACCCCATTGATGGTGGGTATCTTGCAAGCTGATATTTTTACAAATAAAACTGCCTTAATCACAGGTGCTGCCAGTGGAATTGGTAGAGGCTTAGCATTGCATGCTGCAAAACTTCAAATGAATGTAGTCTTAATGGACCTCAACAAAGATGGTTTAAGTGAGACTCATAGCCTTATGGCAGATTGTCCATCCATGATCATCCATTGTGATGTATCTAACTTAGAAGACTTAGCAAAAGCGAAAGAACAAATTGAAAGTGAGTTTGGCATAGTTCATTTCCTATTTAATAACGCGGGAATCTTTTTAGAAGGTAGAGCATGGAAAGCAGACCAAAAAAACTGGCAACGAATTATTGATGTAAATTTAATGAGTGTGATTTATGGCTTAAATCTGTTTGTTGATGAGATGGTTGCTAGCCAAGAACGCTGTCACATTATCAATACATCATCCATGGCAGGTATCATTGTTGGCCCTGCGCTTGCTCCTTATACAACGACCAAGCATGCAGTTGTGGGTTTAACCCGAACCTTGCATGAGGATCTAGCAGACAATGATAAGGTTGGGGTGTCTGTACTTTGCCCTGGATTAGTTCAAACCAATATCATAGACAGAGATCACCTTGGCCTAGCCCTTGATAAATCTTCAATTGACCAACATGAAAGCGCAAAAAATAATGCTCAATGGCTTGCTGATGGCGTTAAAGAAGGCATGAGTCCTGAAGACTTAGCTACGATTGTTTTTAAAAAAATTGAAAGCAAGGAGTTTTGGATACTAACTCATCCTGAGTTTGTAGAAGTTTATGAAACTTATGCAAATGAAATTACAGCAAACAAAAATAATTTAAATTAATCTAAATTAGTTTTCTTTAAGACTTCTTTGAAGGAAATAATTTTAAAGTTTTGATTCTTGAGTTCATCGCCATCATAATTGTAACCATCCTGAGCTACCATCAGGCCCTTAGAAAACTCGCCACCAAAATTAAAACTTGATACAGAAATACCATCGGTATCAGATGTTCCATCAATACCGCCATCCTTATCTGAAATCTGAAAACTGGTGATAAAAGCATAAGGTGCATTTCTATTATATAGATTATATTTGTTATCGCCCTGAGAAGAGAGGACAACATACCCATCGGTTAATGAAGTTTTATATAAGGCCACCCCTTCTGGATCTCCACCAATATTTCCTTCACGAGAATCAACAATAAATGGTGACTCGAATGGAAATTCTATAGAGAGGTCATAAGCTTTTAAAACTCCATTGGTTTCTTCCTCAGAAATAAATAAAGCCTGATTTTCATCGTCAAACACACAGCCCTCTGACTCACCCCCATTATCAAAGGTTCCAACCAAAGTAGAATTGTCTAAAGTCCACAATTCAACGCTTGGTCCCATGTCCTCAGTGACAAAGGCAACTGGAACAGAGTTAATTAATCCCATGCAAATACCATAAATATTTATTGCAGATAATGTGGTTGACGTTCTAATGGCTGTCGAAAAAATATCAGCATGATTGCTTGTATTAAAAAAATCATTTTGATTAAAGACCCAATACTCTATAGCCTGAATGCTTCTGTTGGTTGCTGTGACAAATACTTGATCATTAAGTTGACGAACATCAATATTATTTATGTTGCCCAGTGGCGCATAGCTTAATTCATTGCCCTCTAGATCATATAAATAAACGCCTGATTTCTTGTCTGTTCCGAAGATTAGTGAATTAGCTGGATTGTCAAAATTAATAATAATAGCTGGATCGTCCGCAGCATCCTCTGCAGTGATGACAGGAGGAGTTTCATAACTGGCATAAATATTTGGATCTTGAGAGCATGAAGAAATAAACAATAACAAAAAAGCCAGCGCAAAGCTGGCTTTGTTTTGATATTGCAATGCTTTAGTAGGTATATCTAAATCCAATCGAGTAGGTTGTTCCATACTCATCGTATTGTGATAAACGGTCTTTGAAACCCCAGTAATAATATTCAGGTTCATCAGTTAAATTAATTCCCTCAGCTCTAATAGTAAGATTATCGTTGATTTTATATTTAAGAGTAAAGTCCAATTGTGAATGATCATCAACATATCGAGAATTGTCTAAAGAAACTGTATCTATATCTCCTTCCTCATCAGCAAGCCAATCCAAGTAATCTCCTCTTGAGGAAAGAGCAAGACGAGCATCAATTTTACCTTTGTCATATCCAATTGAAATATTGCTTTGTCGGTCTGATAATTTTCTAAATGGAGTTGTAAAGGTTTGATTATCGTCAAATGAGAAAGTGCTATCACCGTCAGTGTAAGTCATATTCATAGCTAAATATAATCCATCAAACGGTGCAGAAAGAAAATCAAATTCTTGCTGGTAGTTAAATTCTAAACCTTTAATATCTGATTCTTCTGCATTGATATAAGTTTTAACACCATCATTAAAATTGATCCCGTTGATTGTTGCGGTTTTTTGATATGTTGGATAGATTGCGTTATCTATTTGCTTAAGAAAAATTCCAACGCTTAAGAAAAATAATTCATCGCCATAATACTCATAAGATAAATCAAAATTATTTGCCTCATAGGGTTCTAAATCTGGGTTTCCATATGAGCCTTTAATATCATCGATATCTCTTTCAACTTCAGCTACCGGAGCAGCATAGGAAAACTTAGGTCTTGAAAGTGCTCGCCAAATTGCACCTCGAATAAGTTCATTTTCTGAAAGAAAATATTTGACAGTTAGATTAGGAGATACAAATGTGTAGCTATTAGAGCCATAAGTTTTAGTTGTTCCTGAATCGTATGCTGATGATTCAAAATCAGTATCCTCAACTCTTATACCTGCAATGATTAAAGCATTTTCAGCCTCAATTGTAGTCATTGCGTATAAAGATAAAACATCTTCCTGAGCAGTAAAATCTGACTCTAATAATTCTTGACCATCAAGTGTCATTGATGATAGTTGGGATTTCATTTGCGCAGTCGCAGCAGCAGACGCATGGGCAGCGAATGTTTGACCAGCAAACGGCCAGGCAATTGTTACAGGATCAAAATCCGCCATTGTTTTTCCATCCCACTCATAAAAATCTTTATTTTCATCTCTGATAACCTCGCGAGTTCTATATTTAAATCCAAATTTAATTGTAGAAGGCAAATCACCAAAATATGAATCTTTTTGAAAATCAACCTTAAAAGCTGTCTCTTCATCTTCAATGGTTGATCGCTCCAGCTCTAATTCTTTAAAATTTAAATTTGCAGGATCATAAAGCTCCCTATAAGCGGGATAAACATTCAAAAATGGCTTTTTTGGATCGCTAAAGTTGTATTGGCCTAAAGCTGTATCGCTGCTTAATGCTTTTAAATTTGTACAATCTTCATCTTTGCCTGCCCTTAAATAACATCTAAAAGTTACATCGGCATTATCAGTATCATCTTGTTCAGCATAAGAATAGCTAAGCTGAAATGAGGTATCCCATTCTCCAATTACAGTATCTCCTCCAAAATTAATTGCTTGGATCGTTCTAATCTCCTCACGCACTCTGCTTTCAGCATCATGGCGAATCCTGGAGGTTTCCATGAGTGTGTCTGTTGTGGTGCCAGTTTGAGTGATTTTTCCGTACTCGTCTTTCCAACGTAACTCATCATCCACATACTCATTCCAAAATGCTTTTACATACAATGTGGTTACATCACTAACTAGAAAATCAATATCATAGGTAAGACCATATCTTTCTCTGGTTAGGTCGTAATAGCGCATCTCCCAATCATCATTCATTTCTTTTAAGCCAGCAGAGTTTGTTTCCCAACCATATCCAGTTTCATTGTTATAGGATACGATTTGTTTACTTGAGTATGTAATACCAATAACGTGTGCTGAAGTTTCAGAAATTTTATCGCCATAAGTTAAGGCTATTTTAGGATTATCGCTACTTTCAGAATTTTCATTGTATGAAGTATCAAACTTCATTTTAAATAATGTTTTTTTAAGGCTGCTAGGATTCTTTGTATTAAATTCAACTCTGCCTCCAATTGAATCAGCATCCTGGTCAGGCGTTAAACTTTTAGAAATAACAATGCTGTCGAGCAACTCTGTAGGAACTCCATCAAGCATAACACTTCTATCGCCTTCAGGTGCGGTGACAGTTGCTCCATTAATTGCCACGGTATTAAGATCTGAGCTTAGACCACGAATGGAGACATATCTTCCCTCACCCTGATCATTCTCGACAGCAATTCCGGATACCCTTCTTACTGCCTCTGCAGCTGTTGTATCTGGAAATTCACCTAGAGCATCAGAATCAATAACAGAAATAATTTGCCCAGAAGCTCTTTGTTTATCAATTGCACTGATTAAGCTTGCTTTTGTTCCAACTACAACGACCTCTTCAACATTTTCTATTTCTGAATCCTGAGAGTATAAAATGCCTGCAAATAATAAATTGAGTAGTAATATTTTTTTCATGATGAATGCTCCTTTAAGAAATCAAAAATAATTGTTGAATGTGACAAGTCTGTGAAGTTGATTAATCTTTTGTGGAAATTATTTTTTAATTAAAATTTGTATATTTATAAACATTTGTCGATAATTAACTAATGCAACCAGCTAAACAAAAAAGAAGTCAAGAAAGAGTTGAAAAAATATTATCTGTTGCTGATGAAATTCTATGCGAGGGTCTTATTTCCGACTTAACAATTGCAAATATTTCAAAAGTTGCTGAACTAAAACGCACTTCAACTTATAAGTTTTTTGAAACCCCCGATGATATTAAAATAGCCCTAATAGAAAAATATGTTGATGCCTGCTCATTACATTTATCCAACAATCTCAGCTCTAAAGTAAGTAATGAGTATCAACAATGTATTATGGATTGTTGTGAAATTATCCATGAGTTTTTTCGCAATCAGTCCGGTGCAAAAAAACTAATTCTAGAAAATACAATAAGTCCGCCTGTTCCAAGTAAGGAGATGCAAAAAGTATCAGTTATGATTCAAAAGCATTTAGAGAAAAATCTTACCCTTCCTTCCATGTTTAACAAAGAAGGTGTTTTTTTAGTTGTCACGCAAATCATATTTGCAGTCCTATCTCTGGATGTGAAAGAAACATCTGATTTAACTCAAGTTGGTTTAAATGAAGCAGCTCGATCAAGCCATGCTTATTTACTTAGCTGCATTGCGATAGAGAGCTAAGAGGGAGAGCCTGCAAAAATAACCTTCAGTAACTCATCCTCAACTTCAAGATTTAATGTGGACTTACCAATAAATTGGGTCTTAGAAATGACCCAATGATCATCTATTTTTAAGTATTCATCTATATATCTTCCTTGCAAAGTCACGATGGAGTTGTCTTTGGTATTAATCAATGAATAAGTTAAAGCCCATTCCCCTGAAGCATTTTCTTTATCGATAACAATAATTATTGGATTATGAGCATGATGAGATTCAAGCATAAAGTCATGACATGCTACCTCGGTAAATAATTTTACTAAATCATCTCTGTGGTTAAACTTTCCTACTGGTCCATAGTCAATTTCACAATGCTCTGCGTTAAGTGTGGTTTTCATTAACTCAACATCCTTAGCATCACATGCATTTAAATAGGTATGTTTCAAATTCTTAATAGCTATGACGTCTTCAAGTGCTTGAACTCGTTTTTCTAAATCTTTAGACACCAAACATTACCCTTAATAAGACATAGAATAAAATAGTGAGGACAGCTCCAACTGGGATCGTAATGATCCACGATGCAAAAATACGATAGACTGATGACCAGTCAAGATTTTTAGCACCATTTGCTAATCCAACCCCAATAACTCCTCCTATAAGTGTGTGAGTTGTCGAGATTGGAAAACCTAAATATGAGGCAAAAACAACTGTACTAGCTGCTGCCATTTCCGCAGAGAATCCTAAACTTGGAGTAAGCTTGGTAATTTTCTCACCGACAGTTTTGATTACTTTATAGCCCAAAGTCGCAAGCCCAAAGACAATTCCTGCACCGCCCAACAATAATACTGCTGGATTAATTGGTGCAGTTGAAGATAAATCATTCGAATTGACTACAGAAATAATTGCAGCCACCGGTCCAATTGCATTTGCAACATCATTTGAACCATGAGCAAAGGCCATAGCGCATGCAGTTACAATCATTAAAATTCCAAATGCATATTCAATACCACCCTTAGATGAAATACTTTCTTTTTTCAGCCTTAGCACTAAGGATGTAAGCCCTCCAGCTAACAAAGCCATTAAGGTTGTAAAAACCAAAATTTCATCATCACTCCAAGAAAGACCAATATGTGATAAACCCTTTCTTGCTATAACTTGAGCTATGATTCCTGTGACAAAAAAGCTATAAAAAGGGATATAAAAAATAGCTGCAGCAATCTGATTCTTTGCGTTTATGATTAATTTTTGTGCGCTGAGGTATATAAAAAAAGCCAAAATGCCTGCAATTAAAGGAGATGTGATCCAACTTGAAGCTATTTCACCAACCTTAGACCATGACACCGCATCAATACCCTTAGTAATTACAACAAAACCAACAATTGCTCCAACAATTGAATGAGTCGTAGAAACTGGCCAGCCTTTATTGCTTGCAATATAAAGCCAAGAACCTGCTGCCAATAAAGATGACATCATGCCTATAATGAAAATATTTAAATCAGTGGTATATATTTGTGGATCAACTATTCCTTTACGGATTGTTGATGTGACCTCACCTCCAGCTAGATAAGCTCCAAGAAATTCAAATATAGCAGCTATAATAATTGCCTGCTTAAGGGTTAAGGCCTTTGAACCGACAGATGTGCCCATGGCGTTAGCAACGTCATTTGCCCCTATACCCCATGCCATAAATAGACCTAAGATACCTGCAATAGTTAAAATTAAAACTGGTGATAAAAATAAGGTTTCCATCTATCAGTAAAACATAAAGTAGAATTTATTATGCCCTTTTTTAATAAAAATTATGTGTCAAATATGAAAAGTTTTTTACAAATAACAAAAGCTCTTTCGAATCATTTAAAATGAATTATGCTAATAACTTTTAATCAAAAGGAATATCAAAAACTGAATGATAAATCCTATCAACTTGAAAAAAGAAGACTGCAGATTGAGCTGTTAAAACTCCAAGAAGATGTCATTAAAAACAAACGAAGGATTTGTATTGTGTTAGAAGGAAGAGATACCGCAGGAAAAAGCTCTGCATATAAATTTTTTACTCAATACTTAATTCCAAAAAACTTTAAGTATGTAAATCTTGGCATTCCTACAAAATGGGAATCAACACATTGGTTTCAACGCTGGAAAAAAGTAATTCCTAAAAAAGGTGAGATTGCCTTTTTAGATAGATCTTGGTACACCCGAGCACTAACAGAGCCAGTTATGGGCTATTGCAACGAGAAGCAATACAGAGATTTTATGAATCGAGTAATCCCATGGGAGCAAAAGCTTATTGATGGCGGGATTGAGATTATTAAATTTTATTTCTCACTATCTAAGGATCAACAAAAAAGAAGAATGAAAGCTCGCAAGTATTCTGAATTGAAGTATTGGAAGCTCTCTCCTAATGATGAACGCATTGTGACTAAATGGGATGCTTTTACGCTTTATAAAGAACAAATGTTTGAGAAGACCTCTCCTGATTTCTCTCCTTGGATCGCAATCAATGCAAACAATAAAATGATTGCTCGCTTAACTGCATTAAGATTTCTGCTTAACCAAACAGATTATGAAGAAAAGAAACTTCTTAAACCTCTGACTTGGTCTAAAAATATTAACAACTATAAAGTCTTACTAGAGGGCGTCGAGTTCAATAATCTGGACTATGAACAATACAAAGTTTTAAGCAAATACATGGACGATGAGTAAATGAAGATTGCGTCAATTGACATTGGAACCAATGCTATTAAATCTAAGATATTCAAAACAACACCTGCATCAATTGAATTTATCCAAGGAATTAGGTCTCCTATAAGACTTGGAAGCGAAGTTTTTAAAGAAGGAAATCTAAGTCTAGCTAAGTTAGATCAGGTCATTGAAACTATTAATGAATATGAGGAAGTATTTAAAGAAAATTCTATCAGTCATTATGAGATAGTCGCAACATCAGCTTTCAGGGATACCTCTAACTCTGAGGATGCTAGACGTTACATAGAAACGGCAATCAATCACCCATTAAGAGTAATATCTGGATTAGAAGAAGCAAAATTAATTAGATTTCATCCCAAAAGCAATACAGGTAAAAATAAAATTTTTGTAGATTTGGGGGGTGGAAGCACTGAATTCTTTATTCGCAATAAAGAAGATACGATCATTCGGTCTTTTCAGCTTGGGGCTGTACGAAATATGCTCAAGAAAGATGAGAAAGAAGAATGGCAACGCCTAGAAAGGTGGCTGCAATCAATCAAATCAAAGAAAAAATTAATTGGTATTGGGGGCAATATTAGATCGTTTCTTAATTCCCAAGGATCGAAAGAAATGACATTCAATGAATTTATTAAAAAATCTAAAAGACTATCGAAGTTTAATACCAAGGAAAAAATAAAGAAATATAAATTTTCTCCAGATAGAGCTGATGTTATCGATCATGCGTTACATGTTTTTAAATTTATTGCAGAGAGACTAGAGATTCAAACAATCACATCCACTAAATGGGGCATTTCAGATTCAATAGCTATAAAATTATTCCACGAACTATATTCAAGCAAAGTTACTATTTCATAAGGTTCTATAAACAGAAATAATTTCAAGTCCATTGTCCAAAAATTCAACATCAATTGAGTCAATTAATATGCTTGGATGGCTAGTAATTTTTTCTAAAAATTGAGCGCTATTTTCAATGCTTTCCTGAGTGAAAGAGAAAAACTTTTTATTAGCATCTTCATGAATTTTAAGATTAGAAATTTTACTTGATTGAGCTTGAGAGCTTATGAACTCTTCGACAGAAGAGGTCCGTTTAATAATTTGTTGCGTATTTTGATAATTTAAAGCGTTATTGGCTTTTTCAAACACATAGTAATAATCATTTTTTGATCTCTCCAAAGCTTTGCTTTGATAAGCAATTGAGCTATATGTTTTGTTAAAATATGTGCCTAATAACACCAATACAACAATTGCAAGAACTGTCAGAAGCAAGAATCTCTCTCTTCGCTCACGAGCATTCCAAAATTCTAATAGGATACTAAGTTTCATATTGCACCCGTAAGTTTCCATAGAAGGCTTTATCTTTTTCTGTCAAATCAGATTCTATAAAATTGAGCTCTTCTGATTTCAATATTTGTTTTAACAAATTTAATTTGAAAAGCGGTAGCCCCTCCAACTGAATATTAATTTCTTGATCTATAAGATTAATAGCAATCCTTTGAATTGAATCATCCTTGAATGCATCCAAATAATTCAACACACCTAGATCTTGCTTCGAAATATTATTTTGCTTAGGAATATTTCTTGTTAAATCATCAATCTGAGCACGCGCATTAACCAATCTTTGAAAATTAGGGTTGAGTTGTTCAAAGATTTTTACAGTGCTTTGTTTGTAGGTATTAACAGATGAATTTAAATTGTAGGAAATAACTAATGGTGCTATTAATAATATGAGAACTGAGATATTTAGAGCCCAGAATTCAAAAAAGTTAAATTTCAGTTTCTGTTTGACATAGTGAAATGAGAGTTTTCTTTTAAAGAAATTTACATTGCTAAACTTAAGACTGTTTATAAAACTAATATGAAAATCAGAAAATTGTATTTTTTGAAAATTTAAATCTTTGAATTTATTTAAAAGTTTTGGCTCTGATTTACCTAAAACTTGCAATGTTTTTAGATCTACGCCAGCAGATGCCAAAATTTGAAGGTAATCTTCTAGCAAATCATTGGAGCCGCTGAAACCAGTTAAATCATTAAATGAGAATATGAAACTATTCTCAGCTATGTAAATAGAATTAATTCCCTCGGGTAGTAAAAAATGTTCTGGATAAAAATAAACATCTCCCTCAAACTGATTAAAATGCTCGGCAATAGAATCATAGGTAGTGCAATCAATCCAAGATGCTAGATTAATACTGGGATGAAAAAAGAATTTTAGATCTGAAACATTGCTGATAAGGCCATCCTCAGACTCGCTAAAAATATTTGCTTTTAAAATTTCATCTTTTAATCCAATCTCGTTTTTGGTGACCTTGAATCCAAATAGTGCAGATGGGATCATGATATAAAGATTATTGCCAGGCATCAGAGCTTCCTTTGCATCTATTAAACTGTATTTCTTAACTTGCTTTTTACTACCCTCGTCATATGTAAAAAGCCTAACAGTAGATAAGCTTAGATCGTCAAATTTAATAAAGTAATTGATCATATGTATTAGAAACTAAAATCTCTATTCAAAACTTTTGCTGAATTAGAATTGTCTAATATAACAAGACTATCCAATTGATTGGAATAAGTTTGATTGTATATTTTGGTAGATATAAGCAAGGTTTTTGAGTTAATACTTAGAACCTGTGATGGCCAAGAGACTGATTGGGTTATTTTCTTAGCAAATTCATTAGCAGAATCATAGCCATTTTCTGGAGTATCTAATATCTTGCTTTCAATAAATTCTAAATTTTCTTCATCAAAAAATGATGCTATTAAATTTTTATGAGTATTATTTAATGTGTTGACATTAATTAATTGATTTGAAATTCCTGGTAAGACACATAAATTATTAGATATTTTGCTAAAGTCCATTTGATCTAAAACAGGAAAACTTTTGATCTCTGAAAGATTCGATAACAATCTTTTGGGAGTATATTGATTGATTGGAGATAAGGGCCCAATGTAAAAATAGTTTTCTGCGCCAAAATTTAATGGCTGATTATCAGGATCAACCCAGTCAATTAATTGATCAATAAATGATTCTGTCTCCGGGGTATCAAAACCTTTTAATCTTAATAAACGCTCTAACCATTCTTTATTGTCTTTTTTGATTTGAACTCCATCACCAGTTTTAATAAAAATACTATTTAGGTTAAAACAATTAGAGGCATCGGAAACGTCCACTTGAATGGTGGCTAATTCATTTGCAAAGAAATAGCTCTGATTAAGAACTGGATCTTTATTCGTTAACTTCTCATTTGAGGAGTTAATTTCTTTTTGGATAGACGCAATGGCTTCTTTCTCTGAGCTCAACAAGAGTTGCAAACTGTGGTTCTTAAAATCTATATATGAATCTCTTTGAATAGAAAGAAAAAAATTTTTACTGATCTGAATGCTGATAATAGCCATGACCATCACAATTAATAATGTTGAAATCAATACTACGCCTGGCTTATTCATATACAGTATTGATATTGGGGTTTACTATCCATACAAATGATTCATCTTGATTGTTAGTTATTGAGACTTTTATTAAGTTAGGAATCTGTCTTTGCGTGATTGGCCCTTGAGGCCAAGCATAAAACCATCGAGTTTTGTCAGCAAATTCTAATTGAAAATTATTTATATCTTCAAACAACATAGTTTCAATGTATTCCAAGGGGTTTGCAGGCGAGGCAGCATAATATTGCCTTCTCAAAAATGATTGATTTTCTAAAACATATTCAACCCTTACTAGGTCTTTGGACGATATATCTTGAGTAATGGCTTTGGTTATAAAGGAGAAACTATCAGAGTTGGCACCACCGATAAAAGTAGCCTTTTCTATATCACCTCTAAAATTTATTAAAGGAATGTTTGCAGCATTGATTAGATCATTAGTTAGAGTGCTGGTCAGTAAATTAAATTCATAAATAGCTTGAGATTTTCCTGACACTAAATCCCTTGATTGAATTGAAGATTTTAAAAAGTTTGATGTGATGACTGCTATGAGGCTCAAAATGACAATAGATATCAAGACTTCAATTAGAGTAAAGCCTTTTTTGTGGTCCTTATTTTTTTTCAATGAATACTCTCAATTCATATAATATTGCTTGCTGATTTTTGCCAACTAAAATTCTAATTTCATTCATCCGATCAGAACTTTGATTGATTCTTTCTGACCAAAAAAAAGTTTTTCCACCAAAATCTATTTGACCATCTCTTTCATTAGTTCCAATCATTGGCTCTAGTGTCTGGACTAGCGCCAATCTATTGTTTGCAATTTGTCTTGCATAAGCTCTATCTTCCAAGTCAAAGGCAGATAATGTAGTCGATGAAATAAATTGAAAGATAGAAGTAACTGCCAAGCCAAGAATTAGCAGAGCTACACCAACCTCTAGAAGACTAAAGCCCTTTTGAATAAACATAATTATTTTTAGAGTCTATGACTTTACCAAATGTATCTATGATGATAACTCTTGCTGAGTTTTCTTCATTAAAATGAATTTCGCCACCTGAAGATTGACCAGATGGATAAAAAATTAAAAAAGGTAATTTAGTTTCATCTGAAAATAAGAGCGTCTGACCGCGAGCATCTTTAAAAAGAGTTTGATTGCTTATATTTGGGAAGTACGAAGAATCAAAATCCTGCAATTGCCACTCATTTTTTTTTAAAGTATAAATAGTTTGAGTATTCTCTCCAATAAACCATGCAAGAGTTTTTTTAGTTAAGGCGCTTTCTTCAGAAAGAAAGTGAAGAAATTCTTTATAGGGCTCCACTTGATCGGATTGGTACCTATCAACAAAAGATGTATTGGTAATAACGACAGTTGAAATAAAGCCCATTAAAATTAAAACAACTAAAAGCTCTAAAAGAGTGAAGCCTTGAGATAAATTTAGTTTTCTGAAATCCAATTACCTATATCGGCATCGTCTCCAAAGCCGCCCTCTAAACCATCTGCACCAAGACTATAAAGATCATATTTTTTAGTTTTTTGACCTGGTTGAATATATAAATATTCTCGACCCCATGGATCTAAAGGAGTTGTATTAATATACCCATTCTCAGGATACAAGTAAGGACGTTTAAGCTCATTATGGGGGGTTATTAATGCTTGAAGTCCCTGATCTGTTGAGGGGTATGTTAGCTCGTTAAATTTATATAACTCAAGGGCTTTCTCAATTTGAGAGAGATCTGCGCGTATCTTTTCAAGATTGGCTCTTTGCAAAAAGGGTGAGACATTGACAGCAACGATAGTGGCTAAAATACCCAATATGACTATCACGGCCATAAGTTCAATTAACGTAAAACCAGGTTTGTTTTTTTTCATATCTATCCTAAAGCCATGCTGTTCATCTGCATGATGGGTAATAAAATTGCTAAAACAATTAATAAAATAATGCCGCCACCAAAAATTATAACCAAAGGTTCAAGCAAAGATAAAACAGTTGATCTTTTGCTTTCTATTTCCCCTTTCATATATTGCGCTACTTTTTCAAACATGAATGTTAAATTTCCTGACTTATAGCCACTTGAAAGAAGTTGTAAAAATAGGGATGGAAAAATACTGGCCTCTCTGAGTGATTGAATAAAATCTTTGCCCTCAACCAACTCAACCCTGGCATCTTTAACAGATTTAGCGATGTATTTGTTGCCTATGACTACGCTAGCTTGCTGCATAGAAACATCCAAGTTTAAACCTGATTTCATCATCAGATGCATCACTCTAGAAAAACGCTCAACCTCTGCATTTAATATAAATGAACCAACGAGAGGGATTTTTAAAAATCTTCTATGAATTGTAATTGCTTTTTGATCATTTTGAATAAGATGTTTGTAATAAAAAAAACCACCTAAAATCAGCAAAAAAAATGATAGAAGAATTAATACAGAATAATTTGATACGCCCATTAAGACTGCTGTCAAAGTTGGTAGTTGTGTGCCTGCACGAACAAATTGATCAACAACTTGAGGCATAACAAATGTTAATAGAGCAAAAACCACTCCCACTGAAAAGACCATTAAAATCACAGGATATGATAATGCTGAAATGACTTGCTGCCTTACCAATGCAGATTCTTCAAGATAATCTGCAAGATTGCTAAAAGCAATATGCAGGTTCCCTGCAGTATCTCCAGCTGCAACAAGCGATCTATAGGTTTCATTGAAGATGGATGGATGCGAGGACATTGCTTCAGCAATTCTAGACCCTTGAAGAATCTCATCTCTTACTGCATGCAATGCTGAAGAAAGAGACTTATCTTCAACCTCAAGAGCAATAGATTTTAAAGTTTCATCAATTGATATACTAGAATCAAGCAAAGTTGCAATTTGTCTAGTAGCAAACAGTAATTGCTTTTGGGATACCCTAACCTTTAAAAAATGATTTCTATTAGTTTTACCTAAAGATAATGGTGTTAAGTTTGATGCTTTGATTTGCTGTCTCGCAGCACGTTCTGATTCAGAGCTTAAAATCCCATTAACTTTTTTTCCAGATTCATTGATTGCAATGTATTTATAAGTTGGCATCTTGATTGTTTTGAACTCTTAAAAGTTCTTCATATGAAGTTAAACCATCACGTAAAAGTTGTGACGAGGACAGGTCTAAGGATAGGTTTTCTTTAAAAGCTGATTCAGCTAACTTTGCCTCTGAGGCTTCGTCATGTATCAGAGCTTTTAATTCATCAGAGATATTAATGCACTCGGCAAGAGCAATCCTGCCTTTGAAGCCTGTGTTATTGCAGTTTGTACATCCAACGGCCTGATAAATATTTTCATTTTTATCAAGTTGAAACTCTTTTTGAATTGTAGCTGACGGCTTAATGGGGGTTTTGCAATCTTCACACAGTCTTCGAACAAGTCTTTGAGCGATAACCACTCGTAAACTTGATGCTAAAAGATATGACTCAATACCCATGTCCCTCAATCTAGCAATAGCGCCAATAGCACTGTTGGTATGAATGGTAGAGAGAACTAAATGTCCTGTTAAACTTGCTTGGATAGCAATTTTAGCTGTTTCAATATCTCTAATTTCTCCTACCATGACTATATCAGGATCTTGACGCAGAATTGATCTTAGACCTGAAGCAAAATCATATCCAGCTTTATTATTAACTTGAGTTTGTCCAATTCCTGGCAGAGTGTATTCAATAGGATCCTCAACAGTAAGGATGTTTTGTGAAGTATCACTTATATGTCGAAGGCCTGAATATAATGTTGTAGTTTTTCCAGAGCCGGTTGGGCCGGTAACTAAGATAATACCTTCCGAAAGTTGCAAAGCATTTTTATAGTTTCTTAAGATAGAGTTTGGCAAACCCAAATCACCAACATTGATTTGCGCCGCCTGTTTATCCAATAACCTTAAAACAACTCTTTCACCATAAGATGATGGCAGTGTAGAAACTCGAACATCAATTTTTTTTGCGCCCAATGATAGGGAGACTCTGCCATCCTGAGGCTTTCTTCTTTCAGCAATATCCAAACGAGCAATAATTTTTAAGCGCGAAATTATAGGCGCTGAAAGCCTTGAATCATGAGTTAAGACTTGTTGCAAAATTCCATCAACTCTATGCCTGATAATAAAGTTTTCTTCATAAGGTTCAAAATGTATATCTGATGCTCTCTCTTTGATAGCTTGGCTGATAACTCCATTGATAAGTTTGATAATTGGAGCATCATTTGCTCCACTTAATAAATCCTCAGTGGGAGCCAATGTATTTGCGAATGATTGCAAATCAAAGTCCTCCGAAAGACTGGTACTACCCAATACACCATCATCATCAGCGGAATAATATTCTGTTAACAGTTGATCAAAATCAGTTGGCGAGCATGTCTCAGATTTAAAATGATTGGTCAGAAAGCGATATAGCTCTTGAAATAGATCTTTTGAAAGGGGTTGCTCAGATATAACTTGAGCTTGTTGATTTTTTTTAAACGCTATGACTCTTTGAGTTTTTGCAAATTCATAAGGTAGCAAAGGGCTCTTTGAGGTAACAGTCTGATTCTTCGTCATATACTATTGCGTGAGATCTAAAATATCTTTATTGAATGATCCTATGATTTTTTCAGCATTGATATAATTGTATTTTTCCCCTGAAAGAGAAGTAACATCAGCTGAATCCATTAATATTGTAGGCCTTAAAAATACCATTAGATTTCTTTGCACCCTAGATTCAGCAGAGGAGCTAAAGAGTCTCCCAAAAACTGGAATGGAGCCAAGCAGAGGAACTTTAGAGACGCTTTCCTGGAGATCATCTTCGTTTAAACCTCCTAAAACTATCATTTGATTATTATCTACCAAGACAGTCGTTTCGATGCTTCTTTTGTTTGTAATAAGATCCGCTGTTCCTGTTAAGGGGCCAACCACACCAGAAACTTCTTGTTTTATCTCTAAAATTACAGAATTGCCTTCATTAATTTGTGGCGTGATAGAAAGTTTTATACCAACTTCTTGACGTGAAGTAGTTCTAAAAGGATTGGCATTATTTGAACCAAGGCTCTCGCCAGTTGTAATTGGTATCTCTTGGCCTATAACTAAATTTGCAGGCTCATTATCCATTGCAATAACTGTATGCGTTGAAAGGATATCTGAATTTTGGTCGTCAGCGACTGCATTTATGATGCCAGCAAAACTATCTCCACCGCTTAAATCTCCAAACCCTGAAACTAAGCCAGAAGACTGCAATAATGAGGAGGATGCAACATTGCTCAAAGTAGCATTTTCACCATCTTCAATCAATGATCCTGCCAAGGCAACTAAATCAGGATTCGATCCATTTTGGAATCTGGTAATACCAACGGGAACATTGCCATCTTGTGCGCCAGCAAAAATTGTCTCAACGCCCAAACTCTTTGCAGCTGTTTCAGACAACTCAACAATGATTGCTTCTACAAGCACCTGTGCTCTCCTAATATCTAATTTAGATACCAAATTGCGAATGACCTCAAGATTTGTTTCTTCTGAAGAGACAATCAGTGAATTAGTTTCACGATGATGGGTAACAATTGGTTTTTCATTATCATCACCTGCAAACCTAGATGAGACAGTGTTAATAATAGTGGCAACTTCTTCTGCTTTTGCATATTTAAGATACAAAACAGCGATCGAGCCTCCAGTCATAGCATCTTTATCCAACGCATTCAAAGTTTCAGTAATGTTATTTATAACTAACTGACCTGCCGAAAGAATAACTGAATTTGATGGTGTGAAAGGTACAGCTATAAAGTTGTTTATAGTTGGGTTATTTTGTGCTTTTAATCGATCAAGAATCCTTACCGCTTCAACTGATGAAAGATTATTTAATTTAATAATCTTGATTGCTGCGCTATCGTTCTGATCAATTTTCTCAAGCAATTGGGTAATCCTTTCAATGTTTGATTTTTTATCAACCAAAAGGATTGAGTTAATCGATGGGATGCTCGAAAGATGAGATTGCCTTCCAGTAATAGGTTTGATTTGACTGAGAATTTCTGCTGCCGATCGATTTTTTAGCGTAAATATTTTTGTTTCTATAGAAGACTGACCAAGGGTTTCGTTGAAATCTCTGGTAGCCTCATTCTCAGGGACAATTCTAACCACCCCACCATCTGAAAGGGCTGCAAAGCCATGCACCTGAATAGTTTGCAAATAAACATCCCATACTTGATTAGATGTGAGAATTGAATCAGAAAAGATTGAAATTCTGCCTTTGACTCTTGGATCAAGTATCAAAGTTTTTTTAGAAAATTTAGAAATATCTTGGGTAACTTTTGCTATATCAACATCTTGGTAATTTAGTAAGAAGGTTTCTTGTGCGTGAGATTGGATAGATAAAAAAATAAAAGGAATAAAAATTATGGATTTAATTTTTTTAATCACTTTAATTATCTACTGTTAACTTTGTGCTTAGCTGGAAAATATTTCCATTATATTCAAATGTAGCATATTCACTGTTCACACTGAATAATTTATATTTATTTTCCAATAATGCACCCTGTTGTACAACAAATGTTTGGTTATTTCTTTCAACAATTACTGAAGCTCTTGAAGAGCTAGCTCTGAATCCTACAACTTTGTAATCAAAATTTGGTGATGGGCTGGATTCTAGTTGGCTCACTTCAACACTAGAACTGAATTGAGCGGACCCTTTAATGGGACTGAAATCTATATTCATTTTATCAGGTCGAGATACAAAGGATAAAATTAGTAAATATAGGACATATCCCGCTAATAAAACCGCTAGACCAATAAAGGCTTTTTTAATAAAGAGATAATTTATATTCATATAAATAAAATGAGCTACATAGTGTAGCTCATTTATTTTTCTAATTTAAAATTTAAAAATTCAGTTTAAATCCAAGAGATATTGAGGTCCCTAATTCGTATTGATCATAGAAAATATTTGAATTTGCCATTGTTGCCTCATACTCTTCATTTAAAAGGTTCCTTACTTCTAATGAAATCTTTAGCATAGATGAATCAAGCTCAATCTCTCTGCTATAGACAAAATCAATCGTTAGTGGGATTTGCTCAATAATATCTGGAAGAACATCCAAACCTCTAGCTCTAACCCTATCATCAACATAATTAACAATCACAGTGGCTTGAGAATTAACTGAATAATCATCATAGCCAAATTGAAGATTGAATATATTCTCTGCTTGGCCTTGAAGCCTGGGATCTCTGCCATTGGCTAAGAGTGAGGCTGCAGATGTAACGACCCCACCAGAATTAATATAAGTATCACCACTGCCAATAATAATTTCTGAATCTGTAAAAGTATAATTAACTTTTAACATGAATTCTTTTGAAGAAGCCCAGGTTGACTCAAAACCATCAAAGATTCTCTCATATTCAAATTCAAAACCCGAAAGCTCTGCTTTTGGAACATTTTGAAAAGTTGTAACTATTAAGTCACCAATTTCATTAACAGTTTCTTCAATAGGCTTATCGATTTCTTTATAAAAAGCACCGATCGTTAGGAATTGGTTAAGATCAAAGTAATATTCAGCCCTAAGATCTATATTATCAATTTCTGAATTTTCTAAATACAAAGAACCGGCCACAACCCTATCAGTATCTGGATCTATAAATAAGGTTGGCGATAATTCTCTAAATGTAGGCCTTGCGATCGTTTTAGAAACACCAAGTCTAATTTGAAGATTTTCTGAGCCATCAGGCAGATAAGTCAATGTGAATGCTGGTAGTGCATAATCCTCATCAAGAGTTTTTTCTACAACATTATCCTTGCCAAGAAATAAGTCATATGTATTTATTTCTTGTTTACCATTTTCTTGTCTCACGCCAGCTGATAATCTTACTTGTTCGGAGAGCAGTGCATCCATGGATACATATGCAGCTGATGTCTCCAAGATACCTTCGTAGCCTGCAGGCGAAGAAGAAGCAGTATTTTCAATTACAAGCAATCTGTTCGGATCAAAGTTTTGATCTGCAAAAATATAATCAACTCTTTGATTCAAAGCTTCTGCTGGAAGCGGGCCACCGGCAGGGCTAAATCTGAAACTTCTAACCTCAGCATCACGATTATTATCTCTATAATCAATACCAGCTTTAAGCTCAATATCCATTGTTTCCAATTCCAATGGGATAGAAACATCTAATCCAAAATTAAAGTCATTGTCATCGACACTGCTAAACTGAGTTTGATTTTTACCAGTATTCACGTCGTATAACCAAGAATCAGGAGTTGAGGTGCCTACAACGCCTGATGAATCTTGATAAAATATCTCCCTTTCATATGGCGCATCTCTGGTTGCTTTACCGTTGGCAAGTCTTACATCAAGAGTAGAGCCGTTATCAAACAGTTGAGAATAATTGAATTGATGGTTAAAAAGTGATCTCTCAAAGAACGCTAAATAATCTTCTCTGATATCCTGAGCATCACTAGGATCAAATCCATAAATGATTCTGGCTTTTTTTGTTCCTTTATGAATATATAAACCAGTATATTTGAGCTCAGTGGCATCAGTCTCTATACCAAACACACCCATTGCATAGGTGCTAACATCGTTAGATGTTGACTTAGTTTGCTTATTTTCAGCAATGATAACGTCGGCCCCACCTCCTGCTTGAGCTTGCAAATCACCGGTTTGTCTTAAGCCTTCTTGGGTTTGCCAATCACTTTTCATGCCAGCAGTAAAGAATACACCTGCCTTTGCTGAATTAAGACCAAGAGCAGAATTTAGATCCCAGTCTAACTCATTACCATAAGTAAAGTTAAATGAATTGTTAACTGGAACGTCACCTTCTTGAATTACCCACAGTTTTGAGTTTTCAAATTCACGTCCAAAATTTGCAAGTTCATAAGTCGCATAATTAGATCTATCAACTTTAGTGCCTGAAGCAATGCTTTGACCTAAAAGGGCTGGATAATTTCTGGTTCCGTCATCGTAACCGAAATCATCATCTCCACCACCATCATACAAAAGACCATCAGACAAAGAAGTACCATCATTGTAACCAGAAGAAAATGACAATGATAAAACCCTTTCTAAAGGTACCGCTTTAGTTTTGATGGCTATCATGCCTCCACCAAACTCACCTGCCATTTCAGCTGAATAAGTTTTTTGCACTAAGGCAGATTCAATAGCTGCGGTTGGAAAGATGTCTAAGGGTACGACCCTTTTCAAAGGTTCTGGACTGGGCAAAGATGAGCCGTTAAGAGTAGCGGAAGAGTATCTTTCACCCAAGCCTCTTACATAAACATATTTACCTCTAACCAAACTTAAGCCTGTAAGTCTGGTTAGTGCTATAGCAATGTTATCATCGCCTGTTCGTTCAATATCAGAACTATCAAGGACAACATTGATTTCGGCCGTATCTCTTTTTTCGTCAGGAATAAAGGATCCACTGACCACCACTTCTTCTAGCTCTTGAGCTTGTATGCTCAAGGTTAAAGCAACTATTGGTAATGCAAGAGCCCTAAAACCTTTGTTAAGTTTAGTTTTATTTTTCATTTGTAACTCCGTTGATTACTAACAGTTATTAATCCAAGCTCCCTGGTACAGTCCAACCCTTGTACCAAGTATCAGTGGAGTCTTCTACAGCTCCAATATATGAAGTTGTTGTGAAGAAACTATCATTTTCAGCAGTTACAGTAACAGCATTTTCAGCAGTACCATTGATTACACCAGTAACGGTAGGAACATAAGCTCCACCACCGGAATCTGCAGAGTAAAGGTTATTAGACCCAGCGGTTGCTAAGGCAGCGACTTGAGCTGCAGTAGCAGAATCATCTCCAGCAGCACCCAATGCTTTACAGTCAAATGCTACAGAATTGAAAGTTACTTTTGGTGTTGAAGCACCATCTTGAAGGGTCTCTACTTTTGTATGCTCTAAGCAGGCTTTAGAATTGCTAGCCTCAAGCACTATTCCATTTTTGTAAATACCAGACACACCTTCTTTTAACTTAATAACATCGTCTAATCCGCTTGAAATAAATGTAAAGTTAGATATCTGAGGCTGGGATCTTGGTTCTGTAAGATACCCAACTGCAGCATCGTTATTAACATTATCAGATTCAACAATATGGTCACCACGATCGCTAGATTGCTTAACAATTACAAATTGCATTTTGCCTCTGTAACCCCAATCAATATCAAGGTTATCATCGCCAGCACCTGTGCAGATTAAATATTTGACATTTACAGTTCCGCCAAAGAATTCAACACAGTCATCTTCATTGTTGTGAACTTGGATATATTCAACAGTGGTTCCAGTTCCAACGCCTCCAAAAGTAATACCGTTTAACTCATTACCTTCAAAGATTTCATACCCAGCATATTGGACTCTCAAGTATTTTAAGGTTCCAGAGTTGTCATCGTTTATTTCACCGCCCATATAATCTCCAGCAGAACCTTCAACGACCCTTTCGCAAGGAAGTGTTCTAACGCTATTAACAAATGAGCATTTGTTCAATTGAGCTTTACCAAGGATGACTAAACCACCCCACAATCCTCTTGAGGAAGAAGTGACTTGGCCCATAACATCAGCTCTTGCTGTCATAATGATTGGAGCAGATTTTGTACCAATCGCATTAATTTTTGAGCCTCTCATAACAACCAAGTAATCAGAACCAGAGTCACCAAAGACGGTTACACCAGCTTCGATGGTTAAAGTAGCTGAAGCTCCGCCAGCTTTAGTGCCATCTGATCCCATATCATTACCAATTTGAATTTTTCCATCTAATGCATAGTAGTTACCTCTTTGTAGAGTCACATCGGTTGTATAGGTTCCATTCAATGTGCAAACTTTTTTGCCCTCAATGCTTCCAGTTTCAACCGTCCCAGAAGGGCACTCTGGCGGAGTGAATAGTCCAGTGGTCCATCCTGCAGCCCAATTATTATCTTCGTCTGATCCAGGGGCAAAAGCACCAACATAATTTGTTGCAGAAAAGAATGAATCTATTTGAGTCCCATTTGGACACAAAGGATTTGTCTGAGCAGTCCCACTTCCAGTTGCGCATACGGCGGCTTCATTATTATGGGCTGAAATCACAGCTGATTCATTAGTACCAAGGAAGTAACTTCCCACCAATGTTTGATCGCCATAAGTAAGCTTTGTCGATCTTGCTTCAATTGAAGCTCCCAATTCAGCATCAGTTGCAGAATCATCTCCAGCATTATATTTATTTGGAGTTGAAACGAATACTGAATGTGTTGCAACTTTATCAAAACCAGGTGCATCTTGAGTGGTTTCTAAAAATGTATGCTCAAAAGCTGCTTTAGACGAGGAAGATGGAACAGACACTATGCCGTTCATATAGACTCCAGAAACTCCTTCTTTTAATTTAATCGCATCATCTTGTCCGTTAGAGATAAAGGTAAAATTTGCAATTTTTGGAGAAGAGCGAGGAGTCGTTAAATATCCAACTGCAGCATCACTATTAACATTATCAGATTCAACAATATGATCACCTCTAGAATCTACCGTAGATTGAGCCACCAATACATATTGCATTTTCCCTGTGTAACCCCAATCAATATCTAAATTGTCATCACCTGCATTGGTACAAACTAGATGTTTAACATTGACTGTACCGCCAAAAAACTCGACACAATCATCTTCATTGTTATGAACCTGAACATAATCGACTGTTGTACCTGATCCAACAGCACCAAAAGTAATACCATTTAATTCATTTCCTGGAAAAATTTCATAACCTGCGTGCTCAACTCTAACAAACCTAAGAGTTCCGGAATTATCTCCTGGTAAAGCCCCGCCCATTATTGCATCTGTGCTACCCTCAACAGCTTTCTCACATCCAGCCGTGCCACGAAGTTCATTAGAACATTTATTTATTGGAGCCCTGCCAAGTATCACTACTCCACCCCATAAACCACGAGCTGTTGATGCGTTTGTGATTGTTCCATCAAGAACAGTTGAATGAGTAAATACAATTGGTTTGGAAGCGGTTCCAGCAGCTTCTATTTTTGAACCCCTATGAACAACAATATAATCATCAGTGGTTTTAGCAACTACAGTAACACCAGCTGGTATTGTTAGTACTGCAGGGTCGCCACCTGCTTTTGAACCATCGCCACCAACATCAGCTCCGATTTCTACTTTTCCTAAAAGTCTCCAAATCACATCATTGGTGAGACTAAGATCATCTTTAACAACCCCGGATATAGCACATACGGTATTGCCCGCTATTGAAGAGTCTGTAGATACATTTGTTCCAGAGGGACAACTTCCTGTTAAAACTGAACCACCAACAGTAACAGTTGTGGTAGTGGCAGTAGGAGCTGCAACTTGTGAAAGTTCCCCAGGTGATGAGATTGCAGTATCAGAACCACCACCACATGAAGCTAAAAATATAAGTGAAAATGAAACTATGAAAATTTTTTTGTTTGTAAGCATGAACTTCTCCGATTATGAATCTGTTCATTAAACATATATAAAAAAAACTTCCTATAGATTTTAAGCAAACATTTTGAAAATACTTTTAAAACTTTGAGTAACAGATATGT
Organism: uncultured SAR86 cluster bacterium; assembly: GCA_902623685.1. Lineage (GTDB taxonomy): Bacteria > Pseudomonadota > Gammaproteobacteria > Magnimaribacterales > D2472 > D2472. The sequence goes on from CACNUQ010000002.1 coordinate 53,286, forward strand.
AACAAAAATTTTATTTTAATAATTAAGATGCAGGCAAGGTAAACCAAAATTCTGAACCATTTCCTTGTCTTGAATCAACGCCTACCTCACCATGTAAATTATTTACAAGGTTTCTTACGATCGCAAGACCCAGTCCACTGCCTTGCTGAGTATTAGCTCGTGCTGCTGCAGTTCTATAAAATCTTTTAAACACAGATCGTTGATCCTCATCAGGCACCCCCTCTCCTGAATCTAGAACAGAGATTTTAACAAATTCTCCTTGCTTCCTAATTCTTAGCTCAACCTCAGAATCATTCGGAGAATATTTAAAGGCATTATCAAGCAAATTATTTAAAATTCTTTCAACTGCCTGAGTATCAGCTTTAACACTTATCTCGGTGGAACGTTCAAATTTTAAATTAATATTTTTTCGTTTAGCTTTATTTTTAAAAGCCAAGATAACCGAATCAACAACATCGTTCAATACAATGTCATTAATGACAAATTTCAGTTCTCCGTATTCAATCCTAGATAAATCAATTAAAGAGGTAACCATTTCACTCAATCTATTTGCGTTATGCAAAATGGCTTTTGAAAAAGTTTTTGCATCTTTTTTATCTTCAAGTGCGCCATTCAAAAGAGTTTCTGAATTAGCTTTTATTACACTTACTGGGGTTCTAAGCTCATGCGATAAATTTGAAACAAAATCCCTTCGCATTGAATCCATTTGTCTCAATTGAGTGATATCATGAACCATCAAAATCATCCCCTTGGTAGCCTTAGATTGATTCATGTGCGCAAGGATCCAACGCGTTTTATCATCCTCATCTTCTATCTCAAATTCCTCACTAAACATTCCTCTTTTTCGGGCTTTTTTGAACATATTTAAAACTGCAGGAATTTTGAGCTCATCTATAGATAGGTCTAGAATTTCATCGAATCCGAAAATCTGAAGAATAAAATCATTTCTAAAATTTATAATTCCATCTTGATCACACATTAAAATCCCCTCACCCAGTCCATCAAGCACAGCACCAAATTGATTACGTTGTTTTGTTATCAATGAAATCTGATTTTTAAGATCAGTAGAAATTGAAGAAATATCTCTAGCTACAGAGCCAATTTCATCAGACCTTCCCACCGGTAAAGATTTTAAATCTTTCTTTTTGAAGCTCCCTTCACCAATGGCGGATGCTACTTTTTCTAAATCGACTAAGCTTGCTCTCATATAATTACCAGCTAATAAGCTTGCTAATATGGATACAATAATACCGACAACAACAATTAAGGTAATTGAGTTAGCTAAAGAGGCCAAAATGTTATCTAAATACTCATATGGCACTGAAATTCTTATCACCCTATCTTCACCACTTGAAGAATCACGAATGGCAAAATAAAGCATTTCTTGATTGGTTGTGTCACTGAATCTTTTGCTTGCCCCTTCTCCGGCTTCAAATGCTTTTGCAACCTCCGGTCGACTCATATGATTGTCTAATTTAAGAACTTCATTCATAGTCACATCGGAATCAACCAAAACAACCCCAGAATTATCAATAAGCGTGATTCTTGATTCAGATGCTTCAGAATATTCATCAATTTGGGACTTAAGAAAAATCAAATTTCCATTGCTTGATTGCGAGCCAATAACTTTTGCAAGAATTTTTGCCTCATGAGATAGCTCAATTTCTATTTGATTTTGAATACCAAGAGATAGATCTCTTTCTGCTACAACAAAAGCTAAAGAAATTCCTACCAGAAGGCAGGATAAAATAATTAAAAAGATTCGGGTTCGAATGCCCATTTTAAGAGTTAATCAGTGTTTCTTGTAAAGCGATATCCAACACCTCGGATAGTCTGGATAAAATTCCCAACTCCGAGCAGCTTTTCTCGCAAGCGTTTAATATGAGTATCAACGGTTCTAGTTGTCACATCTGAGCTGTAACCCCATACTTCTTCAAGCAATTGATTTCTTGTTTGGACCCTGCCTCTTCTATTAAGAAGGTGTTTTAGCAGTTTAAACTCAAGAGAGGTTAAAGCGATTTCTTCATCGCTAACAAATACCTGGTGGGCATCCAAATTCATCCTTAAATCACCTGCTTCTATATCGGAGATATCATTTTCTTGCTGTGTACTAGCAGTACCTCTTTTTATGATAGCTTTTACCCTTAAGATTAATTCTCTAACACTAAAGGGTTTAGTGACATAGTCATCGGCACCCAATTCAAAACCGACGACTCTATCCACTTCTTCTGTTTTAGCCGTTAGGATTATTATAGGAATATGTTTTGTTTTAGCATCAGATTTAATATCTCGACATAAAGTAAGACCTGAACCATCTGGTAACATTAAATCTAAAATGATCACATCTATCTTATTTGCATTTGCAGTCAGAGCTTTTTCACCTTCTGCTATTGACTGTGCCTGAACTACTTTAAAAGACTCTTTAGATAAATTGTAATCTATCGTTTTTCGAATATCAGGTTCGTCTTCAATAATTAAAACGCAATGTGACATATTTACCCACTTTATTAGAACCCCTTTATACAATAAATTTTAACAAGAGTTAATTAAATTATGATTGATTTTTCTCATAAATCACAAAGATGTCGCGCAATTGTGTTTTAGAGAATTTATCTGAGGCAACTCTTGGTAGTTCTTCATAGCTTATTTGCATGAATGATGGAATTTTAAATGCAGCTAATTTATATTGATCGTATGCTTCTTAATTTTTTGCAAAAAATAAAATACTGAGCATGGAATTAGTTTTAACAACTTTATTGTTGATCTCTATAGGTGGTTGTTTTGGGAGTTTTGCTTCATCATTAATTTATAGATTGCCGCTACAAGAAAACGAAATTAATATCTTAAAACCTAGATCATTTTGCCCTCAATGCAAAACTCAGCTAAGCATTATTCAGCTAATTCCATTTATTGGATTTTTGTACAGCAGAGGAGTATGTTTGTCATGCAATGCAAAAATAAACCGTTTATACTTTTATAATGAGGTAATAATTGCTGTATTTATTTTATATATATTTAGTAAATTAGCTTTAACAGACTTATCTTCATGGCTAATTGTTTTGATTGTCATTAGTTTATACATTCAATCAATAATAGATTTTCAGACACTGCATTTATCTCAACCTATAAGTGCCATTTTAATTTTTTCAGGATTGATGCTAAATATATCAATTGAATTTTTTACGGTTCCATTGGACTCATTCCTAGGATTAACTTTAGGCTATGGATTATTATTCTGCATCAATGAGGTTTATAAAATGATCAGATCTAGAGATGGAATTGGATCTGGTGATTTCTTATTACTAGGTGGAATTGGATCTATTTTTGGCGCCTCAGCAATTGGGCCAATTCTCTTAATTGGGTCAAGCATCTCTTTATGTCTATACGCCGTTAATAAAAATAAAGAGGAGGAGCTTCCGTTGGGTTTTGGTTTGGGCATTGGAGCTATATTTTATTGCTTTTTGTTTATATTTTTCTCTATTGCATAAAAAAGGCGCTATTAGCGCCTTTTAGATTAACAATCAAAAGATTATAAAGATACTAGAATCTTTCCTTTATAAAGAGTGTTACATTGACCCTGATAAAGGTTGGCTAAATGACTTTCACCCTCATTTTGCAAAAATTTTACTTTTAACTCACAAGTATAATTGGAGTCAATCACTCGATAATCCTCGTATTGAATATAGTCTGTAAAAAGACCAAACAATACAACATCATGGTGATGTGCAGGTATATCTGTTGAAAGATAAATACTTCCACCATTTGCCGATGAAAAGCAACCAGCAGAGCCTTTTGGACAAATAGTTGCTACCAAAGAGGAATCGTACACAACAGATATTTCAGGAGCATCGCTCTCCAGAAATGATTGAGCTTTTGAATATATTGCATTATTGGCAAAAACGTTTACCGCTAGACCAAATATTGCCATAAGCATAAATTTATTAACGTTTTTCATATTATCTCCTTGTTACAAATATTACATTTATGTAACATTTATGTAAACACTATGTGACAAATAAGAAAAAGTCAAATAATGTTACAAATTTAGAAATATGCAAAATATATGAAATTTTTAGTTTTTATGGTGTCAAAAATTTAGACTGACTTAAGATTAATTTTTCTCATTGGACGCAAAAATTTCGCGCAATTGTGTTTTAGAAAATTTGCCAGAAGCAACTCTAGGCAGGTCCTCATGATCAATTTGAATCAATGAAGGAATTTTAAAAGCAGCTAATTTTTCGTGTAAAAAATCTTTTAATTCTTGTTCTGATAATTCCATTGATGGTTTCAGACATATTGCAACACACAAAGTTTCACCAAGACGCTCTTCTGGAATACCAAATACTGCTGCCTCTTGCACAGATGGATGATCATAGATAGCGGTTTCAACTTCAATACATGAAATGTTTTCGCCACCTCTAATTACCATATCTTTAACTCGATCTACAATATAAACAAACCCATCATCAATGTAACCAAGATCACCAGATTTGAACCAACCGTCATCATTGAAAACTTCTTTGGTTGCCTCTTCGTTTTTCCAATATCCCACCATGTTGGCTGGACTTTTAATGACAATCTCTCCAATGGCTTTAGGTTCATCTAAAAAATTCCAATTTTCATCAATAATCGCAACATCTGTTACTGGAGGTATGGCTCTTCCACAGCTGCCAGGATGCTTAAGGTAGTCTTTTCCTAAATTTAATGTGCCTGCTGCATTTGTCTCGGTAAGGCCATAACCTATTGAAGGTTCGCTGCCTTTAAAACCATCTTTTAATTTTTTTACATGCTCCGGTGGCCTCGGTGCCCCGCCTCCGCTGAGCTCCTTAAAAGTTGAAAGATCATATTTGTCTCTATCTGGATGGGTTAACAAGTCCCAAGTTTGTGTAGGGACTCCTGTTATGGCGCCTATTTTTTCATCTTGAATAAGTTGCAATGCTGCAGTTGGATCCCACTTAGGCATCATCACCATCTTTCTTCCAGCAATGATGCTCATCAAAAAGCCAGAGTGACTCCCGGTGACATGAAACAATGGGACACAATGCAGAATTGCAGATTGATTAACTGGAGTTGTTTCTGTTTTCTCTTCAGTTTCAATTTGATTTTCAGAAGCTTCAACCTCTCGTTTTAAGGTAGTGACTAATGCCCAACTAAACAAGGTGGCTAAGATGTTACGGTGACTTGAAAGCACGCCTTTTGGAAAACCAGTAGAACCTGATGTATAAAAGATAGTTGCATTATCATTTGTTTCAACTGTGCTTTTAAACTCATCTGATTTTGATTCTATAAAAGCATTAAACTCTGTAAAACCATGATCATTGGTTTCAGGCCTTACAATAATTTTTTTAAGTTCTGTAAATTTTTCTAGCCCCTGAAGACGTTTTTCATCGCCAATTAGAATTGATGCCTCGGAATTCTCTAAGCCATATGAAATTTCACTGGGCACCCACCAAGAATTCAAAAGAACACAGACCGCTCCCATGGAGGTTATGGCCATAAAAGAAATAATATACTCAGGATTATTTGCCATGCAGATAGCAACACGATCACCCTTTTTTACTCCTGCATCTTTTAATGCATTAGCAGTTTGGGCAGCCCTCTTATGGATGTCTTGATATGTATATCTCTCATCGTTAAAAACAATAAACTCCCATTCTGGAAATAGTAATCCGAACTCAAAAAAAGCAGTTAAAGTTTTAGGGGCATTGGTAAATTCTCGATAAGTAATCCCAGAATCATGCAGTTTTTCTTGGAAGGCAAAAACTTGATCTGAAGCAGTTAATCGTTGTAGAACTTCTGTGTATTTATCTGTCATAATAAGATTACAAAAATTATTACAATCGTAAACTATTATGCCTAAAAACAGAACTTACTTACTCACCTTATTCTTTTTAATTGCCTGTGGTGGTGGAGGCGGTGGTGGCTCAGATAATACGCCAACTGTGTCTGTTGCTCCAACTCCTCCACCTGCTCCAACAACATCAACTTTTGAAGAATTAAAAGCAGATTTTGAAGGCTACTATGAATACAGAACACACTGGGGTCTTGGAGCAGTGAATTCATCCTCAGCTCATGCAAGAGGAGCAACCGGAGCAGGCATTACCATTGGTATTACTGACTCAGGTCTTGATGTTAGTCATATTGAAATAGATCAAGCAAGAATTTCTTCAAACAGTGACTTGGAATACACGAATTATATTCCTAATACTAGACAAAAAAGACATGGGACTATGGTTACTTCCATTGCAGCAGGAACTTTAGATAAAACTTTTCAATCTCCGATGCATGGAGTTGCATTTGATTCTCAAGTTCTATTTGTAGCCATTCAATTAGCTGAACCAGATCCAGATTACGATCCTATTGATCTTGGAGATACAGATTCAAGCGGGGAAGTTACTAATGCAGATGACCTTGCTGCTGAATTTGCTGGAATAGATAATTTTTTTAGTTCTTTATTTGAATTTTATAATTTTTATGATGTAGATATTGTAAATAATAGCTACGGGTTTTCTGGAAATATTATTGATTATTCAGAATCTCAGGTTAGGACAGCTTTCCCAAAAACTATTGCTGAAATGTCTCAAATAGGCACACCTGATGAAGATAAAACTATTTATGTTTGGGCGGCAGGAAATGCAGGCTCTTACGCTGATCAAGGAGTTAACTATTTTCATCCTGAATTACTTCCTGGAATGGCATATTTCATAGAAGAAATTCAAGGTCATTCTATTGCTGTTGTTTCAGTTGATGAAGAGGGTCAAATAAGTGATTTTTCTAGCAGGTGTGGTGTTTCTAAAGACTATTGTATTGCAGCTCCTGGTGGAAGTGTAAATGTTGCGTATCCAACCTCTTCAGATGATTATGGGATTTATACCGGTGATAAGACAGATCCAGATTATGATAGTTGCGTTGAAAATAATTCCTGTTATGCAGTAGCAGGTGGTACATCATTCGCAGCTCCATTTGTAACCGGAGGTTTAGCCGTAATGGCTGAGTACTTTGAAGGCCAGCTTGGGAATACGGAACTCGTAAATAGACTTTTTACTACTGCTGATAAAAGTGGTGTTTATAATAATCCAGAAATCTATGGACATGGGTTAATGGATCTTGCTGCAGCAACTGCTCCAGTTGGTCAAGTAAGCGCAATGCTTGGAAATAACTTATCAGGACCAATGACTCCTGCTGCATTCACATCTATTCATCTTACCAATCCGTCATTCGGTGATTCTATCTCTAGAGGAATTAACAATCAGACAGCTATCTTTTTTGACGAACTCCAAGCTCCTTTCAGACGACCTCTTAACGGAATGATTTCAGACTATAGAGCTCAAATTATAAGTCTAAATGGTTATGATGAAATGAATGATTACCATACTAAAACTGCTATAGATGAAGACAGTTTTTTTCAGATTGGAATATCTAAATATGAAAGTCACACTAATGAACTTGTAACACCATATTATTTACTCAATATGAAATCTGCAAATGATCAATACTTTGCTTATTTCAACAATGCAAAAAATACTTTTGTAAGCCATGGAATTAATGCTGGTTGGGCGCTAGGAATTTTTCAAGACGACTACTTAAGATCTAAAATTAGCCTGAGATCTAAATTCAATAATCCATGGATGAATTTTACTGCCGCTGGTACTGCAATTGGATCCGTTAAAGAATTTAATTCAAATCTTGATATTGCCTTTACTATTTCAAGTGGAAGAAATAAATTTCAATCCAATGAGATTTTTGGTGATACAAATTCGAGCACAATTGCATTAATTGAACTTCAAACTAACCATGGTACTCCGTCAATACAATTTGGTTTAATGAAAGAAAATGACTCACAGATGGGTCTGAGTGGATCTGGAGCGCTAAATGGTCAAGGTAATCAATTAACTAACTTTTTAGGTATATCTAATTCAATGGATATATTGGGTGGTAAATTATTTGGATCTTTTTATTGGGGCCTAACTGCTGATAGTGAAAAAGAAATGGGTATGATTTCATCAATAAATAATATTCGCACATCTTCATTTGGTCTTGGTTATTTAACAAGCTCTGTAATTCAAAAAAATGATCTCTTAACCCTTACCATCGATCAGCCGATCAGAGTGGAATCAGGCACCCTAAATCTTGATGTTCCTGTTTATAGAACTAAACAAAAAAATGTTCTTTTCGATTCACTTAATATTAATTTACAACCAAGCGGTAGAGAAATTAATTCAAAAATAGAATATTCATCATCATACAAAATACTAGATTATGGTCTCGCAATAGGTTACAAAGCTGACCCATATCACATCAAATACATGGATGATTATTGGTATGTTTCACTTGGGTTTAATTTTAAAATGTAATCTAATCTTGGGGGAGTATGAAAGACGCGCTTGATAATAAAGTTATCTACATTACCGGAGCGACTGCTGGTATTGGATTTGCGTTAGCAGAACTTCTCTTAACAAAAGGTTCGACTGTAGTTATATCAGGAAGAAATAATCAAACACTTAAAAGTGCACAAAAAAAATTACGTAAAATCTCACCTAATCTAATTGCTCATAACATAGATGTTAGTAAAGAGTCCGAAATTGTTGAATCACTTCAGAGCGTTTACTCATCTTGTGGCAGGATTGATGGATTAGTAAATAATGCGCCCTCTATTCACGTAGGAAAAATTGTAGATCTTGATCTTGCAGCATGGAAAACTAACTTTAAAGCTAATTTAGATGCTGTATTTCTTACAACTAAAACTGTTTTGCCTTGGATGATTGATGCTAAAAAAGGATCAATTGTGAATGTTGCATCTGTTGTTGGTCTTAGAGGAGTTGAATATATGTCTGCTTATGGGGCAGCAAAAGCAGGTTTAATTAATTTTTCCCGTGCAAGTGCTGTAGAGGGTGCTCCTTATGTGAGAGTAAATTGTATAATACCTGGTGCAGTTGATACTCCTGCAACAAAGCGCGCAATACCCGATGATAATATAATGGCTAATACTATCAAAACTATACCTCTAAAAAGGATTGCTGATCCAATAGAAATAGCTAACCCTATAGCATTCTTGCTCAGCTCTGATGCATCATTTATTACTGGAGCAAGCCTTGTGGTAGATGGCGGAAAAACTGCGGATTTAAATGCTGGTAACTGAAATTAACCCAAACGACGAGCTTTGGCTTTCTAAGGTTGAAGCGCCTCAAATTATTACCGATGCGAACTTATTTGCTTGGGATGATGAAGCAGACCTTGTTGTAGCTGGCCTAGGTGGTGCAGGTATTGCAGCTGCTAATGAGGCATTAGATCAAAACCTAACTGTTATTGGAATTGATAAAACAAGTGGTGGTGGTGCAACAGCTAAAAGTGGTGGTGTCTATTATGCAGGCGGCGGAACTCCTATCCAAATAGCCGCTGGTGTGAAAGATTCTCCTGAAAATATGTTTAATTACCTAATTCAAGAAACTGGAGATATAGTTAAAGAATCTACCTTAAGAAACTTTTGCGATACTTCAGCTGAGAATACTCAATGGTTAATGGATAATGGTGTTCAATTTGATCCCTCCTATTATAAAATTAAAACTAGCTATCCAGGAGCAGGATACTTTTTATATCATTCAGATAACTCATTAGTTCCATCATATATGGAGAAATCTCACCCGGCTCCAAGAGGGCATAGAGGATTTGAGGAAGGCCCGTTCCGACCTATTGGAGTAGGAGGAACCATTTTTTATCCTTTAAAAAAATCTGCATTAAAAAAAGGATTAAAAATCTTTCCGCAAACAGAAGCAAGATCCCTGGTTATAACTTCAGAGGGAAGAGTTGTTGGAATGAAAGTATTGATGCTTCCATCTGGAAAACTTGCAGAAAAACATAAAAAACTTGTTAAAAGAGGAGAAATGTTCCAAATGCTCCTTCCTCCATCGTATCCAGGATCTAACCTATTGCAAATTATTGGCAATTTTTTTATCAAAAAAGCACAGAAAATTGAAGAGAACTTCAGAGAAGTTAAGTACATAAGAGCAAAAAAAGGTGTTTGTCTTTCAACTGGTGGTTTTATATTTAATCGTCAAATGGTCAAAGAATATGCCCCTAAATACTATGCAGGAATGCCATTAGGCACATCAAATGATCAAGGTTGCGGAATTAGGCTGGGGCAAAGTGTTGGCGGAAAGACCGATCATATGAATCGAGTGACTGCATGGAGATTTTTGAACCCTCCCCTGGCATTTGCACAAGGTATTGTCGTTAATAAGCATGGAAAAAGATTTTGTAATGAAATGGTCTATGGAGCAACTCTTGGAGATGCAATGTGCGAAGATAATGAAGGTAAAGCCTACTTAATACTCAGTGCAGAATTATTCACTGAGTCTAAAGTGCAAGCAAATAAAGCTCTACCCTTTCAGAGGGATATGGCCAAAATGTTGATTTATTTCAATGCCAAAAAGAAGACAGATCTTGAAGATATTGCAAAAGTTTATGATCTTCCAACAGAGAATCTAATATCGGAGGTAAAAAAATATAATGAGGCAGCTAATTCAGGTGCTCCCTGTGAATTTGGTAAGGCTCCAACAGACGTTAAATTCCTTAAGGGTCCATTTTACATAATGGATATATCTATCGATTCAAAACTTGCACCATTAACGACATTAACCTTAGGAGGTTTAATGGTAAATGAAGAAACTGGTGAAGTCTTAGATCAAAATAAAAATGAAATTAAAGGCTTATATGCCGCAGGTAGAACTGCAATTGGAATCTGCTCAAATATATATGTATCTGGGCTTTCAATAGCTGATTGTATTTTTTCTGGAAGGCGAGTAGGACAAAACTTAGAAAAAGGATAGAAAATTATGAATTTAGATTTTGCTTCAGTATGGGAAATAGTCGCCGACTTAGTGCCTGAAAATGATGCGCTTATATGTGGCGAAGATATTGTTTCTTGGAAAGATTACGATCTTAGATCTAGCAAAGTTGCATCTGCACTCGTTGAAGCGGGACTGGGACCTAATTCAAAAGCAGGACTGTATTTAAATAATTCGAATGAGTACCTAATTGGACAAAATGCTATTTTTAAAATTGGTGGCGTCCCAATCAATGTCAATTATCGGTATGTAGAGGAAGAGCTAATTTATCTGCTGGATAATTCTGATGCTGAGGCAGTTTTTTATCATGCATGCTATAGCTCAAGAATTAATGAAATTGCTAAATCTCTTCCTAATATTAAAGCTTGGATTGAAGTACCTGATGGAAGCAAATCTAACTTTGATCAATGCATGCAATATGGAGAAATATTGAAAAATTATTCTGCCATGGAAAGAGTCACTAGAGATCCTGAAACCGTATATATGCTTTACACCGGTGGAACAACTGGCATGCCAAAAGGAGTAATGTATAAGCAGGGAGAATTTCTAGCATTTTTATTTAGAACCCTAAAAGCTATGGGATACGATGTTCCTGAGGATCTCAATAACTTAGAAGAATCTATTAAGACTTCTAAAGCAAACAATCAGTTTATTAAAAGTTTAGTTGGCTGCCCACTGATGCATGGAACTGGAATGTGGTTGGGAGCATTTTTGCCATTACTGTTAGGTGGTACAGTCATCACAACATCTAATCTGGGTTTTGACTCAGATAAATTATGGAAACAAGTAGAAGATAAAAAAGCAACGAATATAGTGATCGTAGGTGATGCATTTGCAAAACCAATGCTAGATTCTCTAGATGCTGCAAAAAAGAAAAATGAACCATACGACATCAGTTCAGTTCAAGTAATTATTTCAAGTGGTGTTATGTGGAGCTCTGAAGTCAAGCAAGGATTATTAAGTCATCATGATATGACTTTAATGGATACCATGGGATCTACCGAGGGAGGAATTGGCAGCTCAGTAACTACTAGAGATAATCCTTCTGAAACTGCAAAGTTTTCCATCAATCCTGGAGTAATTATTTTAGCCGATGATGGAGAAATACTTGAACCAGGTTCGAAAAAAATTGGTTTAATAGGAACTTCAGGCTTAGTGCCTGTTGGTTACTATAAAGATGAAAAAAAATCTGCAGAGACTTTTAGAGAAATTAATGGGACTAGATATAGTTTTCCAGGAGATTATGCAAAACTTGCAAGTGACGGAACTATTACCCTTCTAGGTAGAGGGAGCAATTGCATAAATTCGGCCGGCGAAAAAATCTATCCTGAAGAAGTGGAAGAAGCGCTAAAGAAAAACGATGATGTATTCGATTGTTTAGTTGTAGGCATGCCTGATGAAAAATTTGGTCAGAAAATAGTTGCTGTTGTATCTACAGTAGATAACAAGCAACTAGATCAGTTGCAACTCATTGAAGATACTAGAAAAGTAATAGCTGGCTATAAGCTTCCAAAAGCAATCATTTTCACGGATGAGGTTCAAAGAGCTCCAAATGGCAAAGCAAACTATAAATGGGCCAAATCTTTTGTTGAAGAAAAACTGTCATAAATAATTTAAAAATTAGTATGGATAGATTTAAGGATAAAACTGTAATTGTTACTGGAGCTGGATCTGGAATTGGCAAGTCTACGGCTATAAGGTTAGATGCTGAAGGGGCTCAACTATTAATTATTGATATTAATGAGGAACATCTTCATGCTACTCACTCTTTATTAAAAAACGAAGCATCTACCTCACATGTTCTTAATATAGCTTCACCTGAAGAAACAAAAAATTTTTTTCAAAATCTTGAAAATAATAAAAAAAAATTAGATGCATTAGTAAATGTTGCTGGAATTTTACGTTTTGATAATTCGCATGAAGTAGAAATTGAAAATTGGAATAAAATTTTAGAAGTAAATTTAACTGGTACATTTTTTATGTGTCGCTATGCTCTTCCATTTCTTCTTGAAAGCAAAGGAGCAATTGTTAATGTTTCATCCTCAGCAGCAATAGGAGCGCATGCATGGACTTCAGCATACAGCGCTTCTAAAGGAGGAATTAGCGCTTTTTCAAAAACCCTAGCTGTTGAGTATGGAATGCGTGGTTTAAATGTGAATTGCGTATGTCCTGCATCTATCGAAACTCCAATGTCTACCAATCCAGAAATGCCAAAAGATATTGATACTCGTCTATTAAAGAAAATCATGCCTCTTGATGGAGTAAATAGATCTCCAGATGATATTGCTAGTACGATTGCATTTTTAGCCTCTGAGGATGCTATTCATATCAATGGAATAGACCTGAGAGTTGATGGTGGATTATTGACATGAAGATAAAAGAAATTTACTTAACTGTATTATTTTTTCCTTTCTTTGTTTATGCATCAATTTTTAATTCTAGCTCTATAGTTCACCCAGAGGTTGATAAAAATGGGATGGTTGTATCTCAACACTATCTTGCTTCGAGTGTAGGAGCTCAGATTCTAAAAGATGGAGGCAATGCATATGATGCATCAATAGCTGTAGCATTTGCTTTAGCTGTTGTTTTACCGAGAGCTGGAAATATCGGTGGTGGTGGATTCATGGTTATGTATGATGAAAAAACCAATAAAACTTTTAGCATAGATTACAGAGAAAAAGCTCCAGCTTTAGCAAGTAAAGACATGTATCTAAATGATGATGGTACGGTTAATAAAAAAAGAGCCAGGGAAGGAATTCTTTCAATAGGTGTTCCTGGGACCGTTTATGGAATGTGGGAAGTTCACAAAAAATTTGGCAGTATGCCATGGAAAACATTGCTTAAGCCTGCAATAAGGTTAGCTGAGGAAGGCTTTATTATGTCTCCATTTATGGTTGATGCTTTAAATAAAAGATATAAAAAATTAAGTAACTATAAAAATTTTAAAAAAATATTTTATAAAGACTTTCCTGTGCAAATGAATAAAAGATTGTTTCAACTGGAGCTTGCTGAGACTTTAAAAATTATTTCTAAGAAAGGTGTAAATGGTTTTTATGAAGGCGAAGTTGCAGATAAAATTGTCTCGGATATGAATAACAGAAAGGGTCTAATTAGCCTTAAAGACCTTAAAGATTATCGTCCTGTTTGGCGGGAGCCATTGAAAGGAAATTTTAAAGAATATGAAATAGTTACTATGGCTCCGCCATCATCAGGTGGAATTCACATCATCCAAATGTTAAATATTTTAGAAAATTTTAATTTAGAAGAGCTTGGACATAATTCAGCTGCATATGCATCTTTACTTTCCGAGGTTATGAAATTTGCCTATGCAGATAGATCAAAATATTTAGCTGATCCCGATTTTTTTGAAGTGCCAACTTCTAGACTAATTAGTAAAGATTATGCTGAAGCTATTTTTAAAAAAATAAAACTAAATAAGATTACCCCCTCTTCTGAAATCCTTCCTGGAAAATTAATTCCATTTGAAAGCGAAGATACGACTCATTTTTCCGTAGCCGATAGGTTTGGAAATGTTGTAACAAATACCTATACACTCAATTCAGGCTATGGCTCAGGTGTAGTTATCAAAGGGACTGGCATTATTATGAATAACGAAATGGATGATTTTGTATCAGCACCAGGAGTTCCTAATCAATTTGGATTGCTGGGAGGAGAGGCAAACAAAATTGAACCATTCAAAAGACCCTTAAGCTCAATGACTCCCACTTTAGTTTTCAAAGATTCAAATCCAATTATCGCAACAGGATCTCCAGGAGGATCAGTAATTATTACTGCAGTCTTGCAATTTCTTTTAAATACGCTTGTTTTTGATATGGAAATATCTGATGCAACAGTTGTTCCTAGAATACATCATCAATGGGATCCTGATATATTATTTCTAGAAAAAGGATTTGATATAAATCATGCAAAAAAAATAGAGTCTTTTGGTCAGAAAATAATGATTACAGGTCCCAGAACTGCCTTGGAAAGCCTCGAAATTCAAAATGATTTATTCTATGGCTATGGAGATACCAGAAGACCTGATTCAAGAGCTAAAGGATACTAAGTAATGATTGATAAAATTTTGGTAATAACTGCATATGCAATTCCAACCATAGCTCTCTTAATCTTCTGCTTTTTTATATCTCGCAAAAAATAAGTTTTTAGAAATCAGTCTAATTTTTTAAACAAAAAATTAAATATGTATGAACTTTTTTTTAATCAACTTGTCTTAAGAGTATGTTGGTTAAAATTTTCCTCTAAAATTTTCCCTATGACCAATTAGAGCGGGCCGGCCATGCCCGCTTGCTCCTCTGGAGTAAATACTATTGTTTGCTGGAATTATTTGAAATATTTTTTATCTCTTTTAAAACAGTCTCCCAAATGGCCCATTCCTCAGTATTTAGATTAGCAGCATACTCAGCAGCTCTAAGCATAGCAATTGATTCAGCATCCTCGCCATATTGTGAAATCAAATCAATTGCAATTTGGTTAATGTCTTTCATAAGCATTTAATTTTCAAGAATTTTTATAGATATTTGTACCATTTTCCATGAAAGATTTCATAACAAAAATACTATTATTTCTAATAGTAAAAAAATATATTAAAAACATGAATTACTCTATGATGAATAAAGATTTCTATACAATGAATTTCTAAATGTTGTTTTCAATTATAAAAAGAGAGATGGCTTAATGCATATTTTTTGGTATAAAGATTCAATAACTGGGCATCTCAAACAAGTCGATGCTTTATTAATGCAACTTCAAAAAGAAGTTCGGTTCTCTCTATCTTCAATTGATTGTGAAAAAAATCGAGTTACTAATGCTCTCCAATCTGTTTTAGAAAAGAATAATGATGAAAACTTTCCTATTGTTCTTATAGGAGCGGGTCATACTGTCTATCCTAAAATTCTTAATTCACAAAAATTTATTAAAGAAACTTTAGGATTAGATTCAATTTCAATTGCAATCATGCGCCCCTCAAGAAATATGTCTGCTTTTGATTTAATTTTTGCTCCAGACCACGATTTTATTAAACAAAAAACTCCAAATAATGTCATTACATATCAAGGAGCGCTTGCTTCAACCTCCTTTGCCGCATCAGATAACAAAAAAGCAATTATTGCTATCGGTGGTAAAAGCAAACATTATAAATTTGATGAAAAGATAGTTTTGATGCAATTAAAATATATTTTAAACATACACCCAAATCATGAATTTAATATCTTTAACTCAAGACGCACGCCACAATCATTAAATACTCAAATTGATGATGAATTAAAAAATTTTACAAATGCAAGATTTATTAATATCGATCATCCAAATGATTTATCGTTTAATGCAAGTCTATGTGAATCATCTTTAAAATTTGTTACTCCTGATAGTGCAAATCTAGTCTTTGAATCACTTTCAACACATGGAAAAACATATTTAATTCAAATAGAAAGTCCAAATTATAGAAGGTGGTTTGGCTCAAAAAAAATAAGATCAACCATGAATAACCTTGTAATGTCAAAGCAAGTTGGAGTAGTTAGCCTGCTTGCCAAAAAAAATAAATTAAAAATCTCAAAAATTGAAAATCCACATCCTGGCATACAACCTCTTGCGGAAGTAGAAAAGATTTCATTTGCTATTCAAAAATATCTTCGTGGTCAATAGAGAAAAATTTAAATCTACAAGAAAGGGGGAAATAATTTCAGTCGGTCCTTTAGAGGATAATAGTGGTTTTGATTTACTGATTCAATCATGGGTAGATATAAATGAAAAATTGGAGATTATTGGCAAAGGCAGTCAAGAATCCATGCTAAAAGAATTAATTAACTCTAATGGTTTAGAAAATAAAATTAACATTGAGATCATTGATTCATCTAAAAAAATTTCTAAAAAATTTCATGACGCTAGATGCATAATCATTCCATATCTCAAGGACGAAAATCTTAATTTAATTCATCAAGCGTTAAATTATGAGATCCCAATTATTGGTACAAATTTAAATGAAATTTCTAAAATCATTCCAAAAGAGTTCTTAGCTAAGCCAAAGGACATAAATTCATTAAAATCAGTAATTAAAGAAATTATTCCCCTTTTATCTCAGTTTGATCTCTCAGCAATTAAAAAAGCAGTAATTGAAAATTATTAATTCTTAATTTCTCGACGAGCTTTAAATGTTCTCTCATATAAAGCGATTGTTTGACTGGCTTGATACTTCTTAGTAAATTTTCTAGGTATTGATTGAGAGCAATTTTCTTTTATTAATACCGGAATTCTTTCTATCAAAGCCTTTTCATTTCCAAATGGAATAAGACCAGTTGGATTGATTGCTTTGATAGATTCTCCTACACCTCCTCTATTCCATCCCATAACACGAGTACCACAAGCAGCAGCTTCTATAATAGTTCTACCAAATGGTTCAGGTTTTGATGATAAATTAAAAACAATTGAAGATATTTTATATATATTAGCTATGTCTTTCCTTGCTCCACAAAAAGTGATCTGTGATTCAAGATTATGTTTTTGAATGAATTTGTTTAAAGACTTTAAGTAATTCAGCTTATTTGGACTTACTGGTCCAGGAATCAATCCATGAAAATTTTTACCTTTTAAATTCTTTATTAAACTCATAAAAGATTCGATGCCCTTCCAGCTTGTAATTCTTCCTGGAAGAGTTAATAAAGTTTTGTTTTTTGTTTGTGGAAATTCATCAAACCAATCTTTCTTCCATTCTTCTGTCACATCAGAAGTGTTGAATTCCTCTAAATCACAACCTCGATAAATTAAATGTAAATTTTCTTTATTAACAGAATAATTTTTAAGGACATATTCATCCACAGTTTTAGAAATAGTTATAATTTCATCCGCATATGTCATTGATTTGCTATAAAACGGTTTACTGTATAGACCATGAAAAGTTGAAATTACTATAGGTCGAAAATGTGAAAAATTCTTTAATGCTAAAAAATTTATCCATGCAGGAAACCTTGATCTAACATGAATAATGTCTGGTTCAAATTCAGCATAAATCTCTCGCAATTTACGATATTGTTTTAATGCTAGAAAATTTTTTTTTGCAATGGGAAGTTTAAAATGTTGAGCGCCATGGGATTCTAGGGATTCAACTAATTGTCCGCCAGCTGATATAACTCCTGAAACATGATTATTTTCGAGAAGCTCATGGGACAGATCTACGGTTCCTCGTTCCACACCACCAATCTTTAGCTCGGGTAAAAGCTGGAGAATTTTCATGTTTTACTCAAAACGTAATGCTACAGCCGGATCTAATGCAGCAGCTTTTTTTGCAGGCCAAATACCAAAAAATAAGCCAACGCAAGCAGAAAATATCACTGATCCTATAATCGCAGAAAATGGAATTGTAAAAACCCAATCTTGAAAAATTGTAACTAAAAAATATAGGGTTGAACCAAAAATTACTCCGATAATTCCTCCAATAATACACAAGGTAACAGCCTCGATAATAAATTGAAGTAAAATAGCATTTTGTGTAGCTCCTAATGCTTTTCTTAAACCTATTTCACGAGTTCTTTCAGTTACAGATACCAACATAATATTCATTACACCGATTCCCCCCACCATGAGACTTATGCCAGCAATTCCAATTAATAAAGCTGAAAAGATTGCGGTGGCTTGTTTCTGTAAATCAGTAAATTGTGACCAGTCATTAATTCTGAAATTATTTTCTTCTCCAGGCCCAATGTCATGTTCTCTTCGAAGAACTCTCTCGATTGAAATCATGGCCTCTTCAGGTGTATAAGTATTTGGAACTTCAACACGAATTGAATCAACCCTGTCCCTTCCAAACACTCTATCAGATGCTGTTAACAATGGTATATAAATTTGCTCATCAGGATTAGACCAGCCTGAAGATCCTTCTGGTTTAGTAACACCTATGATCTTGAAGTTAACTCCGCCAAGATCAATCTCCTCTCCAATCAAGGCCTTGGAAGACGTTTTAAGTTCAGTGCCAACACTGGATCCTATAATTGCAACTCTTTTTCTTGCTAGATCATCACGATTAGTAAAAAAAGCTCCTTGTTCTATTTCATATCCTTGAATACTCAGATAAGTTTCTCTGGCACCAATAACTGAAATACTGATGCTCTCATTTTTATATTTCAGCGTTTTGCTGCCTCTGATTTCCGGAGATACTCTCCAATTTATCTCTTGATCTTTAATTAATGCATCAGCGTCAGAAATTGAAAGAGGTGCTGCACTTATTTTTTGACTTCCTCTACCTCTGGATGGGTATACTGACAATGTGCGAGCTGATGCATTAGTAATTGAGTCATCAATCGCCCTTTGAGCACTTGAACCAATACCCACCATAGCTATGACAGATGCAGTACCAATAACAATTGCAATAGTTGTCAAAAGAGATCTTAATAAATTAGCTCTAATTGAATCGAGTGCAGTGGTAATTGATTCATCTAGGACCATGATTTAACCAAATCTATTTTTTACTCTTTCAGAAAATTTTTGTTGATATTTAATAAGACCTTCACTTGGAAGAACATAAACAGTTTCCTTAGACTTTATACCTTCCTTAACTTCAACATAATTAAGGTCTGTTTTTCCAGTTTTAATCCATATTGGTACTGCGCCTTTTTTTGTTTTCTTAAGAACTATAAATGCATCGAAATTTTCACCATCAACTTTGTTTGCAAGGAAGGTAGTTAATTCCTCTTGTCTAATATTTAATAATGTAGCGACAGAAAGAATATCTTTTCTTGTTCTTAATGAGCCAGCAGGCAGCGCTAATGGTACTTTTTCATTGAGAATTTCTATCTCAACATCTGTATTCATTCCAATTAAGAGTAAATTGTCTTTATTTTCGATATCAATCAATACTGGAAATGTTGTGACATTTTGATCAACCCTAGACATTGGTTCAATTTTAGAAACAACTCCTAAAAATTTTTTATCTCTGTATGCCGAAACTTTTAAAGTAACTTCTTGACCAATAGAGATTTTACCAATGTCTATTTCATCAATTAATGCTCTAACTCTCACATTATCAAGATCGGCCATCTCCATCAATAAAGTTCCTCCACCCACAGCTGATGTTGGAGAAGTGATCACTTGACCAACTTCAGCTGGTCTGCTGATAACTGTTCCTGCAATAGGAGATCTCACACTTGTATCATCTAAAGCTATCTTCGCATTCTCAAGGAATACTTCTGCCCTCACAAGCTGAGCTCTTGCTGAAGAAAACGATTCTTGAGCATCTTCAAATGATTTATCAGAAATATTACCTTCATCATGCAATCTTTTGGAGCGTTCAAATTGATTTTTGGCATTATTCAAACGCACCTTAGCAACCTCTAAGTCTGCATTTGCTTGAGCCAAGGTGTTTGTTGGAGTTCTTTGATCTATTCTTGCAAGAACAACCCCCTCCTCAACGAAATCTCCGATTTCTGCACCTAAAAAAAGTATTTGTCCTGATGCTTTAGATTTGATTTCGATAGAAGAAATTGCTTCCACAGTACCTGAGGCTTCAACTGTCAATTCGAGTTGTTGTGATGCTGCTTCTTTTAAAGCATAAAATTTGAATTCTTCCTCGTCTTTACCGCCACCACAGCTAACAAGTAATATCAGCGATAATAAACTTATTCTTCTAACAATCTTGTTTATCATAATTAATCCTTTCTGGTATCTGATTCTACCAAACCATCCCTAATATATATTACTCTTTCTGCTTCTGAAGCAACTTCATTCTCATGCGTTATAAGAATGATAGTTTGGCCTTGTTGATGAAGATTATGAAATAACTGCATTACATCGTGTCCTGTCTGACTATCTAAGTTTCCAGTAGGCTCATCAGCAAATAAAATAGATGGGTTATTTACAAGTGCCCTTGCAATAGCAACTCTTTGCTGCTGCCCTCCAGAAAGCTCAGAGGGCTGATGACTCATACGGGACTCAAGTCCAACTTTAGAAAGAGTATCTTTAGCTTTATCCAACTGATCTTGTTTATTAAATCCGGCATACTTCAATGGCAACATTACATTATCAAGGGCGCTATTTCGGGCTAATAAATGAAAATTTTGAAATACAAAACCTATCTCTTTATTTCTTATGCCCGCAAGCTCATCACCTTCTAAGGTACTTACCTCCTTATTGTTCAGGTGATATGTTCCATTGGTTGGAGTATCAAGGCATCCAATAATATTCATAAGTGTTGATTTACCTGAGCCAGATGGACCCATGATCGCTATAAATTCTCCCTGCTTTATTCCAAAACTTACACCTCTTAAGGCTTCTACAGTCTGAGTACCTAGTAAATAGTGTTTCGTGATGTTGTTGACTTCGATAACATTCATATTGGTGGATTTCATGGTATGCAGAGAAAATTAAAATGTCAAGTTTACTTGACATTTATAGTTACTCAAATGCTGCAATATTAGTCTGAAGATTGCCTAAAATTAAGGCATGGATATCGTGTGTACCTTCATAGGTATTTACGGCTTCTAAATTCATAGTATGTCTCATGACATGATACTCATCAATTACTCCATTACCACCATGCAGATCCCTTGCAATTCTTGCTACTTCTAGAGCTTTACCACAATTATTTCGTTTAATTAAAGATATCATCTCTGGTATCATTTGTTCATCGTCAATTAATCTTCCTACTCTTAATGCGGCTTGTAAACCTAATGTAATTTCCGTCTGCATATCAGCCAATTTTTTTTGAACTAATTGTTTCGAAGCTAATTGCGTTCCAAATTGAGTTCTATCTAAAGTATATTGTCGAGCTGCATGCCAACAAAATTCAGCTGCACCCATCGCCCCCCATGCAATTCCATATCTAGCAATATTTAAACATGAAAATGGCCCTCTAAAACTTTGAGCATGTGGAAGGACATGATCGTCAGGAATAAAAACATCTGACATAAAAATTTGTCCAGTTGTTGATGCTCTCAGGGCAAATTTCCCCTCAAGAACTTTAGTTTCAAGACCTTTAAAATCTTTTCTTGCTATAAAACCTCTCAAGACACCTTGCTCGTCTTTAGCCCAAATAACAAATACGTCAGCAACTGGTGCATTTGTAATCCAAGTTTTAGAACCGTTGAGCTTATATCCTCCATCAACTTTTTTTGCATTAGAAAGCATACTCCCTGGATCAGAGCCAGCATCTGGCTCAGTAAGCCCAAAACAACCAATTAAATTTCCAGCAGCCATTTCAGGCAAAAACTGATCTTTTTGCTCATCCGATCCAAATTTGTATATTGCATACATGGCCAAGGAAGATTGAACGCTGAAAGCTGAGCGATAGCTTGAATCCACTCTTTCAATTTCTCTAGTTATCAATCCATATGCGACATACCCAACTCCAGCACATCCATATCCTTTGATTGATGCACCTAAAATCCCAAGCTCCCCCATTTCTTTATATATCTCAGGATGAAACACTTCGTTTCTATTTGCATTTAAAATACGTGGCATCAATGATTTATTGCAATATTCTCGAACATTGTCTCGAATCATTCGTTCTTCGTCTGAAAGCTGATTGTCCAGTCTTAGTAAATCTTCCCAGTTGTTATCCATAATTTTTGCAAAAAAAAGCCTTGGGTAATACCAAGGCTTTTTATTATATTCTAATACTAGAAGCTATAGTGTAAATCCATACCAAATGTTCTTGGAGCATCAAAATAACCAACGGTTAAATTACCAAATCCAGGACCAAAACTTATGGCACTTGATTGATGATATTCATTGGTTAAGTTTCTAACCCAAAGATTTAATTGTAAGTTTTCCATAGGCTCAGTTAATACAAGAAGGTCAGTTGTTGCATTTGAATCTATGTATGTGAGATTAGTTCTAAAATCTTTTGAGTTATATGGAAAAGATGGATGTTCATCTACTCTAGTATGATCTAAACGAACTCTATAAGCTCCAAAATCTTTTTCCAAAGAAGCATAAAGAGTTTTCTCAGGTGAATAAGGGATGTTGTTAACCAGAAAGCCATCTTGAGCTATCTGATTACCAGTTGCTTCAGAGTCAAGGGTACTTAAGTTAACCCTAAGAACTGTTGAATCATTTAGCATAGCCATAGACTCAATCTCGAGACCGGAAATGCTAGCTGAATTATTAAGCACTTGAGAGGCAGCTGCTGCATCTGCAGTAAAGTATGAAATCTGCATATCCTCATGTGTGTTATCAAAGTAAGCGACATTCATCATCACTCTATTATCAAAATATCTTCCTTTTAATCCAAGTTCCTTAGATTCGACGGTTTCAGGTGCGTATGGTTTTAATGATTCAAAAGGAGTTGGAGCCTCAGCATTTATTCCACCAGCTTTGAATCCCTCTGCAACCTTAAGGTAAACATTAGTATTTTCACTGAAGTCGTGTTCAAGAATAAAAGTAGTGGTTGTATCATCAAAGCTGCCATTTCCCGTTTGTCCAAAGATACCGACATACTCTTTAAAACCAGTTTTATCCTCCTCAGTTTTTCTAGCACCAATGGTTAGGTCCCATTTCTCTGCAAAAGCCCATGTAATCTGGCCAAAAATTGCCTCTGCTTCTGAAGTTCCCGAGTAGTTTTGCACTATTACCGAACCACCCAAGAAGTATGATTGCGGATTAGAGGTATAAGCATCATCTTCAAGCATGTAATAGCCGAGTACATAATCCATATTTTCTGTAGAGCCTGAAAGTTGAAGTTCAAATGTATCAGCCTCATAATCTGTATCTCTTGAAGTTTCTGCAATATTAAAAGGACTTCCATCTAAATCTAAGCGATCAAACCAGCGAGTTTCACGTTTAGACCAAATTGCTTTTAAAGTACCCATTCCAGTATCTCTTGCAATGGTTAGGCTAGTTCCTTTTACAACTGAAAGCTCTGATGTGTCAGTATCAATGTGAGCAATTGATTGTCGATCACTGTTTGCAAAAAGCTCAATTGGGGCAACATTTAACCCGCCAGTTAAAGCAGATGGGCCAAGACCAAAAGCAGTACTCCAATTAGGAATTGTATATGTCAACTGAGCAAATGGTGGAACATTCTTTTGATCAGTCTTATCAGTACTAAAAGTTACAGTAGTTTTATCGCCTTCATACAAATATGTAAACTTATAGCCTGTAGAATCTATAGCATCCAATTTATCATTAGAAGTAACAGTATTAGGGACAACTCCCTGAAAAGCTCCGTATGGTGAATCATACACTCTTACATACCCAGCCCTATTTTTTTTATTGACAACAAGCTTAGCGTAGCGATTTTCTCCTAAACCAAAATCAGTAATGAACTGAGCCTGCCTTAAACCATAGTTACCCAAAGTCAGCTTAGAGGACATGCCTTCTCCAGATGGCTTTTTGCTAATAAGGTTAATCGCACCTCCAAGAGTATTTCTTCCGTAGAGTGTGCCTTGAGGACCTCTAAGAATCTCAACTCTTTCTAAATCCACAACATCAAATATTGAGCCTTGACCTTTTCCAAGATAAACACCATCCAAATACATTCCAACTGTAGGCTCCCATGTAATTGCAGGGTTAGTAGTAGAGCCTCCTCGGATTGCTATTGTTGCAGCAGTATTATTAGATGGAGTATTGATGATATGGACGTTGGGTGCCATACCAGCCAAATCTACAACGTTTGCAATATCTAAATCTTCAATAGTTGATGCAGTAAGTGCTGTAATCGCAATAGGTGCATCTTGAAGTGCTTCCTCTTTTTTCTGAGCGGTAACAACGACTTCTTCTAGCATTGAGCTCTGTGCGGTTGCATTAAATGCAAACATCAACGGTATTATAAAAATAATGTTTTTAAGCTTATTCATAAATGTTCCCCAAAAATTAATGAATTTAAATGATCATTATTACAAAAATAGACAATTTTTGCATCCCAAAGGGTTCTTAGGTCAGTATATCTAGCAAAAATAGCTAAATACCTTCAATTCTAATAATTCCATATCTTGGAGACGAAAACATAATATTGCTAGTTTTTAAGATCTGTGAAACGATCTCGATCATCTTGTTGCTGTTGCCGCATATGATAATTAAGGGTAAAAGGTGTTGATACTGGAAGGTGAAATTTATCACTTCATCAATAACATCCTGGTGTTTGACGCCATGGAGATCTAGGTGAGTAATTCCCCTTTCTTCAAAAATTCTCATTCAAGAAATGTTTTGTATGATAAAAAATACTTAAGCTTTTTTAAGTAATGGTCTGTAATTTATTTTATCAGGTATCTCCTCAGCACCAGGAACACCTCTGGCTATCAAAAATGGCTTCAGAGCAATGATTGCCTTAGCCTCACTCCAATGACCAATGTTAGGATGAAGATGATGAACAAAATGGAGTTGCATTGAATGGGTTAAATATCTTGGTATGTATTTGAACATATAAAATTTTGAATCCTTATATCTGCCGATCCCAAGACCTTGATGGGGATACCATGAGAAATTTATGGCAGTGTAAAAAGTTCCAATCTTCCTGGGTAAGAACCATAAAAATAAGGTTTCAAACGGAAAGATTACTACGAGGACCAATTGAATAAATCTTTGTACCCAGCTTACAAGCAGTCCTCGGCTAAACTTATCTACAAAATTTTTATCGTCTTTGTGTACATCATAATATTCTTGATATGCCTTCCCCGGGCCCTGGAGAGTATACAAAAACACTTCCCAAGGATTTTTGCAGCTCACAATGCCGTAATCAATATCTTTTTCAGGATTATTTGTATTTGCATGATGCTTCATATGAGTTGCCTGCATTATTGGATATGGATACATCAATGTCATTAACGATACATGACCAATTAATGTGTCAAGCCACTTCTTTTTTTTATTGCCACGAGAATAATTTCCATGTTGAGCTTCATGCGATGGTAAATAAGCAAGACAGGCACAGATAGAAGCAATAATAAATCCTACAAACAAAGAAATATGATTATTGATTACTAAAAACCATGTTGATAACCAAACTAATGCTTGGCCTATTCCAATCAGCATCATTTCCCACTGGAATCTTTGAGCGAATTTACTTGCAATCTCTTTTTCTTTTTGAAAAGAAAATTCTTCAGGTATATTTGAATTATCAAACCTCATATCCAACGACCTCTATATTTTGCAACTAAACCAAACATTAAACCTAATAGATACGGAAACAAATTTATATTAAACACTGAAATGTTTAGCGCATTAAAAAGTGAAAATTCGTTAAAGATGCTTCCTAAAAAAATTAATCCAAACCCAACCATACCCCAGTTTTCAATTTGGTCTGATAAAAATTCAACGAATGCTTTCACTTTAAATAATAATTATAAATTTGTATTTACCGTCATAACGTCCATGCGTCTTGCGTTATGATGATTATAATCGTATACGATCTCATCTCCCAAGCTTATATTGGGAAAACGTTTGAATAGTTCTTTTAACATTACTTCTGTTTGAGATCTTACCAATGTAACGCCAATACAATAATGAGGTCCTTGGCCAAAAGAAATACTCTTATCGTGATTTCTTTTTATATCAAATACTCCTGGATTATCATACATTTTTGGATCCATGCCAGCAGTGCTTGTAATAAGTTGCACCATTTGTCCTTTCTTGACTTCAAAACCATTTAAATCAATATCTTCGGATGCATATCTTGCTAACCCAGTTTTTCCTGAGGATTCATATCGAAGTGTTTCTGAGATCGCACCTTGAACAAGACTCTCATCATCTTTTAGAGCGTTTAGTTGATCTGGGTGTTGAAGCAATGTTTTGATTAGATAACTATGTAAGTCAACTGCAGTATCGGAACCAGCACCAAGAACCGCGCCTACAAGTGCGCACATTTCCATATTTGAAAGTTTAGAACCTTGATCTTCTGCCAATATAAGAGTGGAAAGAAAATCATCTCCAGGATTTTTTCTTCTTTCATCAATTAATTCATTCAAAAGATTTAAGCCTTCCGGGACTCCCTTTATTGCATCTTTTCTCTCTTCAGGGGTTAACATCGGATTTATTCCTCTAACAACTCCATATGCCAATGAATCAAAAATAGGGAATTTGTCCCTCGGAATCCCAACTAAACTTGCAATTGCTTGGGTTGGAACAATTTCTGCAATTTCTGAAGCAAAATTAAATGAATCAGGAGATCCTATTTCATCAAATCTTTCCTTAACTAAAATTGTAAACCTCTCTTTCATTTGCTCCATGATTCTTGGAGAAAAAGCAGGCAAAGCAAGCTTTCTTAATCGTAGATGATTTTTACGATCTAAAAAGAAAAGATTATTATTCATAAGTTTTTCAAAGGCATCCATATCCTCTATATCCTTTTTCTCTGGTGCATACTCCCATAAGTTAAAATCTGTAGAGAGTCTGGCATCTAGAAGGCATTTAAGTATATTTTCATGGCCAGTAACCAACCATGCCTGCCATTGATCAAAACGAGAAATTGGATACTCTGAACTTAATTTCTTAAGTGTAGGAATAGGGTCATGAATAAAATCTTTTGAAGATGGGTTAAAAAAATGATCTACAGTTTGTACATTCATGTTTAATTAAAGATTTTAAAAAATATTTGGATTTGGTAAATCAGTTCTATTTATTATTGACTCTACTCGATCTTTAAAAGCTTGCTCACTTTTTTCGCTAATTGGATTGATCCAATAATTGCCTAATTTTATTTGAGATAAACAAAAAGAAGCCACCTCCTCAGGTTCCGTTGTTTCCATCTCAATACCCATTGAGCTCATCATTTCTAACATATCTTCTACAGAAGAAATTGGGTGCTCAGGTGCATCTGGATCTCTTGCAAGCTCTTCTGGTCGGTTACGCTCTGCTGAGAAAAGTTTAGTTCTTACTGTATGAGGCCCTGGAAATAAAATTGAGACTTTTACATTAGCCTCAGCTTGATCAAGTTGTAACTTAAGCACTTCGGTTAAACTAGAAACTGAAGCTTTCGAAGATGTATAAATCGGTGTTGAGGGCAGGTTTATAAATGCTCCATTGCCGGAACAAGTATTAATAACTCTAGAATCATCGCCATGGGCTAACATTCCAGGAACAAATGCTTGAATCCCATGCAAAACTCCCATGACATTCACCCCATAAGCCCATTGCCAATCATTGGGTTTAGTCTCCCAAATTGGTAAAAGCTCTGCAGGAGCTACACCTGCATTATTAAAAAGCAAATGAACAGGGCCATGCTCACTTTGACACCAACTTGCAAGTTCGTGCATAGAATTGGCATCAGAAACATCAGCAACATGACAGCATACATCAAGAGATTGATCAGTTAGCATTGCAGTAGATTTTTGAAGACTTTCTTCTTCTATGTCTGTAAGAATTACTTTGGCTCCTTCTTTTGCTAAAGCTTCACCAATTGCAAAGCCTACGCCAGAGGCTCCTCCAGTTACGACAGCTAACTTGCCATTAAAATCTTTCATAGTTATTCCTAAGCAGAATCGTACCTTGAATGCATGAATGGTACATATGACATGGCATCAACCTCTTCCATCACTGAAGCATTTGATGATGAAGTTCCTTCTTCCCATGTTAGTGAAACCATTTCTTTAACAGGTAAATCTATCACGGGATCCACAGGAGATTCTCTGAGAATAATTTCTCCATCAAGTTTAATATGAACTGATTGAGTCCTATGCATATTAATCTTAACTAACAGTGGATTTTGATCAACCGGCTTATGCTGCTCGCATGAAGGGAACACTTTAAAGCAATAAACCTCATCGGTAAAAGAGCTAGTCTCAAGCGATTCAGTAGCTTTACCTTTCAATTCAAGATAAGTTATTCCATGACGTGTAACAGTTGCTGAGCAATCATCTCCATCTTTTGAGGCAGTTACATCAGCTATTTTTTTTGGTTCACCATATGTCTCTCTTCCGCCAACAACAACACCTTCACCTTCCATTGGCATAGTTATTTCATAGATACCCTCTTTACCCTTATACATACAGTTAACTCCAAAAGTTGCTGCACCGAAATCCATTCCACCATTGAGATCTACAAAAACTCTTGAAATTACAATCCTTACCATTGGGTCTGCATGAGGCTCAAGCGGCGATGGAATTAATTGCTCAATAAGTCCTGGCTCCGTTCTATACCAAGCTTTGATTGCATGCATATTAGCATCAAAAAATTCTAAATTATTTTCAGCAGCCTCGATCAACTGCTCCGGTGTTTTAACAAATCTCAATTCTGACATAACAACTTCTCCCTATTTTTTGTAATAATACATTTTATAAAACATATTTAACAATAATATAACTCGTAATTTAAAAAGATGCATTTATGAAAAAATATGTTGATTGAATTTATTAATAATGAAATCATTATAAAAAAGAGTTTTTAAAAACTTATTAAAGGAAATATAATAAAAACTATAAATTTTATAAAAAACTAAGGAATTAATAATGCCAAAACAAGAGTTTCCATTTCCAATGCCAGATGGTTGGTTTTGTGTACTAAGAAGTCACGAGCTTGAAAAAGGACAAGTAGAATCAGTCAAATTCTGTGAAGGCGATGTTGCTGCATTTAGAACGGAATCTGGAAAAATTGGAGTCCTAGATGCATATTGTGGATATTCAGGTATAAACTTAGGATTGAGTGGTGAGGTTGAGGGAGAAACACTTGCCTGTCCTCAACATGGTATTAAATGGGATATTTCTGGCTCCTGTGCTGAAATTTCTCCTGACAGCAACGTTCCTGAATCTGCAAAAGACTTAAAGATGTTCAGCTATCCTGTAGTAGATGTTAATGGATTTATTTGGGCCTGGCATCATCTCAACAAAGAAGAGCCAGCTTGGGAGGTTCCTGTAATAGAGGGCTTTAATGGAGATGATGAAAAGTGGGGTAAAGTTCATCATTATGATTACAATATAAATACTGTTTTACAAGAAATAGCAGAAAATGATGTAGATCAAGCACACTTTCCTAAAGTCCATGGATCTCCAAGCCTTCCTGAAACAGAAGCTATAACTGAAGGAATTTATAAAAAAACAATTGCTGAAACATTAATGGATCCAAACAATGATAGCGTTTCCGAAGAACATAAAGTTGAAGATCATGGAATGTTCACTACAACATTTACTAGAGAATCATGGGGCTTGGGAACCGTTGGGCTGAAAATGGTAAATCTACCTCCCAATGGTGGAGAATTCATCATGGTAAATGCTTCATGTCCTGTTGATAACAAAAAATCGATTCTAAGATGGTCTATGAGAGTATCAAAAGATATTGAAGATGAGTTAGGAATGGCGATTATTGATGGGATAGCAAATGGTGTATTAGATGATATGCCTATTTGGGACAATAAAAGCTATGTTGCTGATCCAATTCTTTGCGATGGAGATGGTCCGATTAATAAATTTCGTAAATGGGTAAGTCAGTTTTATTCTGAACCATTGCAAAACTGATCTTTGGCAAAAGTTCACTTTTTCTACTCAACCATGAATGCTGGTAAATCCACTGCTTTGCTTCAATCTAATTATAATTATCATGAAAGTGGAATGCAGACTCTCTTGTTTCTTCCTAAAATTGATGCAGAAAAAAATAATGGAAAGATTCATTCAAGGATTGGACTAAAAGCTGATGCAATATCAGTTGACAGTGATTTCAACTTTTTTAATTACGTTTCTCAAAAACAAATGGAGAAATCAATTGAATGCATTTTAATTGATGAGGTTCAATTTCTTTCAAGAGATCAAATTAGGCAAATATGCAAAGTAAGCGATGAGTTAAATATTCCAGCTATGTGTTATGGAATACGCACTGATTTTCAGGGGAATCTTTTTGAGGGAAGCTCTGAATTACTTGCTCTTGCAGATAACTTGATAGAATTAAAAACAGTTTGCTATTGTGGAAGAAAAGCTATTATGGTCGTCAGGTTGGATGATAATGGAAAAATTGTAATGGATGGGGATCAGATAAAAATTGGTGGCAATGATTCATATAAAGTATTGTGCAGAAAACACTTTAGGGAGCTAACTCAATTAATTTAAATTTAGCTATCGTTCTCCTCTTTTAAAATTTTTAAGATAATTATAGGAAGGATCTTTAGAATTTGGAGTCCCTATATTAGCTCCTTCAATCATTGGATGCGTTAAATTGACTTGTGAAGGATCTGCTACATATGCCCAATCTGCATCAACAGCTCTGCTAGAAAACTTCCATTCATCATTTCTTTTTTCATATTTATCAAAATATCTTCCTCCAATTAATACATCATAATCACCGGAATCCGATTGAACTTGATGAAATGCAATTATATATGTCTCCCCTTCAGCATAAGCTCCATTAAGTTTAATATTGTGAGTAGTAACATTATGGTGAAGGATACTCATTGGTTTTTGAATCTCGGGCAACATATCAATAAACTCCATGGCCTTTCCTTTAAAAAAAGATCCATGATCATCAAATGCATCTTCATGGTAAAGACTTCGCATTAATTCATTATCATGTCGATCAGCAGCTCTACAATAGGTACTCACAAGTTCTCTTATTGCATCTTTATCAATAATTTCTTGTATTTTAGTATTAATATCATTCATAATTTTCCTCGTAAATGAAAACTACCCAACAATATAAATCATTACTTTCTCCATTCAAAATTAATAAGCTTGAATTTAAAAATAGGATTTTACTTGCTCCTATGGGTGATAATCTTTGCAATAAAGATGGTTCGATTTCAAAAAAACAAGAAGGTTATTTTCTAGCTAGGGCTAAAGGAGGATGTGCAGGAATCATCCTTGGTTCAGTGGGTGTAAGCAGACCAGCAGGACAAGCTACTCCATTAGAGTTATCGCTTGCATCAGATAGTTTAATTAAAAAATATAAGAAATTTGTGAATTTGATGCATAAAAATGATTGCAAAGTCATTGCTCAAATTAAACATGGAGGCTCTAAAGCAGCATATGCCGCATCAATTGGTGTCCCATTTCTGGTTCCATCATTAAAAGAAATGTCTTCTAAAGATATCGAGCATGGAAAAAGTATGGTTGAAAAATTAACTCCTGAAGAAATGAATGCGTTTGTATCAAATCTTAAGGGCGCAGGAAACTTTAAAGTTATGGATCTAGATGACATCAAAAAGGTAGTTGAGCAATTTAAAGATGCTGCTGAAAGAGCATTTAAAGCAGGTATTGATGGAATAGAAATACATGCTGGACATGGGTACATAATTTCAAGCTTTCTTTCTAAGGCAACAAATCTTAGGACAGATGAATATGGAGGCTCATTAAAAAATAGAATGAGACTTTTAGATGAGATTATTGATGCAATAAGAACAAAAGTACCTAGAAACTTTCCAATAATTGTTCGACTTGATGGAGAAGAAATCAATATTAAAAATGGCCTAACTTCGAGTGAAGTATGCAAAATTGCAAAACATATAGAATCAAAAATAGATGCAATTCATGTAAGCAGCTATGCAAATCCAACCTCTGGCCCAGATTTCACAAAAGCCCCTTTGAATCATAAAAAAGAAGGTTTTATTAAGGTAACTAACTTAATTAAAAATATCGTAAAAATTCCAATTATAGCTGTAGGGAGGATAGAGCCTGAAAAAGCGGAGAAATACATATCTGAGGGAAAATTTAATTTTCTTGCTATGGGAAGAAAGTTGTTAGCAGACCCCAATCTGCCAAATAAATTAAAAAATAATGAGCAAGATAAAATTAAACCATGCCAGTACTCTTATGAATGCGTAAGTAGAATCTTTCTAAATGGACAAATGGTATGCGTATCTGATGTTGGTTTAGGGAAAAAAGATAAGAATTATTCTAAAAAAAATCTTATCATCATTGGAGCTGGTCCTGCTGGATTGGAGCTCTCACTTCAGGCTGCAAAAAGAAATATAAATGTATCAATATATGAAAAGCAAGAATTCATTGGGGGCAATTTAATTGGAGCATCATTAATATATGAGCCATATAGAAAATTATTAAATTACTATCAAGCTTCTATTAAAAATAAACTTATTGATGTGCATTTAAATAAAGAAATCATACTAGATGATATTGAAAAGAAATTTTCAGATTGTCAAAATGTTGTTATCGCCTCGGGAGGAGTGCCGTCCTCCTCTATTCCTAATGCAATTAATGTTCAATCTTGGTTAAATCCATTTATTGAAAATAATGGTGGTGAAATAGATTCTATAAAATTAGATTTAAAAAAAGAAAAATATGGTAACTGTGCCATCTTTGGAACAGATACCATCCAGCTTCATCTAGCTTCTTTTTTAAGCTCAATAGGGGTCAACGTTTCATTGGTTAGAAGCAATAAAACTATCGGAAGCTCAATGCCAGTTGTTTTAAGATGGAGGATTCTTGATGAATTAGCAAATCAAGTCCCCGTCATTTATGAAGAGGATTACTTATCAAGAAAATTTGACATAACGCTTGATGCTACTTTTGAATCAAAACCTAATTTAAAAAAGCTTGAAAGCATTGGTGATTCAAAGCACGGATTGGCATACTTACCTCAAACTGCTAAAGATGCAGTGGGATATTTTAAATAGATTTTAAATATCTAATGACTCTTTTACACCTGGATGAATAACTTTTCCATCTTGCATATTTAATCCATCAAATAAATATTTATTTTCATTTAAGGCTTTGGTTACTCCCTTTTCTGCTATTTCAAGGATAAATGGTAGGGTTGCTTTATTGAGTGCAGTAGACGCAGTTAATGGCACAGCTCCTGGCATGTTAGTTACACAATAATGAAGAATCCCATCATAAATAAAAGTTGGTTCGTCATGATTGGTAGGTTTGCTTGTCTCAAAACATCCCCCTTGATCAATAGAAATATCTACCATCACACTTCCTTCAACCATATTATGCAGCATACTTTTTTTAATTACCTTCGGAGCTTCTTTTCCAACTTCGTAAACAGAGCCGATAACAAGATCAGATACGCTTATTGCATCTTGAATTGAGTCAGGAGTTGATAATATGTATTCTATATTGTCATTTCCATATATTTTTTTTAGGTCATCTAAAACAGATTCATCTAGATCAATAATTTTTACTACAGCATTATTTAATATAGCTTTAGCAATTGCTTCCTTGCCTGCAACCCCAGCTCCAATCACTGTAACTATTCTTGGATCAATCTTACTTATTAATGTGCCTCTTCCATTATTTGGCTTAAGAAGATGATATGAACCAACTACCAAACTTAATTGTCCGGCAATTGCGCTCATTGGAGCCAACAATGGCAGTGAGCCATCTGAGGCAGTTACTGTTTCGTATGCTATACCAGTAACACCAGTTTCAAGCAATTTTTTAGCCTGAGCAGAGTTTCCTGCTAAATGAAGATATGTAAATAAAGTAAGGTCTTCTCTTAAAAATTTAAGCTCTTCTTGAACAGGCTCTTTAACTTTTATAATTAAATCTGCGGCACAAAAGACCTCTTCAGCATTTTGAAGAATGATTGCACCAGATTTACGATACAGTGAGTCAGAAAAACCAATTGCAGCGCCTGCATTGGACTGAATTTTTACTTCATGACCTTTCTCAACCAGGGTTTTAACTGAATCAGGAGTTAAGCCAACTCTGCTCTCATTATTTTTTACCTCTGTTGGAACTCCAATTTTCATTAAATTTTATCTAATATGCATCCCATGAAAAAAATGCAGTATCACGAAAATCTTTACCGCGAATCTGAACTGTCAAATTCATAAATTCGCCGTCAACAACAAAACTGTTATTTAATTTAATTAAATCATCTCTTGAAGTATTTGAAATATAGCTTGCTACTTTTTCTTGAGTATCAAAGTCATAATTACCTTCTTCCCAATCAGCGATTAGAGGAGATACTTCTACAAAAATATTTTCTGGCTTTTGAGTTAAGTCTTCTAGAAGAGCTGTTTTAACATTGTTGATTGTTTTGTTATCAATTTTTTCTAATGCAGCTGCAAATCCATACTGGAAGTCCATCATTTTCTCCTTTAAATCTTGTAATTCAGAATTATCACTGACTATTGTCATTCCAATGGCAGGATAATCATGAATATCATAATCAAGACTGAATACAGCATAACCAAGTTGTTGATTTGTTCTCAATTCATTAAAAAATGATGGGCTGTATAATTTATTTATCATTGCAAATTGAGCCTCTACTTCTAAAGACTTTTTGGGATAAATATAAATATCAGCTATGCCTACACCATTTTTTGGAGTGCTAATCTTTTTAATCTTACCAGTACCCGGCATGACCTTAAAATCATCAACTAAACGCCATTG
Source organism: uncultured SAR86 cluster bacterium (assembly GCA_902623685.1). GTDB lineage: Bacteria > Pseudomonadota > Gammaproteobacteria > Magnimaribacterales > D2472 > D2472. The sequence goes on from CACNUQ010000002.1 coordinate 88,345, forward strand.
ATCTAATTGATTTGTTTGACCAAGAATTTCTCTAACATTTTTGGCAAATTTAATAATCTTGTCTGGCTTCTCAATTCCATGAGAAAAAATATCAACATAAATTGAATTCAAGTATTCTTGATAAAATCTGTTTAAACCCTCTATAGAGGCCTTATCAAGTGCTGCTGAAATTTCTTTTTTTGAATATAAAAACGGTCCTTGTTTTGTAGCTGTTGCTGCATAATAATTTAATTGAGCAGATAGCCCTTGCTCAGAGATGCTGTCAAAGGAATCTCTTAGGGCCTTAACTGCATTGGTTAAATCGCGTTCTGTGAATTCAAAACTTGCAAATTTATTTAACAAATTTGTCGCGAATTTAATTTGATTTGAAGTCCTTCCCAGCAAGCCAAAATATGTGGTGCCATCTGTATCATAACTTGAGAATATATTAATACCATTTCTTTGAGATGCCCTTTGAAAAATTAGCCGATGTTTTTTTCGAAATACAGCATTTGAAATAAATGCATAAGTAAGATTTTCTACGCTACTAGATGGAACAGGTGATTTTAGGTTTATTATCAAAACACCTTCTCTACCCTTGAAGTTTTGAGTATGTGAGAGAAAAGCCTGTACGCCTTGTTCACTTAATATTCTTTTTGGAATGTCATAATCACCACTTGAGGTAAATAAAACCTCTTCATCATCTAAGTTAATTATTTGTGGCTCTGGCAGCTTCAATGATACAAATAAATTTTCAGAATACTGTGTCTCAAGGTCTATATTGGAAACTCTAAAGCCACCATCAGCATATTGCAGTGCCTCATCAATTTCCTCATCAGGACTTATGTGATAGATCCTAGCTGATTTTTTTGTCATTTGAGATAGTAAATCTGCAATAGCATCTGGCTTAAAGTCGGATGTAACATATGCATAATCAATAAGATTTTGTAATGGGACATCATAAATATTAAAAGCAAAATTAACTGCTAAGCTTAAAGCCTCTGGCGCCCTATAATCCTCAAATTGAATCTGATTTATACCTGCAAGTTCGTCGAAATACTCTTGTTTTATACCTTCTGATTTAATCAAATCAATGTATTGGAAAGTATTAGCTATTATAAAATCTTTATTATCCAAGCCTTTATCCGTTAAGGTATATGAAATAAACGCTGATCCATCTGCTCCCCATGCATTAGGATCTATATCTGCAAAGCCATTTTCAATATAGCCTTCTTCATTTAAAAAACTCATCAATGCGTTTGTCTCTTGTGAGTTTAAAATCATTTCTACATATTCATTTGGCTTTGATCGCCATAATGATGAATTATCATCAATTGAAAATTCAATGACCAGCTCAGGAGATTTGACCTTACTTTTAATAAAAATATCTTTTCCTAAATCTTGATCGCGATAAGCAGAAACAGAAGTAACTGGACGTTCAACATCAAAATTTTTAATTTTAGCAAAATACTTAGTTGCTAATTTTTTTAATTCCTTTGAACTTTGTTTACCTACAAGAACAAGCTTCATTAAATTTGCTGAATAGTATTGCTTATAAAAATTATTCAATTTTCTTAAAAGCACCTTTTCGCTATCAGAAAGAGTATCTTTATTCCCAACACCTAATTTTGTTCTTGGATGATCAGGATTCCCAGTAACACTAGCAGTTCTTTGCTGAATAAATGAATCCTCTTGCCTGCTTAATAACCACTCAGAATTCACTGCATTAATTTCTTTACCTACCATTGAAGGCTCAAATAATGGATCTTTTACAGAGGAGCTTAATCTATCTAAAGCTGGCTCAAATTTCGAGCTGTTAATTGAAAATAAATATGTAGTCTGCTCAGCAGCTGTAAATGCATTTGTATCTCCACCATTTTCTTGAATAAATTGCATGTATTCGTTAGGTTCTGGAAATTTTTTTGAACCCATAAACAACATATGCTCCAAGAAATGAGCAATTCCTTGAGCGTCTTGGGGGTCTTGGAATGCTCCAACACCAACACTCAAAGTTGCGGCTGAAGTAACTAAGTCTGGGTCACTCACAGTAATAACGTCTATGCCATTTTTTAGTTTAAATATCCTATATTCTCTCTTATCTGATGAGCTTTTGTTAACTGAGTCATCTGACATTAGTTGCGTGCCAGTCATCATTAAAGATAATAAGACAGTGTAAAAAAGTTTTATTTTCATATTCAAATTAACGATTAAAAAGTTTCTAGTAAAGTTTACTTTACAATTTTACAAATTGCATGCTTAATCAGAGGATGGCCAACCCATAGGAAATTGCTGTTGGGGATTAAAAACATTCATAGGCCCATACAATGGAGACGCATTAGCTGCTGCATCAATTTCTTCTTGTGATAAAAATGGGCTTTCGACTAACTCAAATACATCTAAGCCTCTCACAATTTCTGTTGCATAAATTTTTCCTTTATAAAAATATACTGACCAAAAACCACCAGTAATAAGATTTTTGTCATCAATAGGCCCTCTATCAAAATAGCCAATTTCTTTAGGATTTGAAGAGTCAGTAAAATCCATTACTGATATGCCACCTTGATACCAAGCCTGAACAAAAATATCTTTACCTTTAATTGGTATAATTGATCCATTGTGAGCAACACAATTTTCTGATTCTTTTTGAGGAGCTGGCATCTTATAATGACTTTTAAAGATTAATTCATTATCAACGACATCATAAATGGCATTGGCACCCCAATTTAGTGGATCCCAAGCTCTGCATCTTGGTCTTCCTCCACCACCCCACTCATCTGTAAAAACTACCTTACTTCCATCATTGTTAAAAGTAGCAGAATGCCAATAGGCAAAACCCTCATCAGTAACCACATCCAGCCTGACGGGATTATAGGGATCTGAAATATCAAATAAAATGCCATTTCCAGAACAAGCTCCTGCAGCAAGATTTTGGGAAGGAAAAACTGTAATATCATGACATTGATCTGTTCTAGATGTGCTTTGAGTATTATCTCCATGATCTCCCCCACGCCAAAGCCCAGCTATAACTCCATTATCATCATCAGCAAAAACTGTTGGACTGCTAACTATCTTTGATAGCTCTGGGTTTTTAATTGGAATTTCTATAATATCAATTCTAAATAGTGCTGTTCTATTATCTCCAGGTATATCCTCAAAACAAGTTTCTAATTCTTCTTGATCCCTGACACTTGAGGTGCCTGAGTTATAAATAATTATTTTGTCGTCATTAAAGTTAGATGAAACAACTGAATGAGTATGCGAGCCTCTGCAGGTTTGAACGAGGCCAACTTGTTTTGGTTTAAGTAAATTAGAAATATCAAAAATCCTAATGCCTCTGAAGCGTTCATCAGAAGGTTCTGAAGTTACGCCCTGCAAACCGCAATCTATTCTTCCTCTATTTTGCTCAACTGACATGATTAATAAATCTCCAATAATTGAAACATCTCCCTGACCACCAGGACATATGATTGATGATTTCAATACAGGAATTCCATTTACGTCCAATTCATAGATATTAAAACCGTGGTAACTTCCAGCTATTAAAATGTTATCTTTAAAAGCAATATCAGTATTTGAGAAACTGAGCAAAGGATATCTATTATTGCGAGATTTTTCTTCGATTGACTTAGGTTTATCAGGGTCATCAAAGTCATTTGACGTTGTGTCTTGAGGTCTAAGATCCTGGGGGTTAGATGGATCATAAAAGCCAGATGGTTTTTTTAAACTGACAAGTTTTTCTAAATAAAGAATTGCCTCATCAGCATGATACAAACCTGCTGACAAATTTGCTCTAGGGTCTGTAGACAGATTTATAAGCAAATTATTCATTCGCTCAATTTCAATAGCCTGGTCATTGGTTAAATCAGATATGAATTCATTTAAAACTGGGTCATATGCGGTTCCTGCTTGATCCCTTAATTCATCAACCATCTCTATTGCTCCATCGTGATGATTAATCATTAATTTTAAAAAGAGCCTATCAAACTCAACTCCATCTAAACCTTCTAATCTTGCAATATCCTCATCAGATGCCATGCCTGACATATTCATCATCTTGTTGTCATGATTATGAAATCCAGTCGATTTCTCGCCTCTTTCATCTAACCAGCTATTCATAAATAAAATCTCATCCTCTTGAGATGAATCTATCCTTGATGCAAGATCAACTATATTTTCTGTATTTGTTCTTGATGGAACTAATTTAGATAGAATTATTGCCTGCTCGTGATGCAAAATCATCATTTGTAAAAAATGAACGTCATGCGTGCTATAGCTAGTATCTGCTATCGCAATTGCTTTCTTCTCATCGATTTCAATGGATTCGATTCCAGGAGCGCTAGGAAGAATAATGGGTGCTGCATATAATTTTACAGAGGTGAAAATTAAGATTAGCAAAGAATATGATTTGGTTTTTGAATGCGGCTTAGATTTTTTTTTCGAAATCATAAATTAAAAAAAAGGGGTCCATTGGACCCCTTTGATATTAATATAAGGTATTAATACTGATATCTGAAACCAAAGCTAAATGTACGAGGGACATAATATCCTGGGAAGTAGCACTCATTGTCACTACTACATTGCTCGTCGTTTAAGTTTGTTACACGAACTACAGCAGAAACATTTTCGTTGTAATCGTATACGACACCGCCACTAAAGCTCCAGTATCCATCATATGAATGGGGAAGAATTCTGTCACTTGCAGTTCCGTCATCATTCATAAATACGTACTTATCTGGGAAAGCTTCCTTGTCCCAATAAAAGTCAGTAAGACCTCCATCAGTATAAACTCCGTCTACATAGACATACCAATCATCATAAGACCAATCCCAAGTATGTAAGTATCTTGTTTCTGGCTTACCAATAGATCCAGTTTCATCAACAATTGGAGATGCAGCGGTTGCTTGGAAAGCATCTTTTTTCTCTTGATAGCCCTTTAGGTTATATCCAAAAGTACCTACGCCCATGCCAAATAGGTCTTCAAGATCTATGTCATATGCAAGTTCAACAATATAGCCTTGATAGTCATATGCAGATCCATTAGAAGTTCCACCTTGCACACCAATTGTTCCAGGAGCAAACCCAGACATTTGGTTATCTGCATTTCGAGTGATTTGTCCACAGAATGAGTTAGGATATGATGATGGATTTGCATCATAACAAGCTGACATCACCTGATCAGGATTAAGCTCGATGATTGCATCTGTAAGATCTACTTCTATGTAGTCTAAAGCAACGCTCAAGTTACCTGGAATCTCGATATTAGTGAATGGCAAATTAGTTGGTGTATAAATTAAACCATAGTTAAAAGATTCTGATTTTTCTGTTAATAGGTTTGGATTTCCTCCACCGTAAACAAATATTGAAGCTGTTTCAGCTTGTGAAAGCCAACCAGCAGGATTTCCTAATTTTGCACAGTTTGCTGCTCTATTTTCTGGTGCAGGACCTGTATTTATATTTGAAGCATCACATGGATCATCAATAATGTAGCTATAAATATATTGAGGTTGGAAAGCCTCTCCAATAGCAGGCGATCTAACGGTATTTTGTACGTTATACCTTATACCCAAAGCAGAATTAAGTCTCCATACCAAAGATAAACTGTCAACGTTGTCTTCTCCAGACACACTATGATCCATTTCTCTGTATGCTCCAGAGAGTGTTAACTCCTCAACAAATGGAATATTCATGTCAGGGGATACCAACGGAGCTATTACTTCCATATAAGTATCTGAAGTAGAAAATTTACCTTCTAATTCGGTCATACCACCAGAACCATCGCCAATGTAAGCCTCATCAAATAAAGAATCTTTGAACTTATACTTTTCTGTTCTTTCTTCATAACCAACAAGGACAGAAAGCTCACCAGCTGGAAGATCAGCTACAGGACCAGAGATATATCCAAAATTATAGTTTTGGTTAGTATTTGTTCTGGTTGATACACTTCCTCCAACATAATTAAGAGCCGCATCTGAGATTTGCGAACCATCACCAAAAGGACTTAAAGGAACACAGTCTCCTGGCTCACCCAACACAAAATATGATGGGTCAGCTGTTCCGCCAGGCTGCATGTAAGGATCTTTAAAGTACTCTTGAGTTGTATATCCAGCAGCACCAAGTTGATTATATCTACAATCAATGGTTCCATCTGATAGAAGTACAGCATCAATTGCAGCGAAAAGTCGAGCTTTGATGATATCACCTCTTGAGTTAACCCTTCTTGAGACACCGTCAGTAACTCCAAAGTTGTAATCAAAAGTTCTATCACCGATATCAAAATCACCTTCAACTCTAAGATTGAATACTCTGTTATCAACAGTATCAACGTCCTCACCACCAAGGGAGTTTACGTATGGGCCCCACGCTTTACTCATTTGGAAAGTTTTGTTGCCATATGAGTTTGTTCCTGTAGACCAATTAGCACAAAGCTCAGCTGAGTCAGCAGCACTTAAGTAAGGGTTAGTACATTCAACAATAAGTGTATTTGAAGGGGATCCAAATAATCCAGTTGTGTAAAAACCTTGGTTTCCAGAAGCATCTTCAGCTTCATATGATGTTAAATAAACTGAACCAGAAACTCTCATTCTTGGTGTAACGTCAAATCGACCAGTTTGAACAAAATTGTATTTTTCAATTGGCTCAATAACAACTGTTGGACTATGAGGATAACCAAAGTTCATTCCGTCTCCGCCTCTATATCTGAGAACACCGTCAGTAGGAATACCTTGCTTGTTAACTTTTAAATTACCTTGCTCATCAAAACCAACGTAGTCAGTTTGAGGTGTTCCAGGCCATCCTGAAGTTCTTCCTCTGTTTGGTGGTAATCCAAAAGCACCTGGTGTGTTAAGCACATCGCCTAAAGTAACACTTCCGTTAGGGCTAATGCCGAAATATGTAAAACCTTCACAATCTGGATAAATAAAAGATTGTCCGGGAACTGCACCGTTTGTGTCTTGTCCAAATTCTCTACAGACAACTTCTCTGGGAAGTTCATTAAATCTTACTTTTCTTCCATTATCTGTGTAGTCTAATGAAACAGTGACATTACCTCTACCATCCATAAAGTTTCCACCAAAGAGCATTTTGTAACCTCTTTGTAAAGATACGTCTTCAAAATAGTTGTTATGGTTGTATTGAAATTTGAATCCTTCAAAGTCATCCTTAAGAATATAGTTCACAACACCAGCGACTGCGTCAGAACCATATACAGCAGCACCACCAATATTAATAACTTCAACTCTATCAATTAGCATGGTTGGGATATTGTTAACGTCAACTTGACCACCGCCATAACCATTTGAGGAAACAAATCTATTTCCATTAACAGTTACTAGAGTTCTTTGTGAACCAAGTCTTAAGTTATTAATAGCCTGGCTTCCGTTGGGTCCACTTTCAGCGCCGGCTGCTGATGGTAAACGAGTAACCGCAGAAGAAGCATAGTCAAATAATCTATTTTCAAAGTCTTCGCCTGTAACAATTGTTACTGGAACCGGACTATCAAAAGTAGTTTTTGATTTAATTCTTGAACCTATAATAGTTATTTCTTCAGCTTCAACAACTTGCTCGACATCAGCATCGCTGCTGGAGTCTTGTGCAAATGCAGTTACAGCAAACAACCCAAACAATAAAAAAAGTTTGTTTTTCATAATATCCCCTTTCCTTTGTAAATATAGCTACGCATGCAGCTATCCCATAATTTTGACAATTCTGTGACAAAAATGCCATAAAGTCAATCAAATTCAATATATTTCTATGAGCCCTTAGACCCATTTTATAATAGCTTGTAATCGTATAGTTTATGGCGAATAACAAGAAAATAAATTTTTAACATTTAATTAAAAAAACTTTTAACTGTTAAGTCGGCCATTTGATGAATTTTATGCGCAACATCAGCATCAATTCCTTTCATTCCTTTGGTCCCAGTAACTTCTAAATTAAATAAACTTGCAAATATTACTGACGCAGCAAGATAAGTACCTTCATTTGAAGGATGTCTAAAATCATCTATATAAAGGTTTATCTCTGGATATTTTCTTTCGAAGGCATAAAATGCTTCGCCCACTGGTATCAAAAGTATGTTGTTGGTGTTTGCTGCTTTAAAAAATTCTTCCCTTAATTGTGTGATCATAGATGGTTTATTTTTATATGGCCATGACATAAAAAGAATTGGCTCAATCCCTCTCGACCTTATAGTTTTTGCATATTTAGCAACATTCTTATGAAATTCTTTTTTTGTCTTTGGGTGAATTGGGCAAAGACTACAGTCCATAAATATAATTGCATCGATTGAGGTATCTTTTACTTGCATATATTTATTATCGTTAGCTGTATCTATAGTAAAACTTCCAATATTTTTATTACTTAAATAGGCTTCCAAAGGATGCCAAGAAAGAGATGATCCATTGATCGTAATTGAACGCTGTCTTAGTGTTTTATTGGAAGTATGATTTTTTATAATTGAACTTACATGATTATGAAGACTATTGTTGTAATAAAAGAAACTATTGCCCACATACATAATAGATTCAATATTCTTACCCTCTAAGATTTTATTAGATACAGCAATAGAACTTGCTAACATTGGCATGCTAGTCAACATAAGTAGCAAAAAGTAATTCGGTTTAAGTTTCAAAATTGAGAACGTAATTTATTAAACTACTTATGATACATTGTTCTTTTAATATAAATATAAGGATTTTTATGAAAAAACTACTTTTTACATTTCTAATTTCTTCATCATTTTTAAATATTCAAGCTGATCCAAAAACCATCGCCAATGAAGTAGATTTTGTAATAAGCAAAATGTGGGAATCTTTTGTGCAAGGTGATCACAAAATGTTTGCAGAAACCATGGCGCAAGATCCAGACATGGTTACATTTGGAACAGATGCCTCTGAAAGATGGGATGGATGGGATGAATTGCAGGATTCTGTAAAAGATCAATTTGAAGCTTTTGACATATTAAATGTTAAACGGATGAATAAAAAAGTTGGCTTAAGCAAATCTGAAGATGTTGCCTGGTTTTCTGAGATTGTTGATTGGGAGTTTCTTGTTGAGGGCAAAAAACAAACAATTGAAGGAGTTAGATATACTGGAGTGATGGAAAAACAAGAAAATGAATGGAAAATTGTTCAATTTCACTCATCTGTTGGTGTTTCTGGTCAAGTAATAGCTTATTAGTTCAAACATTAAATACTTATTTCTTTACTTAATATAGATTTTATATATAATATATTATAAATATAATTTATTATGTATTCTCTCATCAAAACTAGTAGCGCGCGTATTTCAGATACATTTGCATTCTCAATGACAAAATTCTTTAGGCTAATTGCCGATAGTTTTTTTTTAAAAAGATATGGGCATAGAGCAGTAGTCCTTGAAACGGTTGCTGGCGTTCCTGGAATGGTTGCTGGAGTTTGGATGCATTTTAAAAGCTTAAGAAGAATGAAATCAGGCTATGGAGAACAAATAAGAGAGATGCTTGCAGAAGCTGAAAACGAGCGTATGCATTTAATGTTTTTTATAGAAATTGCTAAACCAAATATTTTTGAGAGATTTATAGTTTTATCCTCTCAATTAGTATTTGGGATATTTTATCTATTCATGTACGTATTCTTTACAAGAACGGCTCATAGAATGATTGGATATTTTGAAGATGAAGCCGTTAGTAGTTACACAGAATATCTAGATATGGTTAAATCAGGGAAAATTGAAGACACTCCCGCCCCTGCTTTGGCAATTAGTTATTACAAGCTAGCAACTGATGCAAAACTGTCAGATGTAATTAGATGTGTAAGAGCCGATGAACAGCATCATAGTAAGACCAATCACGAATACGCAAATAATTTATAAGATTATTTGGTGGAGCTAGGCGGGATCGAACCGCCGACCTCTTGCGTGCCACGCAAGCGCTCTCCCAGCTGAGCTATAGCCCCAAAAAATATGAATTATATATCACTAATATCTGTGGAGTAGATTTTTTGATATATTGATTCTTCATGAAAAACAGACCTGTTCTAATTGGTATAGGTTGCTTGCAACAAAAAGGATCTTTTGCTGAACTTGATGAAGCATTAATCTTGATGGAGCAAGCTACTATAGCCGCTATTCAAGATACTGAAAATTCTGCAATTGTTAATTACATAGACGAAATTCAAATTCCCAAGGGATATTGGGCTTATAGAGATCCAGGGAAATGGATTGCTGAAAAGCATGGATTTTCTGGCGCAACAACTAGCGTTACTAAAATAGGAGTTCTGCAACAGAACTTAATTAATTCTGCATGCAAAAAAATTATTAATGAAGAGATAAGGGCTAGTCTAATTGTTGGTGGAGAAGCTAGGTATAAAAAAATACAAGCTTTGAAAGAAGGAATAGATTTCGAGGAAATGAAATTACTTGAAAATCCAGATCATTATGTAAAAGCGAAGGATGATTTATATGTAACAGAAGAGCTTAACGCATTGGGTATGATGGCTGTTGGCTACTACGCCATTCTAGAGAGCGCAATGCGTTACAAACAAAAAAATTCTATATCGGATCATGAAAAATTTCTTGGTGATCTCTATGCTAATTTTTCAAAAACTGCATCAGGGAACCAACATGCGTGGAATCAAAAAATTTATTCCTCAGATGAGATTCGAAAACCTTCAGAGAAAAATCCCAGAATCGCATATCCATATAATAAACTTCATAATTCTAGTTGGAATGTTAATCAGTCATCAGCCTTGATACTGACCAGCGAAGAGATTGCAGATAAGCTTAATATCTCATTTTCAAAAAGGGTTTATCCATTAATTTCAAGCGAAACCAATCACATGATTGGTCTTATACAAAGACCTGATATGACAAATCCCTTGGGTCTTAAATTAGCAGCAGATTTCATCATTGAGACTGCGCAGAAAAATAAAATACACCCATCAATTTATGAACTATATAGCTGCTTTCCTGTCGCTGTTCAGATGTTTTCGAAGGCATTAAACCTCTCCGATAATATTAATAAGACAGTGACTGGAGGCATGCCTTTTGCAGGCGGTCCTCTAAATAATTATATGTTGCACGCATCTGCTCAAATGCTTTTAAAGATACGTGAAGATACAAGTGGCATAGGATTAGTTACTGGAGTTTCAGGCATGATGACAAAACAATCCTTGGCAATTTGGGGGAAAGAGCCAGCAATGGATTTTGAATCTAAGGACGTCACAAAACAGGCTGAAAAAATTGAGCTCGCTGTTCCCATGTCAAATCAAAAAGAAGGTGATGCTTTAGTAATTGGTTGTACAAGTCTTTATGAAAAACAAAATGCATCAAAAGCTGTTTTTTACGCAGAAGATTCAAAAGGTCAAAGATTAGTATTAACATCTACTGATAAAGAAATTATTAAACAAGTAGAAAAAGAAGAATGTATAGGATTAAAAGTAAAACACTCATTCAATCAAGCATTATCATTGGATTAATAGCATCCGCCCATTTGCATGCCGATCAAGGCATCGATACAGCTTTAAATAAACACCAAAAAACATTTGAAGAAGTTGCGTTGAAAATTTGGGATTGGGCAGAAGTTGGATATCAAGAGTATAAAAGCTCAGCGCTTTTAAAAGAGGAATTATTAGCAAATGGTTTCAGCATTAAATCTGGAGTTGCAGAAATACCAACAGCATTCATTGCAGAATACTCTAACGAAGGTCCAGTAATAGGAATTTTAGGAGAATATGATGCCTTACCAGGATTAATGCAGACAGCGTCCCCTTTCAAAGAAGAGAGAAGTGATGTCATTGCAGGTCATGCCTGTGGACATCATCTATTTGGCGCTGCATCTGCATGGGCTGCTATAGCAATTAAAGAATGGCTGATTGAAACAAATACCAAAGGAACAATTAGATTTTATGGTACTCCGGCAGAAGAAGGAGGTTCTGGAAAAGTTTACATGGTACGTGCCGGACTATTTAATGATGTGGATGCGGTATTACATTGGCATCCAAGCAGTTCCAACGCAGCAAATGCCGAATCATCTAATTCAAACAAATCTGCAAAGTTTAGATTCAGAGGTATTTCAGCTCATGCTGCAGGCTCGCCTCACAAGGGTCGGTCTGCTTTAGATGGAGTTGAAGCTATGAACTTAATGGTAAATATGATGAGAGAGCATATACCTCAAGAATCCAGGATCCATTACGTCATAACTAAAGGAGGTCTTGCACCAAATGTAATTCCAGATTTGGCTGAGGTTTATTATTACGTTAGGCACCCTAGAAGAGATAAAGTTCAAGAAATTTTTGATTGGGTAGTTGAAGCTGCAGAAGGTGCTGCTATTGGGACACAAACTAAAGTTACCTTTGAAGTGATGCACGGAAATTATTCTAAGCTTCCCAATCAAACTCTTCAAAAGATTATGTATAAAAATCTTCTATCTCGAGGTGGAATTCAGTATTCACATGAAGAGAATGAATATGCAAAAAAAATTTATAAGACATTAATCTCTCCAGGGGGAAAAATAGGAGATCAAGAAAATATTAGGCCTTACGCAACTAGCCATACTTATGGTTCAACGGATGTGGGTGATGTAAGTTGGGTAGTTCCGCAAGCGGGTTTAAGAACTGCAACTTGGGTCCCTGGTACTGCTGCTCACTCTTGGCAAGCTATTTCTTCAGGGGGACATTCAATTGGTTTAAAAGGAACGAAGTTAGCTGCACAAGTGCTTGCTGATACTGCAAAAGATTTGTACGAAAAGCCTAAAATTATCGCATTGGCAAAAGATGAGCATCAAGAAAGAGTTGGAAAAGATTTTAAATATTACCCCTTGCTGGGAGATAGAGACCCACCTTTGAATTACAGAAACTAATTCTTAAATTGTTAATATATAAATTTCCTATTTTTAAGATGACAAATTGTCAGCATATTGATATATTTTGGTATGTTTTAGGGGAAAAATTATGAAATTATTAAGACTATCTTTTTTACTGGCATTAGCTTTTACTTTCAATGCAAATATTTATGCACAAGATAACGAAGTGGAAAATATTGAGGAAGTGGTTGTTGTTGGTTCTCAAATTAAAGGAGCAAAGATCACAGGTGCATTACCAGTATCGGTGATTTCAAGTGAGGATATTGAATCACTAGGTGTGGATTCTGGTGATGAGCTTCTTGATAACATAGCTGAATTAGGGCAAAACACATTTAATCAGAATGAGTTTAGCGGTGGTTACAACGCATCCAGAGGAGATATTGGGGCATTTAATTTAAGAGACATCGGTACAGGTAACACTCTTACTCTTTTAAATGGGAGAAGGATAATTACTTCACCTGGCTATCAAACTGAACCAATTCTTGGTGGATCCATGCCAGTTTTCACTACAAATTCAAATGCTATTCCTGTAAATGGTGCGGATAGAATTGAAATTCTTAGAGATGGTGCTTCGGCTATTTATGGTGCAGATGCATTAGCAGGAGTTGTTAATACAGTACTTAAATCAAATTTTGTTGGCACAAGAGTTAGATATAAATTAAGTGGTTATGAGCACTTTTCTGCAAATGATCAAAAATTAAGTATTCAATGGGGTCAAGATTTTGATAATACAAATGTTTCTGTTTATTTTGATGCTTTTAGAAGAGCTGAGATAAGAGGAAACGAAGATCCTAAATGGTTAGCTCAAGATGCCAGAGTTTCCCCTGGCTTAGGTAGGTTTGATGGAACTGCTTGGGATGATACTTCATGGAGGAATACAAATGCTGCATCACAGTATGGTATTTGGCATGGAGGTGGAAGCAGATACATTCATACTAGACCAAACACAGGAGGATGTGCCTATACTGGGACTGGTGGAGATACTTGTTTATATTTAAGCTCCTCAACAAATCCATCTACATCTTTAAGAGCAAAATATAATGAAACTCGATGGATGAGACCTGATCTAAAAAGAGAAAATCTTTTTGTTTTCGTCAACACTGAACTTGATAGCGGAATTGAGGCATACACTGAGATAGGTTACTACCATTCATTTGCAACTCAACAATTGTATGGAGGTACCACTTTAGGAGCTGGTTCTTGTGCTAAGACTGGTTCATGTACTCAACCATTTTTGGTGCCTTTATCTAACTATTGGTTAAATCAGTTGGTTGATAGCGATGGTAATAAACTCGTTGATTCTTCGCAAATCAAAAATGGTTTGGGTTTATGGAAATCAAGACATAGATTCAATGCTCCTCGAGGATATGATTCTGATAGGGTCACTCTGAGGTTCCTGCAAGGCTTCAGAGGAAGCATAGGTGATTGGGATTGGGATACTGCAATTCTATGGTCTGATGCTAAGTCAAAACAAAAAAATAAAAATAGACAATCAATGACATTGCTAAATCAAGCTTTGGCACTATCTACTCCTAATGCATATAACCCTTTTTGTGGTGGACATGGGTGTAGTGACGAGAGCCCATTTACCATAGATATATTCAGAGAAAATACTACAAACCTATTTTTGATGGATTTCAAATTATCTAATAACAATGTATTCGAAATGCCTGCTGGCCCAGTTGGTGCATTAATTGGTTTTGAGGCAAGAGATGAGGAATATACTGATGGCAGAGATCCAAGAATTGATGGAACAATACCATATGTAGTTCCAGCTGGCCCTAAAGCGGGACTTACTTTCCCTCTTATTTCTGATGTTGTTAATTCAAGTGCTACTCCAGCGTCAAGTGGATCAAGATCAACGAGTTCATTCTTCGGTGAATTGCAAATTCCTTTACATGCAACTGTGGATGCTCAGGTTGCCGTGAGGTATGAAGACTCTGATGATTATGGTGACGCAACTGTTGGAAAGTTTGCGATTGGATGGCAACCCCTTGATATGGTTAAGTTAAGATATTCTGCATCTGAAACATTTAGAGCGCCTGCATTGATTCTTGTAAATGAAGGATTTTTAGGAAGAAGTACTGCTACAAATGATGCTCTTCTAGAGTTCGCAACTGGTCTTGATTATGATACTTATTCAATGCAGAGGGTTACAGAAGGTAACCCTGGTCTAAAACCAGAACTTGGAGAAAACGAATCAATTGGTCTGGTTCTAGAGCCTTTAGATAATTTAATTATTACTCTAGACAAATGGTCCATAGAGACTGAAGACACTGTTGGTATTTTTGGTATGACTAACGCAATTCTTCTCGATACTCTTATTAGAGCTGAAGGCGGTGCTAGTGAGTGTACTGGAAATCCGAATGTTATTCGTAACCCTGTTCCTGAGGATACTGTAGATTGGGCTGCAGCTGGATTGTGCCCTGCTGGCCTTGTTGAAAAAGTTAATGACTACTATGTAAATGGTGATACTAGAACCATAGAGGGTTTTGATACAAGTATCATCTACTCAATAGATACTGACTATGGTGTATTTTCAGCAAAATTTGTGAATGTTCATTATGATACAAAAAATCAAGAAGCCGGTGGTGATGCAAAAAGACTTAGTGATGCTGGTCAACCCGGTGGAACCCTTGCAGGGGTAGCCCCAGTTAGAGGTGTCAATGACCTTCTCGGCTTAAACGGTTCAATTGAAGATAAATATACAATGAAACTTTCATGGAAAAATGGTCCCTTCCATATGCTTGTTTCTGGCACTCAATGGGGAGAATTCTTTGAATCAGCTCATACAGAAACAATTGATGGTGAAAGAGTTATGTGGACTGTTGATTCTATGACCATGATCAATCTAACTCTAGGATATGAATTTGAAAATGATCTCAGAATAAGACTGCAAGTTAAAAATATTGAGGATGAGAGAGCGCCTCTTGCAGATGAGACTTTCAGTATGTTTTGGGGAGATTTGCATACAGATTATGGAAGAAACTACAGTGTAGAGTTCTATAAAAAATTCTAATACTTAAATTCCATAAAAAATTAATTAAGGGGGCTTATGCTCCCTTTTTATTGACATGAAAAAAATATCTATTTTATTAACAACACTTTTTTTAGCTTTAGAAGTAAAAAGCGAGGATCTATTTACTTTTTCATATGATTCATTTTTTCAAATACCTGTTTTCTATGTTGCGCCAGAAAAGATAAATAAGAACACCCGGCTAGTTGTTGTAATGCATGGAAGAAAAAGGAACGGAAAAGAATATAGAGATCAATGGGTACAAAAAGCAAAAGAATTAAATTTATTTGTTCTTGTTCCACAGTTCAGTGAAGCAAGTTTTCCAGGAGTTTATAGCTTTAATTATGGGAATGTTTTTACAGAAAATAATCAATCTCTTCCATCTAATAAACATTTATTTTCAATAATTGATCCTCTCGTAAAATTTTCTTTAGAAAAATTTAAAATTAAATCAGATCATTGGGGTATATATGGCCATGGAGCAGGTGCACATTTTGTTCACAGGTATGTACTTCACTATCCAGAAGCAACTCATACTTTAGCAATTGCAGCTAATTTAGGTTGGTATTTATCTATGACTGATCAAGACTGGCCTTTTGGATTGACCAACTCAAATATTGATGATGATATGCTAAAAAAAGCTTTTAGTAGATATTTCTTACTCATGCTTGGCAGGGCTGATACATCTACCAAGCCTAACTCGCAATACGTTAGAGAGCATTGGGATACGATAAATCTTCAAGGAGAGCATAGATTAGCTAGAGGAAGAAACTTTTTTAAATCCTCTATTGCAAAATCAAAGGAAGTAAATCAATTTTTTAAATGGGGGATGGTTGAAGTTCCAACAAAAAAAGGTCATGGTAATACTGAGCAAATGGTGCCTTATGCAGCTGAAATGTTTTACGCGAGACTAAAATAATGCAAGCCTATAAAAAAAGAGGTTTTTGGATTGGTTTAGCAGCCTTCTTTTGTATTATTCTTTCGCCTAATCCAGAATCTCTATCCTCTATTGGATGGGCTGTTGCTGCAGTAACATTGTTAATGGCTATTTGGTGGGCCACTGAGGCAGTTCCGGTGGCTGTGACAGCGCTTTTGCCTCTTGCCTGCTTTCCAATGCTTGGAGTCACGGATTTTAAAACCGCTGCCCTTCCCTATGCTAATCCGAATATCTATTTGTTTATGGGTGGTTTTATTTTAGCTTTAGGAATTGAGTCCTCAGGTCTTCACAAACGCCTTGCATTAAAAATGCTTATTGCAGTTGGCAAAAGTGGAGCTATGCTTGTTGGAGGATTCATGTTGGTATCTTCATTAATCAGCATGTGGGTAATGAATACCTCTACAACGTTAATGCTCCTTCCCATAGGTTTGGCTGTTTGTGCTAGTGTCGCAGAAACAATTCCAAATTTTTCTCATAGAGATAGGAGGAATTTTGAAATTTCACTTTTACTTGGCATAGCATATGCCGCATCAATTGGAGGAATGTCTACTCTGGTAGGAACAGCTCCAAACATAATATTTGTTGGCTTTATGCAAGAAACATATGGTCTTGAAATCTCATTTACTGATTGGATGAAGCTTGGAGTTCCAATTGCAACAATGATGTTAATAGCTTCATGGTACGCAATTACAAAAATTGTCTATCCTGTAAATTTTGTAGCAAGCATTGAAACTAAGCTTCAGCTTCAAAATATGCTCAGCGATTTGGGCCCTCTAGGCAAAGATGAAAAGAAAGTTTTAATTATTTTTTCTTTAGCTGCAAGTGCATGGATGTTTAGAACGCTGCTTGATAATTATATTCCCTTTTCCGGTTTAACAGATGCTGGGATTGCAATTATTGCTGCATTAAGTTTCTTTTTAATTCCATCAGAAAATCAGAAAACTGATCTACTTACTTGGGAACAAGCCAATAAACTTCCATGGGGATTACTTGTTTTGTTTGGAGGCGGATTATCTCTTGCTGCATCAATTGGCTCATCAGGGCTAGGTGGATGGATAGGTCAAGGACTTACAATTTTAGAAAACGTACCGCCAATTGTTCTGATACTAGCAGTAGCAGCTATGATTATATTTTTAACAGAAATTACTTCAAATGTGGCAACAACCTCTACGTTCTTACCTGTTGTTGGTGCAGTTGCAGTTGCATTGGGCATTGCCCCAATAGCTTTGACGATTCCTGTGGTTTTAGCTGCAAGTTGTGCTTTCATGCTTCCAGTTGCAACACCGCCTAACGCAATTGTGTTTGGCTCAGGTAAGTTAACTATCCCGGACATGATTAGAGCTGGTTTTGCATTAAATATTATTGGAATATTTTTGGTTACTCTTTTTGCATTTTATTTAGCTCCAATGATATTTTGATATTTATGGCTTATAGAAAATTTATTTTTTCAATTTTATTTCTAGCTTCAAATTCTTGGGCACAAGTAAGATATATTGATTATCCATCGCCTTTCCATTCAACGATTGGAAATTCAGGAATGGTTGTATCTCAAAATCAAGCTTCTTCAAATATAGGTATAAAAATTTTAAACATGGGTGGCAATGCTATTGATGCAGCTGTTGCAGTTGGATTTTCACTTGCAATCACTCTCCCCAGGGCAGGAAACCTAGGTGGCGGAGGTTTTATGCTGATTTATTTAAGCGACGAACAAAGAACTATAGCAGTAGATTTCAGAAGCTCTGCTCCGAATAACCTTTCAGAAAAAGATTTTTTGTTCCTAAAAAATAATTATGATCAACGCAGATATGGCTATAAGGCGTCAGCTGTCCCTGGAACAGTGGCAGGTATATTAGAGGCACACAAACGTTATGGCAATTTACCTCTAAAACAAATACTCCAGCCAGTTATTTCACAAGCAAAACAGGGAATATATGTCAGTTATGATCTCAATCAAGCCATTGGAAGTGCTGAGCAATTAATTTTAGATAGTGAATCTAAAAATATTTATTATAAAAATAAAGTTCCTTTGAAAGAACATATGCTCGTAAAACGATCTGATTTAGCATGGACATTGAATGAAATTGCTAAAGATGGTCGAGAAGCTTTTTATTCTGGATCAATCTCAGAAAAAATTGTTAAAGCCATGCAGCAAAATAATGGATATATTACAGCAAAGGATCTCAATAATTATCAGCCAAGATTCTCTCAACCAATACAAACGAGTTATAGAGACCACACAGTCCTTGCACACCCTCCTCCAGCTGGTGGAGCTGCGGTCCTGCTTGAAGGGTTGAATATTATTGAGAACTTTGAAACTAATAAAATGGGTCCAAATTCAGCAAGCTTTGTTCATCTATTTGCAGAAGCATTACAGCGAGGACACATGGACAGATCTAGATTTATGGGAGATCCAGCATTTTATAATGTACCTATAGAGAAAATTATCTCAAAGCAAAGAGCTGAATCTCATGCCAAAGATATAAATCTAAATTTAGTAACAAAATCAGAATCAATTAATCCAGAATCATTATTTAATGAAGGTGAAAACACAACTCATTATTCAATTATTGATAATGATGGAAATGTTGTCTCTAATACTTATACATTAGGATATTCTTTTGGTTCAGGAGTAACGATTCCTGGAACAGGAATTCTTCTTAATAATCAAATGAATAACTTTGCATACCAATATGGTGAGCCCGAAGTAATTGATCGATCAGCGAGTATTGGTAATAGATTTGAACCTGGAAAAAGACCAATGAGCACTATGTCTCCAATAATTGTCTTTGATAAGAATGATTCAATAAAGCTTGTTACCGGATCTCCGGGGGGCGCTTTAATTCCAGCTGCTATTTTAAGAGTAGTAACTGGAGTTATAGACTTTGATTTAAATCTAGGTGAGGCATCTATGTTGCCGCGAATTCATAAAGATTGGCCATATGAAAATTTGCTGCTTGAAAGAGGTTTTAGCAAAGATACTCACAATCTTCTTGAATCCTTTGGTCATGAGATCGAAGAATCAAAAACAATGGGCTCAACTCAGAGCATTTTAATATCCTCTAAAGGTGTTGAGGGGTTTGCTGATCTTAGAAGACCTAATGCAGGGGTGGCTATTCAGAATGATTAAAGCGTTAGCATTCATTTATAAAAAAAAGGGTCTATCTGATGGTGATTTCAAAAATTACTATGAAAAAAATCATGCGCCATTAGCAACTTCTCTTCTAACTTTTGAGGGTTACGAAAGAAATTTTGTTAATGCTAATATCAATCCTCTATTCGCTTCACTCGGATCAATCAGTATTTTTCAATATCAATCTATAGAATCGCTTAATGATATTGAGGAGCAAATGTCCTCAGATGCTGGAGATACCTTAAGAGAAGATGAACTTAAATTTATGGATGTAGCAAAAAACTATTTTGTTTTGACCCAGTCCGATCAATTAACTGAGCAGAGATTTGAAAAAAAGATTTTTTATACTTGTAATCATGAGGATGATTTAACTTCTTTAAATTCTTATGAAGGTTTGAAAAAAATCTCTGACAATATAATTCTTGAATCAACTGAAATGTTTGGGATTGCTGAATATGGAATCACTCCAAAAGCCAAATTTGATGTTTTAAAAAAATTGATTCAGGAGCATCCTAAAGCAATCATTACCTCTTGTGTTTCCTAATTAAAATTAACCAGATATTCTAGCGCTGCATTAATTCTATTATTTACTTCATCACGACTAAACAATGAAAGAGTTAATCCTAAAGAGGGAGATTGGGTCGAGCCAGTCATGGCAATCCTTATAGGTTGATTTAATTTAGGTGTAGTTAAACTGAGGGCTGTTTGAGCTTCCTTTAGAGCATTATCTATGGAGGTTTCATTCCATTGCTCAATGCTGTTTAATTTTCTTTGCACATATTCTAAAATTGTTTCTGACCCAATTAAAAATTTATTTGCTGCTTTTTCATTATATGAATTTAATTCAGAGAAATAAGGTATAAGATCTTGAGCTACTCCTAAAAGATTAGGTTTTGAGCTTCTCATTGCTGCAATAATTTCATTAGTATTTTTCTTTTGTGTGTAATCCAAGCTAAGAGCATCTAAAAATGGAATTAATCTTTTTTTGAAGTCATCAAAAGATAAAGCTGCTAAATGATGATTGTTAATCCAATCAAGCTTGGAGGGATCAAAAATAGCGCCTGCTTTTTGAACTTCTTGAATTCTGAAATCGGAAATCAAATCATCTAAATAGAAAATTTCTTTATCGCCTTTAGACCAACCTAGCCGAGCAAGCATATTAATAATAGATGACTCTAAATAACCTTGGTCGAAGAAATCCTGTAAGCTTGTTACAGCATTCCTTTTAGATAATCTTTTTTTATCCTGCCCTAGAACCATTGGCAAATGCGCATATTCAAGCGAATCATAGCCAAGTGCATTTTGAATATGGATTTGTCTTGGTGTATTACTTAAATGATCCTCTCCTCGAACAACAGTCGTAACCCCTTGATCAAAATCATCAACAACATTACATAAATGATAAGTTGGAGACCCATCACTTCTTAAAAGAATTAAATCATCTAGTTCAGAGTTTTGAAAAATTACTTCTCCTCTAACTAAATCATGAAAAACTAATTCGCCATCTTGAGGTGTTTTCAGTCTTAATACAGAGTTATTTGTTCTTTTAAGACCAAGATTTCTACTTCTTCCGTCATACATAGGTTTTTTGCCAGCTGCTTCCTGCTCTTTACGCATCTCTTCGAGAGTTTCTTTAGAGCAATCGCACCAATAGGCATTACCCGAATCTAAGATTTTTTCTGCGGCTGACATATATAATTCAGATCTTTCAGATTGACGAACGGGAGGCTCATCTGGATTAATTCCTATATCAGACAATCCTTTTAATATGTTTTCTTCAAATTCTTCTTTCGATCTTTCAGCATCTGTATCCTCAACTCTAATTAAGAATTTACCCTTATTTTGTTTTGCATATACATAATTAAATAAAGCTGTTCTAACTCCTCCTATATGCAAAGGTCCAGTAGGACTTGGTGCAAATCTTGTAACTTTTGTCATGAAGAATCTCTATTTAAATTTATCTCTTGCATTCTTTGATCATTGGCGATCATATCTTCTTTAGAAATCTTTACTTTAGAAATCGGGAATTTTTTAAAATCAACTCTTAAATTACTAGTATTTGTATCTTTATTAGAAGTTGTATTAGATGATATAAACTCAAATTTACTTTGGCCTCCTGTCAGGTGGATGTAGACGTCAGCAAGTATGTTTGCATCTAATAAAGCTCCATGAAAACTTCTATCATAGCCACTAACTTCAAACCTAGATGCAAGAGCATCTAAAGAATTTCGCTGACCAGGAAACTTATTTCTTGCCATCAACAAAGTATCTTCAACATCACATATTTCTTCAAGAAGTGGATAATTTGAAGAAGCTCTTTTTAGCTCAGCATTAAGGAAACCTAAATCAAACGAAGCATTATGAATAACTAATACGCTGCCTTGTATAAATTCTAAAAAACTTTCTGCTATTTCTGAAAATTCTGGTTCATTTGCAAGTCTTTCCATAGAGAGACCATGAACTTTTTCAGCCTCCTCATCTATAGATCTTTGGGGGTTGAGATATGAATGAAAATGCACATCCGTTCTTCTTCTGTCTTCAAGTGCGACAGCACCTACCTCAACAATTCTGTGACCTTGATCAACCTCTAGTCCCGTTGTTTCAGTATCAAGAACAATAAGTTTTTTTGTCATAAGATAGAATCAATTCCTTTATTAGCTAATAGATCTGCTGTCTCATTTCCAGGATCTCCAGAATGACCTTTTACCCAGTGCCATTGCACTTGATGATAAGACATTAACCGATCTAATTGTTGCCATAATTCTTTATTTTTAACTTCTTTTTTAGCAGAAGTTTTCCAATTGTTTTTTTTCCAATTTTGTATCCATTGAGTTATTCCATCCATCACATACTTTGAATCAGTGAATAATTCAACACTACAAGGCTCTTTTAAGATTGAGAGTCCCTCAATGGCAGCAGAAAGTTCCATTTGATTATTTGTAGTGTTATTTTGTCCACCAAAAATCTCCTTCTCGGTAGTATCAAATTTAATTAGCGCACCCCAGCCCCCTGGACCTGGATTGCCTCGGCAAGCTCCGTCTGTGTAAATAATTACCTCTTTCATGGATAACAATACATCATCAATACTTATGACTATTTTATCTTTAAACGCTTATAATAATTATTATATTTGGTTAATAGTAACTAATGAAGATAATCTTTCTCTCTACTCAAGAAATTCATTCTCTATTTAATACTCATATTATTTAAAACTATGAAAGTTTGTTTAGTTGCTTTAGCAATACTTTTGATAACGAGTTGTGAATTACCCTCAATCATTGAAGCAGATCAATACATTGAGCCTATTCCTGTAAATGTTTCAAAAAATATTCCAGTTGCTGATAATGTATGGGATCGCATAAGAATTGCTAGTGAAAGCAAGCAAGAAAACTTAGATGAAAAAACTATTGATTATATAAACGCATACCTTAAAAATCCAAGTCAACTGGATATGCTTTTTGAAAAAGGAAGGTATTTTATATACTTTGTTCTGGATGAATTAGAAAAATATAGTTTGCCGCCAGAATTGGCACTTCTTCCATACATTGAAAGCAGCTACGATCCATTTTCTATTTCTTCATCAGGAGCAATGGGAATTTGGCAGTTTATGCCTGCTACAGCAAGAATTTATGGTTTAAAAGATAACTGGTGGTATGAGCAAAGACATGATCCCCTGGCATCATCTAGGGCAGCCGTAAGATATTTAGCTTATTTGCATAATAGGTTCAATAAAGATATTACTTATACGCTTGCTGCTTATAATGGGGGGCCAACCCTTCTTGAAAAGAGAATTAAGCAAAACATAAAATCAGGTAAACCAACCAATTATAAAAATCTTAAATTGCCTAAACAAACACTAGAATATGTACCGAAATTTATGGCTATAAGAGAGTTAGTTATTAATGCAAAAAATTATGGGTTAATTTTACCAAATTTTCCAAATAAATCTGTTCTTGGTTCCATTGAACTCGATGGTCAGGTTGAAATATTAGCTTTTAGTGAGTTTGCTAACTTAAAACCTGAATTTGTATATAAATTAAATGCAGGGTATACAAAATGGGCATCTCCTCCTGGAAGAAAAACTATTTTTAATATTCCAATTGAGTTAGAGAAAGAGCTAAATCTTAAAAAGGATCAGTTTATTCAAGATAATCAGATTAATTGGGTGACCCATAAAGTTTCCTCAGGAGATAGTCTTTGGAAAATAGCTAGACAATATGACACTGAAGTAAATATTTTAAAAAAAGTTAATTATTTGAAATCCAATGTTTTAAGTCTTGATCAAGAGCTGCTTATTCCATTGAGCAATGAACAAAATCAAGCATTTATTCCATATCAAGCTCACATAATAAGCGAAGGTGATACATTATGGAAACTTGGTAAAAAGTATAAAATATCGCCTACTGAAATAGCTAAAAATAATGGACTGAAATTAAATGCTCCATTAACAATTGGAAAAGAATTAAATATAGGAAACAAAAATATTTATCGCACAATCAATTCAAAAAAAAGAACTATACTCTATAGCGTAAAACAGGGAGATAGTCTTTACCGAATAGCAGATATTTTTAATATCGAAATTTCAGATATAAAGAGAATAAATGAATTAGAAAAAAATGAGATTACTCCGGGGCAGGTATTGAAAATTATAATTAAAGCTTTTTAATCAGAAGATATTTTAGGATCTAATGCATCTCTTAGACCATCACCAAAAAAATTAAGAGCAAATAATGTAATTGTAAAAGTTAATCCTGGATAAATTAATAGCCAAGAATATTCTTCCATCGATTCAACGCCGTATCTTATCAACGTACCCCAACTGCTCATTGGCGGCTGAATGCCAAGCCCAAGAAAACTTAAAAATGCTTCTAACAACATTACTTGAGGAATTGTTAAAGTTGCATAAACAGCAATAGGCCCAAGAATATTTGGATATATATGCTTTCTAAACATTTGTATGTTTGATACTCCCATTGCCTGAGCAGCTAGGACATATTCTTGAGTTTTAATTGTAAGAACTTGTCCTCGAACAATTCTTGCCATTGTAAGCCACTCCACAGCTCCTATAGCACCAAATAATAACCATATATTCCTTCCAAAAATTACCATGAGTAAGATTATAAAAATAATAAAAGGAAGGCCGTAAAGAACATCTACGATCCTCATCATTACAGAGTCAATTCTTCCGCCAAAATATCCTGCAACTATACCCCAGCTCACACCTATGACTAGTGCGACACTTGTAGCCACAAAACCTACCAGCAATGAAACTCTTGCACCATATAAGATCCTGCTAAAAAGGTCCCTGCCTAATGTGTCTGTACCAAGTAAGAATTCAGAAGAAGGAGGTTGAGCACCTAACTCAAGGTTTTGATATGAATAAGAATGTGGCGCTATCCATGGAGCAAATATTGCAAGGAAAATTAAAACCAATAAAATCATACCACCTGCTACAGCTGCTTTATTTGCAAGCAATCTTCTCCATGCATCTGACCACAATGAACTTTCTAGATTCAAGTTTGACTCCTTGCGCGAGGATTCATTAGAAGAACAGCGATATCAGATAATAAATTAAAAAATATAATTAAAGTCGAAAAGAAAATAGTAGTACCTAGAATCATTGTGTAATCCCGATTGAACGCTGCTTCAACATAAAAACGTCCGAGTCCTGGAATTTGAAAAATAGTTTCAACAACAAAAGACCCGCCAATTAAACCTGCAACTGCTGGACCTAAAAAAGATACCACTGGAACTAGGCCACCTTGCAATGCGTGCTTAATGATTACTTGATATTCTGGCAATCCCTTTGCTCTTGCTGTTCGAATATAATCTTGACTAAGGGTTTCAAGCATGCCACCTCTGCTAAGCCTTGCTATGTAAGCGGCATATGCAGCCCCAAGTGTGATTGAGGGTAAAATCTTATCTCCAGGCAACGAATCCCAACCAGAAACAGGCAAAGCCTCAAGATAAATTCCAAAATATAATACTAATAAAGGTCCTAGCAAAAAAGTTGGCATACAAATTCCAATCATAGCTATTGTCATGGGCACATAATCTAAAAATGTATTCCGCTTTACTGCAGCAATAACACCTGCAAGGCTACCAATAATCATAGCAACAAGAATTGCATAGAAAGCTAACTCAAAAGTTACTGGTAAACCAGTAAAAATCATCTCAGTTACTGAACGTCCAGGATATCTAAATGAGGGCCCAAAATCTCCTTGAACAAGATTAAACATATAATCCCTATACTGAATAATTAGAGGAGCATCTAAATTGTATACTGCATTAAGATTTTTCATGACCTGAGGCGGCACAACCTTTTCAGCATCAAAAGGTCCACCAGGAGCCATTCGAACCAAAAAAAATGTCAGCGAAGCTACAATTAAAATAATGGGTATTGCGATTGCAATTCGTTTCAAAATGAGTTGTAGCATTTATGAGATTATCTTTCTAAGTATATAAACTTAGGATGATGAGTATCTAAGAGATTAGGATGCCAGCCCTTAACATCACTAGATAATTGATATTGTCTGACATAGGTATAAATTGGAATGATAGGCATTTCGCTTATTAGCAATCTTTCAGCCTCCATAAGATATTGATATCTTAATGACTGCTCATTAGTAGAATTTGCTAATTCTAATAATCGGTCATATTCCTCGTTCTCCCAGCCAGTTTTATTATTGCCTCTATTAGGTCGTAAAGTATCAAGGAATGTATTTGGATCTTCATAATCTCCAATCCAGCCAGCTCTTGAAATTTGAAAATCACCAGTCATTTCTCTTGCCAAATAAACTTTCCAGTCCTGATTGACTAGCTCAACATTTATCCCTAAATTTTCTTGCCACATTTGCTGTATTGCCAAAGCTATTTTTCGATGGCCCTCTGAGGTATTAAAAAGTATTTCCAATACTGGAAATCCATCGCCATTTTTATAGCCAGATTTTGCGAATAATGATCTTGCAAGCTCAGGATCAAACGGAACTTCAGTATCTGGTTCATACCCAGCAGATCCTGGAGGAGTAAAAGAGTAAGCTTCTGCTTGACCGCATTTCGAGACTTTTTCAACAATTTGTTTTCTATTGATGGCATATGCTAGAGCCAATCTAACATCTTTATTTTTTAGGACGGGATGAAGAGTATTGATTCTATAAAAATAGGTTCCCATATATGGCTCTATTCTAAGATTAGGATTTTGGTTTTCGATGTATATAGGACATTTTTCTAGCGGCACCACATTTGTAACATGTAATTGGCCTGCTCGAAACATTCTATCTTCAGTAGATTCATTAGAAACAGGGTAATATCTAATTTCATTCAATCTAACGCTATCAGCATCCCAATATAAAGGATTTTTTTCTACAGTGATTTGCTTGTTGAGTTCCCAGGTTTTTAAATTCATGGGCCCATTGCATACAAAGTTACCAGGTCTGGTCCATTGACCATTTCTATTATCTATGGCGCCATGCTTTAAAACAGACTCCTTATGGACTGGATATGTGCTGTAATGGCTTAAAAGTCTTATGAAAAAAGGTGTTGGGTTTTTCAACTCAACCCTTAATTCATGATCATTGATTGCATTTACACCAACATCAGAAAAATTGCTTGTTCTTCCTTGGTGAAAATCTTCTGCACCCTTTAAATAATAAAGCATATCTGGATATTGAGAGCCGAGTGATGGAGTCAAAATTCTCATCCAAGACCAAACAAAATCTTGGGCTATTACAGGATCGCCATTTGACCATTTAGCTTTTTTATTAAGAAAAAAAGTATATGTTTTGCCATCTTCACTTATTTCCCATGACTCAGCAACTCCTGGTAAATTCTCTCCACCTTTTGGATTTGCAATTGTCAATCCTTCGCACATTGAAATAAGTAAATGATGTTCTGGTACACCAGTTACAATATGAGGATCCAAGCCTTGTGGCTCACTTCCATTACCAAAATGAAGAATTTGTTTTTCTAACGCTGCATCTACTGGTGAGACTCCGTTACCACAACCAGAAACAACAACTAAAAAAAGCGATAGGTAAAATGCATTTTTCATATCTTTATTATATATAAAAAAAGGAGCGCCGATGGTGCTCTTTTTAGATATTATCTAATTACTTTTAAATACTTCATTGGGATTCTTAAATAATTTAAATATTAAAATTAAAACAAGCTTCATTGTTTAATAGTTATATAATGAAACTTAGTGCTATAAAGAAAACCGTTATGTTAAAAAATAAAAAAATACTTATCGCAGGACTTGCTAATAAGCATTCAATAGCGACTGGAATTGCAAAAGCAATGCATGCTCAAGGAGCAGAGCTAGCCTTTACTTATCAAAATGAAAGATTAAAAAAGAATGTTGAAAAAATAGCCTCAGAACTTAATTCAAGTCTTTTATATGAATGTGATGTTTCATCCGATAAAAGCATTGAAACAATGTATCAAAACCTTTCTAAAGATTGGAAAAGCTTTGATGGTTTTGTTCATTCCATTGGATTTGCGCCCGCAAACGAATTGGAAGGCAACTTTGTAGAAGCTGCAACAAGGGATGGCTTCAAAGTTGCTCATGATATAAGCTCGTATAGTTTTACTGCAATGGCAAAGGGAGCAAAATCAATGTTGAATCCTAGTTCTGCTTTATTAACATTGACATACCTAGGCTCAATTCAATCTCTTCCAAACTATAATGTAATGGGTTTAGCAAAAGCTAGTTTAGAGGCTAATACACGCTTTCTTGCCGCAGCTATGGGACCGGATGGTATCAGAGTCAATGCTATATCAGCTGGTCCAATTAAAACCTTGGCAGCCTCTGGAGTAAAAAACTTTAGAAAAATGCTCGCTAACTATACTAAAAGAGCTCCTCTTAGAAGAGTTGTTACTACAACTGAGGTAGGTAATGTTGCTGCTTTTCTTTGCTCAGATTTGGCAAGTGGTATTACTGGAGAGATTACATACGTTGATGGAGGTTTTAATACTGCTGCAATGTCAATCGAAGAATATGAAGATTAATTATTCACAGCAAAGTTTTGCAAACGCACTCTTTGGCCTTGCTTCATTGCATGATCAATAAATCCTGAAAATTGTCGGCCAAGACTACTATTGTAAAATTCATCATATTGTGAGGCTTTTTCAACTAACTCATCTAAAGCGGGAACAACTTCATTAGAAGATTGAGTCCAATATCGATCGCCATTTATTGCTTCATGAGCAATAATCGTATCAAGTTTTGACTCAAAAATTCTATTAATAACCTCAGAGGGTAATAATGAACTAAATCTTTTTACAGATTTATAATTTTCTTTAGATATTCCCTCTACCTCAGTAAGGGTTTCTTCTCCTAGTAGAATTTTTTGAGCTCTGTTATCAAATTCATTCAGAAAGATATTTGCCTTTTCTGTTTTGGTCTCCAGCATAGCAAGATCCATAACTTCATCAAAAGGCTGTATTGAGGGTTGAACAGAATCAGTTAACATTATAAAAGCGTAACTGTTTTCACCTTCAAAAATTTCAATTTTATTTGGAATTATTTCACTATTGAACAATTCAGATGGAGCAAGATCTGGAAAATTTTTGATTTGAAGATTATCAGAAGTTTGTAGGCCTGTAATTTCAAGCGTTGATTCAATTAAATTACTTAATTCATAGAGATTAACACCATCAAGAACTTTAGCCTCAAGCTCTAAAAAATCATCTTGTAATAATGCAAAGGCCTCCGCATCAATCAATTCATTTAAAAGCTCCTTTTCAACCTGAGACTTTGGCTTAATTTCTGCCTTTATAACTTCAGTAAGTTTAAGAATGTGAAATGTATCCTCTAGCTCTATAACTTCACTGATATCATTAACATTCATAATTTGAATTGCATTTTCAAACTCTTCTGGGAAAGCATCTCCTGATGAGAGCCCCAAATCTCCCAACGCATCTTTAGAGGCGAGGTCTTCACTAGAAGTAGAAACCAAATCTTCAAAAGTAATTTTTCCAGACTTAATTTTCTCGAAATCTTGTAAAATTTTTGATCTAGCTAACTCTACATTGTCATAATTTGATTTTTCAATCATATGATGAGAAATTCTATTTTGCGTTTGCTTGTCAAGATCACCAAGGTAATCAACATAAGCCTCATCTAGGTAATTTTCAGGAATGACAACTTTGTCTTTGTACTCCTCATATGACAAAACAATATATGAAAAATCTCTCTTTTCATTGGATAAAAATAAAAAAGGGTTAGCCTTATAAAATGCCTCAGCTTCCTGCATTGAAGCATCCTGAGAGTCAATAAGTACCTTTTTATTAACTTTTAAAAAATTAAGATCTCTTGATGTTTCCAAGATCGATGCAAGAGACTGAATATCACTTTGAATGGGGAAAGCTATTGAGCTCATAGCTCCAATCATCCTATCGAGTGCGATACTCTCTTGAACTAGTTCAAAATATTCTTCTGGTGTCCAGCCATTTGCTCTAATAGTTGACTCAAAAATATTTTGGTCAAAACCTGACTCGCCTTGAAACATTTCTAAATTGATAATTTCTTTTTTTGCATCCCGCAAAGAAACACTTAGTCCTAGATTTTTGGCTTGGGCAATCATAGTTTTTTGATTAATAATTTCACTTTTTATCAATTCAACTGATACTTCCTCATCAAGATCATCCAAGCTAAATTCTTCTCCATAAACAGATTGTAATCTTTGAGAAACTTGACTAGTTGCTAAATTAACGTCTGTTTGTGTTACAGCCTGCCCATTGACAGTTCCATAGCTAGTAAAAGTTGTTCCAAAGGAAGTGGAACCAAAGAAAACAAATGGAATTGCAAGCAATATAACGATCACAATTAATTTTTTGCCGGATAAGAAATTTCTTAGTAACTCTAACATTTATTATTTTCCCTTTTTAAAACGTAATAATCATACATAAAAAAAGGGTGCATATGCACCCTTTTTTAAATACTTAAACAGTCTAAGAATTAATTATGAATACTTAACTTTATCTTTTAAGCCTTTACCAGCTTTAAAACCTGGAACTTTTGATGCTGCAATATGCATTGAAGCACCTGTTTGTGGATTTCTTCCTTCCCTCGCAGCTCTATGTCTTACCGAGAAAGTACCGAAACCTACAAGTGAAACTGTGTCTCCCTTTCCTAATGCATCACCTATTGAATCTAAAACCGCATCGACAGCTCGTCCAGCTGAAGCTTTAGTTACGTCAGCTGATGAAGCAACTGCATCTACTAAGTCTGATTTATTCATTTATTTCTCCTCTGGTTAATTGAATACCTAGTTCTATCAAAAGCTATCATGGAGAAAATGTCAAGCTTTAAAAGCTATATTAATGGGGTTTTCTAGTGCTTGATCTCGGACTGCTTGATTTCGGTTTGCTTAGATTTTTCGTTTGAGTCCCCTTCTTGCTTGGTTTTGGTTCAGAAGTAAGAGCAAGGGATATAGCATCATCAACCCATCTAACAGGATGGATTTCAAGAGCATGAGTGATTTGGGAGGGAATCTCTCTTAATTCTGCGGCATTATCCTGGGGAATTATCACTCTTTTAATTCCACCACGTTTTGCTGCAAGAAGCTTCTCCTTTAAACCACCAATTTTTGTGACTTGGCCATGTAATGTAATTTCTCCAGTCATTGCTGTATCAGATCTCACTGGAATACCTGTGAAGACTGAAATAAGTGCGGTACACATGCCTACCCCTGCACTTGGACCATCTTTAGGAGTTGCGCCATCAGGGACATGGATGTGAACATCATATTTTTCATAGAAGTTAGCTGGTATACCTAATTTTTTTGATCTTGATCTAACTACAGTCAGAGCAGCCTGAATAGATTCCTGCATAACATCTCCCAAAGAGCCTGTTTTGATAACTTGTCCTTTTCCTGGAACATATGAAGACTCAATGGTAAGTAACTCACCGCCAACCTCAGTCCAGGCGAGGCCAGCAACTTTACCTACAATATCCTCGACATCTGCTTCACCAAATTTGAATTTAGGAACTCCACAGTATTTCTCAAGATTCTTTGGAGTAATGTTGATAATGGATGGTGCTTTTTTAGTATCTGATAATACTCTCTCTTTGACTGATTTTCTAAATATTTTTGCGATTTGTCTCTCTAAGCCTCTTACTCCAGCCTCTCTAGTGTAATAACGAACAATATCTAAAACAGATTTATCAGTTAACTTAACTTCGGTATTATCCAGCCCATTTCTTTCCAATTGCTTAGGAATTAGGTACTGCTTGGCAATGTTCAGTTTCTCATCTTCTATATAGCCTGGAAGTCTAATGATTTCCATTCTATCTAACAAAGGACCAGGAATATTTAAACTATTTGCAGTGCAAACAAACATAATCTCTGATAAGTCAAAATCAACTTCTAGGTAGTGATCGGAAAATGTATTATTTTGCTCTGGATCAAGAACTTCTAAAAGAGCTGATGCAGGATCGCCTCTATGATCCATTCCCATTTTATCAATTTCATCTAATAAAAATAATGGATTTTTAACCTCCACTTTGGAAAGTTTTTGAATGATCTTGCCTGGCATAGATCCTATGTAGGTTCTTCTATGTCCTCTTATTTCCGCTTCATCTCTAACCCCGCCAAGAGACATCCTGGCAAATTTTCTATTGGTAGCTCTTGCAATAGATTTACCCAAAGAAGTTTTACCAACTCCGGGAGGTCCTACTAAGCATAAAACAGGAGCTTTGAGCTTTTTAACTCTTTGTTGAACAGCTAGATATTCAAGTATTCTCTCTTTAACCTCATCTAAGCCAAAATGGTCTTCATTTAGTATTTCAGAAGCTGATTTTAGGTCCGATTTTACTTTGCTTTTTTTCTTCCATGGAATTGATGTAAGCCAATCTAAATAAGATCGAACCACAGAAGCCTCTGCTGACATTGGCGACATCTGCTTGAATTTAGTAAATTCATTTTTGGCTTTTTTAAGGGCCTCTTTAGACATACCAGCTTTATCAATGTCTTCTTCTAACTGGGATATTTCATCTCCTTCTTCACTAATATCGCCCAATTCTTTTTGGGCAGCTTTAATTTGCTCGTTAAGGTAATATTCTCGTTGAGACTTTTCCATCTGGCCTTTAACCCTATTTCGAATTCTCTTATCGACATCCATTACATCAAGCTGTGATTCAATAAAGGTAATTAGAATTTCTGCTCTGAGTTGAAAATCTGCAGCCTCTAATATTTCTTGTTTTTGCTTAATTTCTATTGGCAGCTGTCCAGCTATGGAATCTATAATCCTTGAAAGATCATCTAAAGCATCGATGGAAGCTAAAACTTCAGGAGCAATTTTCTTTGTTATTTTGATGTAGTCATGAAATTTAGCTTTAATAAAAATTGCTAGATTTTTCCCGTCCTTTGCATCAATAGACGACTCAGCAATAATACTTGCTCTCACTTTAGAGTACTTGGTATCAGATTCTAATGATTCCATTTGGGCTCTGTGCGAACCTTCAACTAAAACTTTAACAGTGCCATCAGGCAATTTAATCAATTGCAGAATATTTGCGATAGTTGCTATCTTGTATAAATCGTCAAACAATGGAGCATCTAATGAACCGTCCTTTTGAGCGGCTAGAATGATTTTTTTCTCACCTGCCATTGCTGCATTGAGAGCATTTATAGATTTATTTCTACCTACAAAAAGGGTCGTTACAACTCCAGGGAAAACAACAACATCTCTTAATGGGATAAGAGGAAGATCATATTTAATATTAGCCATATAAATATAATGAGGGAGAATTATGTAAAATCAACCAGCAGACGATGATTTTTTCTTAGAGGATTTATATACCTTGATCGGATCACTTGAGTGTAAAACAGAATTTTCATCCACTATAACTTTTTCCAAGTCGATATTTGGTAACTCGAACATTGTATCCATCAAAAGATCTTCTAAGATTGATCTAAGCCCTCTTGCACCTGTTTTTCTTTGAAGAGCCTTTTTAGCTATCTCAATCAGGGCCTCTGTTCTAAAATCTAACTCAACATCATCTATTTTAAATAAATGTTTATATTGATTCACTAGGGCATTTTTTGGCTCTTGAAGAATTCTTACTAATGCGTTCTCATCCAGTTCATGCAGAGTAGATATTACAGGAAGTCTACCAACAAATTCCGGAATCAGACCAAACTTAACTAAGTCTTCAGGCTCTAATGTATCTACTATTGAAGCAAGGGAAGATTCAGTATCTTTGACTGATGCCCCAAAACCTATACCTGACTTATCAGTACGATGTTTTATTACCTCATCAATACCAGAAAATGCTCCACCACAAATAAATAGAATGTTTGAGGTATCTATTTGTATGAATTCTTGTTGGGGGTGCTTCCTACCGCCTTGTGGAGGGATAGAAGCAACTGTTCCCTCTATGAGTTTAAGCAATGCCTGCTGGACACCTTCGCCAGAAACATCTCTTGTAATGGAGGGGTTGTCAGATTTTCGTGCGATTTTATCAATTTCATCAATATATACTATTCCAAGAGATGCTTTCTCAGGGTCATAATCACATTTTTGAAGTAGCTTTTGAATAATATTTTCTACATCCTCGCCAACATATCCTGCTTCGGTTAAGGTAGTTGCGTCAGCTATTGTGAATGGAACATTTAATACTCTAGCTAAAGTTTGAGCTAAAAGAGTTTTACCACTTCCAGTTGGGCCAAGAAGCAAGACGTTACTTTTTTGTAACTCCACTTCGTCTTTTTTTGAGTTAGACCTTAGGCGTTTATAATGATTGTAGACAGCAACTGAGAGAGTTTTCTTGGCTTTTTCTTGACCAATTACATAGTCATCGAGCTGTTGAAAAATTTCTATTGGAGATGGCAATACATCTAGGACTTCATCATCCTCAGCTTTAACTTCTTCTTCGATGATATCGTTACAAAGATCTACGCACTCATCACATATGTATACACTTGGTCCTGCGATTAACTTGCGAACATCTTCTTGGCCTTTGCCACAAAAGGTACAAGATAATTTGTTATTATCTTTATTTTCCATTTTTACTAGGTCTAGTTTCAAGTATTTCATCAATTATGCCATAGCTCTTAGCTTCTTTAGCATTCAAGAAATTGTCTCTGTCAGTGTCTTGCTCAACTTTTTTTAAAGTTTTGCCCGTATGTTTGGAGAGTATCTCATTTACTTTCTTTTTTACTAAAATCATCTCTTTTGCATGAATTTCAAAGTCAGATGCTTGTCCTTGAAATCCTCCCAAAGGCTGATGGATCATAATTCGTGAATTAGTTAATGCAAATCTTTTTCCCTTTTGGCCACCTGCTAACAACAATGATCCCATGCTGGCAGCCTGACCTATACAAAGAGTTGATACTTCAGGAGCTATAAACTGCATGGTGTCATAAATTGCAAGACCTGATGAAATAACTCCACCAGGAGAATTAATGTAAATGCTGATATCTTTTTCTGGGTTTTCTGACTCTAAAAATAGAAGCTGAGCTACCACTAAATTTGATATGTAGTCATCTATAGGACCTGATAAAAAAATAATTCTTTCTTTTAATAGACGAGAGTAAATATCAAATGCCCTTTCTCCTCTAGGCGTCTGTTCTACAACCATAGGCACAAGGCCTGAATTTATTTTTTCCATAATTTATTTATTAGCCAGATCAGAAAATTTTATCACCTTTTGCTTAGATTTAAGGGCAGAATCTAATTTTTCAATGAGCAAATCTTCTAATATAACCATCTTATATTGATTCAGTTGCTCGGGTTGAGTTTTTATCCATGTCTTAAACTGTTCTATATCTTTGTATTTTTGCGATTCATCTTCAATAAATTTATTTAAATCTTCTTCTTTAACCTCAAGTTCATATTTTTGAATTAAAGCTGAAAAAAGAAGGTCTAATCGAACCCTTTTTTCTGCGTTTTCTAGAAAATCCTTAACTGGAAAAAAGTCATCAGCTGCATTTTCAACCGTTTGCCCCATCCTCATCAGTGAGTCCTTTCTCATAAGTTCGGCCTGCTCTTTCACAGTTGCTTTGGGCACCTTAAAATCATTACTTAATAGTAGTGTTTCGTAAATTGATTCTTTTGTAAGTGACTTTTCTTGTTGCGCTATTTCTCCTTCCATTCGCTTGTTAATTTCTGATCGAAAGCTCTGTTCATCTTTAACATCTTCCATAGCAAGTTTCTTAAATAACTCTTCATCAATTTTTGCTTTCAACATTTCCTGCACTTCGTGAAGATTAATAGAAAATTCACTTTCCTTACCGGATAAATCTTCTTTAAAGTAATCATCTGGAAATTTAGTTGTAAATGAAAAGCTATCTCCAGATTTTTTACCAATCAAATTTTCCTCAAATCCTGGAATCATCGATTTAGATCCAATGGTTAATTTAAAATCTTTTGATTCATTGCCTTCAAAACCCTCGCCATCAATCTTTCCTTCAAAATCAATAATAACTTGATCCTTTTCTTGGGCAGCTCTATCAACTTTCTTCCAAGTACAATACCTTTCTAAGATATCATTAATAGCAAAATCTACATCCGATTCATCGAGAGAAATTTTAGATTTTTCAAAACTCTTCCAACGAGAAATTTTTGGCTTAATTTCTGGAAAAACTTCAAATACAGCCGAATATGAAATAGGCTTAGTTGGGTCTTCACTTTCAATACTTATTGAAGGAGATGATGCTGGCTTAATATTATTTTCCTGAAGTTCCTTGGGATAGCTTTCTTGAATTAATTCATTTAAAACCTCGTAATGGATGGAATCCCCATAACGTTGCTTTAAAACATCATCAGGAACGTTTCCTTTTCTGAAACCATCCAGTTTCGCAGTAGTTTTAATCTTTGAAAGCTTACCACTATATTTTTTTTCATAATCAACAACTGGGACTGAAACAGTTAGCTTTCGTTCTAAATCTTTAAGTTTTTTAAGTTTACTAGTCATTTTATTTATCTATTATAAATGGGGCGAGCGATGGGGTTCGAACCCACGGCCTCCGGAGCCACAATCCAGCGCTCTAACCAACTGAGCTACGCCCGCCAAGAAACGGAACATTATAGATGTAAAAAGCGCATAATAATATTTTGATTAAAAGAAATCTATGGAAACAATGACCCATTGGGATTTTGAGGATCCCACAAATCATACTTTTTCATGGCATGGATAAATAAATCAGATGCTTCAAAAAAATCTAGAAGAGCAATTACTTTTTTAAAATTTTGTTCAAAAAACCATTGAGGATTTGCAATTTTGCATTGACGAATAAATGGTAAGATTGAGATATCCAGCAAACTTACTTTCTCACCAAAAATCCATGGAGAAGGATCAATTTTTGATTCTAGATTTTCAAGAATATTTTTACATTCCTGTTGATGCTCAGAAAAATTAGCATCATATCTTGATGCATATTTATACCTATCTAAATGATATTTAAACTTTGAATCAAATAGTTGAATCAAACTATCATTCATTAATTTCTCCTTAGTAGAAAAAATATGGACACTGTCAGGGTGCGATTGCATAGCCCAAGATATTATGTCTAAACTTTCATCTAAAACTTCATTTGTAAGTTCTAATATTGGAACAGTGCCCTTTGCAGAAATCTGTAACATCTCCTGAGGTTTATTTTTAAGAACAATTTCTCTTAGCTCACATTTTTTTGAGGATAAAATAATTGCCATACGCGCTCTCATGGCGTAAGGACATCTTCTGAAACTATAGAGTATTGGCAAATTCATTTTTTGTTTGATTTAAAATTTGCACCAATGTGTTTCTCGTTTCTTAACTTTGCTAAATCAACCTGTTTTTGCCTGTCAGCATATCGTTTTTTTTGATCAGGAGTTTTCTTCTCAAAACAATTTGGGCAACTAACTCCTCTTTTGTAATGTTCTGAATCTTTATCAAAATTAGTTATTGGCATTCTACAACCATGACACATGTCGTAAGAGCCAACTTGTAGTTTGTGATTTAAAGCTACTCTATCGTCAAACACAAAACATTCTCCATTCCATAAAGAGTCCTCTTCGTTAATTTTTTCTAGATAGTTTAAAATTCCACCCTGCAAATGATATATGTTTTTAAAACCCCTTGATTTCATTAACGAAGATGCTTTTTCGCATCTAATTCCACCTGTGCAAAACATTGCAACTTTTTTATTCTTATCTATGCCTAATGATTCAAGTTCTTCAAGCCATTTAGGAAATTCTCTAAAATTTGTAGTTTCTGGTTGAATAGAATTTTTAAATGAGCCAATTGAGTATTCATATGTATTTCTGGTATCTAAAACCATGATTTCTTCACCAGAAATTAAGTGATTCCAATCCTCAGGCTGAATATATTCACCAACAACTTTTTTTGGGTCAACTAATTTATTTCCTATAGTAACAATTTCATCCTTTAATTTTATTTTTAAACGGGGAAATGGATCGTGTTTACATTTAGATGTTTTATAGTTTTTAGCTTCATATAAATTTTTAGATTTAAGAAAATTCTTAAATTCATCAATACTCAATTCATGTCCCGCTAAAGTTCCATTTATTCCCTCAGAAGCAAGCAGCACTGTCCCTTTAATATCTCTTTTCTTTAGGAATTCAGTAATAACCTCTTGCAATTGCGTAAGATTTGATAAATTTGTAAAGGAATAAAAAGCTGCAACTTTAAAAGGAGTTGTGTTCATTGGACTAGTTGAATATTCATTAAGTTTTTATAATCTTTTGATAAATGAAAAAGAAAACAAAAAATAAAATTTACACTCTTATTATAACGCTATTCGTATTTTACTATATGTTTGGGCAATACTTTTAACCAAGATCTAGATAAGAAATAAGTAATTTAAATGGCGCGCCTGAAGAGATTCGAACTCCTGACCCACGGTTTAGAAAACCGTTGCTCTATCCAGCTGAGCTACAGGCGCATTGGTCGGGGTAGTAAGATTTGAACTTACGACCACTCGCTCCCAAAGCGAGTGCGCTACCAGACTGCGCCATACCCCGAGACGAATGATCTTAAAGTTTTAAGGTTAAATAATCAATGTCCATTGCATAAAAATTTAATGATGAGAAAATGTTTTGATGGTATCAAAGATATTAGATGGAAAAGCACTTGCAAAATTAGCTGAAGAAGACATTCAAACTAACGTCTCAAGACTTAAGGAAAAAGGCATCACTCCAACTTTGGCAACAATACTTGTTGGTTTAGATCCAGCCTCAGCAACCTATGTAAAAATGAAGCAAAATGCCTGTGCTAGATTAGGCATGGATTCAATTGCAGTTGAACTGAGCAAAGATACAACTACAGATGAATTACTAAATTCTATCAATAAGCTTAACAATGACAAAAATGTTCATGGAATCTTGTTGCAGCATCCGGTGCCTTCACAAATAAATGAGCGTAAATGCTTTGATGCAATAAATGTTCATAAAGATGTTGACGGTGTTAC
The DNA here is from genome assembly GCA_902623685.1 of uncultured SAR86 cluster bacterium. GTDB lineage: Bacteria > Pseudomonadota > Gammaproteobacteria > Magnimaribacterales > D2472 > D2472. Next base: position 127,660 of record CACNUQ010000002.1, read on the forward strand.
ATGCCTTGGTTTTGGGCAAATGACCATGGGAGAGAAAGCATTTGGCTCATGTACTCCAGCTGGAATCATGAGAATTCTTAAGCATTATCAAGTGGAAATTTCTGGTAAAACTGCTGTTGTAGTTGGCAGAAGTCCAATTCTTGGAAAACCCATGGCTATGATGCTCCTAAATGAAAATGCAACCGTAACTATCTGTCATTCGAGAACTAAAAATCTAGAGGAACAAATTAAAAATGCTGATATTGTTATTGGCGCTGTTGGGGTGCCCCGCCTTATTCAAAAAGACTGGATCAAAGAAGGTGCAGTTGTTATTGATGCAGGATATCACCCGGCAGAAAAATGCGGAGACATAGATTTGGAAGGTATTGATAACATTGCTTCTGCACATACTCCGGTTCCAGGAGGTGTTGGTCCGATGACAATAAATACTCTCATTCTAAATACCCTATTGGCTGCACAACAAGAAAACTAATATGTCTGACCTTCCATTAATAGTTGGGTATGGTGGAATTAATGCAGGTGGTAGATCAATCTTTGATTTTTCACATCAGAGAATGGTATTCGATGATATTGATTTAAATCAACAAAAAGAAGTTCTGCTGAGCCTCGGTTACCTCATGGGAACCAAGGATAAAGACACAATTTTAAATAAAAGTCTTTTAAGGGCTATAGACAGTGATTTTTTCAATGTACATAACTTTAGATCTCCAGAATTACCGACATTAGCTGGAGGCCAGCTTCCTTCAGGATTTAATCCTGCATCAACTTATAATTCAAGACAACATCCCCGAGGTTTGTCAATGACAATTTTTGGTTTGTCTGATGCTGTGAAAAGTCTTGGTTTACCATGGGAGGAAATCTTAAAAAAAATTCCTAGACAAAAAATTTCTTGTGTTTCAGGTTGTGCTGTTGCACAAGCTGATAAATTTGGGATGGGTGGAATGTTTCAGGCTCCCTTGGCTAAATCAAGAGTTACTAGCAAGCATATGGCGATGTCCCTTGGTGAGGGAAGCGCAGACTTTGGTCATTCATATGTCTTGGGGAGTATGGGCTCAACAGGGAACTACACAGGTGCATGTGCTACTTTTCAATATAATTTAAAACTAGGCATCTCAATGATTCAATCTGGTGAATCGTTAATTAGTTTTGTTGGGGCTGCAGAATCAGGGATTGTTCCTGAAATTTATGAAGCATTTGCTGCAACACGAGGTCTCGCTGAAGATAAAAATCTTGTTAAGCTTCAAGAAAAATTAGGTGAAGATCCTAAAATACCAAATCATCGAAAAATTTGTAGACCCTTTGGTGAAAATATTGGAATGATATTGGGAGAATCTGCTCAATTCGTAGTTTTGATGCAAGATGCTCTTGCACTTGAGCTAGGTTTAAATATTCATGGTGCTGCACTATCAAGCCATATTCACTCAGATGGTTATAAAAAATCTATTTCTGGTCCAGGAGCTGGTAATTATTTGACTGTTGGCAAAACGTTTAACGAAATAAAAAAACATTTTTCTTCAAAAGGTTTAAATAAAACTTTTTTTCATGCTCATGGAACTAGCACGCCTCAAAACAGAGAAAGTGAATCCCACATAATTTCAAGTATCTCTAAGGCCTTCGGAATTGAGGCATTGCCTGTGACCGCAATTAAATCTTATTTGGGTCACTCATTGGCGGCAGCAGGAGGTGATCAAATGATAAGTACTTTAGGAAGCTGGAAAAATAATATAATCCCTGGGATCACATCCACACCACAACTCGCAGAAAATGTTCATAAAGAAAATGTGCGATTTCTATTAGAAAATAAAAGAATTGAGGATGATGAGTTTGATTTTGCTGTTCTTAATGCAAAGGGTTTTGGTGGCAATAACGGAACTTCTCTTGTTGCCTCTCCCTCTAAGACTATGAAAATGCTTGAGTCTAAATATTCAAAAAGTGAGATTCAAAAATATCTTTCAAAGAAGACCAAAATTGACGATCAGCTCAACGATAGCAAACAGGAAATCCTTAAAGGTGATAAACAATCTAGATATATCTTTGGAGAGAGTGTAATTGATGGTATGAATGATTTTGATATTGAGGCAGATAAAATCACGAATAAATTAAATAAAGAAATATTTGATTTAAACTCAACTTTGCCTTACAAAGATTACTTGTAAGGTTAAAATAGTATTAAAAAATCATCGGCAGAATTAAAAAAATATATAAACTAAAATCTAAAATATCTTAATTAATAATATTTTCCGCGTAAGGAAGGAGAAAAATTATATGGCGTTTGATAAAACAAAAACGGATCCTGTTCTAGGGAAAAAAGTACACGAATATTTAATGTCAGTTGGTGTCGAGACTCCAGTAATTGATAATGGCCTATCACGTAAAGAAAAAATTGATGCGATCGAGAACAATTTTAAAGAGATAGTTACAACATTGGGACTTGATCTAGAGGATGATAGTCTCACAGATACACCAAAGCGTGTTGCAAAAATGTATGTTAATGAGATTTTTTGGGGCCTTGATTACGCAGCTTTTCCAAAAGTAACAGTAGTAGATAACAAAATGAAATATAATGAAATGGTCGTAGAAAGAGGCATTTCTGTTCAATCTTATTGTGAGCATCATCTTGTTAACATTGATGGGCTGGCAACAGTTGGATATATTCCAAACAATAAGGTGCTAGGATTGTCAAAGATGAATCGTGTTGTTGAATATTTTTCTAGAAGGCCACAAATACAAGAACGCCTGACCGAGCAAATATATCACGCACTTTCTTTTATCTTAGAAACAGAAAATGTTGCACTTACAATTGATGCAAAACATTTCTGTGTAAAGTCTAGAGGTGTTGAAGATACTGAGTGCTCAACAGTTACAAGTAGATTAGGCGGAAATTTTAAAGAGCACCCTGAAGTCAGAGCTGAATTTTTAGCTTTACTTAAGATGTAGTTTGTTCTGGTTGGTCATCGCCTAATTCAAGCTCCTCTGACTCTCCATCAACAACTTCTGTATGTTCGCCATCCTCATTTGAATCTGATACTTCATACTTATCGCTAAAGGGCCAAGGTTTAGAATCTGTATTAAAACTTAAGAAATTTAATGCGTCATTAAAAAAGCCTTGAAGCCAGTTATTTGCAGATTGCAATTGATTATTTGTTTTTGAAGTAAACAAGTAAAAAATAAACTGAACTGCAACAAGAATAATTAGAATACTGACGACAAAATTTATAGCCGCACCGTATATAACCATAAAAAAAAGCCTTTGCCATTTTTTAATATCTAATAATTCGTCTTTATTAATTTCACTCATAATTTATCCTGATATGTAAATTCTACATCAACTTCATTAGGCTGTTCGAGTAAATCTTGAATTAATTCATCAGATGAAGCATTTGCATACAGAATTTTATATAGAGAATTAACTAGTGGCATGCTAACGTTCATTTTATTTGCTTCATGATAAACAACCTCAAGAGTACGAGCTCCTTCTGCAACTTGTCCAACTTTATTTTTTGCATCTGTAAATGAATAATCTTGAGCAAGCAATTCACCTAACTGAAAATTTCTTGAAAGCTTAGAGGTGCATGTTGCCATCAAGTCTCCCATCCCTGCTAAACCTAAAAAAGTAATTGGATTAGCTCCTTTTGCAACAGCAAATCTACTCATTTCCGCCATGCTCCTTGTAATAATTAACCCTAGGGCATTTTCACCTACAGATTTTTCATGGGCAATTCCACAGCAAATTGCATAAATATTTTTGAGGGCTCCTGCTAATTCAACCCCTTGAAGATCTTGGCTTGAAAAAACCTTAAATGTATCAGATGACAACATAGTTTTTATTTCAAAGTTCACTTCGTCAAATTCTGAAGCAATTACAGTACCAGCAACCTTGTTTTCAGCAATTTCTTTGGCAAGATTTGGACCACTAAGTGCACCAATTTTTTTGCCAATTGAATGGCCTATATGTTGATTGATAATATCTGTCATAGTCCGAAAAGGATCAGATTTAACGCCCTTAGTACACGAAATTACTGCAACAGAAGAGCTAATTAACGGCTCCAAGCGAGAAATTACTTCCTCAAATATATTGCTGGGTGTTGCAACTAAAATATAGTCAGAATTTTTAACTGCAGAAGTCAAATCCTCAGATGCAGTTATGTTTTCAGATAACTTTAATTCTGGATGATAGGTTGAATTAGCACCTTCTGAATTGATTCTTAAAGCTTGTTCAGCATCACGCACCCATAAACAAACTTCATAGCCATTAGAAGCTGCAATATTAGCTAAAATTGTTCCAAAGCTTCCTCCACCGAGAACTGAAACACGTTTATTGGTTGACATTTATCCTAAATATTTATCTAACTGTCTGAGATATTTGGAAGGATCCTTGGGAGAACCACCTTCAGCAATTACTGCATAATCAAACAAAAATTCAGCAAAATTATTAAACTCTTTACCTGACATTGCTCCCAATTTTTTTATTAACTTGTGCTTTAGATTAACTTCAAAAACAGGCTTAGAGTCTTCAAATGTCTGCCCTGAAGCCTCTAATATTCTTTTTAATTGTGCGCCTGGTTCATTTTTAGAAAGCACTAAACATGCCGCAGAGTCAACCAGACGAGAGCTGGCTATAACATCAGTAACTCTATGCTCTAAAGATTTCTTCATTTTGTTTATAATTTCTTGCTTTTCTTTAGTAACGCGAGGTTTTTTTGCGCCTTCCTCAAGCTCCTCCTTGGCGACATTGACTAATTCTTTTCCCTTAAATTGCATTAGTGTAGACATCAGCCACTCATCGATTCTGTCTGTTAGCAATAGAACCTCTGTTCCATTTGCTTTTAGATTCTCAATATGGGGTGAATTTGCTGCAGCTTCAAATGTATCTGCTATTGAAAAATAAATCTTATCTGAATCATCATTCATTCTTTCAATATATTGATCTAGAGTAGTATTTGGACTGTTCTCATCTGAGGCTGAGCTTGAAAATAAAAATAGCTCAGCAATTGATTCAGAATTTTCATAATCTTCAGCAGGACCTTCCTTAATAACTAAGCCAAATTCTTTCCAGAATTTTTTATATTCTTCAGGCTTATCCTTTTGCATTTTCTTCAAAGTATCAAGAACCCTTTTACTTAAACCTTTTTTAATTGAGTCAACCAGTGGATGGTCTTGTAATATCTCACGGGAGACGTTAAGAGGTAGGTCGCTAGAATCAACAACGCCTTTTACAAATCGAAGATACAGTGGAAGGAAATGAGCAGCGTCATCCATGATGAATACTCTTTGAATAAAAAGCTTTATCCCCCTTGGTGTATCTCTGTTCCAAAGATCATATGGAGATTTTTCTGGGATGAATAATAAGCTTGAATACTCCTGCTTGCCTTCAACTTTGTTATGCATCCATGTTAAGGGATCGTTTGTATCATATGAAATGAACTTATAAAACTCTTTGTATTCATCTGCTTTAACTGATCTCTTAGACTTCAACCAGATAGCTTCGGAATCGTTGATAGTCTCGGATTCACCTTCCTCAGGATTTAATATCAATGGAAAATTGATGTATTGAGAATATTTTTGTAACAAGAATTTTACTCTCATTAATTCAGAAAATTCTTTGTTATCCTCGTTCAAATAGATTGTAATGGTTGTTCCTCTATTCTCTTTTGGAATATTCGATAATTGATATGTATCTTCGCCTGTGCTCTCCCACATTACAGCATCCTCAGGTTTTAAATTCGCTGCTCTAGAGTGAACCGATACTTTCTCAGCAACCATAAAGACAGAATAAAAACCTACACCAAATTGACCTATAAGATTTGAATCCTTTTTATTGTCACCAGTCATTTCTGATAAAAATTGGGCTGTACCAGATTTAGCAATTGTTCCTATATTTTCAATAATTTCTTCCTCACTCATGCCAATTCCATTATCAGAAATAGTAACAGTATTGTTTTTAGCATTTAGACTGATATTGATATTTAACTCTGTATCTCCATCGAGTAACTTTGAGTCTTCTATTGCATTGAATCTTAACTTATCAAGGGCATCAGAAGAATTAGAGACTAGCTCTCTTAAAAAAATTTCCTTGTTTGAATACAAGGAATGAATCATTAATTGTAAAAGTTGCTTGGTTTCAGTTTGAAATGATTTAGTTTTAGCTTTTGCCATGATTATGTGTCCCCTATTAAACTAATATGGTGTTTAAAATTTTAACTTCAAGCACAGATTAATTTTTTTTTGATTCAGCTTTACATCTCTTACTGCAAAATTTTACTTCGTCCCAGGAGCGTTCCCATTTTTTTCTCCAACTAAAAGATTTTCCACACAATTGGCATAATTTAGTTTGTAGATTTAATTTTTTATGCAAGGCAGGGGTTAATCAAAATTTATAAAAAATTGAATAATACTTAAAGCAAAAATCACAATGGTGCAATAAACACTAAAACCATGTGAGAAAGAAAATATAGTTTCCCATCCTCTGTCTTTTGCAGCATTGGTAATTGGAATCCCAATCAGACCAAATAAAGCATGGGCAGAGATATTAAAGCCAATCCACCAACTTAGTTGCGAATCCTGAAAATAAAGTATCAGGATCGCTGGTAAAGAAAGCAAAAAAATCAACGCGTAATAACGGGGAAATATCGCTCGTAAAAATCGTGATGCTGAATCCTCATCAAGAGTTTTAAATATTATTGGTGTAGTTAAAACAAGGTGACAAAAAATAATCCCAGCCATTGTGAGATTTAGAAGGATAAGTGTTATTTGACTGCTCATATTAAAAAATGGCGATCCGGACGAGACTCGAACTCGCAACCTCCGCCGTGACAGGGCGGCGTTCTAACCAAATTGAACTACCGGACCGCGAACGCTTTTGCATGATAGCTTTTTTTGATTTTTCTGCAACTACTTTTTCCATTACCTTTTAGGGATAATTTTGTCAAATTCAATGAAAAAAATATATGTAATAATTTTACTCAAGTCTTTAAATTTTGATATGCTTATCTAACTGTCCATGGGGGAGAGTATTAATATATTAATAATAAGGAGTGTTAAATGAAATATTTATTGACTCTCATTGGTTTGATAAGCATGCCTTCATTTGCTGAATCAGCAGGTGATCTTCAGACCAGTGATTTAACAGGTATTTCCTTTTGGCTTGTAACAGCAGCTATGCTTGCAGCTACTGTGTTCTTCTTTGCAGAAAGAGATCAAGTAAAAGGTAAATGGAAAACATCTTTATCAGTAGCAGGTTTAGTTACTGGTGTCGCATTCTGGCACTATCTCTATATGAGAGGTGTTTGGGTAGATACTGGTGCATCTCCAACTGTATACAGATATATAGACTGGTTAATCACAGTTCCACTTCAAATAATTGAGTTCTATTTGATTCTAAGAGTCTGTACAAATGTATCTTCTGGTCTTTTCTGGAGATTATTAGTTGCATCCTTAGTCATGCTTATTGCAGGATTCATGGGAGAAACTGGATCAAACGCGTTGGTTTGCTTTGTTATTGGAATGGCTGGATGGTTATACATCATCTATGAAGTCTTTACTGGTGAAGCAGGCAAGCTGAATGCATCTAGTGGCAACGCAGCTGCTCAGCAAGCTTTCAGTACAATCAGACTGATTGTAACTGTAGGTTGGGCTATTTATCCTATTGGGTATTTCCTTACAATGGGAACAGGAGCAGATCTTGCTGGTGCAAACCTAATATATAACCTTGCAGATTTTATAAATAAAATTGCTTTCGGTTTAGCTATTTGGGCTGCTGCAGTTAGTGACTCAGAATAGTCTTATTTAAACTAAAAAAGCCTGGATTTTTCCAGGCTTTTTTTTGTTTGTTTGGTGGGTGATGACAGGCTCGAACTGCCGACCCTCTCGGTGTAAACGAGATGCTCTCCCAACTGAGCTAATCACCCAATAATTTAAAACATTGCCTTAAGTTGATCCTCCATTTTTTGGTAATCCCAAAAGGCCCGTAATGATACTATTTTATCATCAGAATTTACACGATAAATAACAATCATTTTTGTTTCAATTGTTTCATCGCCAACAATATTTTTTATTTCTGCGAAATTAGCACATTCATCTGCGCACGGAATAGATTCCAAAATATTGAACTCAATATTTCCATTTGCAATTACAGTATCATAAAATTTTTCAATTGCCCCTTTGCCCTTATGCCCATTTCCATCGGGGTCTAAAGGACTCTTCCCTATCGGATCCTGAACAATCGCGTCTTCAGCAAACAAATCAAGCCAGTTTTGTTTATCTTTTGCTACTGCATAATCTCTAGAAAGAAATCCTAGTTCTTGAGCTTTAGTTTTTGGTTTCATCTTCAATCTCCTTAGATGGGTTTATTTCCAATCTAGCAAAATATATACCAATCAAAGCAATGATGACAAAGCTTAATTGGATAAAGTTTAAATACTCATAAAAAACTATTGCTCCGAAGATTGTTGCAATAATTGGCTGCATTAATAAACCAACGGAGCCAAAAGAGGCTTTTATTTTTGGCAAACTAAATGTTATGAAGAATTGACCTCCTGCTTGACATAAAATTGCCATAGCTAATAAATTATAAAATTGAGTTAATGAACTTGGCAGAAATACTCTTGATTCAATCAAAGCAAAGATTAATCCAAAAAAACATGTAAACAAAGTTGTATAAAAAATAATATTAATGGCGCTTTCTTTTCCTAAGCGAGAAATTATTAATAGATAGGTGGCGTATAAGAATGCTGCCATCAGAGCCATTAGATCTCCAATTAAAGCTCCTTGAGTTTTTGAGTTTGAAAAATATACTAACCCGACAACACCAACATAAGTCAAAACAAATGATAAAAGGAAATTTTTAGAAATAGATTCTTTGAAGATTAATACACCAAAGAGAACTAAATATATCGAGGCTGTATTTACAAATATTGTAGCATTAGCAATTGAAGTAAATTCTATGCTCCAATGCCAAAGACTCATATCAGCTGCAAAAGCAAATGAAGCAATAAAAACTAAAGTTAAATTTTTTTTACTTTTTAATTTAAAAGCCTCAGCTCGATTGAAATAAATATTTATGAGAGCTAAAAAAGGTAAAGCAAGAAACATTCGATAAAAAAGATTCCAAGATGGAGATAATTCACTCCATCTGACAAATAATGGTGCCAGTCCAATTAATCCAGCTCCAAAACAAAGAACAAAAAAATTCTGTGCTGACTTTAATTGTGATGACATAGTTATATACTTCTTTTATGTGTGCTGACATTGTAGAACATGAAGATAGAATTATCTCTGTTGGGCAGCTAAACCAACAAGCAAAAAAACTCCTTGAAAATCAATTTAGAGGGGTTTCTGTTTTAGGAGAAATATCAAACATTGCTCGCCCCTCCTCTGGGCATATCTACTTTACATTGAAAGATGAAGATGGAGCTATACGATGCGCCATGTTTAAAAATCAAAATTTAAGATTAAATTTTGAACCGCAAAATGGAGATCAGTGTGTTCTAAAAGGACAAGTTAGCCTATATGCACCCCGAGGTGACTATCAATTAATTGTTAGTTCAATGCAACCAGCTGGAGCTGGTAATCTAATGCATCAATTTGAAGAACTGAAGAAGAAGCTTGATGCAGAAGGATTATTTGATCAAGCCATCAAACAAAACCTACCAAAACAGCCTAAACATATTGGTATTATCACCTCAGAATCAACTGCAGCGTTTCAGGATGTTTTAACCACCATTGAAAGACGCGCTCCAATTAGTCAAGTGACTCTAATTCCAGCCATGGTGCAAGGAGATACTGCGCCTAGAACACTCATCGCAGCATTACAGAGCGTTCTAGAATTTAATAATTTAAACCATAATCCATTTGATGTAATTATTATCTGCAGAGGCGGAGGATCTATTGAAGATTTATGGGCATTCAATAATGAAAGCTTGGCTAGAGAAATATTTGACTTTCCTTTACCTATTATCTCAGGTGTAGGCCATGAGATAGACTTTACGATTACAGATTTTGTATCCGATTTAAGAGCTCCAACTCCGACTGCTGCTGCAGAGTTAGTTACTGAGAATTATTTTCAACTCACAGATAGGCTTCAAGAAGTTAAAACAAATCTCAGTTATCTAATGCAAGGAGTCTTAGCTGACAAAAGTCAGAAAATTCTACTTTTGTCACAAAACCTGAAAAGCCCATTAACTTTACTGAAAGAGCAATCGCAATCTATAGATAATTTTGAGCTTCGTCTATTGGGGGCAATTCAAAGTATAACTGTCAAAGCTAAACAAAACTTTCAGATATTAACCACTCAGATATATCAATCAAGGGCTTTGCAAAAGTTTGTTACGTATAACGATCGGCTACATAATGAAAGGAAATCTCTGAAAATTCAGCTAACAAACATTATTGAACAACGAAAATTAACACTTCAAAGCATGTCCTCTAATCTTAAAGCTGTAAGTCCTTTAGCAGTGCTTGATAGAGGCTATGCAATAGTAATGAATGATAAAGGCAAGGCCTTAAAATCTTCAAAAGAAGTAAAAGTTGGCGATATCATAAATACTCGTCTAGCTGAAGGAGAAATAATTTCGAATGTTTCAAAAAAAAATTAATCTTTTAAATTTATCTTTGTTTATTAGCTTTACTAGTCTTCAAATTATTGCAGCAGATTTAATTGAAGGTCAAAGTGGAGAAATTATTCCAATTCCCGCTCCACAAGATAAAAATGAAGATCAGCTTACATTTAAAACTTCTTCTGGCATAAAACAACTTATAAGCTTGCCATTTGTTAAGCAGGATTTAATGATCACAAGACATCACCTTGATGTGAAAGTGAATTGGGTTAATTTTGGTGAATCAAGAATTACTATTACTGATTCAAGCAAAGTAACCTTAAGTGATGCCGATCAAGCAAGAGCTAACAAGGAGGCGATAGAAATAAAAGCAGCTTTAAAAAATTCAACCAATGAAATTACACCGTCTTTTAATTTTATACCTCCCGTTCCTGGACGAATAACATCTCCATTTGGCAAACAAAGATTTATAAATGGTCTACCTAGATCAGCTCATTTAGCATTGGACCTTAGTGGAGCAATTGGCACTCCAATTGTTGCCCCATTAAAAGGAAAAGTAGTCTTAGTTGGTGATTATTTTTATACAGGTCTCACTGTAATTCTTGATCATGGTTATGGGCTTTTTTCTTCTTATGCACACATGAGTGAAATACAAGCCCAATTGGGTGATCTTCTGGAACAATCTGATCAAATTGGGAAGGTTGGATCCACTGGCAGAGTAACTGGGCCGCATCTTCATTGGACCGTGTACTTTGACGGTAATAAGGTTAATCCAGAATCTTTAATTCAAGAAGATTTTCTAAATTCCATCCTTTAAATCTCTATAAACTATGGATAGGCTAGCTTCATCTTGAGGCTTTAGGCTTGCAAAAACAATCTCTCCTGCTGGAGAAATAAAATAGGTTGCAGGAAGAGTTTTTGGAGTTTCTATGCCCCACAGTGTTCTAGGATGAGTAATCATAGAGGGGTAAGTTATACCAAACCTTTTAATTTGAGGTCTTAGATCTTCAGCATCAAGTCGATCAAAATTAAATGCAAAAACTTTAACTTCAGGATATTTTTCTGCAAAAGAAACAATTTCGGGTATTTCCTTGATGCATGGAGGACACCAATCAGCCCAGTAATTCACCAATACCCATTTACCATCGAGGCTTGAACTAAAAATTGGCTTTGAATCAAAAATTTCTATATCGCCCTTTTCGCAAGAAATAAGAAAAAGACAAAATAAAGTTAATGGTAATTTAAATTTCATGTTTTATAGTATTGCAAAAGGAAACTATTATGCATCAAAAATATCTTCTAATCTTATTTTATTCTGCAACTGGAGCTGTGAAGAATCTTGCCCATGCTATAGCTGATGGTGCAGAAAAAAAAGGTCTTGAGGTTAGAATTAGGACAGTTCCAAAGGTTTCTTCGGTAGCTGAAGCGGTTGAGGCAAGCATCCCTGAAAAGGGAGAAATATATTGCACTAAAGAAGACTTAATTGATTGTGCTGGAATAGCACTTGGATCTCCAACAAGATTTGGATCTATGGCAGCGCCTTTGAAATATTTTTTAGATTCTACTGGAGATATTTGGTCAAATCATGAATTAGAAAATAAACTTGGCTGCGTATTTACATCAACTGGATCAATGCATGGTGGACAAGAAATTACATTATTTAATTTAATGACCTATTTATTACATCAAGGAGTAATTTTTGTTGGGGCCCCATATTCAATTTCTAATCTTTCTAGCACAAAAAGTGGTGGTACTCCCTATGGCCCATCACATGTTGCAAATATAAATAAATCGGGAGATTTAACTTCTGCTGAGAGAGAAATCGCCATAGCGACTGGCAAACGAATGGCTGAGCTTATTTTGAAATTTAATAACGATGAAGCTTAGAGAAAGTTTTCTTACATTCAATGGTTTACTGATTTTTAACCATCTTATAAAAGGTTTATTAAATGGAACACCTTGGATTGGATTATTGATTTGGTCCCTACCCCTTCTAATTTTTGAATACAAAGCATACTCAAATCCAACTGCAAAAGTTTATCAAATATATGGTTTTATTATTCTGATATATTTTATGAGTTCATGCCTTGTTGTATTTGGGCTGCCAAATCCTAGTTTGTTAAGCTGGGTGGAGCTGTTGTTAATAGTTGTTTCTTTTTTTGTTGGAGTCTATGCTGCAAGAGAGCAATTAAATGTAAAGTAAACTTGACAGTCAAGTAAACTTTACATATGATTTATTCAATATTTATTTCAAATTAAAATGGCAAAAATTACTCACAAAGGATTATGGATAGAAGTTTCTTCCTTGAATCCTCTCGACAAAAAAAATTACATCAGATCTATGATTTGCTTTATGTTCGGAGGTTTTTTTCTGGGCATTCATTTAGCATATGTAGGATTTTTAAATGGTGAGGAAATTCAAGATCTTGGCTCCTCAGGGCCGTATTTATTAATTATTAGAATATTGATAATAGTTTTTTTTCTACTTGCATCAGTCTTTTATAAAAACTTCTACCAAGCACAAGATGATTTTTTTAAAAGCTATAATAATGCAACATTTGCAGGTGGCGCTTATGGATTTTTAGTTTTTGGAACACTGGTCAGTGTTTTTTCGCCTTACTTTAACTTTCAGCCCACTTTCTATGAATTCTTTTTAGCATTTGCGGCCGGAGCTTGCCTAGGTGGCTATTTATTTCATAAGAAATATATAGCGGATTGATGAAAAATCATCTCAAAAGTCTTAGAAATAAGAATAATATTAGTCAAGATGAGCTAGCATCGATTTTAAAAGTTAGCAGGCAAACAATTAACTCTATTGAAACAGGTAAGTTTGATCCATCATTAAAGTTGGTGATGAAGATGACAAGATATTTTAAGGTAGATTTAGAAAAAATTTTTATTTTTCAGGAGGATGAGTAATTTGATAGCCCTTATATTATTAGTTATTTCAGTTACAGCATTTGCAATATGTAGCAGTTTTTTTCTTTCTGAAATAGTTTCAGTAATTCTAGCCCTAGTTACTTTTTTATTGTCTCTAGTTTTAATTATTGTGACATTTTCAGTTCTTTTAACACTTTTATTGTTGGCTTTTCTTAAAACTCTCGCCTCAATATTTCTTTTTTTAATTTTTTAACTTAGAGGAGATATCTCATGAATGCACTTAGATCAATTTTTGCTTGGCTTGGAAGGTTTTTAGATAAAGCTAGAACAATAATGCTCAATCTTGGAACAGCAATTGTTTTAATCTTTTTCACAGTTCTAATAATTGGAGCACTGTCTTCCTCAGGACCTGAAGTCAAGGATCCTAGTGGTAGAGTTCTCTTCATTGATCCACAAGGAACAGTAGTCGATCAAGAAGTTTTTGGATCAGATTTTCTCTCTAATATAGCTGCTGATTCATCATCAGATCAAATTCAATCAAGAGATCTTATAAAATTAATTAGAGCAGTGGCTGATCATGAGGCTATTCCAGCGGTGTTTATTGATTTCTCATCGACAGGATTTGCAGGTCCAACGACAGCAATAAACATAGCAAAAGAATTAAAGGCACTTCGTGAATCTGGAAAAAGAGTTATTGCATTTAGTGATCGCATGACAACAATTTCATATCTAATGGCATCTCAAGCTTCTGAAGTATGGGTACATCCTGTAGGCAGTCTGAGCGTTCGAGGTCTTGGCGGCATGCGTCCCTATCAAAAAGAGTTATTCGAAAATTTAAAAATTAATTTTCATAATTATTCTCAAGGTGACTTTAAGTCTGCGGTTGAAGGAAATACAAGAACTGACATGTCGGAGAATGACAGGTTGCAAAGAGAGGCCTTACTTAACCCAATTTGGGATGAAATGAAATCTCTTATGGCTGAAGGCCGTGGAATCAAATCTAAGGATATTCAGGCATTTGCTGATGAATATGTTGGATTTTTTGGAGAAGCGGCGATGGGAAATATCGCCTATGCAGAAGCAAATAACATTATTGATGGCACAAAATCATTTCCTGAATTTCGCCAATACATGATTGAAGAATTTGGTTTAGATAAAGGGGCTGATTCAGAAACTTATAAAACTATTTCTTATAATGAATATTTTAAACAACTTGATAAGGATACGTCTGATAGCGACAATCAAATAGCTGTCATCACAGCTGAAGGTGCAATCATGGAGGGTGACATTGCACCTGGTGTTGCTGGCGCCAATGGAATAGTAAAACAAATAAGATCTGCTCATGAAGATGAAAATACAAAAGCCATTGTATTTAGAGTCAACAGTCCGGGTGGTTCTATTATTGCCAGTGAAATGATGCGAGATGAATTATCCGCAGCTAAGAAAAAGGGTATTAATGTTATCGTCTCTATGGGCGATTATGCTGCCTCTGGAGGAGTGTATATCTCAACTCCTGCAGATTATATTTTTGCTGAACCAACCACAATTACAGGATCTATAGGTGTGGCAATTGCAATACCGACTTTAGAAAATGCAATGGATTACATTGGGGTAAATTTTGATGGTGTGGTTACTTCTAAGCATGGTGGATGGGATCCAACCCAAGCCATCGACGATGACCTGGATAAAATTTTTGCCAAATGGGGAGCTGATGCTTACGATCGATTTGTTAACTTTGTGGCTGATTCAAGATCTCAATCATACGAAGACATAAATGAAATCGCAGGTGGTAGAGTCTGGATCGCTACAAGCGCTGAAGAGATAGGCTTAGTAGATGAAATTGGAGGTATTGATGATGCAATTACCTATGCTGCCAAAATAGCTGAATTAGAAGATTATCAAATTGAGTATTATGAACAGAAGCTCTCTCCAGAAGAACAAATTATTAAAGAGCTTCTTGAAAATTTTGATATTTCTATTGCAGAGCCAGAAGTTTTATCAGCCCTTAGTGGTATTGCAAATCTATATGAGGCACTTATAGAAATTCAAGAGCCAAAAGCATTGTTTACATGTCAAGATTGTATGGTTAGTTTTGATTAAAGTTTTAAAGTCTCTTTAATAAGAGGAATGGTTATTCTTCTTTTTAAAGAGGCTGCTTGCTGATCTAATAAATGAAGATTTTCTACGAGAAGAGAAAATTTTCTAGTTTGATGATTTAAAAGAAAATCTAACTCTGCTGTTTCTATAGTTATATCTAATTGCTCAGAAACAAATCTTAGTGCTTGTTTCAGTTGTTCATTTTGAACTGGTCGCAAAGTCATAAATTCCATTCGTTTTATTCTCGATAGCAAATCAGGCAATTGGGTGACTTCTTCTAACGGTTGAGTGTCTCCTAAAGAGAGAAATAAGCTACAGCTATTTTGCTGGCACTCGTTTATCAAATTAAATAGAGCCTTTTCCCAGTCTCCTTTTGCCAGTATTAGTTGCAAGTCATCAATACAGATTGCATCCAATGATGCTAAATCTTGAAAAATTTCAATGCCCATATTGATAGCTTTTTTCATCGGAATAAAACTAAATGTCTTTCCCTCAGAACCTAGCTCATTACAAATGGCCTGTGTCAAGAAAGATTTACCAACGCCCTTCTCCCCACTGATTATTAATTCATTAGCATTATTGCTTGAAACAAAATCACTAAGTTTCTTTATGAGATAGTGGTTATCTGGCGAACAAAAAAAGTTCTCAAAAGATGCTTTTTGATTAATCTGAAATGGAAAAATGAGTTGCTTTGGATTATTCACGATTTAACTCAACAGTGAGTTTGAACCAGTTGAAACCATATAAAATCAAACTAGTTATCGTTATAAAGGCTACGAACACGTCAATAAAAGTATTAACCAAGTTAGCCCCAAAAATAATATCTATAAATACACCTGCTAGATAGCCAATATGCACAAAGGTTGTAATTTTTCCAAAAATATTTGGATTTGGGGCTGCAGTCTCATACACGGTCATATGAAACGCTGCTCCCATGATGATAATGAAATCACGAAGTACCAAAACTATTAGTACGAATATTGGTATATAGTTATTTAACCATAAGATTAAAATTGTCCCAATCAACAAAACCTTGTCTGCAACTGGATCAAGGATCTTACCTAGATCTGTTTGCCAATTCATGACTCTCGCTAAATAACCATCGAGACCATCTGTAGCAGCGGCAACAGTGAATACATATAAAGCAAAAATATAATTTTCTTCTGAAATAAAAGTAAGCAATGGATACATCAAAAAAATACGAATTATGGAAAGTAAATTGGGTATAAAAATAAAATATTTACTCATTGCTAATTTAAATATTCAAGTTGTAATTGATTGCTATCTGCTTCATATTTTTTAATTAAGAAGTTAGTACTGCCTCGAAGTTCTTTAATTAATGATTCTTTTGTTTGGAATAATTGAGCATTGTAATCAACTCTTTTAGGCTCAAATGAGCGAAATGCTCTAGATTGAATGGCAAAAATTTTATCGAGCTCAGATTCAACCGATTGAAAATCTTTAAAATTATTTAAGCCCTCAACAGAAATAACAATCTTTTCTCCTAATTTTCCAGGTTCTAGCTGTTGAATTTCAAGAAAACTATCTAAAAAGTCCTGAACATCATTTTGGAGATAATTCATTACCTCTTTCTCTTGAATTGTTGAAAGAGTCTTGAAATCTCCATTTAGGGTCCATTGATTAATACCAATCCTTATCATCTCAATTGATAAAAAAGCATCATTATAAAATTTTTCTTGAATGTGGGTCGATGGAGAGAAAAGTATATTTGTTTGATTGAGTAAATTTTGATCTTCTAAGTCAAATTCAGGAAGCTCAAGATAAACCCCTCTATCTCGAGAGATATCTTCAAGCATTTGCTTTATTTCAACTGCAAAAGAATTATCAGATTGGCTCCCATCTATATAAATAGGAGATGCTTCACCGGTATCAAGCTTGATTAAAAAAAGAATTACTGGGCGGTTAAAACCTATAAGAGGAATGTTTAATTGACGCAATTGGGGAATAAGTAAATCACTATTAAATAAAACTGATAAATATTCTTTTTCATCAATCATTTCAGTAGAGTATGAGGAGACAAAATCAATTTTTTTGAGCCCAGCATCACCTATTCTCCATAAGAACTTTTTATTTCTTGATCCAGACAATTTTTGAATCAATCTATTGAATGCTTTATTCAATCCATCATTAGTATTGGTATACTGATCAGAAGAAATTGTTATATTAAATAATGTTGGTAACTCTTTACTAAATACTAAGTTAATTAAAAAGAAGTTCAGCAGAAATAAGATTTTAAACTTTTGATTCATATTATTATTGTAAATGACTAGGAAAACAAAACCTACGGATCCTTATGCAAAGGCTGGTGTAAATATTGTAAAAGGCAATGAGCTAGTAAAATCTATCAAAGCAAGCGTTAATGCAACTCATGATAAAAGAGTGCTTGGTGGGATTGGAGGGTTTGCTGGTCTTTTCCAACTTGGAACCAAGTATAAAAATCCTATTTTGGTAGGTTGCACTGATGGCGTTGGAACCAAAGTAGCTCTTAGTCAAACACATAATAAATTAGATCTCACTGGCCAAGATTTAGTTGCTATGTGCGTTAATGATATGATCACATGTGGTGCAGAACCGTTGTTTTTCTTAGATTACTTTGCCACCTCAAAACTTGAACCTAAATCAACTGCAAAAATTGTAAAGGGCATTGCTAAAGCTTGTAAAAAAAGTAATTGCGCCCTTCTTGGCGGAGAAACAGCTGAGATGCCAGGCCACTATTTAAAAAATAATTTTGATTTAGCTGGGTTTTCTGTAGGGGTTGTAGAGAAGACTAAGCTCGTTGATGGAAAAAGTATTAAACCTGGAAATATACTTCTCGGCATTGAATCCAGTGGTCCTCATTCAAATGGTTATTCATTAATACGCTCTATCATTAAAAAACACAAAGCTCCTGACTCAATAATGCAAGCATTACTCAAGCCAACCCATTTGTATCCTGTGCCTATTCTAGAACTAATTAAAAAAATTAATGTCAAAGGTGTAGCTCATATTACTGGAGGTGGTTTGACAGAAAATATTCCTCGTATTCTTAAAAGTGGATTGGTAGCAAAAGTAAATTTATTATCATGGAAATTTCCTAAGGTCTTCAAATGGCTTCAAGAAAAAGGAGAAATTTCTCAAGCTGACATGCTAAGGATATTTAATTGTGGAATTGGAATGGTGTGCATAATAGATCATGCAGATCTTGCAAAAGCGCAAAAAGTCTTATCGAATCATAAGTTGCGTACCTTCGAAATTGGTTCAATTATTAAAGGTAATCTTAAAGAGCAAATTCAATACTGTTAGTTATGAAAAAAATAGTTGTACTAATTTCAGGAAGTGGCTCCAATCTCGAAGCTATTGCAAAGGCCTGTCAAACGGGAAATATACCGGCTACCATTGAGTTGGTAATTTCAAATCAACCAAATGTAAAAGGCTTGGATCGAGCTAAAAAGTTTCATTTGATGAGCAAGGTAATTGAACATCAACAATACAATTCAAGAGAAGAATTTGATCAGGCTTTGTTAGAACAAATATTGCCTATAGAACCAGACTTAGTCGTACTTGCAGGTTTTATGCGAATTCTATCAAACAGTTTTACAGAGGCTTTGAGTGGAAAATTAATCAATATCCACCCCTCCCTGTTACCTGAATATCCAGGCTTAAATACTCATAAACAAGCCATTGAAAATGGAGACTTAATGCATGGAATATCAGTGCATTATGTAAATAGCGAGCTTGATGGAGGGCCCATAATTACCCAGGGTGCCTTAAGAATAGATCCCTCCCAATCTGAAGCAAAGCTTGTTAATCGAATTCATAAAATTGAGCATGCCGTATACCCAAAAGTGATTGCAGATATAACAAAAGGATACATCACGCTTAACGGCGATCAGGTAAAATTTGAATCCGAGAGCCACTTTAGTCCAAATCATATGGAGTTCTTTAATGTGTAAATATTTTAGAATTTTATTTTTGTTTACTGCTTATGATCTAGCAGCTCAAGAGATTCCCGACTACAAAGGCGAATACACTTTTACCAACTCACGAGTTTCCATGACAGGAATTAGGGAACTTATTTCGCATGAAGAAGTTGGTAAAAGAACAATTCAATTTAACGCTAAATTTCCCTTAGGAAGAATAAAAATAATTTCTGATTTCTCTGAAAAGGATAATCTCATTACCTCTAACAGATATTTTGTCGACGTAAAGTGGACTCTAATTTCTGACAAAAGAACTTTAAACTTTGATCAGGCTTCAGGAAATTTAACTTCAAAAGGTAAGTTTGAATGGACCCAAGATTTACCTGGGAATGAAAATGTTTTTGATCCCTTGAATGTTCAAATTCAAATAAGAAAAAATGTAATTGCAGGTTTGAGCGATTTTACATTGATGCTTCCAGATTTAAAATCAGGAGAAATTGAAGCAAATAACTATAAGGTAGTTGAGAATGGAGAGTTTGAAGTAGATGGCATAAATTATCCATGCATTATTGTTGAGCGTGTCAGACTTCAAGATGACAGAACTACGCGCTACTTTTTAGCAACTGATCTAGACTACCTAATAATAAAAGTTGAGGACGAAGATCAAGACGGTGATACCATGCTTGAACTTAAGAAACTTTATTAAGTTTTTGGGAGCGTGACACCCGTTTGCCCCTGATACTTTCCGCCCCTGTCTTTGTAACTAACTTCGCAGTCCTCATCTGATTCGAAGAAAATCATTTGAGCAACGCCTTCTCCAGCATATATTTTTGCTGGTAGGTTTGTAGTATTAGAAAACTCAAGGGTTACATGCCCCTCCCATTCTGGTTCCAGTGGCGTAACGTTAACTATAATGCCGCATCTTGCATATGTTGACTTGCCCAAACATATTGTTAGAACATTTCTAGGGATTCGAAAATATTCAACAGTTCTTGCAAGCGCAAATGAATTTGGTGGAATGACACATACATCTGAGGTTATATCTACAAAGCTGTCATCATCAAATACTTTCGGGTCAACTGTTGCCGAATGAATGTTTGTAAATACTTTAAACTCATTGGCACAACGAACATCATAGCCAAAACTTGATACACCATAAGAAATGAGTTTTTCACCATTTTCATCGACTCTTACCTGGTTTTCAGAAAAAGGCTCGATCATTCCTTCTGACTCAGCCATTCGTTTAATCCATGCATCTGGTTTAATAGACATTAAATTTCAATCCTCCCTTGGATAGCTCGCGCAATAGTATTGCTGTCGACATACTCTAACTCTCCTCCAATAGGAATACCATAGGAAATTCTTGAAACTTTAACACTTTCAAGATGTTCGTTAATAAAGGAGGCTGTTGCGTCACCCTCTACAGTTGAACTAGTTGCAAGAATAACTTCTTCAATTTTTGCACCCTTAATATGACGCAATAAATCTGGTATACCAAGATCATCCGGCGATATTCCATCAATTGGTGAAAGACGACCCATCAAAACAAAATATTTACCCTTAAAACCTCCTGTTGATTCAATTGCCAATACATCGGAGGGACTCTCAACAACACACAGGCTATATACATCTCTCGATTCATCACTACAAATTCTACAAATGGGTTCTGACGTTAATTGCCGGCATATTTCACAGCGCTGAATGGCTTCAAGACACTCTTCTAACGTTTGAGCTAAATGCAAAGCGCCATCTTTATTCTTATCAAGCAAGAATAAAGCCATTCTTTGAGCAGATTTCTTACCAACACCAGGTAAAATGGTAAGGGCTTCAATGAGCTCATATAATAAATCTTTGCTCATGGGCTTACCTTTTTAATGGATTCATCAATAATTTTTCCACCAAATGAATCAAGAATATCTTTGACAGCTTCGTTCTTTAGCAACGCATCTTTATTTTGATTGAGCTGATTTTGAGTCATCTCCTCCTCAATAACAGCAGGTGATGCAATCACCTCTCCGCTCTCTATAACTAATGAAATTTTTTGCCCCAGCTGCATGGCAATACCCTCTAAAAATTCAGTTTTTAATCCCTCAGTTGGATTGATAAGTTCATCAGATTTTTTAAGGGTCAATGTATTATCGGCAAAACTTACAAACTCAAACTCTGAAAAGACTTGACTGACAAACATAGACAAATTTAATGAATTAAATACTGAATTCCAGCTTTGCCTATCAAGATCTGCAAAACTAAAAGAATTTTCAACACCCGGCTTCTTTGGAGTCTCCTCACTAACTGATATTTCTTTTGACTTTGGCAATTCTTTTGAAGGCTCTTCTGCTTTAATAAGATTTGTTTTAGGAGGTTTAGTCTTAGACACTAATTTAGAATTTTTTTTTTCTATTGTTGGAACTGCTCCCTCCGAGAGAGGTTGAAAAGCTAGCATACGTAAAATACATAATTCTAGGGCTTGCTTTGGATGTGGATGAACATGAAACTTACTCAATGCGTTAAGCGCAATCTCATAGTGCAATTGAATGATTTGAGGATCAATGAGATCCGCCAATTGTTTAATAGCGGTATCTTCACTGTCTTCAAGCTGCTGATGTAACGAGACTTTATGAAAAACAGAAATAATAATTTTTAATACTTGTTCATACTCAACATTTAATTCTGTGATTTTATTCAGAGCCATATAGGCTTCATCCCCATTAGAATCGGCTACCTGATTTATAAGCTCAATAATATAAGATTGATCGATTGTTCCTAACAAAGCTTTGACATGATCAGACTCTAACAAACCATTCCCGTGAGCAATGGCTTGATCTAACAAGGTTAACCCATCTCGAATAGATCCCTGCGCAGAATTAGCTATAAGCGCCAATGAGTCCTCATCATATTCAATGCTCTCTAGATCAAGCAAAGACCGAATGTGATCTTGAATTCTTGTTTCCGGAATAATCTTTAAATTTAATTGCAAGCAACGAGATAAAACAGTCTTAGGCACTTTTTCAATCTCTGTTGTTGCCATTAAAAACATTACATGTGGAGGAGGTTCTTCTAAGGTTTTTAATAAAGCATTGAAACTACTTTTCGATAGCATATGGACCTCATCAATGAGATAAATTTTATATCTAGCATTTGAAGGCTTATATTGAACAGATTCAAGTAACTCCCTCATGTCATCAACGCCAGTCCTAGAGGCAGCATCAACTTCTAAAAATTCAATGTGTCGCCCTGCTTTAATTTCTTTACAAGCAGTACATTCATTGCATGGTTCTGATTGCGGCATATCTCCTTTTTGACAATTTAGACATTTTGCAAAAACTCGAGCAATTGTTGTTTTCCCAACTCCTCTAGTGCCGCTGAACATATAAGCTTGATGCAGCTTATTGTGCTGAATACTATTTTCGAGCGCCCTTAAGATATGTTCTTGACCAACGACTTCGGAGAAGGTGCTGGGCCGATATTTTCTTGCTAAAACCTGGAAGGACATAGTAGTAAATCATACCATGTCATTTTACAAAATTTGCTCAATAATTTGAGTGCTAAAACCCCTATTAAAGAGAAATTGTTTCTGCTTCATTTTTGAATTGAAATCATTTGGCTTGATGCCTTTGAATTTCTTTAATAGTTCATTTTCAGCATTTTCAGCCCAACTATCATATTCCGCAATGGCGTTAGCTATAAATAAAGAATCTATTTTTTTAGAGTTTAACTCCATCTCTATTTTTTTAGGTCCAAATCCCTTCCTGGCTCTGGAATTAAGATACATCTCTGCGAAACGCTCATCATTTAAAATATTATTTGTAACTAGTTTTTGAACTACATCTTCAATGATAGGCATTGTTTCAGGAAAACGCTTGTTAAGTTTTTGTATGAGTTCATAACATGAATGCTCTCGCCTTGAGACTAAATCAAGAGCTTTGTTATATATTAGCGCGAAAGTTTCTGAGGTCATTGCAGAGGCAAAACCCTTGACTTACCTCTATTCTTAATAATTTTTACCCTTTGCCCAACTGCAAAGCTATAATCACCCTCTTCCTGAATAATTGAGACTGTTTTTCCAGAATCTAAATCTAATAAAAGCTCAATTGCAGGTTTCCTAGTAGCTGCATCACCAACCTTTGAGCCAACAGCTGAACCCACAAGGGCGCCCAAGACACCAGCAATATCAGACTCTTTTTCAGAATCAGTTACAGAAGATCCTGCGACACCACCAATGATTGCTCCCGCAACCGCTCCAGTATCTCCATCGCCAGATAAAACGACTCGATCAACAGAAACTACAGTCGCAAAAATAACTGTTTGCATTCTTTGCGCGTCTGTTCGATCGACCACTTCAGGCCTTAACGAACTATATGAGCAACCAACCATAAATAATGCGCAAGTAATCGCAACAATATTCTTAGACATTCTCATTTTGTTTATTCTCCTGTTTAAAGTTCTTTTTTAATTCTTCACCTATTAAATAAAATTTTTTACCTTTGTGAAAACCATCTAAAAGCTCAACTTTATAAATTGCACCTTCAAATTTAAAATCAATTATTTTCACAGCATCATTCTTCTGCAATCTAACTAAATTTCTGGCATCCACTGAGGAAAAACGATCCCACATTTGAAACTCTCTACTCATATAGGTGTGATATGCATCGCTTGATAAAAAATAAACAACTTGTCCAGGCCCTGAGGATAAATTTGGAGAACCATTTTTTACCAAATACCAAATGCTACCAGTTTGAGGATAGTTAGATTCGCCCTTTTCTTCTGCCTGAGCAACAGATATGAGTAAAAAAATTCCTAGTATAAATATTTTTTTATTCATATAAACTTTGACATTACTCAAGGTTAAAAGTTCATTTATTTTTTTGCTCTTATGAAACATAGGTATATATTCCCACAAGACTCATTATGAGCATAATTAACCACGTTCCAACTGCGCCAACGAGACGATAAGGAGTACTTTCACGAGAAATGGAAACTCCATAAGCATGTGAAATCCTTGCAAGAAAAAATAATGACCCGCAGAGATGCAGCATAGAGTCAGATAGATTTTGCATTTCAAGCAAGGCTAATAAAATTAATGCGAGAGGTGCATATTCAATCAGGTTCCCATGGGCACGAATTGATTGAAGCAATTTCGAGGACTCTCCCTCACCCGTCATTGTTTTGGTCTCAACTCTATTCATACCAACTTTAATTGCTAGAAAAATGGCGAGTATTGTCAACAAGGATGCGTATAAAAGTGTGATTTCCATAATTTATAAATTTCAAAAATTAAGATTAATCTTATCATGCAAAATATCTGATAATTTCTCAAATAATTAATTTTTCAACTAAAATATGTTGCATGGAAGCAATGCAAAACATATTAACTAGAAATTCTCCCAGAGAATTAACGGAACCCTTACCTTCAAGCAAAGAAATGCAAGAAATTTATCAAGCTGCTTTAAGAGCACCTGATCATGCTTGGCTAAGACCCTCTCGCTTTATAGAGGTTACTGGCAAAGGTTTAGAAAAACTATCAAAGATTTTTGTTGAATTTGCTAAAAATGAATTTAAAGATGTGACTTCAGATCAGCTGGAAAAATATAAAGCCGCTCCCTTCAGAGCACCCATGATAATTATACTGGTAACAAAAGTGTCAGAGCATCCAAAAGTACCAAAAATTGAACAAATGCTCTCAACAGCCACAGCAGCTGAAAACATCTTACTTGCGTTGCATGCAAAGAACTATGCAGGAATGTGGAGAACTGGAAAATTCGCATTTAATAAAAAATTAGCTAAATATTTTAATTTAACTTCAGACCATGAAGTTATTGGGTATTTATATGTAGGAACTCCCTCAGGATCTGCAAAGAAAATACCAAAGCTTGATCTAGATAAATTTGTGACTCACTGGAACGAATAATTCTCTCTTTTCTGACTTGAAATCCATTTAAAGATACTTATATAAATAATGTAGATGCCATTAGGGTCTACATATATTAACCGCATACGCCATTTGGGTATGCACATTTAGTCGCTACTAAGGAGGACTATATTATGGTACTTAATTTTACCGATCCGTTCCTAACAACTCGTGTGTTAGGGTTTGAAAGCCTGTTTGATAGATTGCAGAGATTTTCTGAAACCACAGAAAGATCCTCAAGCTATCCGCCATATAACATCAGAAGAGATCAAAACAAGATTTTTATTGATGTTGCAGTTGCTGGTCTCGCTAAAGAAGATCTCAACATTGAATTGGCAGAAGGTGTATTAACCATTGAGCATAAAGGCCCAAAAGCTGAATTGCTAAATGGTGATAATGAGGTTGTCTATCAAGGCATAGCACAGCGAGCATTCAAGCAACAATTTACTTTAGCTGAAAATGTTGAAGTTCATGGAGCTGAACTTACCAATGGAATGCTAACTTTAGAGTTAGAAAAAATCATTCCAGATGCTCAAAAGCCACGCATGATTGACATTAAGTCACCTAAGGTTTTAGGTAGCAAATAACTCATTCATAATGTGATCGGGGAGCCTTGGCTCCCCTTTTTTTATTACAATGGTTTAACATGAGCATCATGAAAAATATCTTTTTGAGCTTTACAATACTTTTCAGCTCAATGCTTTTAGCAAATCCTGTAAATACAGGGCATGCAAAAGCTAGCTTAATTACTAATCTTCAAAGCTCAAACCAAGAATCATTTTATGTTGGCGTCCGACTTCAAATGCAGGATGGCTGGCATACCTATTGGGAGAACCCTGGAGATTCTGGCAGTCCCTTTGAAGCCAATTGGTCAACAGATGAAGGTGTAATAGTTGAAAATGTTCAATGGCCTACACCTATAACAATTCCTTACCCGCCCCTAATGACTTATGGATATGAAGGCGATATTGTTTTTCCATTTCAAGTATTTCGCTCTCAAGAGACCGAGTTAAAAACTATAAGTGTAGATTTTAATTTTTTAATTTGTGCAGACATTTGTATACCCGAATCAGCATCATTGTCTTTAGACTTATCATCTGCTTCGCCGAGCAAAATTTTAGATAATCAAATAAACAATCTTCCAACTAAAACTATAAATACAAATAGCTCAATTGAAGGCGATAATCTTGTAATTAGCTTTCAATCCACTGAATCTTTTTCGAATGCATATTTATTTCCGCGTGAAAGTGGAAATTTTTTCTATCCAGAAAATCAACTACTTAAGCAAATCGATGATACCAACTATAAAATTTCAATACCTTTATTAGATTCAAAGCTTTCTGCATTTTCTGGAATTCTGAGTCTTGATGGCAATGGATTTCAAATCAAAGAGCAATTTTCATCTCAGGGAGGTATCAGCCTATGGCAAGCAATTTTATTTGCTCTCATTGGAGGTCTAATTCTCAATTTGATGCCATGCGTTTTTCCAGTTATCTCATTGAAAGTTTTAAGTTTTGTTTCGATGGGTGGGGATGATCATACAAAAATTCGAAATCATGCCTTAGCTTTTGTTGGCGGAGTTATGTCAACTTTTCTATCAATTGCTGCTGCACTCATAATCATAAGATCGAGTGGCTCTATGATTGGCTGGGGTTACCAACTTCAATCTCCTGTCGTGGTTGGAATTTTAACTTTAATCATGCTTGGTATTGGCTTGATCCTTTTAACCAATATAAATATTGGCGCAGGATTGACTACTTTAGGCAGCAGTGTGCAATCAAAAAATAGCTATTCTGGATCCTTTTTCACAGGTGTTTTGGCTGTGGTTGTTGCCTCACCCTGCACAGCTCCATTTATGGGTGCAGCCGTTGGCTATGCTTTGCTGCAACCGTCCTTTGCAACTTTGCCTATTTTCTTATCCCTGGGGTTAGGTTTTGCTGGTCCCTATGTTGTTCTTGCTTTGAAGCCAGAATGGATTAGTTCATTACCAAAGCCAGGTGCTTGGATGGAAACTTTAAAACAATTTTTTGCATTCCCAATGATTGCTACTGCTTTGTGGCTAATGTGGGTTTTCATGGTGCAAACATCTGGAGATGCTTTAATTCAACTTCTAATATTAGGTCTTGTTTTAGGTGTCGCTATTTGGATGATTGCTACTTTTAAGGGTCGTTGGAAGTGGATTGGACTCATTACTACTGTAATTCTATCGATACAAATATTTAATAATTTACCAAGTCCTATCTCATCGAATCAAAATGATGCCGATGCAACTAATTGGAGCTTGGTGAGTGAATCTAATCTACAAGCAAATAATCAAGCTTATTTGATTAACTTTACTGCAGCATGGTGTATTACGTGCCAAACAAATGAAAAAGCAGCTCTATCGCGTCCTAGTGTGCAAGAATATTTATTAACTCAAAATATTACATACATAAAAGCTGACTGGACAAATAGAAATGAAGAGATAGCTGCTGGCTTAGCAAAATATAATAGATCAGGTATTCCGCTGTACATATTTTGGAAGCCAGGAATGACAGAATCAAAAATCTTACCAGCCGTGTTAACCGAGGATATTTTAATAAGAAATCTAAAATGAAAAATGTAATAACTAATTTATTATTTCTGATTTTTGCGAACTCTCTTTTTGCTGCAGAAATAATATTGCAAAACCCAGAAGTGAATAAAGAGGCGCCTCTTTTTTCTGTGATTGATTCTAATGGCATGCAAATCAACTTAGCAGATTTTCGTGGCCAACCCGTAATTCTTGAATGGACCAACCATGAGTGTCCATATGTTGCTAAGCACTATTCAGAGAATAACATGCAGGCATTACAAAAAACGGCTCAGAATAAAGAAATTGTTTGGCTAAGTATTATTTCCTCGACTCCCGGTGAACAGGGACATGTTGATGCAAATACGGCAAATAAACTTTCCAAAACAAGAGACGCCTACCCAACTCATGTTCTGTTAGATGAATCAGGTGAGGTTGGAATGAAGTATGGAGCTAAAACCACGCCTCATATGTTCATGATTGATAGCAATGGAGTGCTCAGATACAAAGGGGCCATTGATGATGTAGGCAGAGGTATGCAATTCTTTTCTGCATCATTACAAGATGCTTTTAATTACGTCGCAACTCAGTTAGATGCATTGCAAGAAGCCGGTCAACTTCAAATAGGTAGCACCAATCCATACGGTTGCAGTGTGAAATATAATTACGATTGAAAGATATATTTATTCCATTCCATGTCTGGAAAATTACTCTTATCGATTTGATGACCTCGAATCAGGTGTTTTAAGGTTGGCTTTACAGGGTCAACTTTCGGTCGGATATCTTTATCGCTTTTTTGTAAGTTGCAGGTTTTACATGCTGTAACAACATTCTCCCAATTTGAGCCGCCATTCCTGCACTTAGGTACTACATGGTCCATGGTCAAATCCTTTTTTTCAAAAATATCAAAACAGTACTGACAAGTATAAAGATCTCTTAAAAAAACATTAGTTCTCGAAAATTTCACATAACTATGAAAAGGATGGTAGCTTTGTAACATCAAAATGCTTGGAACTTTCATCTCAACTGAAGGCGATCTTACGATCCAATCGGCGTGTTCTTTGATCACTATCACATCTCTGGTAATACTCAATTTAATGGCTGTTTTCCAATTTAAAACTGACAACGGCAGATAGCTAACCGGCCGGCCATTTCCATTAAGCAATAAACAATCTTGTGACATAATTCAAATAAGTGCTAAATCATTACCTTATAAAAATCTTACATTAATTTGTACAAATAAAAACCCTATTTAAATTAGAATTTTGTGACAATCAATTCAAAAGATATATTTTATTATTGCTCTGAGATAATATAAGCCAAAAGTTTTTTGAAATTAGATGAATTATCCAGCATTTCAAGTATTTGGCACTCAGCACATCGTTACCTTGATGATATGCGCAGCTGCAATATATGCCTACATAAAATACTTTCAAAATCAGCCAACAGATAAAAGGGTTTTTGGCGGCAAATTAATTGCAGGCATCATAATCTTGCACATGCTCACACAGCCTTTTTACGATGTATATCTATTTGATTTGCCCTGGCAGGGAGAATTTCCTTTGCACATGTGTGATTTCTCAATGCTTGCCATGATTGTTTATTTGCTAAAAGATAATGCGCCAAAGATTCTCTTTAATTGCGCATATTTTTGGGGGATTTGTGGAGCAACGATGGCTCTAGCAACTCCAGATCTCGAATATGGCTTTCCTCATGGTGAATATTCGCCTTTCTTTTGGGGTCACAGTTTTATTATATTGGCTGTTCTTTATGTCGTGATGGTTTATAAAGAAAGACCATACCTAATAGATATTCTCAAGGTCATTGGAGTGACTTTAGTTTTATTGATTTTAGTCTATATTGCCAATCTTCTAATTGGCTCTCCAGCAAATTATTGGTATCTTGTTGATAGACCAGTTGATGGGACTTTAATGGATTATTTCCCTGACCCTCCATTGCATTTAATAGCTGTTATTCCATTGGCTGTGATTCTGTTTTATATTGCTTATCTGCCATTTCAAATTAAAGATAAACTAAGAAAATAATAAGCTCTATGAAACTTGAACCAAACGTGTGGTTTGATGAAGTTGTTAAAACTTATCATCGTATTTCGCCCCATATACATCACACTCCCTTGGTGACTTGTCCTGATTTAAATGAGGAATTAGGCGGTACGTACTTATTTAAATCTGAATCCCTACAAATAACGGGTTCGTTTAAAATCAGAGGCGCCCTATCTGCTATTTCAAGACTGTCAAAAAAAGAGCTTAAACGTGGAGTGATTGCGTATTCATCAGGAAATCATGCCCAAGGGGTTGCCCATGCAGCAAAAGTCTTTAATACTCCAGCAACGGTGGTGATGCCAAAAGATGCCCCGGCGAGAAAAATTGCTAATGCTCAGTCTCTTGGTGCAGAAGTAATATTTTATGATCGACGCACCGAAAGCAGAGAGAAAATGAGTGTGGAAATAGCCAAAGAAAGAGATTTAGTTATTATCAATCCATACGATGCTTTAGCTACTATCTATGGCCAAGGAACAGCTGCATACGAAGTCATTAATGATGCAAACAATCCTAAGCTTGATAATGCAATTATTTGTGCAGGCGGCGGTGGACTGACTGCAGGCTCATGTATTTCAATCAAACACATCAATCCTGAGTGTAATGTCTTTACTGCAGAGCCTGAAGCTTGGAACGATCATCAATTGTCTTTTGAAAAAAATGAAAGAGTTGCCATGGATACTAATCGAGGCGGACTCTGTGATGGATTGTTAACTCCTACTCCAGGAGAGATACCCTTTGCGATCAACACTCACTTTGGTGTTAAAGGTTTAGCAGCCTCTGATCAGGCAGTCTGTGAGGCCATGCGTTTTGCCTTTAATCGACTTAATTTAAAGCTTGAGCCAAGCGGTGCCGTTGCTTTAGCTTGTCTGCTACAAAATAAAGAACGATTTCAAGGCACAAGAACTTTGGTGATGCTCTCAGGTGGCAACGTAGATCAAAAAACTTTCACTGATTGTTTAGCCAGAGCTAGTTAGCAGAATCTTCACTTTCTTTTTGTAGCAGATCATCTATCCCAGTTCCACCAGTCATGACATCCACAATGACACCTATGACCATGTTAAGCAAAATCACAGCATTAATGATGATGAAAGAAACAAAGAAAATCCATGCATAAGGATAGACTTCTATCACATTGCCCATGATGGCAGCCCAATCATCGTAAGTGGCGACTTGAACTAGTGTGATTAAAGCAAGACCTATGTTACCCCAATTTTCTGGGTCAACTTTGCCAAAGAACATGGTGCCAATGGCGCCCCAGACATACATGAAGATAAACATTAATAAAGCTATAAAGCCAACTCTCGGTATCGTTTTGACTAGAGAGTCGATGATGTGACGGAAAGCTGGGACCACTGTGATAATTCTTAAGACCCTAATAATTCTTAACAACCTTGCCACAAAGACACTTTCAACATTATTGATTGGAACCAGTGAAATGGTAACAATTAAAAAGTCGAAGATATTCCATCCATCGCTAAAGAATTTTTTTAATGACTGCTCAGAAATCATGCGAATGATTATTTCGATCAAGAAAAATAAAGTGATCGCATAATCAAATAAATCAAGATAAACAGTGTATTCAGGTGATATGTCATAGGAGCTAACTCCTGCATAAATAGCAGAGGCAACAATCACAGCAATTACTATGCTGCTAAAGACATTACTATTTCTAATTTTTAGAAAAAATTCTACAAAACTGTTCATTATTGCCCCTCATGATAAAGATAAGTATATTTTTTACAACCAATAAACTTAATCAACAAGATAAATCCCCTCTGCCATGTAAAAATCATTGGCGCCTGCTGTGCCAGTATCGCCTGATTTATATAAATTGACGTTCACCCTACCGCCACTCTCATCCGGTGATGAACCACCATACAAAGCGCCTGCCACTGATGCCCCACCCAACCAAGAATTACTGAGACTGTCAGTCGAGCTGCCTGTGTAAGTATTGGTTGTACCAGTGATGGCAACATTAAAGGATGTAAAGCCAGCGTTTGAGACAATAGGATTTTTATCATCAAAATTGGTAAAGGCTAAAGTTCCAGAATAGCCGCTGGAGCCCCAATTAAAGGTTGCCGCCACATCGGCGCTAGTGGTGTATTT
Source organism: uncultured SAR86 cluster bacterium (assembly GCA_902623685.1). Lineage (GTDB taxonomy): Bacteria > Pseudomonadota > Gammaproteobacteria > Magnimaribacterales > D2472 > D2472. Next base: position 159,738 of record CACNUQ010000002.1, read on the forward strand.
ATGCACGTCATAGTTAGTGCCGGTTTGATTGTAACGATAAGCCACATTCACCACCGCAGCCCCACTCATCGAAGCTGAGCCTGAGGTTGGTATCTCACTTTGATCGACCACTTCACCGCCGACCCATGTACCCAAGTGAACTGAAGCATTTTGCGTGCCAGCATTGGGAGAAATATCAGCCGCGCTCATGGCCCAAAAACCCCAAGTCGAATACTCTGTATCGGGCATGGAATCATTACCGCCTGAGTGAAACAAATCAGAATCTTCTTTATCCAAAGTATTATAAGAAACCATGACCCCAGCTAAGTTGTTGGAGCCGCCTGAAGTCCCATCGATTTGAGCGCCATCGTCTTGAATCTCAGCCCCAAAGACTTCACTTGAAATGTAAGCTGATTTTGCTGCATCGTTGGTGGCATCACCAAACTTCAAAGTCATAGATCCAGTATCCACAGTTGTCCAATTTGAGGTGTAATTATTCGAAGGTGCTGCACTGATAGTCATGGGTGCAACTACCTGAACATCATCGTTCGTCGTATCAAACGTAAAGCTAGCCAAGGTACTGCTTGAGCGAATCGAAGAAAGCTGAGAGTTACCTGTGCCACTGACATCAAATTCTAAAATGCCACTGAAAAATCCGCTGTAACCTGTGGCACTTGAGGTATAGAAATCAGAGGACCTAAAATCACTTAAGCTTGCATAATCTACCCAAGCCGAGCCTGAAGGGTTAACATCTTGCACCACAGCTGAAATATTAAAGGAGCCGGTGCTGAAGGTGTCATTGTTGGAGTTATAATTAACTCCCAAAGTCATATTACCTGACTTGTAGGGATCAGAAGATGTGATCATGGCGCCGCCAGGCTGATTAATACCTGCATACACGCCAGAGGCATTGGTACCCCAAAAACAACCACTTTCATTGGAAGTTGCACACTCAATTGGAGAAGTACCATAATTAATACCCAGACCATCATTATCTGCATTGGTTGCACCTTGATAGGACCAATAATGATAACCATCCATGCCCAAGCCAGTATCTCCAGCTGAATATCGGGTTGTATCATTTTTTCGATAATCCACATTAGATATCACCACATTCAAAAGACTCTGTTGATCGTCTCGAGTGGAATTGCCTGAGGCACCCTCATAAGAATCTTTAAAGGAAATTTGTGCCCAAAGTCCAACCCCGACGCCACTTGGATTGAGAACTTGCCACCACATGGATTGACCCTCAGGTAACTCATTGGTGCTCCCACTAAATCTGGAGGTTACAAGCACGTCAGAGCTATCAAGGACGATGCTAGAAAAATCATAGTAGTTATCATAGGTATTACATGCCGAGGCGTTATTCCCTACCCCTAAGCAATAATCGTGACCAACATCACCATAAGACCAAAGGGTTTTTGGAATGAAATTAGGAATAAAATAATCGTCGCTGGTTCCACTGGCAGCAAAGTTTTCAATTGGGATAACTGCCATGGCAATGACTCGCTTGTTGCCATCGGTAAAAGAGGCAAAATTAGCATCGGTGAAAATTTCTCCGGCTAATGTAACCTGATCTTCGTAGAGGTTGTAAGTACTTGAAGTAATTGAGCCATCACCGGACAAACCAACGATCCATTGCATGATGGCGGCATTATTTGCATTGCCAGCATATTGATGATCCCAATTAATATCGTTAACTGCAATCAAAATTCCATTGGTATCGCTGTCGGTCTGATCAGGCCCCCAATAACCCATAAACTTTGCCAATTTAATCCCATTACCAGCGCTGTTTAAATATCTACCACAGCCATTACAGTAAATGCTATAACCATTTATGCCTTCTGCTATGCCGCCACTGCCTGTGTAAGTAGAGTCAATGAGTTCAGTGTCAGTTGAACCATCTCGAGCAGTAAATGTGGCAGTTCCACCGCCAATGGCAGCCAAAATAGCATTTAACCTGCTTTCATTTACTAAAGATGAGCAGCATTGCTCAGAATAAAGGACATAGAGAACATTGCCTGCGGTTTCTAAAAAAGTCTCATAACCACTTATATCGGTTATAGATGTGCTTAATCTCAAATCAATAATCAAAGAGTAAGAGCTTAAATCTGCGGGAACCGATGAAGCATAAACAACATCATAAGTTTTGCCATCTGCCGTAATAGCATCGACCCATTGATCATCCCGATTGCCATAACTTCCGTCATAGCTACTAAAGTTCCATAATATTAAAGCTTTGCCTCCAACAGCTGCACTGGTAAATGTTATGTCGCTACCTGCCTTGTCAGTGGTCATGAACCAATATTCAGCGCTTTCAAGTCGTCCTGCGGTCAGGAAATCACCATTGGATATGGTGGTGGTTACGTTCGTGCCTAGAGTACTGTAATACTTGCCATTAATGTCGAAGGAATTTGGTGCAAAAGCAAACTCCCCATTGCCTGAAGTATCTATGGGGAAATAATAGCGCCAATTTAATACGGTCCCAGAATTAATTTCCACTGGAACATAGTTATTAGTCGTATCGTCCACTGAAGTAATCGCAGTTGAATTGGTGGTACCGACTTGCTCTAAAGTGAATGCAGCAAGGCTTGATCCAGATGGACCACGGGTAGCCGTGGCACTGAAACCGCTTCTAGAAACTGAATTATAAGCTGCAGAATAGCGCAGCACCGCTGATTCAAGCTCTTCTACATTGCCCACATTGACGGTAAAGGTATCGGTGACAGTCGTATCTCCTGTGGTTGCCGTGAGCGTTAAGGAATAACTTTTTGCAGTTTCAAAGTCTAAAGTTGCATTGGTGGTAACGTTACCACTGCTATCGACACTAAAATTACTGCTGCCAGTCCCACTTAAAGAGTAAGTCACAGAATCGCTATCTGGATTATTGATGCTTGATGAGGCCACGCTGGTACCAGAGCTTGAACTTTCCCCTATCGCCGCACCACTGTTAGCAAGCGTAACAGACAGGCCATTGATTACTTCATTAGTTACATTCACCGTGAATGTTTCGGTCACTGTGTTGGTGCCATCTGTTGCCGTTAAAGTAATTGAGTAAGATGTAGTCGTCTCATAATCGAAAGAACCGTTAGTGGTGATAGTGCCATCGCTGGATACACTAAACTTATCACTGCCGGTTCCAGATAATGAGTAAGTCACCGTGCCACTGCCATCGGTGGTTGTGGTGGTAGTTGTAACAGCAGATCCTGAGCTAACGCCCTCACTAATTGAAATGGTACTACTAGCAAGTGCAATGGAAAGTTCAACCACATCAAGCACCGAGAAAGAAATAACTTCAGAAATTGAATGGACTCCGTCGCTGATGGTCAGGGTAAATGAAAAAGATGTGACTGTTTCATAGTCCAAGCCACCGCTGAGTGAAATGTTGCCATTGCTATCAACTGTAAATTTATCGCTGCCCTCACCTGATAAAGTGTAAGTGATGGTACCACCTTCAGGATCAGTTGCTGATGCATTGGCAATGGTTGTCCCGACTGCAGCATCCTCTGAGAAAGAGGTTGATGCCATTGCGATAGAGGTACTAGGTACTTCATTTACATCTGTAATCGTAATAGCAATAACCTCAGACACTTCATGAACACCATCGGTCACTGTCAGGGTTACGCTGTAACTTGATACCGTTTCATAATCAAAGTTTGAATTGAGAGTGATGTTTCCCGCAGCATCGATGGAAAAAAGCTCGCTTCCAGTTCCAGATAAAGAATATGTCATATCTCCAGCCTCGGGATCAATTGCAGAGAAGGTAGCGATTTGAGAACCTGTGGTGATATCTTCAGCAAAAGAAACTGCAGAAATTACCGTTGATAAAGTGGGCGCTTCGTTGACATCACTTACTGAAATTAGTATCTCAGTGGTAGTTATATTTTCACCATCAGTAGCTGAAATAGTGATGTTATAACTAGTATCAATTTCATAATCCAAACCTCCTGAAAGAGTGATATTACCCTCAGTATCAATACTAAATAAGTCGCTGCCATCTCCAGAAAGGGAAAAAGTAATGTCAGATGACTCTGGATCTGTTGCATCTATAGATGCTATGGCAAAGCCGATGGATATATCCTCAGCAAATGAGTCCGAGTTAATAACGCTTGAAACCACCGGAGCTTCATTGATATCTGCGATGACAATTGATATCTCCTGAGTTGAAATATTAGTCCCATCACTTGCTGAGAGAGTTAGTGAGTATTGGGTGATGCTTTCATAGTCCAAAGGATTTTTGACGGAAATATTTCCATTTGCATCGACTTCAAAATCATCACTCCCCTCACCTGAAAGTGAGTAAGTGATTTCACCTCCCTCTGGATCTATGGCCGAGCTTTCAACTATCACTGAACCTACATCAAGATTTTCTGCAAACGATTCAGCAGCAAGGGAAGATGTTAAGTCTATGGGTTCGTCTATGTCAGATATTGCAAGCTCAAATGAAATTTCAGAAATATCTCCATTCTCTGATTCAATGGTGACAACAAAACTAAGATTAGTTTGAGTCTCATAATCCAAGGCTTCAACGAGAACGATTGACATGCTCTCGTCATCAAAGACCACAAACTCTGCATCATCACCAGCAATTGAAACCGTATAGGACAGATCTCCAGGATTTATAAAAGTTAAAGGTGCCAGAACCTCATCACGAATATTCTCATCAATTGACTGAATAGGATCTGCGCTATCAACCTGAAAAACCGGCGCAACTTCTGCTGATGCCTCTTGAGTACTTTCTGTTGCTGCCTCACCAATATCGTCAGTAGGATCTTCATTCACATCATCTGGCTCCACAGTAGCTGCATCTACCTCAGCCTCATATGCATCTGCTGTGCCTAGATCTTCTGGCTCAGCGTTTGACGAAGCATCAGACACTCCTGAAGAATCAAGCATGCTCTCATCAACATCTACATCGTTAGAATCACCTGCATCATCAGTAGTCTCTGGTGTTTCCTCTGCAGAAGTATTTCCCTCAAAAGGTTCAGCAATATCTTCACTTTCATCATTGGAAATTGGTGCAGAGTCTGCTTCACTAGCGTCTTCATTTTGAGCTTCTTCGGACTCAGGAGATGAAGAATCCTCTTCAGTTTGAGCATCTTCGGACTCAGAAGATGAAGAATCCTCTTCAGCTGGAGATTCTTCGGACTCAGATGATGAAGAATCCTCTTCAGTTTGATCATTTTCTGATTCATCAGCTTCGGTCGTTGAGTTATCCTCTGGCTCATCATCAGATGCTTCCAAGCCTTCCTGCATTTCATCCAAACTTTCCTCGGTAACTTCAACAGGTTCACTAGGTTCAGAGTCTTCATCCTCTACAGTGACTGAAAAACCTGGCTCTGTAACAGTGGTTTGATAATCAGCTGAACACTGATCGCCAAAAGAATCCAAATCAACGCAGTTGGGCGTCACAGTCATCTCTTCACCATATAAAAAAGTTGCTGTGGTTTCTGGACCGTTCGTCTGCACAATACCTATGCCACCTCTAATACCAACCGTGGCAGAGTTAGTTCGAATAAGCGCAGGTTGTTTTTTTGTAACTTTGCCACCAACTATCCGCAACAGACCCCTAGCTGTAACCTCCAATGATCCCTCAGCAGTATCTGGGTTATAAATAAATCTATCTAAAACAACGCTAGAATTAGGACCAACGGAAAATGCTGTGCCGTCCAATAACAACATTTGAGCACGTCCAATTTCATCAGTTTCGATGGTATGGTTTTGGATGATTTCATAACCAGCTTCAACAAGCTTACGCTCTTGTTCAAGTGTAAGATCAGTTGTATTTTTATTAACTGCAGATGCAACCCCAATCTGCTCCTGCGCATTGACCTCAGTGGCGACCAAGCCAACAATTAAGACTATCAACGTTAATATGTTTTTAGTTTGCATAATTTTTATTTTAAACATTGATAATTTACCTGAGCAGTGAAATTATTAGATCGTCTTTTGTAAATGTTAATAGTACTTTTACTATCTGAAAAAACCATGCCAAAATTAAATGACCAACAGCTACCAAAAGGTTTAAGTAAATTAAACCGCAGTGACTCTAACCGATCATTTCGATCGCCAAATAAAGGATACTCATCGTCATGAGTCTTATCTTGAAAAGCATATTTAGAAGAAAACTGCCAATTATTTCCTAAAGGTTGAGCATAACTAAATTCAATCCCGTAATTTTCAAAATATTCATATTTAGCATTCGCTCTATAGTTTTCAATAGATAATTTGTATCCGATCAGTGCTTGTGAGCCCATACCAACAAAGCTTTGGCCAAAGCTGATACCAGTTAAATGACCATTTTTTTGTGAACTGGTATCAAAAGATTTTGCATCCTTGTAATAACTAAAAAGCATCGAAGACCCATTGTCTAGTTGGCCACTGTAGTCCAATGAAGTTCTGATGCTTTGCAGAATCTCTTCCCTGTTTAACACCACTCTAAGAAAATTAATGTTAGGTGCAAAAACAACATCTTCTAAGTTAAAAAAAGAAAAATAATGCTCGTCTAAATTAAAATTCCTTCTAGCTGAAAAGATGTTTGTTTGAATATCAAATTGAGAGAATGTATCTAATCGATCTGCGCCATACGCAAAGAAGTACTGCGCATTGTCTCCTCTTGGATGCTTGAGGTCATGATTGATGTTCAATGAATAATTCATAAGCCGCGAACGATCACTTTGTCGTTTAGAGCTTGAATCCACATCTAAAAGGAAATCGCCAATTTCAATAAAATCTGCATTTATACCTGAGTTACCATTAGTGGTTCTTTTAAAGCCTATGCTGATGTTTTGTTGCCATTGAATGGGATTCTCTGCATCTTCTATAGCTGCTAGGAATTGATCGACTTTATCAAGAACTGCAGGTGGCGCATCATATTCCTTTACACTTTTAAGATAGTTATTTGCTAAGGCAAAGGCGCCTAAGCGAAAATACAAAACACCAAGCTCTAATCTTATCCTGGGAAGTGCTGAGTCATATATTAGCATTTGCTCAAAAACTCCAATAGCCCCCTCTAAATCTCCAAGTATTATCGATAAGTTTGCATATTCAAATAGCAGCGAAAGATTGGTTGGATCTTTAAAAAGTTGCTGAAAAACCTCTTCTTTTTTTTTCTCAATGGCCTCAAGCGCCTGGGGATCCGATATCGTAGGAGCTACATTTTGAGCAGACAAATGAATGCTTCCAAAGATAAAGAATGCAAAAGTTATAGACCATAATTTATGCTTCATGTCAGTTATGTACTTTATGGTATCTATTAAAATTTACGCCATTATAATGAAAAGGTGACAATTTATCATTTAAATTAATATCTTTTAAATGCTAGTAACTAGAGGGTTATAATTGCCATATGAAAATGGGCATTAAACAATTGACCCGCTATGGTTTGCTTGGTTTAGCTATGCTGATTAGCTTTTTACCCTTAATCAATCCTTTTCAAATTTTTACGAACTTACAAAACTATTCTTTTGATACTTTTCAAGGAATCTTGCCAAGAAATATTTATGCTGAAGATCCCGTTGTAATTATTGATATAGATGACAATTCTCTTGCTCAAGTTGGTCAATGGCCTTGGTCACGCAATGCGTTAGCTCAATTAACCAATCAAGCATATTTAGCTGCAGCTTTGGGCTTTGATGTGGTCTTTGCCGAACCTGATAGATCTAATCCGCAGAATTTGATTTCACTTTATCCTGAAAACGAAATTTTAAGCAAAGAATTAAACGCCCTTCCGAACAATGATCAATTGTTTGCAGATGCCATTACAAATCATGGCACAGTTGTGCTGGGTCAAGCCTTAAGTAATAAGAATCAATCATCAAGTATCACTAGTAAGTATGGATTAGTGACTCAAGGCGATGATCCAAAACAATTTCTTGCAAACTATCTTGGCGTTCAAAGCAATATCAAGTTACTAGAAGATGCTGCTCAAGGTATCGGGTCAATGAGTATAGGTAATAATGATGCGATAGTTCGTCAATTGCCGACTTTTGAAAGAATTGGTGATCAATTGATACCAAGCCTCGCATTGGAGATTACCAGAGTCGCTGTTGGGGCATCAACTTATCAGATCAAATCTTCAAATGCTTCGAGTGAGGAAGCGTTTGGATCTCAAACCGGCATCAATCATGTCAAATTAGGACCCCTAACCATTCCAACCACGCCAAGCGGAAATGCATGGATTTATTTTGCTTCTTCAAATGATATTCAAACTGTTTCAGCTGCAGATGTTTTATCAGGAATTATCCCGCCAGAATTTTTTGAGGGCAAGGTTGCATTGGTTGGAACCTCGGCTGCAGGATTATTAGATCTGCGCTCCACTCCAACTGAAAAAAATATTCCTGGAGTGACTGTGATTGCTCAATTTATTCAACAAATCTTTGCTAATGAATTCTTGCAAAGGCCGGACTGGTTATTTGGAGCCGAGTTTATTGCTGGGATGGTTTTAGCTTTACTCATCACCCTAACCATCCAGGCTTTGGGACCTATTGGAGGTCTGAGCATTTTTGTTGTGGGATCTGGCAGCATTATCGGTACAAGTTATTATTTCTTTAAATCTAAATTATTTCTGGTTGATCCAATTTCACCTCTTATCATTTCATTAATTGTTTATGTAGCAGTAACTTTCTTTAATTTCTTATTCACTGAACTTGAGCGCAGTCGAGTTAGGGGCGCCTTTGCGCAATATTTATCTCCAGAAATGGTGAATCGTTTAGCTGAATCTAGCGAGGCCTTAGTGCTCGGAGGAGAAAGAAAAGAGATGACTTTTTTATTTTCTGATATCAGAGGTTTCACCAAGATTTCAGAACAATACAAAGATGATCCAGAGGCCCTAACACAACTCATCAATCGATTGCTGACCGTCTTATCAAATTCAATCTTAGACCATGGAGGCACCATAGATAAATACATGGGTGATTGCATTATGGCTTTTTGGAACGCACCTACTGATCAGTCCAATCATCGAGAATTAGCCATACAAGCTGCTCATGCAATGAATAAAGCTTTGTCTCAATTAAATGAAGAAATGCAAAATAATCTTAACTTCAAATTAGAAATTGGCATTGGTATTAATTCTGGACAATGCATCGTAGGAAACATGGGATCTGACAAGCGCTTTGACTATACGGTGCTGGGTGATGCTGTCAATCTTGCTTCAAGGTTAGAAAGTCAGTCATCAAATTACGGACTAAATATGATTATTGGAGAAAATACTTTTTTACATGACTCTTCTTTTAAAATTGTTGAAATAGATAAAATTGCTGTCAAAGGTAAGACAACTGCTGAAACAATTTTTACTTGTTTTGAATCAAATTCAACATTGACTGATGATTACTTGAATAAGCATAGAGATTTTTTGACTAAATATCGTGCTCAAGATTGGGAACAGGCTATGTCTTTAATTAACGAATTAACCTCCTCTTCGAATGAGCTTGCTCTATACTACGAGCATATGAAATTAAGGATAGAAGAATTTTCAACAAATCCGCCGCCAGCTGATTGGGAGGGAGTATATGTTGCAGAAAATAAATAAACTTCGATTCTTCTTTATTTGTGTTTTGAGTGCCTTGGGCGTTAATACATTCGCTCAAGCTATAGTAAACATTGAAGATTTAAGGCGAGAAGGACAAATAGGATTTTTTACAAATATTTCAGCCAATCTAAATGCATCTAGAGGTAATAGAGATAGAGATTTTTACTCTCTTCAACTGAGATTTGATAATAACTCTGAAAGCACTGAATCATTTTTTATCTTTCAGCAAAGTGAAAGGAAATCCAATGATATGACCATGGATGAATCAACCTTCATGCATGGCAGATACATTTTAGTTGGAAAAGAGCAAGTTAATTGGGAAATCTTTGCTCAATACAGTGAAAATCCTTTTAGGAATTATAAAAAAAGATCTGTGCTTGGGGCAGGCTTAAGGTATGAGCTTACAAAGACCGCTAGATTGGGTGCGGGTTTATTAGGCGAAGATGAAACAGATCTTGCAGGAAAATCTATGCAGACAGATCGCCTAGGTTTTTATTTGCACAATGTTTATGAATTAGCTGAGAATATTTCTTTCAACCCAACAATCTATTTTCAACCCAGCTTAGATGATTTTGAGAATGACTATAAAACAAGTATGATTCTAGCCATAGATTTTAAGGTCAATGAAAATTTTAAGATAATGTTGCAGTACTCATCTTTTCACGACTCGGATCCGCCGATGTTGGCAGAGAAAACAGATGAGTCTATTTCAACAATGTTTTCATATAATTTGAGTGAATTATGGAAGGATTAACAGAAATAATAATGAATGTTTGGGAAGAAGGTTTCCTAGGAATTGGTATCACAGAAATTATTGTTTCCTTACTAATATTTATAGCTGGATCCATTGGAAGAGCTTTTTTTGTTGGCAGAGTATTAAAATGGTTGGAAACTCTAACTGCCAATACTGATTCAGAAATTGATGATGTCCTCTTAGAGTCTTTAAAAAAACCCTTGGGCTACATACCTATCACGGTTGCTCTATATTTTATTACTGTTTACCTGCCTTTATCGGGTGTTGCTGATACCTTTGCAACTAATCTTGTGAAAGCCATGATAGCTTTTACAATCTTTAGCGCCCTGGCCAACAGTATTGCTCCAATCTTTCAAATCTTTACTTCCAGTTCAGTTCTAACCAGATCCATGACCATGTGGCTTGAGAGAGCTGCGCGAATCATTATTTGGATCATTGGTCTTGGTATTATCTTGGATATTTTTGGTATACAAATTGGTCCTCTGGTTGCAGGTCTTGGATTGTTTTCGGTTGCAGTAGCACTTGGCGCGCAAGATTTATTTAAAAATTTAATTTCAGGACTCTTAATTATTGGTGAAAATAGATTTCAACCAGGCGATCGAATTGAAGTTCCAGGCTCGCTGCATGGCATAGTAGAAGACATAGGTTTTCGATCAACCTTAGTCAGAATGTTTGACACAGCTCCAATGCTTGTGCCTAACAAAGATCTTTCAGATGTAAAGGTAATTAATCATGGCAACATGGAGTACAGAAGAATTAGTTGGACGATCAACCTAATTTATTCTACTACTCAAGAGCAACTCGCAAAAATTTGTGAGGAGATTTCTAATTTCATAAATACTTCTGAAGAATTTGCAATTAATCCTGGTCAAGAATCATTTGCTAGAACTGAAGAACTAGCTTCTAGCTCTATTGATCTGAGGGTTTTATGTTATACAGACCCTGTTGGACTAACTGATTTTTCTAAAATTAAACAAAATCTAATTTTTGAAATTATTAAAATAGTACGAAGCAATGGCTCTGAATTTGCTTATCCTTCAACTTCGGTTTATGTCGAAAACACAGATCCATTAGATGTATCTGAATATTCTTCAGAGGGCCTAAAATCAAAAGATATCTCTCATACTGCAGCCCCTGATAGTGGGGATGATTAGTTAGAGGTTCTTGAAGAAACGCTTAATTCTAATTCTTTAAACAGTCCTGGGTGTTCTTCAGAGAGTTCCTCTAAATCTGCTTTAGTTAGTTCAAGTAACTTCGTATCGTCTGCAGCACTAATGGTTGCATTTCGAGGTGCATTTCCAAGCAACCCCATTTCTCCAAAAAAATCTCCAGCTACTAGATAAACTGGATCATCTATTTCAACTTTCACTTTACCGTATTCAATGATGAACATAGAATCAGCTTCATCACCTTTTGAAAATATGGTTTCATGCTCAGCCAAGAGAACTACCTGCAATTTTTCATTAATTTTACCTACGGCTCCAATCGGGAGTTCTTGAAATAATGGTACAGAAGCAATGGCTTCAAAACTAACTAAAAAATTTTTCTTTTGAATTTCTTCGTAATAAGCAGAAGCTAAAATTGCTGCGGGCAATGCAAACATGCCAATACCTACAAGCATGGTAAAACTAGCTAATAATTTGCCTAAATCCGTCATAGGCACAACGTCTCCATAACCAACAGTTGTGAGCGTTGCTATACCCCACCACATCGTTGAAGGAATGCTGCCAAAAACTTCAGGCTGAACGGAGGATTCAAGAAAATAGATAAATGTTGAAACAATTAATAATATAGAAATCACCATTATCTGTGAGCCAAGCAAAGCGTTTCTTTGTTTGATGATTGTCTTAATGAGAGTATTTGTTGGTAATAAAAATCTAGATTGGCTAAAAATATCAAATAGTCTGAACAATCTTAATATCCTTAAATCATAGATCGAGAAAAATACTTGATTAAAAAGCACAAGAGCATCAATTGATATTAAAAATGAAATTTTTTTCTCTGTGCCTATGCGCAACAAAAATTCTATTGCAAAAATAAACATCGAAATCCAATAAAGCATTTTGATAGCTGGAATACTTAGAGTTAGATAGCCTGTGCTTGATAAAATTTGATGAAAAATGTTTATTGCAATAACTAATCCAAAAAAATTGTTTGTGATTTCTAGTAACCTTTTCATAGCATCATTATAACTTGTGTAACAGATATAAAAAATTCTTATCTATAAAGGCAAATAATAATTACATCATGTATTTTTTTGTTAGGATGTTCATTAATATTTTAGATATTGTGTATATAAGATAGACATGACTGATCAAACAATTCTTACTATAACTATAGGAATTCTAATAAGTCTTCTTGTCTGGGGAAAGTGGCGATACGACGCAGTCACTCTTGTATGTCTTGCTGGATTGGTCTTATTTGGTGTTGTACCTGCAGAAAATGCTTTCATAGGTTTTGGACATCCAGCAGTTATTACAGTTGCTTTGGTTCTTTTAATAAGCAGAGGTTTACAAGAGGCTGGAATGGTTAGTTTAGCTGGTAATTTCATTGCACGACTTACTCTAGATGAGAATCAATATCTTATTTTGATCATGATAGTTGCAGCTTTTTTATCCTCATTTATGAATAACATTGGTGCAATGGCATTGTTGTTGCCAATCACCCTTTCATTGTGTCAAAAGATGGAGTGGAATCCTTCTAAATTCCTTATGCCATTGGCTTTTGCAAGCATACTTGGAGGAATGAATACTGTTATTGGGACTCCTCCTAATATAATTATTGCTCAATATAGACAAGATTATACAGGCGTGGCATTCAACTTTTTTGACTATTCATTTGTTGGTCTTGCAGTCAGTATTCTAGGTGTATTATTTATTGCATTCATTGGATTTAAATTTGTAAAGGTTCGTGATAATGCTAATGATGCAACTAGGCTTATAGACTTAAAAAATTATCTATTTGAGGTGACAGTTAAAGAGGATAGTAAAGCTATTGGGATGAGGCTGTCTGAAATAAAAAAGATTTCTGGGCCTGAGACAGAAGTGCTTGGAGTGGTAAATGATACCGGCGGAGTTTCGAGAGTATCGATGGGAAGAAAAATTCAATCAGGACAAACTTTAGTCGTTAAGACATCACCAGATGATATATCTAAAATTCAAGAAGCTCTTGGGTTTGAAATTGCTGATGAATTGGTCACAGTCAAAGAATCAGATCTTGCAGAAATTGAAGTGATGGTTACAGCTGGCTCAAGATTAATTGGAAGAAAACATGAATTTCTTAAAAGGCTTGCGTCTGAAGATCTTGCTTTACTGGGCCTATGGAGACAAGGTGCGAAATTTAGAACCAGACTTGCCAGAGAAGCATTCAAGGTTGGAGATGTCTTGCTATTAGGTGTAAGAACCATTGACGATGAAGGCGTCAAAGAACGGATCAAGCATTTAGGATTAATGCCTCTAATGGAAAGAGATTTACAAACAATTCCTAGTCGAAGTCGCTTGCTCAAAAGCTTGTTCTTTTTTGGCTTAGCTATTGGACTTACAGCGTTTAATGTAATAGATATCGTGGTTGCATTCTTATTGTGTGTGATAGCTTTCATCTCAATTAAAGTGCTAAACGGAAATCTCTACAGAAACATAGAATGGCCAGTTGTTGTTATGCTTGCAGCCATGATTCCAGTTGGTCAAGCACTCGAAACATCTGGCATTTCATTGAATATAGCTAATTTTATATCTACAACAACTGATGGCTTGGGTCTTCCATGGCTCATTTTGATGATTTTGGTTATTACAATGTTTGTATCAGATATTGTTAATAATGCGGCTACTGCAGTAATAATGGCTCCTATTGCAGCTAATCTAGCATTACAGGTTGGGCAGCCTGTTGAGCCTTTCTTGATGGCTGTGGCAGTTGGAGCGAGCTGTGCATTCTTGTCACCTATCGGGCACCAATGCAATACCCTGGTGATGGCACCTGGAAACTATAAATTTGGTGATTACTGGCGTCTTGGATTGCCCCTTGAATGTGTCATTGTTGCCATATCGATACCCATGATTTTATTTGTTTGGACTTAAAAATTATTTAAAACTAATAAATAACAAACATTTACTTTAACTACAAAAAAGTTGCGCTAAAAGGGAATCTATGTGATTTCTTTTCTTCTTTTTTTTGACCAATCAGAGAGATTTTCCTCAAAATATTTGATTGATTTCTTTATGTACAAATGATGAGTATCATTAGAAAAATTAAAAATATTAGAGGCGCTCATCAGCTCTGAATATACATCGACTGTTTTTTTACCTTTAAGAATTTCTTTTAGAGCGTTTGCATACATCCAAAAAAGATAAGTACGCACTTTAATATAATGATCAGCATTTTTTTTGGTAAAACTTGGAAGCTTTGGATCATTTATAGCCTCTTGTATCCACGCTTCACTCATTGGTTGTGTATCAAGAAAAGCTTGATTGATTTTTCCAGGATGCTCTAACAACCAAGTTGCAGTATTTTTGTCTTTATAAAAATCAATTACTGTATACCATGTCACATACACTCTTAGAGGAGCAGGATAAATATCCTTTAAATCACTCTCAAGTTTTACAGCAAGATCAAATAATAATTCTTCAATAGCCTTATAGTAAATTTCATCCAAGTCTTTGAAATATCTATAAAATGTGCCATATGCAAGCTTTGCTCTTTTGGTAATTGAAGTTACTGAAGCCTTGTCTCCTGAAGCAATAATTGAGTGGACTGCTTTTATAAGTCTTGCCTTAGTTTTTTTAGTTTTTTTTATGTTCATAATATAGATTAAGTAAAATCACGTTTTCCTAAACATTTTTAAAAATTCCACATTAGCTCAAGAAAACAAACTTCTGATGAAGAGATATCATTGTTTGTGACACTTGAGTAGTCAGAAAAATAGCTAGACCTTCCATTCCATCTACAACCAATAGTAGTATTCATGGCGGTAAAAATTTCAAGCATCAATCCAATATCAACTTCCCAATTATGCGCTTTCATTCCATCGTCTAACTCTAAAATATAATTTTTATTAGGCCCCTCTAGGGTGTAATACATATTCTGGCTGGTAGTTTCTGAGTAATCTAAGCCGTACTCAAGAGTTATATAGGGCATTAAATTATATTTAGATCCTGGGAATAGATAGCTGACATCTGTTCCAATTGATGCTTTAGCATTTGATAAGGTTAACTCGTCAAAAGTTAATGCAGCCTCACCACCTATTTCACTAAATTTTTGAAACTCAGTATATGAGCCATCAAGTCTAAGATATGGAGAAATTTGCCAATTGCTAGATTCATTACTTATTGAGCGAATCAGCGCGAGGGATCCAAAAACCTGATTCGCTTCTCGCTGACCTTTTAAAAGCTCTTCTCCATCCAGTCGGTCTGAATTAAAGTCTAATTTACTGATCCCAAGAATAAATTGTAATGCATTGCTTCTGTCATCAAATTTTCCATAGGTTGAAAGGCTATAGTTCCTAGACTCCATATGAGAATCATAATTTTTGTCGGCTGGCTTATCTTCTCCTAGGCCTAGGGCGAAACCAAACATATCTCCATCATCGCTTAATAATTTATCAATCCCTATGTGAAAAGATTTTTCATCCAGAATTCTTGATCTAGGTTTGGATTTACCCATTGTAAATTCTCCAAATTCACCATCAATCCATACTGACCAATTGCCAATCACATCCTTAAGTTCTCCATCAGCCGTTACTTTTACAGGATCTGATACCCAAGCTTTAACAGTTGACTTTAATTGCTCCAAATCTTGAGAACTATCAGCTTCTTTTTGCTCATAAATTGTGTTGGGAGTTTGAATTTCAGAATTAGTATCTGCAAAAACTTCTTCTGAGTCATTGAATTTTGAGTTAGTTAATTCTTTATCTGAATTAGAAGAAGTCTGTGAGTTATTAGAGGGTGATGATCTTGAATTATCAAAATCTGATATACAGAAATAATTAGCGCTAGGATCTGTCCATGCTTTTTGATCATCGGTTAATGTATGGGTATAAACCAAATTTTTGCCTAATAGTGAATTTGAAGATTCTAAGAGGGTGATCACAATTTTCCTGTCTCCTTGGATAAAGCCAAATCTATCTTGTGGAATATCAGTAATGGTGATGAAGGCAGATTTGAGCCCAGCCTCTATATTTAATATTCCTTCTCCGTATGAGAATTTTTCTTTGTCTGATGAGCCAGTAACATTAAAATCTACGACGATATTCTCAGGTGCAATTTTAGATAAATGAACTTTTATCTTTAGAGATGCGGAGGTTTTAGGGCCACTAGAATCGATTGAACAAAACTCTACGATAGGAGCCTCGACAAAATTATTATCATGCTTACCTACACCAACGGTTTTGATTGAATCAATAATTCTATTATTAAAGTTAACCCTCAAGCCTTGTCGTGATGAAAGCTTCATCCTTTTAGAAATTACATCAATATTTCGATCTACCCATCGTGTTGCCATCTGTGTCATAGCTTTTGCATTATCGATTACAGGCTGCTTGAGTGTAGGATCAGTCAATATAATAGGAGTTTTAAAATTAAACTCTTTTTTATCACTGATGCCTTTAAAAGAGTTACCAACAATGTCTTCAAACGCAGTATCATCAATTAATACGTAATATTTTGTTTCATACTCAAGATCCATAGGTAGATTAATCGTGATGATCTCTGTGCCGCAACCAGTGACAATTTCATTTGGAAGACTGATAGCAAAAGATGAAGAATTATCCTCTGATTCAATATTAATGGTGCCTGATTCACAATTCACATCTTTATTAAATTTCAAAATGATATCGCTATCTATTGGGACCCTTGTGCTGTCATCTTGAGGGCTGGTAGCTATTAAGATCGGTCTTTTATCATCGTCATTTGCAGAAATAGTATGAGTATAAATATAGTCATCTCCCAAGGATGCATTGATGGGATTGGACAGTGTAATAATAATAGTTTCATCTCCCTCTGCGAGGTCATCATCGATAATGCTTGGGATTGTTATGATGCCGGTGTTTTCGCCGGCATCGATAATTAAGATACCATTGTCTAAATTGTAGTCAATGCCTGAGCCAGTTGCTGAACCTGACAATTGATAATCCACTGATATTTCCCTGCCAGAAATCTCAGATACATCTACCGTTATGCTAATCGAGGGCGAAGGTTCATCGCTTGTAGAACTGATAATATTAAAATCTATAGCAGGAACATTATCATTATCATTAATGGTATAAGTGTAGACGGTATCTTTGCCTAAGATTGCATTACTCGGGTTTGATAAAGTGATTATCACCGTCTCATTATCTTCATCCAACAAATCATCAACAATATCAGTTATTGTAATTGTTCCGGTTATTGCACCTGGACTAATTTCTAACGTTCCATTGGAAAGAGTGTAATCGGTTCCAGATCCAGCCGCAGTTCCAGTAACCGAGAAGCTAACCGTTATATTTTTACTAGAGATAGTAGAAAGATTTACATCAATTGATTGAGATGAAACTGATTCATCGTTAGAGGAGCTAATTATTTCAAAGCCAATACTCGGGGCAGTCTCATTATCATTAATAATGTATGTGTGGACAATGTTAGTGCCTAGATCTGCATTGACTGGACTGGATAGTGTCACAACTACCGTTTCGTCTATTTCATCAAGTGAGTCATCAACAATATTACCAATCGTAATAATACCGCTGGTCGATCCAGCATTGATAGTGAGGGAGCCATCAGCAAGAGTGAAATCTGTGCCAGAGCCTGTTGCGGTTCCAGAAACTGTATAATTAACTGTCACATTCTGTCCTGAGGGTGCAGATAAATCAACCGTGATGGCTTTGGAAGATACAGATTCATCTCCATTTGAGCTAGAGGTCTTGAAGTCAACAACTGGAGGAGTGTCATTGTCATTAATTGTATAAGTATGAACGCTGTCACTTCCCAAAGTTGCATTGCTGGGGCTCGATAAGGTAACGATCACTGTTTCACTTAATTCTTTCAGTGAATCATCAACAATATTCGTGATGGTAATCGTTCCACTTGTTTCACCAGCATTAATTGTGATCGTACCATTTGAGAGTGTGAAATCTGTGCCAGAGCCTGTTGCGGTTCCAGAAACTGTATAATTAACTGTCACATTTTGTCCTGAGGCTGCCGATAAATCTATTGTCAAGCCTGCAGAAGATACAGATTCAGATCCATTTGAGCTTGTAGTATTGAAGTCAACCACCGGCACAGTATCATTATCGGTAATGGTATAGGTGTGAACATTATCACTTCCCAAAGTTGCATTATTGGGACTCGATAAAGTAATTATAATTGTCTCATTAGCTTCACTAATTGAATCATCGATAATACTAGCGATACTAATAGTGCCAGATGTTTCACCTGAACTTATGGTAAGAGCTCCATTGGCTAGAGTGTAATCTGTACCCGAGCCCGAAGCTGTTCCAGTGACTGTATAATTAACCGTAACGTCCTGACTTGATGCAGCAGATAAATCTACAGTGATTGCCTTAGATGAGCTAGATTCATCCCCACTAGAGCTTGTTAAATTAAAATCTATAACTGGAGGACTATCGTCATCATTGATAAAAAGAGTGTGAACAACATCAGTTCCAAGAGTTGCATTAGTAGGGTTAGATAAAGTGATAATGATTGTTTCGTTCGCCTCATCCAATGAGTCGTTAACAATATCAGTTATTGTAAGAGTTCCAGAGGTTGCTCCAGCAACTATTGTTAACGTTCCATTAGCAAGAGTGTAATCAGTGCCTGATCCAGCAGTTCCTCCGGTAACTGCATAATCCACTTCAATATCAGTCTCGGATGCAAATGGAATTACAATTTCAATTGATCTTGTAGAAACTGATTCTGAATCAGCGGACGTTGAAGCAGAAAATGCTACTGACGGAGTACCATCATTGTCGCTAATGGTATAAGTATGAACACTGTCACTTCCTAATGTTGCGTTGCTGGGACTTGATAAAGTTAAGATAACCGTTTCATTTCCTTCGGTTGACGTATCATCAACAATACCAGCTATTGTTATAGTGCCACTTGTTGCTCCAGCATTTATAGTTAAAGTGCCATCGGCTAAAGTGTAATCAGTTCCTGAGCCTGTGGCTGTGCCTGTCACAGCATAATTCACAGTAATGTTATTACTAGAAGCAGCAGATAAATCAACAGTTATTGCTACTGACGAAATATCTTCAGCACCGGTTGAGCTAGTAGTATTAAAATCGATTGTGGGCGGACCATCATCATCAGTAATCGTATAAGTATGAACTGAGTCACTTCCTAATGAAGCATTGCTAGGGCTGGATAAAGTAACAATTACTGTCTCATCTGTCTCATCGGCGTTATCATCGATAATATTTGCAATTGTAATAGTGCTTGTTGTATCACCTGAAGCAATACTTAAAGTTCCATTAACTAACGTATAATCTGTGCCTGATCCAGTAGCCGTGCCTGTGACAGCATAATCAACTGTTACGGTTTCGCTGGAGGGTCCAGATAAATCTACCGTGATCGCTTTGGAGGATACGGATTCGGCACCACTTGAGCTTGTGGTATTGAAGTCAACGGTTGGAGTGCTGTCATTATCAGTGATGGTATAGGTGTGGATGCTATCACTACCCAAAGTTGCATTACTTGGGTTAGATAGTGTTAAAACGACAGTTTCATCTGCTTCATCAATAGAATCATCAACAATGCTAGCAATGGTAATTGTCCCACTTGTTGCGCCGGCACTAATGGTAAGGGTGCCACTTGCAAGAGTATAGTCATTACCAGATCCACTAGCTGTTCCTGTGACAGCATAATTAACCGTAACATCTTTTGCTGAAGCAGCAGATAAGTCAACCGTGACAGCTTTAGATGATGTTGATTCAGCTCCATTTGAGCTCGTAGAGTTAAAGTCAACTACTGGAGCATCATCGTTGTCAAAGATTGTATAAGTATGAGCGCTGTCACTGCCTAAAGTAGCATTACTGGGGCTTGATAGGGTCAGAATTACTGTCTCATTGGCTTCATCCAGAGAGTCATTAACAATACTTGCAATAGTAATTGTGCCGCTTGTCGCTCCTGCACTTATTGTGAGGGTTCCATTGGCTAGAGTGTAATCCGTGCCTGATCCAGTTGCTGTTCCAGTAACAGCATAATTAACTGTTACGTTTTGGCTTGATGCACCAGATAGATCTACCGTGATCGCTTTGGAGGAGACTGATTCAGCTCCGCTTGAGCTGGTGGTATTAAAGTCAATAGTTGGAGTATTCTCATTATCTGTGATGGTATAGGTATGAGCATCATCGCTCCCGAGAGTTGCATTGCTGGGACTTGATAAAGTAATGATAACTGTTTCATTTGGCTCATCCAAAGAGTCATCAATAATTCCTGCTATTGTAATAGTTCCAGATGTTGCGCCAGCACTTATAGTTAAAGTGCCATTAGCCAGGGTGTAATCGGTTCCAGAGCCGGTTGCAGTTCCTGTAACTGCATAATTGACCGTTACATTTTGACTTGATGCTGCAGATAAATCTACAGTTAAGGCTGCGGAAGAAACTGACTCAGCCCCATTAGAGGTAGTTATATTAAAGTCAATGGTCGGAGCGTCATCATTATCAGTGATGGTGTAGGTATGAGCATCATCGCTGCCGAGCGTGGCATTGCTCGGACTTGATAAGGTTACAATCACCGTCTCATTGGCTTCGTCAGCTGTATCATCAATGATACCAGCGATCGTAATAGTTCCAGATGTTGCACCTGCACTTATTGTAAGGGTTCCATTAGCAAGAGTGTAATCTGTACCAGAGCCTGTTGCAGTTCCGGTGACTGCATAATTAACTGTTACGTCTTGTCCTGAGGCAGCTG
>CACNUQ010000003.1 GCA_902623685.1 uncultured SAR86 cluster bacterium
TTTGTTATCTATAGCTTTGCTCTAGTGGGCCAAGATCATAGCAAAGGCCATTCAATGGAAATTCAGACTCATTATTTTGAAGGACATATTCATGATGAATTTGTTGATGGAAATAAACTTGAGGTTGATCCAGATAGATTTGATAAGTTCATCGAGGGGCAAAAAAACTCTAAGGTTGCGGTTATTAGCGTAAATGGCATGGTCTGCGATTTTTGTGCAAGAGGCATTGAAAAAACTTTTAAAAAAGATAAATCAGTCCAGAAGATTGATGTTGATCTAAACAGGGGTAAAGTTTTAATTTTGTACACACAATCTGCAAAAGTTGATTTTGAGGATATTAAGCAAAAAATTCTTTCTAACGGCCAAAATGCAACAGACCTTCAGATTATTGTAATTTGAGAAACTCATTTGAAAGATAATACCGCAAATATTTTTTCGCTTTTTGCATCTTCATCAACATTAATTTGTTGTGCCTTGCCCTCACTTTTTGTTGCTATAGGAGCTGGCGCTTCATTTGCAAGCTTGATTACACATATTCCTTTTTTGATAACACTCTCCTATTTCAAAGTGCAGATCACGCTTTTCGCATTAGCCATGATTACAATGGCCGGATACATTAATTATAAAACTTACCATATGCCGTGTCCTGCAGATCCAGAGCTAGGAAGGTTGTGCATGCAAACCAGGAAGCGATCTCGAATTCTTTATTACATATCTGTAGCAATTTTCTTGTTTGCTACAATATTCACATATCTAGCCCCATATTTTTTATAGTCATGAAGCATCCGTGTCACAAAAATCAAATTTCAAGCCTTCGAAGAATCAAAGGGCAAATTGAGGGAGTTGAACGCATGATTGAGCAGGGTAAATATTGCGTAGATATTCTTAATCAAATCAAGGCAACAAAGAATGCAATTTCCACTGTTGAGGGGAAAGTTCTTCAGACACATTTACAAGAATGTATCAAAGAGTCATTCAATGGAAACGGTGATAGCGACAATAAAATTGATGAAATTGTTAAGCTTCTTAAAAGATGAAGCTAATTGTTCGGAATACGCATAAATATCTAAGTTTTTTTATCTCCATTCAGTTATTGTTGTGGACAATTTCTGGAATTTACTTTGCATTCAACAAAATTGAGAACGTCAGAGGCGAGCAATACAGAACTCACACTTCATCAAATTATAATTTTCAGAAGATAGAATTTGAGATTCCAGATGCTATATCAGTCAATGTAAAAAAGAGATTAGGCAAAACTATCATTGCTGCTTCAACCAAAAACGGAATGCGTTATTTTGATGAGGAGGGAGGCGTTCTTAAGAAAATTTCTTTTGATGAAGCAAAACAGCTTGTTTCAAAACATACATTTCTTAAACCAACAACAGTAGAAGAAATATATACATCAGAAAAAGGCTCAGAATACAGAGGCAGACAATTGCCTATTTACAAAGTGGTTACTCATAATGCCAATGACGATGAAATTAATGCCTATCTAAATATTTTTACTGGAGAAGTGGTTGCAATAAGATCAGTGCAATGGCGGATATGGGATTTAATGTGGGGTTTTCATATTATGGATTGGCAGGAAAGGGACAATATAGATAATGCGCTCTTAAAAATATTTTCTATATTAGCTTTGATTAGTTCCATATCTGGCATCTTATTGTTTTTTAAAATTGATATTAAAAAAGAGGCCTAGCAACTCGCAATATGAAAGATGCAATAGAAGTTTTTAACAGGTAAAAAGAATTGATAAACTTAAATATACTTTTTGAATGACTTTATACAAATATAATAATTAATTTTAAGTATTTTTGAGGAGCCACTTATGAAAATATTTCCATTAGCTTTTGTAATAACTTTTATGATCTTTATACCCAGCAATCTTAAGGCTGGAGATCATGAAGATGCTATGAATTTAGATCAAGTGACGCATGCTTTTGGGTGGAACTTTGAAGAGGCTGAAATTCAAACACAAAAGGTTTCAGAGGGTCTGTATGTGCTCTTTGGGGTGGGTGGCAATATTGCCGTTTCTATTGGTGAGGACGGAGTTTTGATTGTTGATGATCAATTCCCTCAGGTTATGGATAAAATTCAGGCAGCAATCTCAAAAGTTGGAGGCGGAGCAGTTGATTATGCTGTTAATACTCACTGGCATTTTGATCATGCTGAGGGTAATAATGCATTAGGCCCGCAAGGGACTAAGATTGTGGCTCATGCTAATGCGCGAGCAGACATGGCAAAAGGAGGGGTCATTAATATGGTAATTGCCAAATATAAGCAGCAGCCATATCCTGAGAAAGCTTTACCAGTATTGACATATGATCACGGAATGCAGATTTACTTTAATGGCGGTGAGATCGATTTAAAAAACTTTGCATCAGCTCATACCAACGGAGATACAGCAGTCTTTTTCAAAAAACAAAACGCAGTTCATTTAGGAGATGTCTTTAATAATTCTGGTTATCCATTTATTGATGTTGGAAGTGGAGGGAGCATTGACGGAATGATTAAGTTTTGTGAAGACACCCTTAAGCACATAAATGAAAGCACTATAGTGATTCCTGGACATGGACCAGTTACAAATACAGAAACTCTAAAGGAATACATTTCTATGTTAAAAACTGTTCGCTCAAGAGTTGCCGCATTAATAGAGGAAGGAAAAACGTTACAAGAAATCAAAGACACCAAACCAACGGAGGACTTTGATAAGGTCTACGGTCCAGAAACTGGTTCGCTTGGTTTTATCAATCGAGTGTTTACTAGCCTAAGCGAGTAAGACTTATTATTTTTTAAAAATGTTTAAAAGCCTTGATCACTTAATCATCGCCGTTGAGGATTTAGAAAAGGCCACATATAACTATCAACTCATAATGGGCACGCCTCCAGTTTGGACTGGTATGCACAAAAGCCTTGGAACCAGTAACGCCCTGTTTAATTTTCAAAATACCTATCT
This sequence comes from uncultured SAR86 cluster bacterium, assembly GCA_902623685.1. Lineage (GTDB taxonomy): Bacteria > Pseudomonadota > Gammaproteobacteria > Magnimaribacterales > D2472 > D2472. The sequence goes on from CACNUQ010000003.1 coordinate 2,957, forward strand.
TGAGCTCTTATCTCCAACCGGCGAGGGCTTAGGCGCAGATTTAATAAATCATTATTTAAAGGATGCTGGAGAGGGTTTAATTGGAATGGTATTTGCAACAAAGGATATTAACGGCGTTTATCAATCTCTTCAAAATCATGGCTTTCCTTTAGGTGAGCCTGCAGATGGCGAGGGAACAAACTCCACCGATCAAAAATTAAGAAAATGGAAAAATCTATTTTTACCCCCAGATTTAACAAGAGGCATCTTTTCTTTTGTCATCGAACACACTGAAGGAAATCTTCCCCAGCTCAATAGCATAGAGCCATCATCTCCTCACAAGTTAGATCATGTGGTAATTAATACCAATGACGCAGACGGCTTTATAGAAATTTATAAAGATATTTTTAACATTCGTCTGGCCCTCGACAAAACCATTGAGCATTGGCAAAAAAGGATGCTCTTTTTTAGACTGAACAAAACCACCATAGAAGTTATAGAGCAAGAAGATGATTTGCCTCCAGCTGATAGATTATGGGGTTTAGCATGGGAGGTTAAGGACATTAAAAAAACTTGTCTCAGACTTAAAGATGAAGGAGTTGAAGTCACATCTGTTAAAAAGGGTGTAAAAGATCGCACCTATGTTGCTACAATTAAATCTCACACTCACAATGTACCTACATTATTAATAGAGCATTTAGATTGATGAAAAAAATAAATTTTTCTATTTACATATTTTTGGCATTTTCATTAAGCAGTATTGCGAAAACAAATCTCGATGAAGCTACTATCCACTTAGAGAAAATTGTTCTTGGTTCAGGTTGTTTTTGGGGTGCTGAAAAAGGTTACGAAGAATTATCTGGAGTCATAAATGCGGTTTCAGGATATGCAGATGGTGACGGCATTAGACCAACATATAGAGAGATAACAAAATTAAAAAATAAATTTAATACTAATAATCATGCAGAGGTCGTTGAAGTCACTTACAACAAAAATATTATTTCAACACAACAACTTTTAATGCATTTTTTTGAATCTCATGATCCAACTCAACTAAATAGGCAGGGCAATGACATTGGAACACAATATCGATCTACTATCTTGTATTCCAATGATGAGCAAAAGCAGGTTATAGATAGCCTTATCAAAAATTTTCAAAGACTTTTATCAGATGCAGGATTTGGATCCATTACAACAGCTGTCAAACCATTAGAAAAGTTTTATGAGGCTGAAAATTATCATCAAGATTATATTGCCAAGAATCCAAATGGTTATTGTCCTGACCATTCAACGGGAGTTAAGTTTGTCACTGAATCAACGACCTCAAAAGTAGATAACTCTGAATTATTGATTGGAAAAAAAATTATAGTAATTGAGTCTGATGACTACTGTCCATATTGTGAGAAATTTCAAGCAGATGTTGCTAAAACATATTATGGAGACATTCCTTTAGTTTTTAGGCCTGCTTCTCAGATGCATGGACTAGAAGTTAACTCTCCTACTTGGGCTACTCCAACGATTCTTTTCGTAGAGAATGGTAAAGAGGTTTTTGCTCATCAAGGATACTTAAATCCAAAGGAATTTTATCAAGCACTTGGTTTCTTTAAGTTGGGAGATTCTGAGGCTTACAGGGTTGCATTTGAAAAAGGAACAGATGCTAGATTTTGTAGAGAATATGAGATTTTTAAAAATACACCCGATGGTATATTTGTGGATAAGCTTAGTGGAGCGCCACTATTTGATACCAGAGACAGATTCAATTCTGGTACAGGATGGCTTTCTTTTACTAAACCTATTGAAGGGTCAGTTTATTCAAAGCCTGACAATAGTTATGGAATGCGCAGGACTGAAATTAGATCAGTGACTTCAGATATACATCTTGGCCATGTTTTTTCTGACGGGCCAAATGGAATGCCTAGATATTGCATCAATGCTACTGTTCTTGAGTTCAAAAAAAGATCTGCAGATATTTGATGAATTTTTCTTATTAAAATAATTTACTACTTTCATCAAAACAATTTATAGGTATAAACTAACAATAAATGAATATAACTATTCTTTTGGTTTTTGTATCAGCGGTATTACTCTTTTTGGGGCAATTTACTTTGGCCTTAATTTTTTTTATATCAGCAGTTTTATTTTTCCTAATTGTTTTTGTTTTTGGAAGATTTTTTGATCATTTATATTGGGAAAACAAAAGTAACTCAATGAATAATGAAAGTGGTTTAGATCATACTGATAATAAACTTTCTCAGTTTCTATATGAGCAATATCTGAAAGGGGTTTACTGGAACGATAAACGAAAGAACAGATGATATTATCCATCACCCTTGATCGCAAAAAGGGCGGAATTGCGAACTCTTTAATTTCTTATTCCAAAGCCCTAGATTTAATTGGTGAAAAACATTTTATTATTTTGCCCAGTGATGCTGGTGTGAAGAATGACTTATTAAACCTACCAAATGTTCAGATTTTTTCTTTAAAAAAATCCTCACTATATTTCCATCTTTTAACTAGATTTATTTTTAAGCAAAAATATAAGAGCTTAATTCAAGACTCAAAGTGGATATTTATTCATAACTCAAAGCTGATTAAATTTTTGAATCAATATAGTTTTAAACTTGGAATGATCAATCATTCTGGCAAGCTTAGAAATACCTTTCATAGGGCTACTAATATCTTTATAACTCAATCGGGATACGAAAGATTTATATCGCGTCACCCAGACAATGAATCAACCAATATAGTTATTCCACATGGTTTTGAACAATTACCCGCAGTTTCAAGCTTAAAAAACAATAAAGTTCTAAAAGTAATTTCTGCAGGCAGATTTGTTACTAAAAAAGGTTTTTATGACTTAATAAAAGCTGCTGAAGAATTACAAAAAGATAATTTTCCAGCACAAATAGAACTTTTTGGCTCAGGACCACTTGAAGCCAAGTTAAGAAAAAAAATTAATGATTTATCTTTAAACAATATCCGATTGATTGGATGGACTGAAAATTTGCATGATGAGTTTAGAAACGCAGATGTTTTTTGTATACCTTCTTTGGAGGAGCCATTTGGTTTAATAATTGGAGAGGCAATGATGAATGGATTGCCGGTTATAACAACTAAAACTGATGGAGCAATAGAAATTTTTGGGGCAGATCCAGGAAAAAAAGGTGGAATTTATATAGATTTTTCCTCTCCTGATCAAATAAAAAATGCAATTCAAGCTATAAGCAATGATGAAAAAAGATATTTATTAGCACAAAATGCGCAGGAAAATATTAAAACAAACTTTAGTTTGGAAATATTATCAAGGAAATTGAGGGATTTATTTGAAAAAGCAGCTTAATGTTGGTCATCTTACCGAAGGTATTTCTGGACATGATGGTCAGGCCTTAGGGGTCATAAAAAATTTAGCAGATTCTGGTTTCAACATAAATGTTACAACCATCTCTGTTGGATGGAGGACAAGGTTTACAAGAGGGCTTTTAAAATTTGTTTCAAGAAAATTATCGAGATTCCCAAATTCAATAAATATAAATTTAATAACTATGTGCTATAGATTTTCATCTTTTGGCAATATAGATATTTTTATATCCTCTGGGGCAAATCTCGCCCCTTTAAATTTGGCCCTCACAAAGAAAAATAATGCAAAAAATATTCATCTAAGCTCAAAAAGAGATTGGCACGTAAAGGACTTTAATGCATACATCACAACAAAGAAGATTTCACCTCTAAAAAATAATCTAAGCCCTGATATTGTGCCAAATTTATTCGACCCAGCTCAATGCATGCGTGCAGGAGAGGCCTTCATTAAAGAAAATAATTTACATGAAGAAAAGTTTTCGTTATTGATATTAGGTGGCAATGGAATTGGGTATAAATATGATAAGCATGAATGGGATGAAATCTTGAGGAATTTTTCTGACTTTTGCCAACAGAGTAATACAAAACCACTATTCATAACTTCACCAAGGACACCTAATGAAGTTGAAAGCATCATTCAATCAAAGTACGAAACCTCTTTTTCAGTCTTATTTCATTCTGAGAATAAAAGAGGCAGTTTTCCTCATCTTTTGTACATGGCATCAAATATATTTGTTACTGAAGATAGCTCAACAATGTTGTCCGAAGCCATTTCTTCAGGAAAAAGAGTAGCATGTATATATCCTAAGAATATTAATGCGCCAGAAAAATATACAGAAATCATTCGCAAGTATGAAGCACTTAATTTTATTAAAAGAAAAAATATCAATGAAATTTCAGACGGGGCATCAAATGAAATGATAGATATAACTTTAAAAGTAAACCAATCATTTGCTGAATTCAACAAACTATTAACTGAATTATTATTCGACCAGTAAAGAATCTTTTTATAAAATTTAAATCCAAGCATTTTGATATACTGATTAGATATATGAAACTAAAAGCTATATTTTGCATGGGAATTTTTGTCTTCAGTAGCTCTTCTTTATCAAATGAAAAAAGCATTGAAGAATGTGCAAAAATTAAGGATCCAGCTGTCAGACTAAAATGTTATGACAATATTTTCTTAAGTTCTGCTCCTCAAGATAAGAACGAAATCCCACCATCCATGGAAAAGGCAGAAAATTATTATAAGCCACCCCCAAATAAAATAATTATTGAACCGATTAAATCTACTGAACCATCAATTGAGCTCAAAGAAGCTCAAATTAAAATTCAAGAGACTGAAGAGGAATTAGAAAAGGTAAAAAGTGAATTAAAGAAAGCACAAAAAATAGAAAAACAACTCAGAGAAGTGGATAAAGATGTCATAGGTACCATAGTTAATGTAAAGAAAGTTGGAAATTATAAAATTGACATCACACTTGACAATGGTCAGGTTTGGCGGTCTGTAGAGTCTATATATAAGAGATTGCCGGTCAAAAAATCACAAAAGGTGACAATATCCAAAGCTGTATTTAGTGGACATATTCTCAAAGTATCTGGTAAAAAAGTTGCTATGAGAGTAAGAAAAATACGTTAATTAATAAATGACTGCAATTTCTGTAAATGAGGTTTATGCCATTGGGGCACCGATAGTTTTGGCAATGATTTTTTTTGAAATTTTGGTTTCAAACTTTCAAAATCAAAATTTTTACAAAAGGAGTGACACTCTCTGCACCATTGGCTTACTTTTAGGAAATATAATTGTTGCTTTCGCAATAAAAGGAACAGTTTTAGCTTTTCATATTTACTTGTATCAGTTTAGGGCCTTTGACTTTGTAAATCAGATTCCCATCTGGGCATTATGGATCATCACTTTTATTAGCATCGATTTAGTTTTTTACATTTATCACAGAATGTCCCATCGCATAAGATTTCTTTGGGCTATTCACCTTAGTCATCATTCAAGCGAGGAAATGAATTTCGCAGTTTCATTCAGGCAGGCTTGGTTTGGACCAATTTCAAAGATACCTTTTTTTATGGTACTGCCCTTGCTAGGATTTGATCCAACTATCGTTGCTGTAGCTGGAGTAATTAGCACTCTATGGGGAATAGTTGGACATACACAAGTTATTGGTAAATTGGGACCACTTGAATGGATTTTTAATACCCCATCTCATCATAGAGTTCATCATGGTTCAAATAAGCAATATATTGATAAAAATTATGGAAATTTATTGATTATCTGGGACCGAATGTTTGGCACCTTTGAACCGGAGGAAGAGGAAGTCAAATTTGGACTTGTAAATAATGTTAATACTTTTAATCCAGTAAAAGTTACCTTTATAGCTTGGATGTCTATGATCAAAGATTTAAAGCAGAAGAATAGTTTTTTTGAGGCAATAAAAGTAATCTTTGGCCCTCCGGTTACACATGTAAAAGAATAATTCCGAAAAGAAATTAATTTTTTCAAAAGTGATCAATACTAAATATGACAAATGATGTTTATAAAATTTTAACCGAAGAAGAATGGAGGCAAGGTAAAGCCTCATCAAAAATAATAACCAAGTTAGATCTTAAAGATGGTTTTGTTCATCTTTCAACAGCAACTCAACTAAATGCATCTCTTTCATTGTATTTTTCAAATGAAAGCAAGGTGATTCTTGCACAGATTAATCTCTCTAAAATTATAAATAATCTTAAATTTGAAGATGTGAGTATCGCCAATAATAGAGGTGGAAAATTTCCTCACTTTTATGGCATTCTTAATACAGATATGATTTTGAAAACATGGCAGCTTGAGAGATCAGCATTTTGCTTACCTAAAGAAGTGCTTTTGCAAGCAGAGCAATAAAACATGAAAGATTTAGAAGTAATACTTAAAAGATTTGATCAACCTGATGAGATTACAAACTTTCCAAAAGGTAAATTTGAGAAAATCACTATTAATAATATGGTGTTAGGAAGAGCGACATATCAACCTGGATGGAAATGGTCTGAAGATGTTGGGCCTGATATAGGAAAGCCCTATTGTGATGTAGAGCATGTTGGATTGGTTGTTTCAGGAAGTGCAACAGCATCATTTCCAGATGGAGGCACTACAGTCATGAAAGCAGGAGATATTTTCTATGTTCCTTCCAGACCACACGATAGCTGGGTGGTTGGAGATGAGCCTTATGTTTCGATTCATTTCCTTGGTGCAAATTCGTATGCTAAATAGATAATCAATGGGTTAGAATAAATTTTTTAATTAATAATTTATATAATGAAATCTTTTCTTTCTTTAGCTATTCTTGTTTCTTCAATAAATCTTATTCATGCTGGACATCATGAGGATCAAAGTACGGATGGGCAAAATCCATTTATTCTCATTGCTCGCATTCAAGTAAAAGCAGGAATGGTGGATGAGTATCTTGAAATAGCTGATGAAGTTGATAAAGCGGTCGAATTGAGTGAGCCTGGGATGCTTTTTCATAACTTTGATGCTGATCCTGACGATCCTCTAGCATTTACATGGACAGAGGTTTACTCAAACAGTAATGCTTTTATAAAACATGACGCTAACCCACCAGTGCAAGAATATGTTGCAAAGCATGCTGAGTTAGCTGATGGCTTTACAATCGAAATTTATGGCAATGTTTCAAAAGATGTAATAGAGACAATTAATCGCCTTGGTATCCCTTTAAAGCATTTCAAAACAACCAGAGTTGGATATGTTAGAGAGAAAAATTTCCAAGAATATTAAAAGTCTTGAAAATTTATGAAGATTCTTAAAGAGGAAGTAGAACTTCATTGTTCAGCAAACAAATTGTGGGAAATTTTATCTGACGTAGGAAGATACGATTGGGTCCCCTCTATTGAAGATATAACACTGAGTGACGATTGTCGGTCTTTTGAAATGAAAGGAATCGGTAAGATTACTGAAAAAATACTTAAGTGTGATGAGCAGGAAATGATTCTGCAATATTCTGCTATTGAGACACCTGTGCCAATAGAGCATCATCTTGCAACAATGCAAGTATTTCCAATCAGTGAACAAGAGTGCTCTTTGTCATGGATCACTGAGATCTCACCAGATGTATTCTCTACAGGCATTCATCAAGGTATGCTCACATCAATCGAAGGGATTAAAAAAGTTATTTAGAAATGCTTTGCAAAATTTGTGGTTCTGACGAAATTGAAAGCTTTAAGACCTCTGATAGAAAAACTTATTGGAAGTGTCTGTATTGTAACGGCAAATTTTTAGATGAAAGTTATTTGCCGTCAAGTATCGATGAGCAAGAGCGTTACTTAGAGCACAATAATGAAATAAATGATCCGGAGTACAGATCTTTTTTATCAAAGCTTGTAATACCCTTAAAAGAAAAAATTCTACCGAACTCCACTGGGCTTGATTTTGGATGTGGCCATGGTCCTGCGCTAGCAGACATTTTAAAAAAAGATGGTTTCGAAGTTTCTCTATATGATCCATTCTTTTATCCAAACAAAGATGTTTTGACCAAGCAATATGATTTTATAACTTGCACAGAAACTGTGGAGCATTTCCATAATCCTTGGAATGAATTTAATACACTAAATACCCTTCTTAAGCCAAATGGGTGGTTGGGTATTATGACTTCATTTTTAACCTCAGACGTAATGTTTGAAAATTGGTATTATCGAAGAGATCCAACACATGTAACCTTTTATTGTGAAAAAACTTTTCAAGTTATAGCTTCACAAAGGAATTGGATTTGCGAGATAAGATCTAAAGATATAGCGCTTATGAGAAAAAATAATGAATAAAACACCATCTACTTTAATAGAGCGTTTAAAATTTATTGGGCCTAGCATTATTGTAACTGGCAGTGTTGTTGGGAGCGGCTCAATTGCTTTATCTCCATTGCTTGGTGCTGCAACTGGCTTCGCCTTACTTTGGTGGCTTTTATTAAGTCTTTGGAGTAAACCACTCATTCAAGCTGAAATAAGTCGATATGTAATTGCTACAAATAAGACTTTTTTAGAAGCTTTTTCAGATATGCCTGGGCCAAAAACAAATTTCAGAGGCAAACAAGCTTCATGGCTGGTATGGTTTATGTTTATAGGCGTAGTGCCCTCTGTTGCAGGCATGGGCGGTCTTGCAGGAGCTGTTGCAGAAGCTGGGCACATGATGGTACCGATATTAAGCATAGAAACATGGGTTATAGCAGCATGTTTTATTACTTGGTTTATTTTATATCTAGGAACTTATCAAACTCTGGAGAAACTTCTCCTTGGCATGGTTTTCTTTTTTTCAGTGGTGACACTGGTGATTGCTATTTCAATGCAATCTACTCCATATGCAATTACCGGCTCTCAAGTTTTAGGCGGCTTTTCGTTTACATTTCCATTTGAACATGCGGCACTGGCTTTAGCAGTTTTTGGTTTCACTGGAATAAGTTACGGAGAAATTATGGCGTACACCTATTGGTGTCTAGAGAAAGGCTATGCCAAACATGGCGATGATTTAAACCAACTGAAAGCTTGGATTAAAGTCATGCAAACAGATGTTTGGGCAACAGTCTTTTTTGTAACCATTGGCACTCTTCCATTTTTTCTTTTAGGTGCAGCTGTCTTAAATACATTAGGTTTATATCCGCCACCAGATGGCGATATTATTCAAACTCTCTTAAATATGTTTACTTCTATCTTGGGAACCTGGGCCAAATGGTTTTTTATTCCTCTCGCATTCTTTGTTCTTTTTTCTACCCTACTTTCAGGGACTGCGGCATTTACAAGAACTATTTCAGATTATTTAATCTCAATTGGATTTGTTGATGAGCAAAAAAATACTCGCATGCATTTAATTAAAATTATTGCATTAGTTGTACCCTTATTTTCTTGCATTGCTTATTTTTTGCTTCCTAATCCAATCACTTTATTATTGATCGCAGGAATTTGGGCAGCGCTTGGACTTCCAATAATAAATATAGGTGCTATACATCTTACAAGTAAATTAAGCATGGAATTGCAGCCCAAACCAGTTACAAGGATGATTTTATGGATCACTTTGATCTTACAAGTTTCCATGGCATTCCTAATTTTATATAGCCAACTCGTTGGTTTTAGTTAATTTAGATTTTTAAAAGATCTTTTTATACCTTAAAATGCTCGACTAATTTGAGATTTAATCATTGAAAAAAATTAATAAAAAAAGATATATTATTCATCCAGAAGGATGGAAGTTTGCAGGAATTTTATTTGTAAGTTCCATAATTCTTTTCTACTTGTCTGCATCCATTTTGATAGCAATAATTGGATTTTTTCTTACTTTTTTTGTTCTATGGTTTTTTAGAGATCCTAGAAGAAATACCCCACAGGATGAAAATTTAATTATTAGTTCAGCAGATGGAAAGGTATGTTTAATTGATGAAGCTTACCCTCCAGAAGAGCTACCAATAGAATCACAAAAGATGAAGCGAATCTGTGTTTTTATGAACGTGTTCAATGTTCATGTAAACAGAAGCCCTGTTCAGGGTAATGTTGATCATATTGTGTATAAAGAAGGCAAATTTCTAAATGCTAGCTTAGACAAAGCAAGTGATAAAAATGAAAGAAGTAGTTTAGTTTTAAATACTCAAAATGGAACAAAAATTATAGTAGTTCAAATTGCAGGATTAATAGCTAGGAGAATCTTAAGTTTTATTTCACCTAATATGCTACTTAATCAGGGAGAAAGATTTGGACTTATAAGATTTGGTTCTAGAGTTGATATTTACTTGCCATTGGATGCTGTTGAAAAATGTAAGGTTGGAGACAAGGTAGTCGCAGGAGAATCAATCCTAGCGTCCTTAAACTAGAAATGAAGAAATTAGATTTAAAAATTTTATTGCCAAATATTATTACTTTGTCTGGCTTAAGCTTTGGTTTGAGCTCAATTAGATTTGCTTTAGAGTCGAATTTTAATTTAGCCGTTATTTGTATTCTTTTTGCGGGATTATGTGATGTGTTGGATGGTATGTTAGCTAGACACCTTCAAAGCGAATCAGACCTCGGCGCTCAGTTAGATTCTTTGTCAGATTTTTTAAGCTTTGGAATTGCTCCAGGATTATTGATTTATATGTCAATATTTAATCAAGAAAGCATAGGTGCATTTGCTGCACTGGCTTTCATTATATTTTCTTGTTTGAGGTTGGGTTTATATAATGTCCAGCTAGAGAAATCAAAAACTGATGAAGGAGACCCAGAGCATTATTTTAGTGGCATTCCAACCCCTGTTGGAGCAATTTTGATTATGTTGCCATTAACCCATTCATTCATGGGTTATAACTGGGCATATGAAAACCTTAATTTTGTAGCTGGCTATATTATTCTAATAAGCGCCTTATTAGTAAGTAGAATTCCAACATTTTCAATAAAAAGAAAGCAACTTATTATTCAATCTAAGCTGGGGTTTTTAATTTTGTTTTCCATAATTGCTCTTAGCATAATTAACTTTCTTTGGATAACGGTAAATATATTAGCCTTGATATACTTATTTACTATACCTATATCTATAATAGCTTGGCAAAATAGCTCAAATAGAGACTCCGCTTAATCTAGCGGAGACTCATCGATCTAACTTAATTATTCAGTATATTTGTAATATCCCTCTGTAGGAATCATGATGTGAGCATAGTCAGTGTCTCGCATCATTACATATGGCTCACCATGCATGAAGTCATCAGTAAAGTCCGCAACTTCTGAGGCATTTTTTGGTATCAACATTAAATGAGGTCCAGATTCAATCCACTCACCTGGAGTAGAGTCCTCTTTGTTTAATACCAAAGGAGTTGTATTATCCTCGCCAACGTCTCCATGCAACATCCACATGAAAGTATAGCGAGAAAGTTGAGGCTTCTCATTCTTCATAAATGCTGCCATCCATTTTGCACCTTCTGAGTCAAAGCATGCTGGCATGGCATCATGCGCACTTTTCCACCCTTTGACAGGAACTGGTCTTGGATTTCCTGCTTGGCAGGTCCATCCGTTTGTGCCTTCACGTATTACTTTTCCATTGCTGCCGATAATAGTTGCTTTATCACCCAAAAAAGATGGAGCTGCAGTTGAGTAAGCCCATATTTGCCATTTATCTGAAGTATGAGATCCATAAGGCTCATAAGCTGAAAGAGACATTGAGATAGAAATAATAAATAAAGAAAATAAGCTAAATTTTTTATACATTTTTGTTTCTCCTATAAAAAGTTTCTTAATTCGTATAAACATTAAACCATGAATAAACAGAAAAAAAATTATTGCTTATTGTTAAAATAGAGAAGACTTTTCTAGACAATATTTATAATTAAGACACAATTTACCAATGTCAGCATACTTATCACTTCTTGGAGCAATTGTTTTTGAAGTTGCAGGAACTTTGATGCTTCCCCTAACAAAAGAGTTCTCAGAAAAGTTACCTACATTAATAATGAGCGTTTGTTATTTCGCTTCCTTTTATTTTTTAACCTTGGCTCTAAGAGCTATACCACTTGCCATAGTTTACGCATGTTGGAGTGGTCTGGGCGTATTATTCATAGCGGTGTTATCCTATTTTATATATGGCCAGGGATTAAGCTGGCAAGCAATTTTGGGTTTATTCTTAATAGTAAACGGAGTAATCCTTGTTAATGTATACTCAACCTAATAATTTATAAGCAAGAATAATATGACAGATTCAATTGCAACTCTTTCTAAAGAGAGCGATATATCAATAATTAAACTTGATGATGGAAAAGCAAATGCTTTTTCATTTGATATGCTCTCTCAAGTAAATGAATTACTTGCACAAGTACCGAGAGATACTGGTGCGCTTGTAATTACTGGTAGAAGTGGATTATTTTCTGGAGGGTTTGACTTAAAAACGATGGCTACTGGTGATATGGAAAAGATTACTAAGATGGTTCAGATGGGATACCGTTTGCTTCTAGAGCTTTATTCATTTGATCGACCAATAATTGCAGCTGTCTCGGGTCATTCAATCGCATTAGGTTTATTTGTTACATGCTCAGCAGATTATCGGATTGCAGTAGATGGTGAGTATATATGTCAGGCAAACGAAGTTCGAAATAACATGGACATTCCAACACCAATAATGGAAATCCTTAAAGCTAGAGTCAATAAGAACTTTTTTTATCCTGCTGTTTATCATTCTGATGCTTATTCTATGCAGGATTCAATTGCGGTTGGCTTTATTGATGAAGTTGTTACACAGACTGATTTCATGAATAGAGTAATGGAAAAAGCAAAAGAACTGGCATCTTTACCTCATCCATTTTATGCAAATACAAAAAAATCTGCTCAAGAAGATGTAAGAAAAAAAATATCAAATGCCATAGATAAATATGAAAATTTAACTGGCCTCAAAAATTAGAACTAGATACTAAAACCATATAGACTAGCCCAAATGAGTAAATATAAAACTTTTATTCCTCAGCATTTACGTGCATACAGATCAAGACCACTAAGATGGCTTGGTAAAATACTAATGAAACTAACTGGCTGGAAAACAACTGGGCATCTTCCTAAAGATGAGCGAGTGGTGCTTATTGCTGGTCCACACACTTCAAATTGGGACTTTGTTCTTGCAATGTCACTTATCTTAAGTCTAGATGTTCATATTCATTGGGTAGGCAAGCACTCTATATTTAAAAAAGGTTTTCGCAGACTGCTGAGAAAAATGGGAGGAATTCCTGTAAATAGAGCTAATCCTCAAGCTTTAAAGCAAGAAATTCATAACATAACTGAAAAATATAAAGGATTTGTTATTGCCATTTCCCCAGAGGGAACAAGAAAAAAAGTTGAAAGATTAAAAACTGGATTTTTGCGAATTGCAAACGAAACAAATAGCAGGATTATGATGGCAGGAATTGACTTTTCAAATAAAACTGTTGAACTCGGGGATTTTTTTAGTCCCACTGGCGATGTTGAGAAGGACCTCGAATTTATAAAAAAATACTTTGCTAACTTTGCTGGAAAGCGCCCAGAATTATCTTAACCGCTCAAATAGTTGTATTTTGAGTAAAAAAATATGAATACCAATTATAGATTGAGTTCTTTTAATATCTCTAATTGTTGTCAATTTGAAATTGACGCAATATTTAAACTTAACCAGCAAAATACTCCCGAGGTTGGGCCGCTTGAATCTATCGAGCATCTAAAAAGGTTAATCGAACTTAGTGCATATAATTTATTGATGCTTCATGACAAAGAAATTGTTGGATTTATAATTTGTATGAGAGAAGGTTCTATATATGAATCAGAAAATTATAAATTTTTTAAACAGAGACTAAAAAAATTTCTTTACGTCGATAGAGTTGCGATTGATGAGAATCACAGAAGATCGGGTTTAGGTATAGCTATCTATAAAAATATCTTTGCTCATGCCAACAATGAAAATTTACCTATAGCATTGGAGGTCAATACTCAGCCTGTAAATCAACCCTCATTAAACTTTCATGAGAAGATGGGTTTTGAGAGAATCGGAAGACGAGATTTTGATGATCATAGCGTCGCGTATTTTTTAAAATAACATAATGAAATCTATCTTTTCATTTTTCTTATTAATATTTTTGCTAGCAGGATGCAGTGACACCTCTTTGCCTCCAATTAAGATAAGTGATTTTGAAAATGATACTTCTGTTAAAAATTTAGGCATGAGGTTGATGGATCTTCCTTATGGTTTGAATTCGATGGAGCCAAGTTTAGCTGAAGTTCAGGAAATATTTATCTCAGTACATGGAGGAAATAGTGAAGGTTATGAATGGATATACCCTTTAAAAAAAATAAATACAAAATTGAGGCATATGTATTTTTATCGCTGGCCCGATAATAGCTGTTTTCAAAACTCTGTAAAAAAGTTAAAGGATGAAATTACTAGTATTTTGAATCAAGATAAGTCCATAAAAAAAATTTCTTTAATAGGGCATAGTTACGGAGGTATATTAGTTACTCAGCTCCTAAAAGATTGGAATCTTTCGACTCCCATTGAAATTCACGTTATAGCATCACCTTTGTTAGGCACCCCAATGTTAAATTCAATGTGTGCCTATGAACCTATTTCAGCAATACCAAAAAAATCAGTTCTTTATGAGTGGAGAACTCAATTTCAGCTTGATAATGTATTTAAAAATCTAAATGAAGATCCTCAAAGAATTGAACTTAATGGAAGTTTGGTAACAACACTTCCAGACACTTATAAAGGTAATAGATTAGGACATAATTGGTCAATCAGCTGGGTTGCAGATGAGGCTTTCTAATCACTCAAGTGCTATTTAATGTTACAGAAGCTTCAGTTAAACTTACTTTTTCAAAAGGACTCAATATGACACTGCCAAAAATTTTACAAGATAATTTATCAATACCAGTTATTGGCGCTCCACTTTTTTTAGTATCAGGTCCTGAATTAGTCATTGCACAATGCAAGGCCGGAATTGTTGGCTCCTTTCCTGCTTTGAATGCCCGGCCTCAAAATGTACTTGAAGAATGGCTGATAAGAATTAAAGAGGAATTGGCTCAAGCAAAAATTGATGATCCTAGTTTACCAGTTGCCCCCTTTGCAGTGAATCAAATCTGTCATGGTTCAAATGATAGATTAATGGGAGACATGGAGCTGTGTGTTAAACACGAAGCCCCAATTATTATTACATCATTAAGACCGCCTGAAGAAATAGTTACTGCCGCTCATTCATATGGTGGACTTGTTTATCATGATGTTATCAGTGTTAGACACGCTAAGAAAGCTGCAGAGCAGGGAGTTGATGGTTTAATTTTAGTTTGTGCAGGAGCTGGAGGCCATGCTGGCACATTATCACCCTTTGCATTAGTTCGAGAGGTAAGGGAATTTTTTGATGGAACCATAATTCTATCTGGCTCAATTAGCTCAGGAAGTGCGATTGCTTCAAGTTTAGCTTTGGGAGCTGATCTTGCATATTTAGGTACCAGATTCATTGCTACTGAAGAAGCAAATGCCGATCAAGGCTACAAGCAAATGCTTATTGAAAGTGCAGCAGACGACATTGTTTACTCTTCATTATTTACTGGCGTTCATGGTAATTATCTGAAAGGATCAGTAGAAAATGCTGGCTTAGATCCTAACAATCTTCCTGAGGCAGATAAATCGTCAATGAATTTTGGTTCTGGTGGTAATACAGATGCAAAAGCTTGGAAAGATATTTGGGGTTCAGGTCAAGGCATTGGTTCAATAAAAGATTCTCCATCGGTTCAAACCTTAGTTGATCAATTGTCTATAGAATTTAAGGACGCTGTTGAAGATTTAAAACAAAAATCTGCTTATTAATTTTTATTTATAAATCTCCATCTTTTCTATGCTCACTGCGATCAACTTCGAACTTTTCTCCATACCTTGCTTCAAGCTTGTCTTGATTTTCTTTGATAACTTCATATGGATCAAGTTTTAATGCCATACAGGCAGTAGCCCAGTACCACATAATATCTCCCAACTCTCTTTTCATATGAAAAATATTATCTTCTGATGCTGGTTTTCCTTGAAGGAACATCTTTTTTACTATTTCCACAAATTCGCCTGTCTCACTACCTAACCCAAGTGCGGCGGTAAATAGTCTTGCAGATTCTATAGGAGATGAGGAATCAATTTCCTTCATTCGAGCGTGTAAAATGTTTAAATCCAAACTTGGCTCGCTTGTTACTTTGGTTACAAAATCTCCATAGCTATTAAGAAATTTTTTTACATCTTCGCTCATTTTTTCTCCTTAGATAATATGCATCAATCATTTTCAAAATTAACTGAATTAAAGGGCTCGAACTTAGATTGAATTTCTTCAAAGCAAAAACTATTTGTTGCGAGCTCCTCGTCAATAATTTTTTTGTTTATTAAGTCTACTCCAGAAAGGATTCCAAAGTCTTTAATAGATCTTAATTTACCAAGGCCAAAAGGAGACTCTAAGTTATTGTTAATTAGATCTCCTAACCTAGATTTACTCAATCTATCTAACTCATTCCACTTAATTGCTCTATTTTTTTCATCCTCTGGATCCCAATGAAGTTTTCTAATTAAATTATCCACATCTGTGTATAGGTGAAATAGGGGTACTCTAGGTATGTGCACAACATCCCACATGTTGGTATATAACCTAAGCGCGATACTCAATTCTTCGCCATGAAAATAGAACTTAGGATCATAGGGGATTAAACTTGCAAATTCTTTTCTAGCAAAAATAAAACCTCCAGCAATCAGTAATCCTTTTGCAGGCAAATTAGTGTTTGCAGGAAAACTTTTTTGCATTGAATAATATCCATCTTCAAACATTCTTTTTTCTCTAAAAGTTATCCCAAGCGTCTCTTTATAGGCTGTATTTAACTTAAAGCTGTCAAGTTCTTTATTTGGCTTAAAGCCTCTTGGGTATCCCGAAATGACAAAATGATTTTCAAGACATTTTTCTATCCAGGCATGATAATTAATTAAAATCTTATCCCAGTTTTTTGCAAAAATAGTATGAGAGTCGATTTGAAGGAAATAATCTTCATTTGAAATAAGACTTTGAATTCTTGCTCTTGCCCAACATGGCCCTTTTGCCATTACAGGATCTAATAATTCATATTTAATCTGGTCTTTAAAATTAATAGAATGAACATTAATACCGTTATCAGCTTGTTCGCATACACCAAATACAAGGTTATCTTTATTTTCTGCATTTTGATAAGCACTACATAGTGTTTCAAGCAAGAGTGGATCTTGATAGGATGCTACAGAAATAAAAATTTTCTTCGACATGATAGAAATCTTTTTTTAAACTACAATTATCTCACATGAAAGATCAAGAATATCCAAAAAGAATTGCTGAAAATGTGATCATGTACGCTGCAGATCCAATACTGTATGTAGTCGATAATTTTTTAAGCAAAGATGAATGCCAAGCTTTTATCAATACTGCTGAAGGTAAGCTTAAGCCTTCAACTGTTATAAGTCCTGATAAGCATGTTCAACATGAAAGCAGGACAAGTGAGAATTGCTGGATAGAGCATGATGCAAATGAAATTATTCATGAAGTAAGTAAAAGATTTTCAATTTTAGTCCAAATGCCAATAAGAAATGCAGAGCAGTACCAGCTTGTATATTATAAAAAAGGAGCTCAGTATAAACCTCATTTTGACTCATTCGACTATGAGACTGAAGATGGAAAGAATAATTGGGAGCCAGGTGGCCAAAGAATGGTTACAGTAATTGCATATCTTAATGATGTAGAGGAGGGAGGCGAAACAGGTTTTCCAGAGCTAAATATTAATGTTCCACCAAAAAAAGGTGATGTAGTGGTTTTTCATAATACCCTTCTTGATGATTCATCAACTTATCCAAAAATTAATCCAAAATCACTTCATGGAGGCATGCCTGTAATCAAGGGTGAAAAGTGGATGGTAAATCTTTGGTTTAGGGAAAACCTTAGATACTAGTTACTTTAACTTTAGAGAACTTTGACTAGTTACAATGTTAAACAAATGATCTTGAGCCTCTGGCTTAAGCTGAGCAACACCAACTGCCAAAACATCAATAATTGCCATGTAAGCTAACCTTGAAGTTAGTGGCCTAGTTAATCTTGCATTCCCGCCAACATCAATATCTAGAGAAATGTCGCATATTCTTGAGAGAGGAGTATTTGAGGGCATAAGCCCAATAACAATAACACCAAAACTTTTAACTGTTTTTATGCTTTCGACCAAGGCCGCAGTATTTCCAGACTGAGATATGGCCACAACCACATCCCTATTATTTAGAGAATTTGCTGACATAAATTGAATGTGAGGATCAGAAATACACGAGGATGGTATTTTGAGTCGAAAAAATTTGTGTTGTGCATCCATGGCAATTGCTGCAGAGCCCCCAAAAGCATAAAATTCTACTCTTTTGGCATTAGCCAATGTTTCGATTGCCTCCTCAAGTGAGGTTTGATTAAGTTGTGATCTAACATTCAAAATTTCACTGATGGTACTATCGAATACTTTCTCAGTAAGCTCTTGAATAGAGTCTTCAGAATCAATTTCGTAGGAATTAAAATAGTCATCTGCGGCAAGCTGTTGAGCAAGGGTAAGTTTAAACTTTTGAAAACCATCAAAATTAACAGCTTTACAAAATCTTATTAGGGTAGGCTCGCTAATTCCTATCTCCTCTGAAGCTTGTGCAGTAGTTAGCTCAATAATTGCACTTGGCTTATTTAAAATATATTCAGCAACTTTTACTTCTGATTTTCTTAAGTTAGGAAGCGCAATTTTAATTTCTCTTAATAATTTAGTTTGCATAAAGGTTAGAATAGGCTTCTTAGACTAAAAAATGAACCCCTAATGGATGTTTCTCACATACTAGAAAATTTAAATGATCCGCAAAGAGAAGCGGTTACCTCTGAAGACCAGAGCCTTTTAGTTTTGGCAGGGGCAGGCTCAGGCAAGACCAGGGTATTAGTTCATAGAATCGCATGGAGTGTGGAGGCGATGGGACTTAATCCTTCATCTATTATGGCCGTAACCTTTACCAACAAAGCAGCTCAAGAAATGCAATCAAGAATTCAAGAGTTACTTCAGTCACCTGCTGGTGATATGTGGTGTGGGACTTTTCACGGGCTGGCGCACAGGACTCTTAAAAGATTCTACAAAGAAGCAGGACTTATTTCAGGATTTACAATTCTTGATAGCGATGATCAGTTACGAATTGTGAAGCGCTTGGTTAAAGAAGCAGGTCTTGATGATGGCGCTTGGCCTCCCAAACAAATGCAGTGGCAAATTAATGGCTGGAAAGATGAGGGGATTCGTGCTGATAAAGTTAATGACAATGGTGATTTTTATACTCAAACGGTAAAAGGTATTTATAAACACTACGAAGATGCTTGTTTAAATGATAGTTTGGTAGATTTCGCCGAGTTATTGCTAAAGGCTTATGAGTTAGTCAAAAAAAATAAAACTGTAAAAGAATTTTTTCACAATAGATTCAAAGCTATATTGGTTGATGAGTTTCAAGATACTAATACTATTCAATACAACTGGTTGAAAGAGATATCTTCAGATGCATCTTCCATTACCGCTGTAGGAGATGACGATCAGTCGATTTATGGTTGGCGGGGAGCGAAAGTTGAGAACATTTCGTCTTTTGAATCTAGTTTTAAGAAATCTAAAATTATACGTTTAGAGCAAAATTATCGTTCTACAAGCGTAATTTTAAGCGCCGCTAATGCTTTGATAGAAAATAATCAAAATCGCCTGGGAAAAAATTTATGGACCGATTCGCTTGAGGGTGAGCCCATAACCCTTTATCAGGCATACAACGAGCAGGATGAGGCAAGGTTTATTGCAGGAACTGTAAAAAATTGGATGGACAGTGGTGAACTGTATCAAGATGTAGGAATTGTTTACCGATCAAATGCACAATCGAGAGCTTTGGAAGAAGCATTGTTACGAATTAACATTCCTTATCGAATTTATGGTGGTCTCAGGTTCTATGAGCGTATGGAGATTAAAAACGCTATGAGCTATTTAAAGGTAGTCTTTAATCCGCATGATAATCCTGCATTTGAGCGTTCTATTGCCAATCCAACCAGAGGCATTGGGGTGAAGTCTCAGGCAAAAATTAGAGATGCCGCAAAAGCATACAACCTTTCTTATATTAAGGCAGCGGCTAAATTATTAGATGAAGGGAAAATGGGTGGTAAAGCTGGTCAAGGTTTAAGGGGATATCTAGAATTTGTTACCCATTGTATAGAACTGCTTGATTCAACTCCCTTGTCTGATTTGATGGAACTTATCATACAAAAATCAGGCTTGTATCAGTATCACAAAAAAGAAGCTGGCGAGAAAGGTAAAACTAGAATAGAAAACCTGGAAGAGCTAGTCACCTCGGCAAAAAACTTTGAACAATCATTTGAAAAAGAAAAGTCTCACAAAGAAATTGCAGAAATTTTCTTAGATACTGTTTCATTGGATGCTGGAGATACCCAAGCTGATGAGTTTCAAGATGCCGTTCAGTTAATGACATTACATTCAGCCAAAGGTCTAGAATTCCCATTGGTTTTTATTACGGGTCTGGAGGAAACTCTTTTTCCACATGGACGATCCATAGAATCACCATCTCAACTTGAGGAGGAAAGAAGGCTCTGCTATGTAGGAATTACTCGTGCCATGAAAAAGCTTTATCTAACTCATGCAGAATCAAGAAGGCTCCATGGATCTGACGTATTTAATCCAGCCTCAAGATTTTTAAAAGAAATTCCCTCTGTTTTTATTGAAGAAATAAGACCCCGAGCTTCTGTGACAACTTCATATGTACGAAAACCAAAAAAATCAACCATGGACTTTAAAGAAGAGGTTGGTATTGGATTAGGGCAGAAAGTAGTTCACCCTACCTTTGGGCTCGGTGTCGTTTTAAACTATGAGGGATCAGGTGAATCAGCAAGAGTTCAAATTAATTTTGAAAAAGCTGGCAGTAAATGGCTGGTACTAGCTTTTGCTAAATTGGAGATGTTGGGATGAAAAATTTTTTAATAACTGGGTTAGCTTTAAGTTTCCTATTTTCCTGTGGACAGGCGGATCAAAATACTGATAGCGAGGTAAAGTTTCAAAATTACTCATGGTCATTGGTTACTACTTGGCCAAAGAATTATCCTGGTTTAGGAATGGCACCAGAGCGTTTTAGTAAGTTGGTTGATGAAATGTCTCAAGGCCAGTTAAAAGTAACAGTTTATGGAGCTGGAGAATTTGTTCCTGCCATGGGTGTCTTTGATGCAGTTTCTTCAGGCGCTGTCGAAATGGGGCATGGCGGTGCCTATTACTGGAAAGGCAAAGTTCCAGCTGCACAGTTTTTTGCAGGAGTACCATTCGGTTTTACTGCTGATGAAATAAATGCTTGGGTAAATCGAGGCGGTGGCCTAGAGCTATGGGAAGAGCTGTATAAACCCTTCAATATGAAGCCACTTCCAGGTGGTAATACTGGCACACAAATGTTTGGTTGGTTTAATAAAGAGATTAACTCACTTGAAGATATTAAGGGATTAAAAATGCGCTTTCCGGGTTTTGGAGGCGAAGTCTTTAAAAGAGCCGGTGGCATTCCAGTCAATATTCCTGGGGGAGAACTTTATACTGCCATGCAAACAGGTACTATAGATGCAGTTGAATGGGTAGGTCCATACAATGATCTTGCCTTTGGATTTCAGCAAGTTGCAAAATATTATTACTATCCAGGTTGGCACGAGCCAGGCTCCATGTTGGAATTTACCATTAATTTAGAGGCATGGAATTCTTTGCCACCTCATCTTCAATCTATAGTTGAGGTAGCTGCCAAAGCAGTTAATCAAGATTTGTTAGATGAGTATACGGCGTCAAATAATAGAGCTTTACAAGACTTAATTACTAAACATGATGTAAAGTTAAGAAAACTACCAGATGATGTTATTAATGAATTCCGCGCTATTTCTGAGGAGATTTTAGAAACTTCTGCAGCTACTGATCCAGCTGTAAGAAAAGTTTACGATTCATTTAAAACGTTCATGGCAGAGGTTAAGAGTTTTCATGCCATAGCTGAGGATGCATTTGTTGAGGCTCGAACCAATAGTGATGAAGATTCCTGAATTTCTTCATTTAGGTACGCAAGCTTATGAAAATACTTATGAGCAAATGCGTTCTTTAGTAAAAGCAGAATCTTTCCAAGACCAGGTTTGGCTATTAGAACACCCTTCAGTTTTTACTCTCGGTACAGCAGCAGATCCATCAAATATTTTAAATCCGGGTGATATCCCAGTGATTCAAACTGATAGAGGTGGAGAGGTAACCTTTCATGGACCAGGCCAACTTGTTATTTATTTTTTACTGGATATAAAATCTAAAAAAATTGGTCCCAAAACCTTGGTTGCAAATTTACAATTGATTATCCAAAAAGTTTTGCAGCATTATTCAATTGAAAGTTCTTTTATTGAGGGAGCCCCAGGAGTTTATGTAGAAAACAAAAAAATAGCATCTATCGGATTAAGATTCTCAAAAGGTAAAAGCTATCACGGTATCAGTATAAATGTTGACATGAACTTAACTCCTTTTACCTTGATTAATCCATGCGGATACGAAGGTTTAGAGGTAACACAAATTAGTGATTTTGATTCAAAAGTTACTCTTGAAGATGTAAAATCTGTCGCAATAAAAGAGATACAAACAGTATTAAGTTAATGGAAATAATACCAACACAAAAGATCATTAATAGGGATGGCATTAAAGCTATCAAAAATGGTCAAAAGGCTAATAAGTATTCATCTGTACCAAATCAGAAGAAGCCAGAGTGGATAAGAGTAAAAGCTACCTTCGAAAGTAATTTTAGCGCTGTCAAAAAACAGGTAGAAGATAAACGCCTAAATACTGTATGTGAAGAGGCCATGTGTCCAAATATCTCTGAATGTTGGTCTGCAGGCACTGCAACTTTTATGCTGATGGGTTCTGTTTGTACCAGAGCTTGCAAGTTTTGTTCAGTGGATACAGGTAATCCAAAAGGCTGGTTAGACCACGAAGAGCCATTGCATACTGCAAAAGCCGTCAAAACTATGGGACTCAAATATGTAGTTCTTACATCTGTTAACAGAGATGACTTAGATGATGGTGGGGCAGAGCATTATGCTAAAACTGTGAAAGCCATTAAAGAATTAAACCCTTTTACTGCGGTAGAAGCATTAACGCCAGATTTCAAGGGCTTATCTTCGTCAATAGATACATTGGTCAATTGTGGGCTAGAGGTTTTTGCACAAAACTTAGAGACTGTTAAAAGACTTACACATCCTGTTAGAGATACAAGAGCTGGGTATGAACAGACTCTTGAGGTTCTTGCGGAATCAAAAAGAATAAATCCTAATGTTCTTACAAAGACAAGTTTAATTTTAGGTTTAGGCGAAACAGATCAAGAAATTGAAGAAACCATGGATGATTTAATTGCTCACAAAGTGGACATCTTAACTTTAGGTCAATATTTAAGACCAACTCTAAATCATCTTCCGGTCGAAAGATGGGTTACCCCCAAAGAATTTGATCGTTATCGTGAAATAGGATTGAAAAAAGGATTCTTGGAAGTTGTTTCCGGACCTATGGTCAGATCAAGCTATCGAGCTGAAAGAGCGTTAGAGAAAAATAATGCAGGTCTTAATCTTGCTAGTGGGCAAGGTTAAAGACTGTTACAAATAGAATTCCTGTTCCTAAAACTCCAATAATACAGATTAAAAAATCTACAAAGAAAACTTTAAACAGTTTTGACCAGACTCCCTCATTAATTTCATTATTCTGAAGCTCTTTTTTAAATACTTCCATCGCAGCATATTTAAACCAAGAAAAGGTTACTAGAAAAGTAATGGCGCCAAAAGCAAATAGTAAAGAATTAGAGTTAAACATTAAGCTATTTTAAAGCTTAAAGGAAGAAGTTATAGATAAATATTAATTAAGGATAGTTAAGTAAATTTAAATTTCCTTAAGGATCTTTAAAGATATATTGATTTATTTATATTTTTAGTCTAATCTACTCATTGATTTAACTAAACATAGGGGACTAATCATGGATTACTTAGTACACAAAGAATCATTAATTGTATTTACTCATAGAAGCAAAAAGCTTTTATTAGATCTTAATGGTTCATTAGCTTGGAAAATAGATCCAGAAAGAGCTCTAAAATGTAAGTATATTGTTTGTGCTCGTAATACTAATCATGGTTTAGCAGATTTAGAAGTGCCTCATTCTTCAGCTTTCTTAATAGGAAAGATTTCTGGAATAAGCCCTGCTTTAAATTTACCAAGAGATAATGATAGATGGATGATTAAATTTGATGAGTATGCCGAATTGAGTATTCCAAATGCTTGGGATGGTCAAAGATGGCCTGTGAAATATTATGAGACAGAAACATTACTCAATAAATTTGATATTGACCCTGAATCTCTTGACTGGAAAATTGTTCCTGATCAAGACCTTAGTTATATAGATGAATATTTTGAAGCTGAAAATGAGTTTCTTAATAGCGCAAGAAAAGTAAAAAAACATTTGGCAGAACCTGTTTTTGATGATGAATCTTTGCGTGTAAGTTATCTTGATAATAATGAGGTGGATGCATTAACTATTTCACAGGCAAAAGCCGGACTTTCAATTCATTACGATATTCCTGAAGAAAATATTGAGATTATTCTGAAGGGTTAATAAATATGCAAAAAGAAAAAAAATTAAGGGTTATAAATAATGATTTAAAAATATTTTATGTTCCGTATACCAGAATTGATGTAGATTTTTATGAGATTAGAGCTAAATCAAAAGAGCATGCACTCCAAAAATTCAATTACATTCTAGCTGATAGAAAGGCTCTTTTAAATCGGTGTCGAAGGGTTTCTTTGATTGAGCAGCAATCCAATATAGCTTATGAAAGAGCAGAAGTACCAGATTCTTTGGGAATATTTAATCGACCAATTGATTTCTATGACATCCATGACAGAGAAATTATCCTTCCTCCAAATTTAAAACAAATTCACTAACCTGAAAAGAGATAAAATATGAATTATGACTCATTGCAGAAATTATCTTATTTAAAAAGAGATATTACATATAAAAACAAACCAGGCATTAGAATAGATAAATTTTCTGATCGACTTGGGCTAATAGAACAAGATCCTTTTATAGGTTTTGTGGGCAAAGATTTTGAACAAACTCAATGCAAGGTCTTATTTCTAGGCAAGTCTAATGCTGAAAGCAAAAGCGAACATCAAGCAATTGACAGGCAAATAAATCAAGCACTTCTATTATTTCAATCATCAGAGAAACACAAAGAAATTTTCTATAGACAGTATGCAAATAGATACCTTGAAGCAATGCCTAGATGGAATATTTCTAGATTTGTAAACGAGTTTAGAAATTTAACCAAACTCAGTCTGCATCAAATAGCTTATGCGAATATTGTGCCTTATAGATACATAGGCGCTCCAAATAATGCTGCATACAAAATAGCATTTGAGAATTTTACAAATAAATTTATCGAGATTATTAAGCCTGATTTGATTGTTCCCTTGGGAGCTAATCTAGAAGAAATTATTATTAGAAATCTTACAACAGATAGAAAAATTTATGTTGCAAAAGGAATCAACAGAGAAGGAAGAGACAAAAGAATTGCTGAGGTCGGATGGCAAACTATATTAAATGCAGTGGAGGATTATGAGAATAAAAAAAGAGGTTAATCCTACTGAACCTGCCCTGGCATGGGAAAAGAAAAATGAATGGTTTGGTGTTGAAGACCATCAAAATATAGAAGCTTCAAGAATAGCTTTTGCGACCCATGAATACCTATGTGCATTGTGTTATGTAGAGATAGACTCAGAAGAGTATTACAAAGAGATAAATGCTGCTGTAAATAGACGCTTTCCTGGCCTGGCCAAGTTATAGGATAAAAAACGGAAATAGAATTACCAATAACAAAACTAGCAGCTGAATAGCTATAAAGGGTACAACCCCTTTATAAATATCAGTGGTTTTAATGCTTTCATCTGCTACTCCTCTCAGATAAAACAAGGAGAAGCCAAAGGGAGGCGTTAAAAAAGAGGTTTGCAAATTAATCGCCATCAATATTCCAAGCCAGACGGGATCAAAGCCCATCATTAAAAGTGGGGGTGCTACCAAGGGAATAATGACATAACAAATTTCTATAAAATCTAGGATAAAACCAAAGAGAAAGATTGCCAGTAGAATAAATAATAAAGCTGTGTACTTGCCCCCAGGCATCATCTCAAAAATTTGATCAACCAAAAGATCGCCACCCACTCCTCTAAAAATTAAAGAGAAAATTGAAGCGCCAATAAGAATACTAAAAATCATAGTGGTTACAGTCGCAGCTTTATAACTTGTTACTCTTATAAGCTCTAAATTTAAACTACCATTTAAAGCTGAAATGATGAGTGCTCCAAAAGCTCCAACCCCTGCTGCTTCAGTTGGAGTGGCTATTCCAGCAATAATGGATCCAAGAACCACAAAAATAAGGGTGGCAGGTGGGAGAAGAGTTTTGAATATATTCACCTCATCTTCAATTTCATCTGTATGAGCGAATTCTTTCTTTCGATTAATGAAAATTGTGTACGCCAAATATCCAATCACTATCATCATTCCTGGAATAATAGCTCCAACAAATAAGTCTCCAACTGAAACAGTTTCTTGTGAAAAGACTCCCATATTATTTTGTGCTCTTTGATAAGCATTTGACATAACATCACCGAGGAGGACGAGTGCAATTGAGGGTGGAATGATTTGACCGAGTGTTCCAGTGGAGGCTACTAAACCTGCAGAAAAATCTTTCTCATAACCTTGCCTCAACATTACTGGCAGAGACATAAGACCCATAGTTACAACAGTCGCTCCAACAATCCCAGTACTTGCTGCTAACAGGGCGCCAACTAAAATAATAGAGATGCTTAAACCTGAATTAGTATTTCTAAATACTATTGCCATATCTTTGAGCATTTTGCTGGCAATACCAGCTCTTTCTAAGACTACTCCCATAAGAACAAACAAGGGAACAGCAAGTAAAGTTTGATTATTCATGATGCCAAACATACGCATGGGCAAGGTTTTAAACAAATTTGGGTCAAAAAAATCAAATGCCATACCAATGAGAGCGAATAGGATTGAAGTTCCAGCAAGCGTAAACGCTACTGGATAACCTAGAAGCAAAGCTCCACAAATGAGAAGAATTAAAATAATTGGAATTATTTCCATGTTTTATACAGCTCCCTAATTCCAGCTAATGCTAAAACTATTGGAAATAAAAAAATAAATGATTTTTGGATATAAACTAAGTTTAATCCGCCAGGTTCTGTCGATATCTCTTTAACTGACCATGAGGCAGAAACAAAATCTATAGCGTAATATGACAAGACGCCTATCGTTGGCAATAAGAAAAAAAATATTCCAAGAACGTTAACTAGTTTTTTATATTCAGGTGATGCATTTCGATAGAAGATATCAACTCTTACATGTTCATCTTCTGAATATGCCCAGCCTGCACAACCTAAAAAAATAAGAGCATGAACATACAGAGCCAGCTCTTGGATATCCACTCTGCCGATACCAAAAAAATAACGTCCAATGACAACGATCATGACCAAAATTAATAAAACAGGAATCAATCGTGCAAAAAATCGTCCTAAATAATCACTCATGCTATGTATATTAAAGAGATTTGTTTAAAATAAGAACCATGATCGTTTTATTATCACCAGCAAAAACCCTCGATTACACAAAGGAGTTCGATGTAGAGCCAACCGCGCCAGCTTTTTTAGCTGACTCAGCCAAATTAATTAGGGAGCTCAAAACAAAAGAGCCCAAAGATATTGCTTCTCTCATGGGTTTAAGCGATAAGCTTGCAGCTTTAAATTTTGATCGTTATCAAAGTTGGTCAGCTGCTAAAAAGATTAGTAATGATAGCAAGCCGGCTTTATATGTTTTCCAAGGAGATGTTTACCAAGGTTTGCAAGCAGAAACTTTTGATAAAAAAGATATTACCTTTGCTCAAAAGCATTTAAGAATCTTATCTGGCTTGTATGGAGAGCTAAGACCGCTTGATGTTATTAAACCATATCGATTAGAAATGGGAACTAAGTTGCAGAACTCAGAAGGAAAAAATTTATATGAGTTTTGGGGTAATAAAGTTAAAGATAATATTTTAAAAGAACTTAAAACTAACAAATCAAATCTCGTCGTTAATCTGGCATCAAAAGAATATTTTACTGTTGTAGGCTCATTGCCAGAGGATGTTGAAGTCGTTTCACCAGTTTTTAAAGATTTTAAAAATGGTGAATACAAACTGATTAGTTTTTACGCCAAAAAAGCTCGTGGATATATGAGCCACTGGATGATTAAAAATAAAGTTACAAAGTCTGAGGAATTAAAGAATTTTGATGCTGAAGGTTATAAATATTCAAAAAAGCTTTCTACACCTTCAGAACCTGTTTTCTTAAGGAACTAATCCCTCTTTTTCCCAGAATGAATGCGTTGGCTCTAAGTCATCGTAATTTGCTTTAGATTTTTCCATAAAGGCTTTCATAGCCGCTTCCATGTCTTGACCACTAATTAATGAAGAATTCCATGCAGCATGATAATCAAGCGATTCTTTAACGCTATGGTCACGAGCATAGTTAATTTGTTTTTTAATTACTCGAGTAACAAGCGGGGACTTTGAGGCAATTTCTTGAGCTAGCTCTAATGAACCTTTTTCAAGATCTTCTATGCTATCAAAAACTTTATTCATAAAGCCTAATTTAAGAGCCTCAGTTGGAAGAAATTTTCTACCAGTATAAGCAAGCTCTCTAACTGCGCCTATCGGCATCAATGAAGGGAGTCTTTGCAATGTACCAACATCTGCGGCTAGACCTATATCGACTTCCGCAATTTTAAAAAAAGCATCAGCAGAACAGTGTCTAATGTCACAGGCAGATACCATATCTATGCCACCACCAACACAGGCTCCTTGAATGGATGCAATTGTCGGCATGCGACATTCCTCTAATGCAGTAAAGGTATTTTGCAGCTCTAGTACTTCGTGATAAAAAGTCTCTCGCATTCGAGCAGGGTCCTTTTTTGGCCCGTTTTTATCTGCGGGAGCAAAGTTAGCCAAATCCATACCGGCATTAAAATGCTTGCCTTCTGCTTTCAATAAAATAACTCTTGCCTCAGCATTTTTGTCTAGTTCTTTAACTATTTCGGGAAGTTCTTTCCAGAACAATCGTGTCATGGTATTAAATTCATCAGGACGATTCATGACCACATGGGCCACATGATCTTTTACGCTGACATCAAAACATGTGTATTTACTCATTTGAATCTACCTCATTTTTGATATTTTGAACTATCTCTCTTAACTCATCCACTAATTCAAAAGTTTTATGATGAGGGAGGACTACTTTTCTCTCGGTACTAAGTTTCTTTAGCCCATTATCTAACTCATCTAATTTGGTGATTATTTCTTTGCTCATGGATACAATAGGTTTCTTAACAAAAAATTATAATAGCTTAAATCTATGAAAGCACGTCTCTGGCAAAGTTTATTTCTTTTAAACTCACTGATTACAACAGAAATTATTTTTGCAGATAACGCAAAAAAAGATATTAGTGATTTAAAAGAACAAAATATAATGTCTATACTTTATCAACAGACAGCGGCTGAAAGACTGGCTGGAAGTCTTCAAACCTTCAGATCAGCCAAGCAAGCGCTAGACAATGCTTTAGCAGATTCATCTTGGAGCGCTCTGCCAGGACAAGATGTTAAAGGTAAAAGACCAGCAATTATAGTCGATGTAGATGAGACAGTTTTAGATAATACTGCTTATGAAGCCCGAATGATTCTTGATGGCACCAAGTATCCAGAAGGGTGGATTAATTGGGGCAAAGAAGCAGTTGCCACTGAAGTTCCAGGCGCAAAAGATTTTCTGAATTATGCAGATTCGAAAGGCGTAACAATTTTTTATGTTACTAATCGGGTAATTGAGTTAAAAGAATCAACCAAAAAAAATCTCACCAAGCTTGATATTCCTTGGGATCAGGACATTGATACCGTTTTAATGCGTGGAGAAAATAACTGGGATTCTAACAAGGGACCGAGAAGAGAGTTGATAGGAGGAAAATACAGAGTCTTGCTTATGGTTGGAGATAATTTAGGAGATTTTGTGGACGCTAAAGACAATAACTTGGGCCCTGAAGAAAGAAAAGAAATTGTTAGAGCATATTCTGATTATTGGGGAGTAAAGTGGTTTATGATTCAAAATATTGCTTATGGTGATTGGGAGGGAGCCCTCTATAACTTTGACTATTCGCTTTCTCCTGATGAAGTGAATAACGCTCGTTTAGAGAACCTGAAGCCATTGAGAGAATAGAATGAAGACCTTTGACCTCATGTTGCAGGTTCTAAATTTTGAGAATTTAGGGTCAAGTAATTTCGCTAACTAGATTAGCAAGACTGGGGAAGGTCTTAATTTCATTTTGTAAAATTCTATTTTTGCCTGGAGTAATCCAGGCTACTTGTTTTACCCCTGCTTTAGCGGCAGCTGTGACGACCTTGAAATCATCATCTATAAAGATTACATCTTCAAAATCTAGATTTAAGTTATGCCTTGCTAAAGTCCAAAATTCTTTTGACTCTTTAGGATAACCAACATGCATGCTGTAAAAAATTGAATCAAAAAATTCTAGAAAGTTTTGAGTTTCGGCTTTGTATTCCTGAATCCTTGGATCTCCATTAGTCAAAATGTGCTTGGGATTTTGTAAAGCTGATAATTTTTGTAATGCCTCATATGAACCTTTTATATAAAAACACTTCTCTTCTTTTTCTTTAATGATTTGCATGCAGTCAATGTTAAGCAAATCATCCCAATAATTCAGATCATAAAAATTTAGCGTCCCCTTTTGCATTTCTATTTTTGTGAGGATCTCTGATTTTGCTTCTTCCTCACTTAGGCTTAATTGGCTTGCTATATGCTCAGGGAGCCAGGATTCCCAAAACTTTATATCGTAATTAATATCTAAGATAACCCCATCAAGATCTGAAAGAATTGCAGTGGTAGAATTAAGCTTTACCATTAATAAAATGCTAACTAAAAATTTAGAATATATTATCTCTCAATTAGAGGAATTAACGCGGAGTTTATTTCCAGAGATTCTAAAAATTTATCAGAATCCAAGGTCCAGCGCACAAGAGAAAAAAGATGGTTCACCTGTGACTGCTGCCGATATGTATACCCATAAAGTAATAGTACACTTTTTAAAGAGTCAATTTCCTGATATCCCTATCGTTTCAGAGGAAAGTTTTAGGCAAAAAAATTATACGCCAGCAAAAGAGTTTTGGATCATTGATCCCATAGATGGAACTAAAGAGTTTTTAAACAAATCAGATGAGTTTACGACTAACATAGCTCTTATTCAAAATAGTAAACCCATCATTGGTGTTGTAGGAGCACCCGCTTTTGACCAGATTTGGTCAGGGATAGCAAATCAACCTATCAACAAGATTAAGTCTGATAATAAAAAATTGTCAACACTACGAATAGTTACCAGTAAAAGTCATAGAACATTAATAGATACAGCTTTTTTAAATTTTTTAGACAAAAAAGGTAAAAAACTAAAGATAATACCTAAGGGCAGCTCTCTTAAAATTTGTGCCTTGGCAGATAAAAAAGCTGACATTTACCCACGATTTGGTCCTACTTCTGAGTGGGACATAGCAGCTGCAGACGCCGTTCTAAGATCAAGGGGGGGAGGTATTTTTCAAATAGATAATCGAAAACCCCTTGAATATGGAAAAAAAAACAACATATTAAATCCTATGTTTATTGCAATTAGAGATATGAACCAAAAAAAGACAATTTTGTCTCTAATAGGTAGTTTTAGAAAAAATTTGCTATAATTATCAATTCTTAATAACTATGAGTTATAATTAGTTATTAAAAAAACATATATATGGGTACAGATTTACAAACAATTACGCTTTCAACGCCAGGAAAGGATATAGAGTCCTATCTTTCTTGTGTGCATGCTATTCCAATTCTAACTGCTGAACAAGAGCAAGAGCTTGCTCAAAAGCTTTATGAAAACAATGATTTGGAAGCTGCACGTCAGTTAGTTCTATCTCATCTAAGATTTGTTGTGCATATTGCAAGATCCTATCAAGGCTATGGCTTGCCTCTAGCTGATATTATCCAAGAAGGAAATGTTGGTTTGATGAAGGCTGTCGATCGATTCGATCCTAATAGAGGTGTTAAAGTAGTTTCCTTTGCCGTTCATTGGATCAAAGCAGAAATCCACGAATATATTCTTAAGAATTGGAGAATGGTAAAAATTGCAACAACCAAAGCGCAAAGAAAATTATTTTTTAACCTAAGAAGTAAGAAAAAAACACTAGATTGGCTTTCACAGGAAGAAGCAGAGAAAATTGCTGAAGATCTTAATGTCGAAGTTAAAGATGTTCTGCATATGGAAAATCGACTGACATCTCAGGATTCAGCATTTGATGCGCCGATTGGCAGTGACGATGAAGGTGATATTTTAGCTCCATCTCAATTCCTTGAAGATAAGTCATCTAGCCCAGAGATTCTTGTTGAACAACAAGAAGTTGCTGAACATAATTCAGAAGAGCTATCAATGGCTCTAGCAAGCCTGGACGATAGAAGCAAAGATATTATCGCTAGAAGATATCTAGCAGATGAAAAAGAGACATTGCATGATCTTGCTGATGAGTACAATGTATCTGCTGAAAGAATCAGACAGATTGAGAATGGAGCATTAAAAAAACTCAAAGCTGCCATGTCTAACGCAGCCTAAGCAAGGCATCTTCTCATCAATCAAGACAAACCCTATCTTGCAAGTTTTGTAAAAAGACTAGGACGCATAACTAAATCACAAAAAGACGCCCTAGTCTCATTAGATCAACATCATCTCGCAGGACCCAATGAATTATTGGAATTTGCTAGCGACTATGAAAAAATTATTTTAGAGATAGGCTTTGGCAATGGAGAAAATACCTCTTTTTTGGCATCGAAAAATCCCAATGCATTAATAGTAGCATCAGAAGTATATCTCTCAGGAATAGGTAGCCTCCTTAATAACATTGCTAATAATTCCTTGAAGAACATAAAAATTTTTGATCAAGATGTGCGTGAATTACTTTTCAAGCTCCCGAATAAAATTTTTGACGAAATCTATATTATTTGTCCTGATCCATGGCCTAAAGCGAGACATCATAAAAGAAGGCTCATTAAACATGACTTTTTAAAAATTCTAGCAAAAGTACTTAAAAAAAATGGGACTGCATATATTTCAACAGATTGGGAAAATTATGCTGAATCAATTGAAGAAGAATTAGAAAAAACTAAGGATCAGTTTTCCTTTACTCAAATTTCAAATGAGGGCATGCCCATTACTCGCTTTCAACAGCGTGCAATAAAAGAAGGCAGGCCTATATATACTTTTTTGCTAAAAGTTCTAGATAATTAATTTTATTCTCCCTCAGCAATATTTAAATTTTATAGGCTGTGAGTTTTGTCATTAGATGAAAATCTTTCAATCTTGGTTTTTAAAATTTGCATAGCTATACCTCTGTGGCTTAGTAATGCTTTTTCATTTTCATCCATCTCAGCTAAGGATACGTTACTGTTTTTAGGATAAAACATAGGATCATAACCAAATCCATTTTTCCCTCGCATAGTTGTTTTTACTACCCCTTCAAATAGACCAGTTGCGATGAGCGGAAATGGGTCTGCAGAATCTCGTAATAAAACAAGTACACAAACAAAGTACGCTTTTGATTGATTTAACTCTAGTTTTTTAAGTTCATTTTTAAGATGCTGTCGATTTTCCTCATCCGTTGCATTCTCGTGCGCATATCTAGCTGATCGAAGTCCTGGTAGATTATTTAGGGCAGGCACAATTAAACCTGAGTCATCACCAAGCGATGTCATTCCAGAGGCAGCATTTGCTACTCGAGCTTTGTGCAGGCTATTTTCAAAGAATGTCTCACCAAGCTCCTCTTTAGGGACTATTCCCAATGAACTTTGCGAGATTATTTTAAAGTTTGGTAGAAGCAATTCAAACTCTTTGAGCTTGCCCGGATTACTAGTTGCAGCAACAATGGTTGTTTGATTAACCAATTAAATAGACCGCTTGAGCAGCAAATAAGTTAGGAAGTCTATTAGCCAGCCAAGAAGACTTGCCTTTACGATTTAAGTAGACTTGCTTTTTAATAACAAAAGATTCTTCACAACATAATTCTTCAAAATCTGTAATTGTACAAAGATGAAGATTCTTTGTTTCATACCATTTAGCTGGAAGTTGAGCAGAGGAGGGCATCTTACCATTTAATATTCCTAATCTTAGTTCCCAATTTCCAAAATTAGGCAATGTAATTACGCACTCATTTGCAACTTTTAAGATATTCTTCATTGCATCTCTTGGTTTCCTTAAGCATTGAATTGAGCTAGCCATTACTGCAACATCAAAACCCATGCCTTTATAGTTGTGTATGCCGGCATCAATATCTTGTTGTATCACCGAAACCCCATTGATAATACAAGCATTAATTTTATCTGGATCATTCTCTACTCCATAACCGGTTATAGACTTTTGCTCAGATAACATTTTAAGAAGAACGCCATCCCCACATCCAAAGTCTATAACTTTGGACTGACTGGGTATCCAATTTAGAACGATTTGTTGAAGCGTATTATCCATTAGAGTTTAAGAAGTTTTTCAGCGCGGCAGAATACTGTTCGGAATAAAAAAGAAAACTATCATGACCATAATCACCTTCTAGTTCTATGTATGAGCTATTAATGCCTGCTTTAATTGCAGACATTTGGATTTCTACCCCATACTCTTTTGGAAATAGCCAGTCTGAGTCAAAAGATATAATAAGTAATTTAGCTTGAATGGTTTTAAGACATTTAACTAAATCATTGTCGAAATCTTTAGCTGGATCAAAACTATCCATGGCTTTAGTCATCAGGATATAGCTATTCGCATCAAAGGTGTTGGCAAATTGCTCGCCTTTGTACTGAAGATAATTTTCTACCTCATAGTTTACATCTGCATCTATTTTATTCTCTGGATCTTGTAATCTCCTTCCAAATCTTTTTCGCATGTTAGATTCAGATAAATAAGTTATATGCCCAAGCATTCTTGCAGCTTTAAGACCTTTTTTAGGAGATACATCCTTAGATAAGTAATCGCCATTATGGAAATTTTCATCTTTTCTAATTATTTCCCTAGCCACTTCATTTAGTGCAATATTTTGAGTACTAATTTTTGATGAGGCTGCAATTATTGCTACTTTTTTAACTTTATCGGGATATGATATTCCCCATTGAAGTGCTTGCATTCCACCTAAACTTCCACCAGCAACCATTTCCCAGCAATCTATTCCAAAATGATCAGCTAGTAATTTTTGAGTTTTAACCCAATCACTTACTGATACTTCTGGAAAATTTGCACCATTATGCTGTTTTAATTTATTTTCAGTATTTGCTGGACCAGTTGAACCATGACAGCCACCAATATTATTAAGTGCAACAACAAAAAATTTTTTTGTATCAATTGTCTTGCCATCCCCAATTAATTCATCCCACCAACCTGGCTTTTTCTCTCCATCTTTTTTGCCAGCTGCATGATGATTTCCAGAAAAAGCATGACAAACTAAAACAGCATTATCTTTTGCATCACTAAGTTCTCCATATGTTTCTGTCATTAGATCAAAGCCATGCAAAACCTCTCCAGACTGAAGAGTTAAAGGTTCGACAAATGAAACTTTTTTTGTGTTTACCTTCATAACAAAGAACGGATTATCTGTATGAAAGATGAGTTGATTAAATTTAAAATCAGTAGTCCTATTATTGGAGTAAAATCTAAACCTCCCATTGGAGGCAGGAATTTTCTGATAGGATCTAAAACACCGGCAGAAATTTCTTCTACGATTTGTAATAAGGGATGATTATTTCCTGGAGCAACCCAACTTAAAACCACAGATCCAATAACGCAATAAAATAAAATTCTAAAGCCAGAGTTAATCACATCTATAAAAGCAATATAAAACAATGACAATGATTCATATCCTGATGAGTAAGCTAAATAAAAGGAAATAAATTTCAGGATTAATGCAAAGGCAATTGCTGCTAAAAGAGGAGGCAAAAAGAAGAAAGTATACTTTGAGATTGGCTCCAAATATGTGGCAAAAATTTTAACTATAGGATTAAAGTAATTAATTCTAAATAATCTGAAGATAGATAAAAGCACAAAAGCATAACTCGCAAAGCCAAATAATATTGCAGATGCACTAACCATTTTTTCTTAAGTATTTATTGCTCATTGCTTATCTCAATTGATCTATCTTTTGCTGCTACAAAAGCTTGTTTAAAAATTCTTTCCAAGTAATTTTTTTCAAGAGATTCTAATCCCGCTTGAGTTGTTCCTCCCGGAGATTTTATCTTATTTATCAAAGTTTCAAAATCTGGTTCATTGGAAAAGGAATCTCCAAGGCTACTAACAAAGTCCTTAAAAATTTCTTTAATATCTACATTATCTGGCTTTATTTTCTTTAGTTCATCAAGGTATATTCTTAGAACTTCAAAAAGAAAGGCTTGACCGCTACCAATAATGCTCGTGAAGATGTGCATTTCTTCCTCATTTTTGAGGATAAATACATGACCTATTTTTTTAAGTAAATCATTAGCAAGATTGAATTCTTTTGTGGAATGATCATTAGCGTAAAGAGCTGTTATACCTTTGCCAAAAGCAGAGGATGTATTTGGCATTGATCGGATAACAGAATTAGGATTTGAGTATTTTTTTAGCTCTATTCCTGCCACTACAGTTAAAATTTTAGAGTTTGGC
This sequence comes from uncultured SAR86 cluster bacterium, assembly GCA_902623685.1. GTDB lineage: Bacteria > Pseudomonadota > Gammaproteobacteria > Magnimaribacterales > D2472 > D2472. The sequence continues at coordinate 39,699 of CACNUQ010000003.1, forward strand.
GCAACCTTAAATATTTTTTTTTCAGCAGTTAAAGCATCCTTAGGTTTTACAGATAAAACTACTAAGTCAAAATTTTCTGTAGCAAGATTATCTAATTCAATTACTTTCAAGTTTTTTTCTTTTAAAAGCTCAACTTTTGTTTTATTTCTTTCAATGCAATTAATTCTTGACGGTGAAACCCCGCTTCTTATTAATCCTTCAATTATTGCTTGCGCAATGTTGCCACATCCAACAAAACATACATTCATGACCGTCTACCCAACAGACTCTCGCCAATTCTTATCATTGTTGAGCCAGCAAGGATTGATTCCTCAAAATCATTTGATGTCCCCAAAGATAGTACATTACATGCCGGGAACTCATTAATAAATGTACTTTGAAGAGCAGTTATTTTTTTCATGGAATCTATTTTATCTTTTTTAGATTGATTAATCTTTGGCATAAACATTAGCCCCTTAAGAATCAAGTTTGTATATTTCGCATCTATATTATTTGCAAAATCAATAACATGATTGGAGTTGATGCCTGACTTGGATTCCTCTTGATCAATATTTACCTGAATTAATACTTGAATTTTCCGTCCTTCTGTTTCCAATGCATCATTAAGTTTTTTTGCAATCTTTTCTCTTTCCAAGGAATGGATCCAATCAGCATGCCTAGCAATGAGCTTAACTTTGTTTGATTGAATTGGACCAATAAAATGCCAAATTATATCTTTTGGGGTTTCTAAAACTTTTTTATCAAGCTCTTGAGCATAATTTTCACCAAAATGATTTATTCCAAGTAAGTAGGCCTCTTTAATAACTTCAATAGATTGCAATTTAGAAACTGCTATTAGTTGCACGTCTTTTTCTGATCTCTGAGCTTTATGGCAAGCAGCTTGGATTTTTTGAGAGATATCTAGGAATCTATCTTTTAGGTTTTCGTGCATTTTTTATAGATTAGTGGCTGTCTTTTATTTTTAATTAGCAGCTCTCGGGCATTATTTACTTCAGACTTATTAAGATAGGGGCCAGACATTACTCTAAATAATGGCTTGTCAGGTTGTATCGAGCTAAATGTCTTTTCAACATAGGATTCCAAGCCTAAAGATATCAGAGAAGTTAGTTGTTCCTGCGCATACACTCTTTGACCATAAGATTCTATTTGAATCAGATACTCACAATCTTCCTCAACAACTATACCTTCAAGCTCAATAAGCACAGTATCTTTTGCTAACTCTATAGGATACAAAAATTCAACTTTTGGATTGCTGACATTGCTTCTTATATTCACAACATCAGTTTGCAATATTAAATTTGAGACAACTAATAGCAGGGCACATATGCCAGCAATAACTAATAAGTGCTTCATTTTAAGAGGCTGGTTTAGGTCTCTTTTTGCCCGCAAAGAGGTTTTAACTCTTCTTGTCTTAGAGTTATTTATTGGATGTTTTTTAGCAAAATCTTTCACATTAATTACATACTTTCTAAAGGCTCAATACCCAACAAGTCTAAAGAGGAGGCTATAACAGATTTAACAATGATAAGAGTACGCATAATATTATTCTTGTGCTCTTCATCTGCATTGAGGATATTTACATTGTTATAAAATTGATGAAAATTTTGTGCAATATCCTTTAAGTAATAAACAATTAGATGCGGCTGCAGGCTCTCTCCTGAACTTTTAACAATAAATTGAGCATTTAAAGCTATTTGAAGAAGCTCATCGCAATTTTCAAATTTAGCATCATTAAATTTCTCAGGTAAAGTCTTGCCTAATTCAAGAAATTTTTTTTCTACAGAGCTGATTCTCGCATGCGCATATTGGATGTAATAATAAAGATTATCTTTTGAATTAGATCTAGCTATTCCAATATCAAAATCTAAATGTTGATCTGCCTGTTTAGATAAGTAGTAAAATCTAGAGGCATCAGGGCCAATATCATCAATTAGTTTTTTAAGCGTATAAAAATTTCCACTTCGAGTTGACATTTTTACCTTTGATCCATCCTCAAAAAGGTTAGCAAATTGAACGAGCTGAACTTGCATTTGTTTCTTGCTATAACCCATAGCTTCAATAGTTGCCTCTATCCTTTTAATATAACCATGATGATCTGCACCCCAAACATTAATTATGGTGTCAAAGCCTCTGTCTAATTTATTTCTGTGATATGCCAAATCAGCGGATAGGTAAGTTCCTCTTCCGTCTTCACGGATAATTACACGATCTTTATCATCTCCAAATTTTGAGGACTCTAACCAAATAGCTCCATTTTTTTCGTATGCATGATCTTTTTGTACTTTAGCAAGCGCTTTAGAAATTTCTGATTTTTTATCTGAGAGTTCTCCAAGTGATGATTCAAAAAACCAATTATCAAATACGACCTTAAATTTTGTTAAATCCTCTCTTATAGATCTGATAACAAAATCAAGGCCAAAGTCTCTAATTGTTGACCAAGTATCTGAATAATTTATTTTTATGCGTTTAATTAGAGCATCTATTATTTCTTCATTTTCGTCAGGGAGATCTTTTATTAGAGATTCTTTTTCAGCTTGAGTAATGCCAATATTAATTTCTATGGCATCAGCAATGTCTAAAATGTAGGATCCTTTATATGCAGAGTCTGGAAATTGATCTCCATCAAAGCATTCAAATTTTCTTAGAAAAATACTACATGCGAGAATATCAATTTGCCTGCCTGCATCATTAACATAGTACTCTCTAGATACCTCATGACCAAGTCGTTCTAAGATTCTTCCAATAGCATCTCCGTATGCAGCACCTCTACCGTGACCTACATGTAATGGACCAGTTGGATTCGCTGAAACAAATTCTATCTGTATTTTTTCTTTGGATGTGTCTGAAGAATTAAGAAAATAAGAAGGATCATCATGAGCATTATCTAGTTGAGCTAAAAATGCTTCCCGAGTTAAAAAAATATTTATAAAACCTGGTCCAGCTAACTCTACTTTTGCTATTTCGGACTGAGATTCTAGTATCGGTATAAGTGCTGAGGCTACATCTTGAGGATTTATTTTTGCAAGATTGGATGCAATCAAGCATAGGTTGGAAGTCCAATGACCTTTCTTTAGAGAATCTGATAGAGTTAATTTTTGTTTTTTTCTTAGCGTCTTTTTTTGGCCTGCATCAAGAGAAAGTTTATTATCAATAAACTCATTTAGCGAAGCTGAAATTTGATTATACAAAGTCTATACGCGCCCCGAATACTCTCCAGATCTTGTGTCTACCTTAATTTTTTCTCCCTCTTCAACAAACAAGGGAACTTGTATTGTTACACCGGTTTCAAGTTCTGCAGGTTTTGTTGCTCCTGAGACAGTATCGCCTTTAACGCCAGGATCTGATTTTGTAATTTTTAATTCCACAAATGGCGGCGCCTCAACTGAAATGGGTTCATCGTTCCAAATCACTACTTCGCAATTCTCCTGACCAATAATCCATTTCTTTGCATCACTTACAACGCTTTCATTGATTGCAATTTGTTCAAAAGTAGAAGAATTCATAAAATGCCATTGTTCTCCATCTGAATAAAGATAGCTCATCTCAATCGTCATTACATCTGCCTCTTCTACGGATTCTCCTGATTTATATGTTTTATCTACTATTTTGCCAGTGATTAAGTTTCTAAATTTTACTCTCATTACTGCCTGTCCCTTGCCAGGCTTGTGAAATTCATGCTCAAGAATTGAACATGGCTGATCATTAATGATTATTTTTAAACCGTTTCTAAATTGGCTTGTTGATATTTTCATAGTGTGATTTACTTTCTTCTGTTATTTAAAAGGCTTTTTATGTATAAATTTTTATTATCTACTATTTTTATCCTTATCTTAGTAATTTCCTCGTGTTCAAGCGAGAAATCAAATGCTCTTACCGAATCCGATGCAGAAGCATTTCTACAAAGTGTTGAGCTTGAAGATAAAACTCTTGGCCCTATTGTAAGCTCAGCCTATTGGATTGGCGCCAATTTTATCACTTATGATTCTCAGAAAGTAGTTGCAGACTATGGTAAAAGATATCAATTGCTTGCATTAGAGAGAGCTCGGCAGGCTTCTTCTTTTGACGAAGTTGAAGTTTCAGAAGAAAATCGAAGAAAACTTAATCTTATAAAAAGCTCATTTGTGATGCCATCTCCCTTAGATGAAGCACTAGCTGGAGAAATATCATCAATTAGCGCTGAATTAGATGCTATGTACGGCGCTGGAGAGCATTGTTTTTCAGCTGATGATTGTTATGACTTGGAGGCATTCGAGAACATTATTGATAATTCAAGAGATCATGAGGAGCTTTTGAAGGCATGGGAAGGGTGGAGAAATATTGGCAAGCCAATGAAAGATATGTACTTAAGAATGGTTGAAATAGGCAATCAAGGCGCTAATGACCTGGGTTATAACGGCCTTACTGATCTGTGGTTTAGTAAGTATGACATGCCAGCAGAAGATTTTTTAGATGAAACTGACAGAGTATGGGATGAGCTTAAGCCTCTGTATGATGCTTTGCATTGTCATGTTCGCGATGAGCTATCAAATTTTTATGGTGAAAACATTGTATCTAAAACAGGTAATTTGCCCGCGCATGTATTGGGCAATATGTGGGGACAGTCATGGGCAAATATTTATGACTTGGTTTATACGGCAGAAAGTAATCAATCTAGCTCTGAGATAAATTTAACCAATATCCTTATCGAAAAGGACATTGATGAAGTTGAAATGGTAAAAATTGCTGAAAAATTTTTTATTTCTTTAGGATTTGAACCTTTATCAGACACTTTTTGGGAAAGGTCATTATTTGTAAAGCCTCAAGATAGAGATGTTGTATGTCATGCATCTGCTTGGGACATAGATTCAGATATTGATGATTTGAGAATCAAAATGTGTATTGAAAGAAATGCAGAAGACTTTTCAGTAATACATCATGAGCTTGGGCATATTTTCTACTACCAAGCTTACAGCGATCTTCCTGACATTTTTCAACGAGGAGCTAACGACGGTTTTCATGAAGCAGTAGGAGATTTGCTATCATTATCAATAACTCCTAACTACCTTCAAAAGATTGGAATGGTCACTGCAGAGGAAGCTGCTAGGGCAAATTCAGATCCAATTTCTTTATTAATGAAGCAAGCTCTTGATGGCGTAGTCTCTGTTCCGTGGACTTTGATGTTAGACAAATGGAGGGCAAAAGTCTTCACTGGAGAAACTAGCCCAGATGACTTAAATAATTCTTGGTGGGAGCTAAGAAAATTTTATCAAGGTATTGAAGCTCCCCGTGATCGTGATGTTGATGCATTTGATCCTGGAGCAAAATACCACATACCAGGCAATACACCCTACACAAGATATTACTTAGCAAAGATTCTTCAATATCAATTTCACGAATCTCTTTGTAATCAAATGGGATTTGATGGACCGCTTCATGAATGCTCAATATATGATAATGAGATTGCAGGAAAGAAATTAAGAGCCATGCTGGCTTTAGGACAAAGCAAAGAATGGCAAAGCGCATTGGAAGCAATGACTGGAACGAGGGAATTAAGCGGCAAAGCAATGTTAAACTACTATCGACCGCTTATGGATTGGCTTGATACACAAAATACTGAACGAACATGTGGATGGGAGGAATCATGAAACACTTAATTAATTTAGCCATCGCTGCAGGAGTTTTTATTTTTACAAAGTTATATGCTGAGATAATTTCTTATAACAGCATTGATTTTGATGGCTCAAACTTAGTTGGACAAATTTTAGTTTTGACTTTTGTTATTCAGTGGATAGCATATATTCCAGCTTTTCTCTTTAAAACTGAAAAGTTTTATGACCTTACAGGCAGCTTAACTTATATTGGAACCATTTTATTTGCTTTATATGCTACTGGCAGTTTAGCAAATCTTACTCTTGGCAACATTTTGGTTGGATTAGCTATAATTGTTTGGGCAATCAGATTGGGCTCATTTCTCTTTATGAGGATTCGTAAAGATAAAAAAGATGGAAGATTTGATTCGATAAAAACATCTTTTTCACAATTTTTTATGACATGGACTTTGCAGGGTATGTGGGTTTTTATATGTTCATCTGCAGCTTTAATTGCTATTGCCAATCCTTCAGGCATTCCCATAAATAGCTTATTCATTTTAGGACTTCTGATGTTTATATTTGGTTTTGCAATTGAAGTTATAGCTGATAATCAAAAATCTGCATTTCGATCAATTCCAGAAAATAAAGACTCTTTCATAAATGAAGGACTTTGGGCCAGATCTAGACATCCCAACTACTTTGGTGAAATCACTCTTTGGGCTGGCATAACAGTAATGGGCATATCAACATTTGAGGGCATGAATTATTTAGCGATTTTTTCACCTATTTTTTCCTATTTACTTTTAGTTTACGTTAGTGGGGTAAGAATGCTGGAGGGCAGAGGGCATAAAAAGTGGGGCCATCTTGAGGATTATCAAAATTATAAAAAAAATACTCCTAAACTTATCCCTAAAATTTTTTAGGCTCTAAGTTTTACTTATAAAGTGTATTAATCAATAAATATAACCAGGACAAATAAGTTATAAATAAGTAACACCATTTAAAGCAAAATTGGGTACAATTTTACTTTTATAAAAGTTTGAATAATTTCACTACGCTGTTAGACTAGTGAACCATTTTTCAAAGGGGAAAAATATGTTAAAGAAAAGCCTAGTAGCTCTTACTATGATGTCAACGTTCGTCATGGCATCGGAGATGGAGCTAGTATTAGAAGTTGGAAGAGATAACACTGAACTTTCAGCTAAATCTCAAGCTAAAATTGATGCCACAGAATCAGATACTGATAAATTAATTAACGAATTTAAAGTTGTCTCAAAACAAGTTGAAGGATTAAAGTTATATAACGCACAAAAAAGAATTCAAATTCAAGCTCAACTAGATTTAATGGACAAATATGATGAGCAGCTTGTTCAAGTTGTTGTAATGCAAAGACAGATTCCGCCTCTTGCACAAAGAATGCTAGAAGGCCTTGAGAAGTACGTTAATCTCGATACACCATTTCACATAGAAGAAAGGAAGCAAAGACTTGATCTTGTAAGAGCTTCACTTTCAAACCCTAAGGTGACTGCTTCAGAACAAGTAAGGCAAATATTAGAGGCTTATAACATCGAAGCTGAATATGGAAGAAAACTTGATGCGTATGATGAAACCATTGTTTTAGATGGACAAGAGGTTGTTGTAAATATTCTTAGAGTTGGAAGGCTTGGGATGTTCTTCCAGTCTAAAGATGAAAGAACGACTGGATATTATGATAATGAAACAGGCACTTGGGAAGAGCTTTCTGGAAGTTACAGAATAACTGTAAGAGATGGAATCAGAATGGCGCAAAAATTAGCGCCTATGGATATCATGATGCTACCTATAGTTTACAGAGGAGATGCATCATGAAAAATTTAAATAGATATTTTCTCACTTTTGTACTTTTATTTTCCTTTGAAATTGTTTCTCAAGAGAGCACTGATGGAGAGCCAACAACAATTCAAGGTTTGCTTCAACTAGTTGAGCAAGGAAGAACATCTGAACAAAATGTGAACACTCAAAGAGAAGCTGAATTTTTAGCAAATAAAAATCAACAAGCTGCAAAGCTTGCTGCTGAAAAAAGAGAGTTAGCAAGGCAAGAAAGAATTGCTGATCAACTCGAGGCTGAATATAAGAAGAATGATGCCATTTTGGTTGTTAAGGAAGCAGCTTATAAGAAAGAATTGGGTTCCTTGGTTGAGTTATTTGGTCATTTACAAAGCTCTGCTGGAGAGGCAAGCTCACTTTTTGCTGATTCTTTGACGTCTGCTCAGTACGGAAAAGAGAGAGAAACCTTCTTAAATGACCTTTCTGCAAAAATGTCAGATGCCACAGAACTACCTACAATCAGAGAGCTTGAAGGACTATGGTACGAATTACAGAGAGAAATGGTCGCAGGTTCTGAAGTTGTAAGTTTTAACACAAATGTTATCAATCTTGATGGAGAATCCGAGAATTGTGTGGTGACTAGGGTAGGACTTTACAATGCTATTTGTGATGGAAAGTATCTTGAATACATTGGAAGCAAGGGACAATATGCATTTCTAGGTAAACAACCTGAAGGTCGTTATGTAAGCTCAGCAAAAAAATTATCCAAAGCTGATCCTGGTGATGTAGTTAAGTTTGGAGTTGATCCAACAGGTCCTGTTGGTGGAAGCTTGCTCGCAAATTTAATTCAAAATCCTAGTTTATTGGAAAGAGTTAACCAAGGACGGGAAGTAGGTTACATAATTATTATTGTTGGTTTGTTTGGTATTGGAATAGCTTTTTGGAAACTATTTACTTTATATAACATGGGCGTGGCTGTTAAAAAGCAAGCAAAATCTAAAACTCATGACAAATCTAATCCACTAGGAAGAGTTCTAGCTGTTGGTGAAGAACATATGGGCAAAGATATTGAAACCCTTGAATTGAAACTTGCTGAGGCAATTATGGCAGAAAGACCTGCTATAGAAAGAGGAATTCCAGTGGTCAAAATTATTTCGGTTGTGGCTCCATTAGCTGGATTACTCGGAACAGTCACAGGTATGATTGTTACTTTCCAGCAAATCACATTATTTGGTACGGGAGATCCTAAAATAATGGCAGGAGGTATCTCACAAGCTCTTGTTACTACTGTCTTGGGGCTTGTGGTTGCTATCCCTACAACTCTTCTACATTCTTTTGCTAACTCATCAGCAAGAGGAATTATTAATGTTCTAGAAGAGCAAAGTACAGGAATAGTAGCTGAACATTCTGAATCAAAGTAAATAGATAATGTTTTACGCTATTACTGAAGCATTTAATACTCTCAGAGACTTTATGTCTGCTGGGGGAAGTGTGCTTTGGTTGATAGCGATTCTTGCTGCTTTCATGTGGGCGATAATTTTGGAAAGAGTTTGGTATTTTAATTCTGGTCATAAAGAGTATATGGGAGAATTAAAATCTGAATGGGAATCAATAAGCGATCACTCATCTTGGAAAGCTCAACAAATTAAAGATAAACTAATATCTCAAGCAAAAGAAGCAGTTAATAAACATCTACCACTTATAAACACTTGTGTAGCTCTTGCTCCACTTTTTGGATTATTGGGTACTGTTACTGGAATGATAGAAGTATTTCAGGTGATGGCATTTACCGGTGGTGGTGATGCAAGATCGATGGCCGGAGGAGTCTCAAAGGCAACTCTTCCAACTATGGCGGGTATGACTACCGCATTATCAGGTGTATTTGCTACTATTTACCTTAATGCAGCTAGAAATAGAGAAGAAGGTTTAATAAAAGAAGTAATTAAAAGTTAACAGGAGAGTATTTTGAGAAGAAACGCTATATCAAGTGCAGTTCAAGAAGAAGAAGCAGAAATTAATATGACACCAATGCTTGATGTTGTGTTTATTATGCTTATTTTCTTTATTGTGACCGCAAACTTTATCAAAGAGCCAGGTCTTGAGATAAACAGACCGGAATCTGATACATCAGAAACGCAAGAAAACGCAGCTATTTTAATTGCGGTTGGTGCTTCTGGCGAAATTTGGATGGATGGCAGAAGAATTGATGCTAGACAAGTTAAAGCTAACGTCGTTAAACTTTTAGCAGATAACCCTCAGGGATCAGTAGTGATTCAGGCTGATGAAAAAGCTATGGCTGATACGATCATAAAAGTTATGGATGGATCTAGAGAAGCTGGTGTATACAATATATCTCTTGCCTCCGAACCAAAATAGAGAATTAATTTGAATACCGCTAATAATAGTTTAAGTACTTTATCTCAGACAATTACAAAAGTGCTTGCGCCATTAATAGATCTTTTCAATAAAGCATTTAACTACAATAAGTATCTAGCAGGTTCTGGATTTGCAGCTTTAATTACACTTGGATTATTCTTTCTGATGGTTGCGTTGATTTCATTAGGAGACAATAGTATTCCAACAGATAATTCAAGAAAGTTAGGCGATGTAATTATGCCTGAGAGAGACATTGATACTTTATTTGATAGTGTTGATAAACCTGAAGAGCCCGATCAACAGCCTGAAGACATTGCTCAACCTGAATTAGATTTAGCGCCCTTGGCTGGGGTTGATGTAAGTCTTCCAAAGCCAAAAACTAATTTCGCTGGAAGCGGATCATTTTTTAGAGATGGGGAATATATCCCATTATTTAAAGTCACGCCTATATATCCTAGAAGGGCTCAAGAAAGAGGAATAATGGGATATGCAGTTGTTGCATTCACAATTACTGAGACCGGTACAGTTGAAAATGCAGTCCCTCTAGAAGGTATGTGTGGCGATCCAACAAATCCTGAAACAGTTTACAGACAATGTTCTATATTTAATTCAGCAGCATCACGGGCAGCATTAAAATTGAAATATAAGCCTAAAATAGTTGATGGGAAGGCAGTAAGGGTGGATGATGTCCCTCATAAGTTTACTTTTATACTTGAGGAAAGCTAATGAGCAAATTTTTTAGCAGTATATTTTCTGTATTATTGATTTCTTCTTTTATGTTTGGACCTTCGACTCTATTTGCCCAAAGTTATTCTGATGAAGGAAAAAAACAAGAAAAAAGAACATATAAAAAAGCTAGAGTGCTCACATCTAAAACCGCTAAAAAAGTAGTTAAAGTAGTTGAGGCGCTTGAAAGACAAAAAGTAGTTAAAGTTCCAGATCCTGAAAATAAAGGTAAGTTTATTGAAAAAGAGGAAGATGATCCTGATTGGAATGAAGCAAAAAGAATCTTAACAGAGCTTTTAAATGAAAGAGGCGATTTAAAAAGTTATGATCGCTCTGTCATGTGGAATTACTGGGGTTATATATATTTTAGTGAAGAGGATTATGATCAGGCCATGTATGCATATGAGCAGCTCTTAAAAGAGCCAGAGGCAACTATACCTCTTCGAACCGCATCTTTACTAACACTTGCACAATTAAACCTTGTAAAAGCGAACTGGGATAAAGGCATACGTCTAATTCTTCAGTGGATGGATGAAGTAGAAAAGGTAACCGCTCAATCACATTATCTTCTTGCTTCTGCATATTTCCAAAAAGAAGATTATGTAAGGGCTCGTTCATCTATGGAAGAGGCTATAAGACTTGCTGAAGAAGAAGGTTATCGCCCAAAAGAAAATTGGTATGTTCTCCTAGCAGCTTGCTTTAATGAGTTGAAAGATAAAAAAGTTATTAGTGCTACATTTGCACTAGAGCAACAATTAGTCATTTATGAAATCCTAGTAAATTACTATCCTAAAAAGCTTTATTTCTTACAGTTAGGTGGAACTTATCAACAAATGGATAGAGAAGAGGATTATATGATCACCCTCAAAGCTGCTTTTAACAAAGACCTTCTTGATAAAGAAGGTGAATATTTAGCTTTAGCTCAATTGCTCCTTCTTAGCAAAAATCCTTATTGGGCAGCACAGGTGCTTGTGGCTGGTCAAAACAAAAAAGTAACTATTAAAGATGAAAAAACTGGTGAAGAATCAACAGTAGCTGTAGTTAAAGACACTGAAAAAAATCTAAAACTTTTGGCTGATTCTTGGAGAATGGCCCAAGAGATCGACAAAGCAATACCTGTGCTTGAGCAGGCTGCAAAAATGTCAAAAGAGGGTGAAACATATATATTATTAGGCAACTTATATTTATTTGAAGATAGGATAGAGGATTCAATTAGAGCCATACAGGCTGGTCTTAAAAAAGGTAAAGTCAAAAGTGTTTCTCAATCTCAACTAGTTTTGGGGCAAGCTTACTTTGAAATGGAAAATTTTGAAGAAGCTAAAAAACAGTTTAGGGCTGCTGCTAGAGATAAAGATAAACGAATTAAAAAGACAGCTAATTCATGGATAAAATATGCTGAAAATGAAGAAGTAAGAGTCAAAAATCTTGCATTAAGAAGAGATTTTATCCAGCAATCAAAAGCAAAAGAAGCTAAATCTTAATTTTTTAAATAGGTTTCAACTGAGAAATCATACTCATTGTCTTCATCCTGTATAAAGGACTCATTTGAAATCATTCTCCATTTATCAAGATCAATGCTTGGATAAAACACATCTCCATTGATATCACAATCAACCCTTGTGAGAACTAATTTATTTACTAGATTAATGCTATCTTTAAAAATGTACCCACCGCCAATTAATACAATCTCTTCAACTAAGCTATTTTCCCTGTTCCAGTTTCTTGCCTCAGAAATTGCTTGTTCTAATGAATTTACTACTTGAACTTCACTTGTTGATGAGATTGTTGAGGATATAACAATATTTTTTCTATTTGGTAGCGGTCTGCCAATTGATTCAAATGTTTTCCTTCCCATTACAATGACTTTGTTTTGAGTATAAGCACTAAAGTGTTGAAGGTCTTTCTTTAATCTCCATGGCAAATCATTGTCCACGCCTATTACATTGTTATTAGATAATGCTACTAAATGTGAAATTATCATTTTATCTATATTGCCATTTTTGCTTTTAAAGCTGGGTGAGATTCATAGCCTTCTAAAATAAAGTCACTTACAGAACAATTTTTTAACGCGTCGATTGACTCTAGCTGAGGCATTACAAGTTTTGGAAGTTTTTTAGGTGTTCTTGTTAGCTGTTCTTTAACTTGCTCCAAACTATTCTTATAAATATGCGCATCTCCAAATGTATGAATAAATTCTCCTGGAACAAGATTCAAGATATTTGCCAAAATGGATTGAAGCAAAGCATAGCTAGCTATATTAAATGGAACTCCTAAAAACATATCAGCGCTTCTTTGATACATGTGACATGACAAACGCCCACTTTCAGAAACGTAGAATTGAGACATAACATGACATGGGGGTAGCGCCATATAATCAAGTTGCTCGACGTTCCATGCACTCAATATATGTCTTCTTCCATAGGGATTAGATTTAATGTCATAAAGCAATTTTTTAATTTGATCAACTCCGCTCCAATTTCTCCATTGAACTCCATATACTGGGCCAAGTTTTTTTGTAATATCATTATTTTCATAACCAAGATCAACTCCTTGGTTGTCTGCATTATCTGTCCAAATGGTAGAAAATTTACTTAAATCAGTTAGTTCAGATCGATCTTTTTCAAATCTAATTTCAGCTAATCTACGCTCATCATCTGAACCTTCAAGAAACCATAATAATTCTGAAACTACTCCTTTCCATGCAAGTGATTTAGTTGTAACCGCAGGGAATCCATCTTTAAGATCAAAACGGATTTGATGTCCAAAAGAGGAAATTACGCCTGTTCCAGTTCTATCTCCTCGATCTTCACCATTTTTCAGTATGTAGTCTAATAGGTCAAGATATTGCTTCATTTTTCTTTAAAGATTTCATCAAAAGTAAAAGCCCAATAATTGCCATGGGAATGCTAAGAAGCTGACCCATGCTTAATTGTAATGCAACAAAACCCATGTGAGAATCAGGTTGCCTAAAGTATTCTACAAAAAATCTTATTACTCCATAACTCAGTAAAAATGTTCCACTGATAACCCCATGCTTATTATTTTTAGCATTTACAAGCATAAGCAAAATAAAGAGAAATACACCCTCAAAAAATGCTTCATAGAGTTGCGATGGATGTCTTGTAAAACCATATGGATCTGTTGGAAAAATAAATCCCCAAGTTCCGTTAGTAGGTCTTCCAAAAAGCTCTCCATTCATAAAGTTGCCAATTCTGACCAGGCCAAGACCAATTGGCATGGCAACACATATAGAATCTGCAAGCCTAAGAAAAGATATCTTGTATTGATAGGAATAGACATACAAACTCAAAATAACTCCAATCAAACCACCATGAAAACTTAAGCCACCTTCCCATATAAAAAATAAACTCAATGGATTTGATGCTAATTGATCTAAACCATAGAAAAACATATAGCCAAATCTTCCGCCAAGCATGGCACCAAATATTAACCCATACAAAAATACAATATCATTGACTTGATCGGAAGTTAGTTTTAGTTCTTTGATTATTTGATGATTTTTTAAATACTGAAAAATAAAAATTGCAGATAGGATCCATGTAACAGCATAATATTGAATTCTAAACCAGCCAATCTCAATTAAACTTGGGTTATTAAAGAAATCTGAAAGTTCAATGATCAATTTACTATTACCAAAATACCAATCAAAATTAAAAATATCCCAAATGATATTTTAAGATTTTTCTCAGAAATAGAGTGACTTAAATTAGCGCCGACTCTAGCAGTTAATATGCTAGCTAAAGAGATTGAAATAACTGCTGGCCAAAAAACATAACCAAAAGCTCCTGGTGGAAGCATTGCTTCTGTAGATTTTCCAAAATACATATAGCCAAAAGCTCCTGCAGCAGCTATTGGAACTCCACATGCCGCTGCAGTGCCAATTCCACTGCGAATATTGAAGCCTCCGGCGATCATTAACGGCGTGGTAAATGATCCTCCCCCAATTCCAATTATAGAAGATAAGAATCCTATCCAAGACCCATGAATTGGTGTAAAAGATTTAGACAAAGTAACAAGCTTTTGATCTTTATTGGCAAGAGATTTTGTGAAGTTAGAAATCATTTCTATACCTATCACAATTAAAAAAATTGCAATAATCCACTTTAAATTTTCATTTGTAAGGGTCGCTGCATACCCTGAGCCGAGAACAGCACCCAAGACCATTCCGATGGATAAAGGAATTACCAAAGGCCATTCAACACTTCTTTTTTTATGATGAGAAAGCGCTGATGAAATTGCTGAGAAAAAAATACTTGCAAGCGATGTGCCAATGGCCATAAGAAATATAATTGAGCTCTCAAATCCCATACCATAAAAAATAAAAATTAATGATGGAACCAATATGCTGCCACCGCCAATACCAAACATGCCGGCTAGGAGGCCAGTAAATGCTCCTAAAGATAGATAAATGAGAATTTCAATTATCATAAATATTTATATATTTTGGAAGAAATTCAATTAATACATTTCTATAAACTTCTCGTTTAAATGGCACAACATTTGTTAAAGCAAACCAGTAAGAAGACCATCTATAGTCAATAAATTCTTGAGGGATTTGATTTGAGAGATTTATTTTGAGCTCATCTTTAGCTTTGAGTAAATACCATTTTTGCTTTTGACCACTGAAATTCTTTAAACTTTTAGGTCTTGGTTTATATCCTTTAGGTATGTCGTAATGATACCAATGCTTAGTTCTTGCGATCACTCTTACTTGTTGCTTTTTAATTCCAACCTCCTCGTACAATTCTCGATAAGCAGCATCTAAGTTTTTCTCGCCAACATCAATACCACCTTGAGGAAATTGCCAAGCGCTTTTATCCTTTCTTTTGCAAATCAACAACTGATTATTTTCATTTAATACAATCAAGCCAACATTTTTTCTGTAACGTTTATCATTCATGTTAGATTAACCCCTTATGAGCAAGCCTGATTTAGCTATCTTTGATTTAGATAATACCATTCTAAATGGAGATTCAGATTATTCGATGATTAATTACTTGATAGATATTAATCTCCTTGGTAAAAATGCTAAGTTAAAAAATGAGCAATTTATTCAAGATTATCAGCGGGGACAATTAGATTTTAATCAATATACTAATTTTGCTCTAAAGCCATATATAGGCATGACACAAAAAGAGATCAACGAAATTATCATGCCATTTGTAGAAAATATAATTGAACCAATGATAAATATTTTTGCTTTAAAACTATTGCATGAACATTATGAAAAGGAGCATAAATTATTGCTGGCAAGTGCAACAAACGAACTCATTGTAAAGCCAATAGCTAAAAGGTTAGAAATTAAAAATGTTATAGCTACAAAAGTAGAGTTCAAAAATAATAAATGTACAGGCGAGTTTATCCCTCCGTCTGCTTTGGGAGAAGGCAAGTTGCAATTAGTTAAATCTTGGATGAAGTATAAGCAACGCAATAGTTTTTCTAGAGTAACTTTTTACTCGGATTCAATTAATGATTTGCCTCTGTTAGAAGCAGTTGAATTTCCTATAGCAGTTAATCCAGACCAAACACTTGAAGAGATAGCGAGAGATAGAGGATGGAAAATTATTACCTTGCCAAGAATCTAAAATTCAATTACTCTACATGAGAATCATTCTCATTAAGGAAAAAAAATGGCTGAATTTATAATTGTATTCAGAGAAGTCTTAGAGGCATCACTTGTTGTTGGAATTATTTATTTGATTATTGAAAAAACTAATCAAACTTCTCATTTTGTCAAGCTTTGGTACGCTGTTTTTGTCTCAATATTGGCGAGTATTCTTGTAGGGTTTATTGTAATTCAAGCTAAAAATTCACTAGGAAATGACTCTACTCAAGCTTTATTTGAGGCTATTTTTTTATATCTAACTGCTTTTTTAATCTGGTATGTTATTTTTTGGTTGTCTAAGAATGTCAGTGATAAAAAAGTTATAGAGGGACAAGCCCTAAATGCAATGGAGTTATCTTCATGGGGGATATTTTTTGTTGTATTTTTTGCAATTTTACGAGAAGGTTTTGAGACTGCCGTATTTCTAATTTCTAGCTTTTCTATCACAGGCACTTTTTCTTATTTAGGATTTTTTACCGGTGCCTTATTAGCAATATTGATCGGATATTTAATTGTTGCTCAGGGCAGAAAAATCAATTTACGAAGTGTATTTAAATATACAACACTATTATTAGTTTTTCTGTCTGCAGGAATGATTGCATATGGCACTCATGAAGCTGAAGAATATCTCGTTAAGTCTGATCAAATTGAAAAATCTTCTATAACTCGTGTTTGGAATATCCTTGAACCTACACAATCAATAGATACTGGACAAACAATTTATCATCCTTTGCATGACAAGGGCTCAATTGGAATATTCTTAAAAGGTTTTTTTGGATACAACAGTAATCCTAATATTCCTGAGGTAATTCTATGGATTGTAGCTTTATTTTTTGGCCTGAATATGTGGAGGCGCTTTTACTTCTAAATTAAGAGTCAACACGATCCATATTTTTAATCGCCTTATTCATTTGTCTCTCGCGCGAAGAATGTTCGTTAATAACTTTTAGCATCGCATCAGCCTTCTTTTGAAGCTCAGCAGTGGAACCGCTAAAATTTTCAAATTCTTTTTTCAGTTTACCAAATTCTGTCATGATCTCACTTGCCTTTTCATTTATTGCAAGAGTTCTAAAACCCATATGAACACTAATTAGATATGCCGCAAGAGAATTCGGACCCATTATTAATACTCTATTATCTCTAAATATTTGCTCTCTGATATCACTTATTGAGTCTATTAATTGCATCAAGGATTCGCTAGGAATAAACATGATTCCCAATTCAATGGTTATTCCTGATTGAATATATTTACTATTGATATCATTCGCATCATTAATTATATGTCTTCGAATTGCATCTATTGCTGTTTTTATTGATTGAGAATCGCTGCTGTCCACAGCAGATAAATAATTATCATAAAGACCAGAAGGGAATTTTGCATCGATTGGTAAAAGAAGACCCTCAGGTAGTTTAATTGCAAATTCAACTCTTTTACCGGATCCACTTATAACTTCAGCATTTTCAATAAATTGATTTGGATGAAAAATATCTTTAATTATTGCATCTAAGGCCCATTCCCCAAATGTCCCAGCTAGCGCTCCTCCGGATAAATACCTATTCAGTTTGCTTAGTGGATCTTGAAAAGATTTAATTTCATCAGATAGATTAGATAGTTTCGTTTCTTGCCTCTCAACTGCTTTATCTAAATCTCTCAAGGACTCATTTGAATCTGAACTTTGCGAACTATCTTTAATATTGAGATATATTAATAGTCCTAAAAGCAGGATTATTATGATTAAAAGAATCCATATATATGCCACTTATAAGTTTATCCTATAAAATATATTTTTTAATACACTCAATGATACTATGGATGAATCTCTAGAATCGAAATTTACCTCCTTAAAAGCTAAAAATCTCAAAATTGATTTAACACGTGGAAAGCCAGGAACTGATCAGTTAGACCTCTCAAATCAACTTTTAACTAGCAATGTTTCATCTGAAAGCCATAGTGGAGTTGATGTCCGTAACTATGGCCATCCCCTAGGTATACCTGAGGCCAGAGAGCTTGGTGCAGAATTAATGTCAGCCACCATAGAAAACACCTTAGTTGGAGAGCAATCAAGTTTATTGCTTATTTACCAACTTATTCTTGCTAATTATCTTTTTGGCATTGAAAGGCCATGGAAGGATCAAGAAGATGTAGCATTTGTCTGTCCCGTTCCCGGTTTTGATAGGCATTTCAGATTGTTAGATGATTTTGATATCAAAATGTTGCCCGTTCCTTTAACAGGATCAGGAGTTGATATTGAAAAATTCAAAGAGCTGCTTGAAGAAAATACAAATATTAAAGGAATAATGTGTGTGCCAAGGCATTCAAACCCATCAGGTGATATCTATTCAGATGAAAATATTTCTGAGCTTTTACAACTTGGAAAGGAATACTCTAGTGAATTTTTATTTATTTTTGATAATGCTTATCTGCTTCATGATTTTTTGCCTTCAGCAAATCAAACACCAGTGTGGGATCTTGCTAAACAAAATAATGTTTTAGATCAGACAGCAATATTTTGCTCATTCTCTAAGGTAACATTTGGCAGTGGAGGCTTATCATTTGCAGCTGCTGGAACTAAGCTTTTTAGTCTCTTGGTAAAGCAGAGATCTTCTATGATTGTCTCATCTGATAAGGTAAATCAACTTCGTCATACAGAATTTTTAAAAAATAAAGATGATGTTGTAAGCCATATGCAAAAGCATGCAGAATTAGTTAAACCAAAATTTGAAGTCGCTTTTAATGCTTTGGATTCTTTAAATCCAGAAATAGGCAATTACAAAAAACCTACTGGCGGATATTTCATTTCCTACAACACAAATAAACCTATTGCCAAAAGAGTTATAGCTTTGTGCGAAGAGGCTGGAGTTCTCATCACTCCTGCAGGCTCTACATATCCTCACTTCAATGATCCAGCAGATTCAAATATTAGACTGGCACCGACCTTCTTGAGTCTTGAGGATTTAAAGCAAGCAATGGAGGTTTTCACCACTGCCTTGCAGATAGCTTTTCAGGAATAACTTAGTTAACTGCTCTAGTCAACGGCACAAATTTACCATCTTCAAAGTGAGAAAATAAATTTTTAATTTCAGGATGTTTTGGTAATTCTTCTGTTGCATCATCGAGTAAGTTTTGCTCAGAAACGTAAGCAATATAAAAGATTTGGCCGTTCTCAGCGAAGAGATGATAAAAAGGCTGATTTTTTTTAGGGCGGATTGCGGCAGGAATAGATTGATACCATTCCTCAGTATTATTAAATTCAGGATCTACATCGAATATAACGCCGCGAAAATCCAAAAAACGATGCTTAACAACTGCACCGATGGCAAATTTTGTTTCAACCAACTCTTGCTTTATATTATCCATATGCTTTTGTTAATCATATCAAACTTTGGAGCGAATCATGTTAGTAACCAGTACACCATCAATTGAGGGCAAACAAATTCAAACTTACCTTGGGATTGTTATGGGCAGTACTGTAAGAGCTAGACATTTAGGTACAGACATATTGGCATCCCTAAAAAATATTGTTGGCGGAGAGCTCAAAAGCTATTCAATTCTATTATCACAGGCTAGAAAAGAGGCGATGGACAGGATGATTAAAAGTGCAGAGGATATGGGTGCTGATGCAGTCGTTAATTTTAGGTATGAAACATCAACGATTGCATCCGCCGCATCAGAAGTCATAGCCTATGGCACAGCGATTAAATTTGACGATTAATTCAATCAAAGTTTTTGGAGAGCGCCATTGTGGGACTAATGCCATAGGCTATTTCGCAGGTAAAAATTTTAATCTTAAACTTCATCACCATGATTTCTTAGGTTGGAAGCACAGACTTGCCCCACAAAAAGACGAGTGGTCAAAGTTTAATGTTCAAAATTGCTTATTTATTTTTTGTATGCGTAATCCCTATTCATGGATTAAAGCCATGCATAGAGAACCATATTATGACCATTATCCAAAAATAAAAGATTTGTCCTTAGAGAATTTTATTCAATTTTCTATTGAAGACTATGAAAACTGTATCGCGATGTGGAATCAAAAGAATGATTCATACTTTAGAATGTCAGATGAGATACCTAACTCAATTATTATCAATGTTGAGGACTTTAATGCTGATCAGAGAAAATTTCATACTAACCTCACAGACATACTTAATAGAAGCGATATGCCTTTAATTAAAATGAATGATTATGTAAATGGAAGAGGGCGGCATGAACAGGAGGACATTACATCCTCACTGATGATACCGAAGCTAGATAAGAATTTAGTTAGAATTATTAACTCTTCTTTATCAGAAGAAACCATGAAAAAATGTAATTACGAACTACTTATTTAAACTGAGATAAAAATGAATAAAACTGAAAAAACGGCGTTTAGAGAAAGCATTATTGTTGTAATGATGGGACTAGTCATTAATTTTCCACTGCAAACTTTCTTACTTTGGTTAACCATAGACAATTGGAGCTGGACAAACACGATATTAATTTCAATTTTTACTCAGGCAATATTAACCATGGTTGCTCTGGTTAGGGTTTATTCCATTCGAATGAGGTTTAAAAGAGGAAAATTTTAAAAATTTCCTTCATAGTCATGCGATCTTTCATGAGTGAACTATTTTGATGAAATTAAAAAT
Source organism: uncultured SAR86 cluster bacterium (assembly GCA_902623685.1). GTDB lineage: Bacteria > Pseudomonadota > Gammaproteobacteria > Magnimaribacterales > D2472 > D2472. The sequence continues at coordinate 60,432 of CACNUQ010000003.1, forward strand.
GTATCAGGTCGATGCTTTTACAGATAAATTATTTACTGGCAACCCAGCTGCAGTTGTAATTTTAGAATCTTCTTTAAAAGATAATGAGATGCAATCAATAGCATTTGAAAACAATCTTTCTGAAACAGCTTTTGTAAGTATCCATGAAAGTCCAATTTATATTAGATGGTTTACCCCTTCAATTGAGGTTGATCTTTGTGGCCATGCTACATTAGCTAGCGCGAGGATACTGTTTGAACATTATCCTGAGCTTGCTGGTAAAGAAATTAATTTTAATTCGAAAAGTGGTATTTTAAAGATTACAAAAAATGAGGATGATTTATGCCTAAATTTTCCAGAAGACAAACCAGTTTCATTAGAATTAGATCCATTATTTAAAGAAATATTAGGTATTGAGCCTTTGCAATTGTTAAGAGGCAAAGACGATTATCTAGCGATCTTTGAGAATCAAAAACAGATTGAGCAAATAAAACCAAATTTTTTGCTACTTTCAAGGTTAGATTCTAGAGGTCTAGTTGTATCTGCTCCTGGAGATGAAGTAGATTTTGTTTCCAGATGTTTTTATCCAGAAGCAGGGATTGAAGAAGATCCTGTGACAGGATCAGCTCATACTATGTTAACTCCATATTGGGCAAAGAAATTTAACAAGGATAAGCTTGAGGCAAATCAGCTCTCTAAGAGGGGAGGGAAACTTAATTGCACTTTGGCTAACAAAAGAGTTTTTATATCAGGTAAAAGCGTCATTTATTTTGATGGAATCATTTCTATTGTTTAAAATCTAGTTTTATTAATTTTGGAGAAAATTTATGGCTACATATATTGTCTACGCATTATTGCTTGCAATTATCCAAATCTGGGTAGTTCCAGCTGCGTTTAATTTGAAAAATTTTTCATGGTATACAACCAATAGAGATGAACCAATGCCTGAGACATCTGTCATGGCAGGCAGAGCTATTAGGGCTGCTACGAATCTACAAGAAAGTCTTCCTGCTTTTTTAGCGCTAGCTTTACTATCTATGCATTTATCAGTTGATTTGACCGGCTTGGCTTTTTGGTGGTTATTATTGAGGATTGCTCATCTAATTACATATATTGCCGGCATAGCTTTACTAAGAACACTTTCATGGCTTGGGTCTTTGGTTACTTTGATTATGATGGCACTAGCATTGATTTAGTAAAAGTCGACTAGATTTTGAAGAAAGAAGGGAGTAAAGCTCCCTTTTTTTATCCGTTAGGATTTATTAAAAATTTTTCCCCAGTCGCTTGTTTTGCATAGACCATCAATGACTCTATGGTTAGTGCTTCCTCAAGGGTAACTTCTTGAGTATATGTACTAGCAAAAGTAGTTTGTATCTCATTAGCTACACGAGCCTGCATTTTACCCATTTTCTCAAAACCTACTTTTCCTAGAAATGGTGTTAATAGAAATCCACCTATACCCCAATACATTCCAAAGCTTCTATTATTAGGCAGTGTAATAGCTGATTGATTAAGTGCTCCATAGATATAAACTTGCTTATGATCTGTAGATCCATAGGGACTATACTCAGTTGCATTTTTTCTTGCAGCACTTTCCATGCAAGTAAGAATTTTGCCAGCAAGTTCTCCTCCACCTGTTGCATCAAATGCAAGAGTTGCTTTGGTTTCTGTGATATCTGATGTTAATTGATCCATAAAATTATCATCCGATGAATTGCAAACAAACTTTGCACCTATCGATTTCAATAAATCAACATGCTCTTGCTTGCGAACAATATTTATAAGTTGCACGCCATCATCAATACAGATTTTTACAAGCATTTGACCCAAATTAGAAGCTGCTGCTGTATGAATAAGCGCCGTGTGTCCCTCCATTTTCATTGTCTCAACCATCGCAAGTGCAGTGAGTGGATTTACAAAACTTGACGCACAATCTCTAGGCTCGGTTCCTTCATTCATCACTAAGCAACTTGCTGCAGGCATGCATCGGTATTGAGAATACATGCCACCACCAACAACACTTACGACTTTCCCAAGAAGATTCTGAGCATTAGCTCCAGCTTCAATCACAACTCCTGAGCCTTCATTACCAACTGGCATGGGGATATTAAGTCTTGGCCTCATTGCACCCATAATTGCCTCTGGGACATCCATTGTAATTTTTGAATCTTCAGCCTGAAGGGTGTTAATATCGCCTGGCCCCAGCAAAAGACCTAGATCAGAGGGATTGATTGGAGTTGCTTCTACTTGGATTAGCACCTCATCATCGCTTGGAACAGGACGCTCCGATTCAGTAATAGCTATTTCTAACTTTCCTTGATCAGTGACAGTAGATGTAATTTGTTTATTTGAACTCATTTTATCTCCTTATAAAGCATTAAATAGTAATATATACAAAGAACCATACAGTTTAGAGTAAGGCTCAAGTTTCACAATAGAAATAAAAAATTTTCATGGATAATTATTCAAAACATATTGCAATTCTTGGAGGAGGAATAGCAGGTCTCTCACTTGGCTGTGCATTATTAAAAGAGGGTATTCCAGCAGTCATTTTTGAAAAAATGTCAGAAGATACTTCTCATGGAGCCGCAATAAGTCTTTCTTCAAATGCACTTCGTCTTTTAGATAGGTTGGATATTTATAATGATCTTAAAAATAAATCATTTGTTCATTCTAAAGCAACTATTCAAGGAACTAAGAAGAGCATATGCAGCTTTAATACACCTGAAGTTTTGACGACACGTCGTCAAACATTGATGACACTTCTGCATTCAAGATTTAAAAGTCTTGGTGGGGATATTAATTTTGATCATACTTTAATAAATTTTGATGCTAAAAAATGTGAAGTAACATTTTCAAATAATAAAAAATATTACTTCAAGCACTTAGCAGCATGTGATGGAGTAAGATCATCAATACGTGACAGTTTTTTTCAAGCAAATCAAAATCCAAAATATAGTGGCTACAGTGCATGGAGAGGTATTGGTAAATCGGTACTTAAAAATATTCATTTTGCTCTTGGTCCTGGGAGTCATGTGGTTAGTTATCCAATTAATAGTGATGGAGATGTTAGTTTTGTTGCTGTGAGAAAGGAAGATTTTCAATTTAAAGAATCATGGAAAGAGCTGGGATCTCTTTCTAATTTATTGCAAGACTTTTCAACTTACGATTCAAGTATTTTTCCTGAGCTAAAAGCTGAAGAGCCTCTTTATAAATGGGGCATTTATGTTCGACCACCCCTGCAATCAATGACTGCAAAAAATATAACTCTAGTTGGTGATGCAGCTCACCCAATGGTTCCATTTTTAGGACAAGGAGCATGTATGGCCATAGAGGACGCATATTCATTTGCAATGTTGTGTAAATACAAAAATGGAAATTTTATTGATGCACAGAAAATATATGATTTGATTAGAAGTAAGCGCACTAAAAAGATTCAACAGGCATCATTGTTGCAAGGAAAAATTTATCATATGAAAAATCCTATGATGGTACTTGCAAGAAATTCAATCATGAAATACACCAATATTCCTGGTAATGATCTGAAGAAAATACATGATTATGATGCACACCAAGAAGTATTAAATTTCTCTTAATCTAATTAAGTAAACTTTATTTGCTTAATTAATGTTTGTTGTTTTAAAGCTCTCAAATGCAAAAGATATCTTAGTACTTATCTATTAACTCCACCGAATTTATCTGTGGCTAGGATAAGTTCATGAGTAATTTCTTTTTCAAATGCACTATGACCTGAGAAAGGGGTGATAACAAACTTTGCTTCTGGCCAATTTTTATGGAGTTCCCATGCTGTTGCTAAAGGAGTGCAAACATCATATCTGCCTTGAATAATAGTAGCTGGTATATTTCTTATGATATCTATACCGTCAATAAGTTGCTGCTCATGTGATAAAAAACCCTTATTGACGAAATAATGATTTTCAATAAGTGCGAATGCAAGAGCAAATTTAGGTTCAGAAAAACTATCTACCATTTCAGGACTATAGCTTAAATTTACTGTTGATCCCTCCCACCTAGACCATGCAATTGCTGCTTCAATTTTTTTATCTTCATCATCACCGTTAAATATTTCGTAATATGCTGATATCAAGTTATCTCTTTTAGATATATCAATTGGTTCAATAAATTTTTCCCAAGCATCAGGGAATATATTGCTGGTGCCTTCTTGGTAAAACCAATCTAATTCTTTCTTTCTAAGCATGAAAATTCCTCGTAGGATTATCTCACTAACTGAGTCTGGATGAGTTTGTGCATAAGCTAAAGCTAGAGTACTACCCCATGAGCCGCCAAAAACAAGCCATTGATCTATGTTTAATTTTTGTTTTAAGGAGTCTATGTCTGCTACCAGGTCCCAAGTTGTGTTGTTTGTTAAACAAGCATGCGGCTTGCTTCTACCACAACCTCTTTGATCAAATACTATAATTCTATAAGCTTCAGGATTAAAGAATCGCCTGACTGCTTCACTTCCACCTCCACCGGGACCACCATGTAAAAAAACAGCTGGTTTACCATTGGGGTTTCCGCATTGTTCATAATAAATTTCATGCTCACCCGAGTTCATAAAGCCAGTATCGTAAGGCTTGATTGGTGGATAAAGATTTAGCTGCTCATTCATATAGAAGTATCTGAATTATGAATAACCCAATTAATTTTTTTTGTTTGAACTATTTACAAGCTCTTCAGATGAGACGATTTTAAAAGGATCAATGTCCTTGCCGAATAATTTTTTTGGAGATACTGTTTCAAGCTTCCCTTCAGTATCAGTTGGATCAGTAAAAAATCCAAGTACATAGCCTCCTTGAGAATAACCTATTAAGTCTCTTAATTCAGGAGACAAATCTTTTGCAATTGATGGAGGGCATGATAGGTATTGATTCTCTTCTTGCCTTAACCAATTTGGCGCATAGTGCAGAAAAACACCTAGTCTATTTTCTGAGGTTTGATTCGCGCCTCCTCCATGCATAACAGAACCAGTATAGATAAATACTGATCCAGCAGTCATTTCAGCATTTTCAATTTCTTCTTCTAAAGGTGTTCTATTTTTATCCCATTTATGAGATCCAGGTACAACTTGGGTTGCTCCATTTTCTTTTGTGAAATCTGTAATGGCCCAAACAGTAGATAACTGTGTTTCAATTTTTCTGGGTACATAGCCGCCCCAAACACCCCTGTCTCTATGTAGGATTTGAGCAGTTTCGTTTGGACCAATCTGAATTGCAGATGTGAAATGAAGCTGATAACCATCACAGTGAGGTTCTAGAAATTTTTTTGACAAAGAATTTATTGTTGGATCAAGGGCAAGCTCGCGACATTTTGGCGATCTAGCTATTAATGCGCCAACTCTTTTAGTTTGAAATCCAGTGAATTCATTATCACCCTCAATGTCATTATTGAGGTAGGGCTGGAGTTCATTTTTAATTTGAATTAGGTCATCCTCAGATAAGACATTATCAATCACGACTGCCGCATCTCGGTCAATAATTTCTAAAATAGTATCTAAGTCCGCATCTGCATTTACATGTTGAATACTCATACTTTCAGTTTAGGTTAAATTTAAAAATCTGTAAAAATTTTTTTTAGTAAGAATTTATATTCTGGGTAACTATTTTCCACCAAGCGCAGTTCAGTTATAATTCTTCATCCTATATCGCCCAGATAGCTCAGTCGGTAGAGCAAAGGACTGAAAATCCTTGTGTCGGTGGTTCGATTCCACCTCTGGGCACCATTCTTACAGGGTTTCTCAAAATTTAAGTTCTAACACACATTAACACACTGCTTTCTTTGAGATTTAGTGTGTTAGATTTAACACACTTTTTAACACATAATGAAAAAATACCGCATAATAAATACATGCTAAAAAAACTTTCATTAATATTTTTTGTTTTCTTATCAACATCAACTTTGTCTGAGGAAAGGATTGATGATCATATAGAATGTTCTGCTTTATATACTTTCCTTAGTCTCGTAGGACCAATTTCTTCTACAAAAACACAACTTTTATATAATGCCGCAGATTTCTGGATTGAAGCAGAAATGCTTAATGCTCAAAAACATAATTTTGAGACGTCTAAAGAAAATTTAAATGCTATTGCAAAAAACAAAAGAAAACTTTTAAAAGATTTTGAAACTATCTTTGACAATGGTTCACTTTTTAAAATTCAAAATGATGTCTCTTATGAATGTGGGATGCCTCTGCCTGGAGAATATACTCCAGAGGATATTAAATGTTTTGAGCAATCAATGAAAAAAGTTTCAACATATCTAGAAGAGAGTGGCATTAACAAACGAGTAGGAATGTGTGATGCTCTGTCAAAAACTTTTTTGTATTCTGAAGTTAGAGATGAGATTGTTAAAAAATTCAGAAAATAATTAAAAGCACTGAAAATCCTTGTGTCGGTGGTTCGATTCCACCTCTGGGCACCATGTTATAAGATAATCATAACTTGGATAAATTTAAAAAAATTTCGTTTTTCCTTTCACTTATCTTATTTATCAGCTGTAGCTCAGAAGATAAAAATTGGTATCCTTTTCCTAACTCATTCTTTGGTCAAACCTATACAGCAGGCCCAATTGCTTTAACAAGTAATTTAAATCAAAAAAACATTTGGCAAAATATAAACAAGTTAAATACAAGCCTAGCAAGGATGTCATACATTATGCAGCTAGGATCGCCTGAAGTTAATATCGCATGGTTTTTTCAAGATGGAGCTTGGCCAGATAAACCAAATTTTCAATTTCAAAAATTAAATCCAAATTATCAAGAGTCTGAAACTAGCAGGCAAATAAATTTAAATGGTTATACCTATGATCGGATAAGTAAGAAAAATCTTTTGTCATCAAAAGTCTTTGAAAATAAATTAAATATAGGAAATGCTTCTTATCAAATATTGCTTATAACTGATTTAGAACATACATCTCCAAGCATTTTGAAGAAAATTCTTGCCCTTGAAAATGCAGGGTTAAAAGTGATTTTTATTGGTGATTTTCCTAAACGCGCAACAGGATTATCTAATTTTGAAAATAGAGACATAGAAGTCATCAGATATATAGAAAAGATTTCTAAGGTTGTATACCAAATAAATGATTCAAATAATCTGACTAGTATTTTAAAGGATCTAAATATATATCCATTAATAAATTTATTGGATAGGGATGCAAATTACTTTAGATCTGCTATTAGATCGTGTGGGGAACATAAAATTATTTACTTTTTTAATGACTCATATCAATCAAGTGAAAGAAATTTTCGTTTAGATGATTATTTTAAAGGCATAAAGATTCTTGATCCATATGACGGAGTCATAAAGGAATTTTCTAATAAAAAATTAGATCAAAAAATAACAATTTCTTTAGAGGGCGGTAAATCAAAAATTTTAATTCTGAGTCAAGAAATAAATTTAAATAGCGAACATTGTTTTCAAATTAATGAATGGATCAATCCAGACAAAAAGTTCTTTCCAATTCTAAGATGGTGGTGGCCAGGAAATGCAGTGGAAAAACCACAGATTCAAAAAGAACTAAAAAAATTTAAACAAGCTAAGTTTTCTTCAATTGAGTTACAAACATTGACAATTGGAATGCCAAAAAAATATTTAATTCAAAGTGAAAATAAAATCTATCAGGTTGGAGAAAAGCCCTTTTTTGAGAATCTAAAATATCTATTTTCAGAAGCGAGTACCTTAAAATTAAGTTTAGATCTCACTCTTGGAAGTGGTTGGTCGAGCGGAGGACCATTCATTAAAGATTTTCCGGCGCAGCAACTAGTAAAATCAGAGTTAGAAATTAGCGGCCCATATAATGGGAAAATAAAACCACCGGAAATTCAAGAACCTTTCTACATAAATAAAACTAACTTCATTGTAAATAAAACTATAGGAAAGTTTGATGAAGAAACCGAATTAATGAGAGTCATTTTGGCAAAAGTTGAACAATCAACAAAAAAAGATATGTTGAGTGAGTTTAGAGATGTCACTGATTTTTTTGATGGTTTTGAGCTTAATGTAGATATCCCAAAAGGCAAATATAAATTGTTTTTTATTTATCAGAATAATGTCTCTCATAATACTCTGGGTTCTGCTTATAAAGGATCCTTGGATGAATCTTTAGTATTAGATCATTTAAATAAAGGAGGCGTACAGGAATATATTGAGAAGCTTGGAAATCATTGGATAGAGCAAATAAAGCCCTATAAGCCTAGAAACTTTTTTATTGACAGTTTTGAGTTGATTGGCGAGCTGCCATGGTCACACAAGTTTTTTAAAACCTTTGAGGAGATGCATGGCTATAGCATTGCTCCATATCTGCCTTTAATTTTTAAAAAGAACGGAGAATCGAAATACTTATATGCAATATTTGGCGAAGAATTTGTATACAAGTCAGAACATATGTTAAGCGAAAGAGTATACGAGGACTATCTGAATACAAGAGAGCAGCTTTTTATGACTGAGTTTCTTTTACCAATTAAAAACTGGACAAGCTCCTTAAATATTAGATTACGGCTTCAAGCACATGGTGGATATGGAAATTATCTTGATGCATATGCCATTGCAGATATTCCTGAGAGCGAGGGTCTTTTTGCCGGAGGAAGTTTTGATTTCTTAAAATTGGCATCTTCAGCAGGCAATATTGCTAATAGAAAAATTGTAAGCTCCGAGTCATTCATAAAAATAGATTTTAATTACAATAGATTAAAACTTGATGATTATGAAAGGTTGGCTGGCAATGCATTTGCGGCAGGAATCAATCAGATAGTTTTTCACGGATATCCATATGATTTCAGCTTCTTAGAGAATTAATCTTTCAAATATCCCATCAATTCATAGTCTTTACTTTGATTCTTTAAAATAAAAAGTTAAATTAAGAGTTATGAAAAACAATAAATTTCTATGAAACCAGTTTGTTTAGTTTTGGGAGCTGGCGCAGGCATTGGAGGAACTGTTGCAAAAAAGTTTGCCAAAGAAGGCTTTCATTCATGTTTGTGCAGAAGGTCTGATCAAAAAGGTTTAGATAAGATTGTTTCTGATATAGAGCAGGAAGGCGGATCAGCAACGGGATATTTAATCAACGCAATTGAAGATAATGTCTTGGAAGAATTAATTCTTGAGATTGAAAAAGACATTGGTCCCATAGAAGTGCTTGTATACAATCTTGGCGCGCAAACAGGAATGAAGCTACTCAATGAAACATCTTTAAAAGAGTTTGAATGGGGCTGGAGAATGGCAGATCTTGGGCTTTTTAGAGTAGCAAAAGTTTTAATGCCAATTATGGAAGATAGAAGTTCAGGGACATTTCTTGTAACTTCGGCAACAGCAGCAATGAGAGGAAATAAAAATCAGCACTCTCATGCTGCAGCCATGGGTGGAAGAAGGCTGTTGTGTCAAACTCTAAATGCAGAGTTTGCACCTAAGGGGATTCATGTAGTACATATTGTCGTTGATGGCATGGTTGATGCTCCTGATACCTTGGGAAAAATGCTTGGAGAGGAGTTATTCCAACAATTACGTGAAACAAAAGGAATGGAGCATGATGGCTTGATTTTGCCAACAAGTGTTGCAGATACATATTACTATTTATCTCAGCAACACCGGTCTGCCTGGACACATGAAATTGATATCAGAGCATTCTCAGACACAGCTTGGTGGAATTCTTAATTTATTTCTTAAATATAAGTTTTAGTCTAAAGCTTTAAATCCAGATGCCTGCTCTACTTCTTCGTTATTAAAGTATTTTTCCATTTGTTCTAATAACCATTGACGATCTTCATCCTTTGAGAGATCTAGATGTTTTTCATTAATAAGCGTGGTCTGATGAGATTTCCAGGCCTCCCATGCCTCTAATGATACAGTTTCCATTAACTCTATCCCTTTTTTACCTGGCATTGGAGGTATTGTCATGGCAGTTAACTCTTTTTGAAGTTTCTTACAAAAAACTGTCTTACTCATAGTTCATTAATTACTTTGCTAATCGGTTTAGGAAGGCCATATTCATTTATTCTATCCTTTTTTATCCATTTATATTTTTTATTTGTTTTTATTTTAGATTCATTTTTAGATATGTAGGTATTTAATTTTATATTTAGCCTTCTGTGTGTAAGCTCATGCTGAATTTTTTGACTTGATGTGAGCTTAAAGTTATTTGTATAACTTTCTAATGATCTTGATTCAAAAGGAATCCAAAGATTTTTCCAGATAGAACTTACTTCATTTTTGACAAGCAATAATGAATCTTCAGTTTGAATTAAAGATAAATTCATTGGAATAACTTTTTTTAGCTGAGCAACCTTCCTCTTTTTATTTATAGCCACATTAAATGCAGACCTGCATTCATTTTGTACTGGGCAATCTTTACATGTCGGATTGGCTGGGGTGCAGACAGTAGCTCCTAAGTCCATGATGCCTTGAGTATAGGCAAAGCAATTCTCTGCATTTACAAATTCGCTTGAAAGGTTCCATAATTGATTTTCTTTAAGTAAATTTATGTTTTGATTGACTAGTCGAGTTATTACTCTTTTAACATTTCCATCTAGTATTGGATAAGGATTTTGGTAAGCCAAAGACATAATTGCTCCGGCAGTAGATTTACCAATTCCAGGTAGCTCTATCAACTGATGAAATTTTTTTGGGAATCTGTTGTTATATTCTTCTTTTATAATTTCTTTAGTTTTGAATATATTTCTAGCTCTTCTGTAAAAGCCAAGTCCAGACCATAACGCCAAGATTTGATCTTCAGTTGCCTCAGATAACTTCTTTTGAGTTGGGTATTTTTTAATAAAATTTTTAAAGTACGGAATGGCTGTTTTTACCTGAGTTTGTTGAAGCATAATTTCAGAAATCCAAATTCTATATGGGCTAATTTTTTGTCTCCATGGTAAATCATGTCTTCCGTGATTCAGGTACCACTTAACAATTTTTTGTGAGATAAGCTGTCTTTGATTATTCAAAAAGATTTTCTTTAAAAGTTGGTTTTTCATTTCCTTCAAAGGAATAAATTATTGGAGCACCAGTTGGAATTTCCAAAGCTATCACTTCCTCCTTTGACAAATTATCAAGCTGCATTACTAGAGATCTTAGCGAATTTCCATGTGCAGCCACTAAGATATTTTTACCTTGCATAATTTTTGGTAAAATAAAGTTATTGAAATATGGCAAAACTCTCTCCGCTGTATCTTTCAAACTTTCACCCCCAGGCGGTGGTACGTCATAAGATCTTCTCCAAATATGTACTTGTTCTTCTCCCCATTTTTTTCGGGCATCATCCTTATTGAGGCCAGAAAGATCTCCGTAATCTCTTTCATTTAAAGCTTGATTTTTTTCAATCTTAATATCAGTTTGTTTTATATTATTTAAAATAATTTGACCGGTAATCTGGGCTCTTTTTAGAGCTGAGGTGAACATCATTGAAAACTGAATATCTTTTTGTTTGATTAATGAGCCTGCATTTATTGCTTCTTTCGTTCCATCACTTGTTAAATCAGGATCTTTCCATCCAGTGAATAAGTTTTTGGCATTCCATTCACTTTGCCCATGACGAACCAGCACTAAAAAATTTTTATTTTTCATAATATAAATCTCACCAATAAATATATTTTAAGCGATAATAGGCTCATGCTGGAATTCAATTTATTTTTAATAGACTATTGGTACTTTTCTGTACCTTTGTTTCTTTCTATTGTTCTATGGTTTCGCTCTGAGACAAGAAGGGGGGGGAATCGAGTGGATTGTACTCAACTGACTAATTTGGTGAATAAACAATCTGCCCGTTTATTAGATGTTAGACCAAAGAGCGAATTTGAAACTGGTGCAATTGCAGGATCTGTGAATATTCCCTTTGAAGAATTAGAAAACAGAAACGAAGAATTATTAAAAGATCAAGATAACCCTATCGTGTTAATTTGCAAAATGGGAAGAAATGCAGCTCTAGCTGGTGAAAAGATGCAGAAATATGGCTTTAAAGAAACTCACGTATTACAGGGTGGGATTTCAACCTGGCAACAAGAAGGGCTTCCATTAGTTAAAGTAAAGTAGCCTATGAATTTCAAGATTAAGTTTTTAACCCTTATTCAATTTATCATCATTAATATTTCTGCAGATCAATTGACTATAAAAATATCGGGACAAACAAAGGCAGGCATTTTGAATTTAGGTATCTACAATAATGCAGAAGCATATGACCAATCTGTACAAGGGGAAGAGAGGTCAGAAAGAGGTCTTTTTTCGGGAATTGATTCTTACATTGAACTTAAAGAAAGTCATGAATTTGTTATCAATCTGCCTGAAGGAACTTATGCCATTGCGCTTTTTGTTGATGCAAATGAAAATTTGAAAATTGATAAAAACTTTCTTGGTATTCCAAAAGAACAATACGGCTTCTCTAATAATGCTATGGGTACCCTATCTGGGCCTTCTTTTGAGCAAGCAAAGTTTCAGGTTAAGGGTAGTGCTGTTCAGAATATTAAATTGAAATAATCTATAATCCTATTAATGAAAAAAGTAATAATCTACACAACTAAAACTTGTCCTTACTGCTTTAAAGCTAAAAGGCTATTAAAAAAGTTAAATATAGCCTATAAAGAAATTTCTGTAGATTTTAATCCTAAGCTAAGAGCAGAAATGGCTGAAAAAGCTGGTAAAACATCCGTGCCTCAAATTTGGTTTGATGATAATCACATAGGTGGATGTGATGATTTACATCATCTTCACGAAACTGGCGATTTAATAGAGTCTTTGCATTAAGCTTTTTGAGCTTTTATTTTTTTTGAGAGTGTATTTCTTCCAATGCCTAAGACTTTAGCTGCATCTTGTTTTTTCCCGCCAGCTTTTTCTAAGGCAAAATTAATGATAACTTTATCTAATTCTGGTTCAATAATTTCGAGCATATTTTCTGAGTTGCTTTGATAAATTTCACTCAGCCAATTTGATAATCCAGATTGCCAATTTTCATTATCAACTTTATCAGGCTCATCAGTATTAATAATTTCAACAGGAAGATCTTCTAAATTTACATTTTGAGTAGGTGCCATTAGTGCAATCCAATAACAGGTATTTTCTAACTGCCTCACATTTCCTGGCCAATCATAATGCGTTAGAGCAAGCAGGGCTTCTGGAGAAAGTACTTTTGGTTCATCCATTAATGAGTCCGCATGCCTTTTCAAAAAAGCAGATGATAAGTCTCCAATATCCTCTTTTCTCTGTCTTAGTGGGGGCACATCAATTCTGATGACATTTAACCTATAGTAAAGATCTTCTCTGAATGAACCAGAAGCAACAAGTGATTCTAAGCTTTGATGCGTAGCAGCTAAAATTCGAACATCTACTTTGATAGGTTTGTCTCCACCGACCCTAAAAAATTCCTTATTAGATAAGACTCTTAGTAAACGTGTCTGAGTTTCAAGAGGCATATCTCCAATTTCATCAAGGAAAAGAGTGCCTCCATTTGCTTGCTCAAATCTACCTATTCTTTGTTCCACAGCACCAGTAAAGGCTCCTTTTTCATGACCAAATAACTCAGATTCAATAAGTTCTTTTGGAATATCAGCCATATTTAAAGCAATGAATGGCATGTCATGCCTAGGACTATTTTTATGTAGTGACTTAGAGACTAATTCCTTCCCTGTTCCAGACTCTCCTTGTATAAGAACAGTAGCATTAGTATTGGCAAGCTTGCCAATTGATCTAAACACAATCTGCATAGATGGCGCAGAGCCAATGATTTCTGATTTAGGAATCTTTTTTGGCTTAGCTTGATTATGCTCTTCAAGTGCCTTCTGTACCGTAGTGATTGCTTCCTCTAGATCAAAAGGCTTAGGAATATATTCAAAAGCACCACCTCCATAGGAATCAATAGCAGCTTGCATGTCTGTAAAAGCAGTCATGATTATTACCGGTAATTTCTCATAATTATTCTTTATATGCTTTAGAAGATCATAGCCATGCATACCAGGCATTTTAATGTCAGAAATAATTAGATCCGGTTTATCTTTGCTTAAAGCATCTATCAATGATTCTCCATCGGAAAATGTATTAACATCAAGTCCAGCACTTTTGAGACCTTCCTCTAAGACCAAACGAATTGCCTCATCATCATCAGCAATCCAAATTTTAGGCACTTTGAGCTCCATTAATATTATTGCTAGAAATAGGTATTAAAATAGAAAATATTGTCTGTTTATCCTTACGGTGAAATGATATTGCTCCACCATGAATTCGCACAATGTCCTGAGAGATAGATAGTCCAATTCCTGATCCATTTTCTTTGCCTGATATCATTGGGAAGAAAATCTGATCTTCAATTTCAGAACTTACTCCCGGCCCATTATCTTTTACAATAATTTCAGCTAGGGTGCTATGAACTGTTCCATTGATTGGCTGCCGATATGAGATTTTTGTCTGAATGCTAAGGCAAGGTTTTTCAGCAAAGTTTGTGCAGGCATAGATTGCATTTTGAGTGATATTTATTAACGCCTGAATAAATAAATTTTTGTCCCCATAAATTTCAGGAATGCTTGGATCATAGTCTCTTTCGATAATTAAGTTTTCATTTGACTCAGCATTACTTAAAGCCAGTACTCTTTGCAAAGCCTCATGAAGATTAAAATATTCAAAAGTTGGTTTTTTTGCTGGCGTTAGTATTCTAGTGACGATCTCATTCAACCTATCTGTTTCTTCTTCAATAATTTTTAAGAACTTTTTTGAAAAATCATCTTCATATTTGGATTTTAAGATTTGAGCGCTTCCTTTAATGCCTGACAAGGGATTCTTAACTTCATGTGCAAGTGTCCTAGCCAGACCAGCTGCTATTTTTTGAGTTGAAAAATTTCTAGTCGAATCAATAATTTTATTTAAATTATCAATACTCACAGCTTCAATAAAGACAAAATTATTTTTTTCAGAAAAAGTAATTGTTAAATCAACCGTTCTAGAATTTCCATCTTTATGAACAATTTCAAAATCTCTTCTAGTTAATGAGCTAGTGTTTTTTTTAGTTTTTTGAAGAATTTCATTTATTTGATGTTCAGATTCTTCATCAAGCAAAGATGAAATTTTTTTCCCATCTAACTTTGTAGAATCTTCAGTCCAATGTGCAGCTTTTGCAGCTTCGTTCATCCATACTAAATTGAAACTATCTCCATCTAAAATAATAATTTCAGTATTTAAGTTATCAAATGCTTGAAAATCTGAAAAATCCATATTTTTAACAAAATAAAGCCCTCCTTCATTGGAGGGCTTATTTTATATCTACGTATAAGAGCTTCCCAACTTAAAGTCTATTTTGTAAGAGTGCCAACAATGTGAGCAAGAATCTTATATGGATCTGCATTTGAAGCTGGCCTTCTATCTTCTAAATAACCATTCCAATTATGCTCAACTGTATATACTGGTATTCTAATACTGGCTCCTCGATCACTAACTCCATATGAGAATGTGTCAATGCTCTGTGTCTCATGGAGACCTGTTAAACGCATATCATTGTCAGAACCGTATGCTGCAATACCTTCTTCATGCACTTCACCAAGTTTGTCACACATTGAAGAGAATAATTCTTCTGATCCCTTAGATCTCATTTCGTCATTGGAGAAGTTTGTATGCATTCCGGAGCCATTCCAATCACCAGTTTTTGGTTTTGGATGAATATTTACACCAACGCCATAGTCTTCAGCAATTTTATAAAGTAAGTATCTGCTTACCCAAAGATCGTCAGCAGCTTTAATACCAGTTCCGAAACATTGATATTCCCATTGACCAAGAGCAACTTCTGCATTTGTACCAGTTAATTTAATTCCTAAATCCAAACAAGCCTGGAGATGATGATCAGAAATTTCTCTGCCAACAACATTTCCAGCGCCAACACCGCAATAAAACTCTCCTTGAGCTCGAGGCTCTCCATTTTCCCATCCTAATGGCTCACCAGTTTCAGGATCTGTAAAGAAAAACTCTTGCTCGAATCCAAACCACCATTCATCAGTTACTACTTCAGCCGCAGCAGCCCTAAAATTAGAAGGGTGAGTAGTATGATCGGCTGATTGAACTTGAGTCATAACTAAGTCGTGACCATTTGGGTTTTCATATGTTTGAACTGGAAGAAGAAGACAATCTGAGCTTCCACCTTCAGCTTGTTGCGTTGATGAGCCATCAAAGGACCAATCTGGCGGAGTATCAGCATCAGTTGCTTTAACTTTGCTTCTCATAAATGGCTCTGGTTCGTAACCATCGAGCCATATGTATTCGTATGTTTTATATTTTGACATTTCTTTCTCCTATAAAAGTTATTGAATTCTTATACAATAATTTTTGATGCAATCTTAATGCCAATATATATGCACTAATATTGTGCATAATGTGGATAATTATAGAACAAAATATTAATTATTGCACTTTATAAGTGCATTATTGGAGATATTTTTTTATTTTTGAGGAATTATCTTTAAATCCTTCAAATAAATGATTTCCTTTAAATTAAATTTCAATTTGACTGGCAGCAAAATATTTTATTGCCTACATATAATCCAATATTCCATAACTTAATCGAATTAGTGTATATCTAAAAATATTTTTATTTTAGAGAAGTAATCTTCAAATCCTTCAAATGAATGATTTCCACCAAATCTAATCTCAATTTGACTGGCAGCAAAATATTTTATTGCCTGCTTATAATCCAATACCTCATCACCAGATTGAATTAAGGTCATAAAATTTTTTGGTCTTTTTAAGACTTTGATTTTTTTACTCATTTTTCCTAACAGTTTTAGATGATCTTTATTAATAATAAATTTTTCACCAGTTGAGTAGTTTTGATTCTCTCCAAGATATTCTGACATATCTATTGGAGGCACAGCTGGATTTATATTAACGCAGAGAAGTTCATATTTTTCTGAAAAATACGTAGCATAAAATCCGCCTAAAGAACTTCCAATGATGGATGAGGGAGATTCTAATTTTATTATTTCATCAATTTGATGATATGCATTTTCAATATCGTTATCTAAATTAGGAATCAAGATCTTCGTCGACCTTGAATTTTTTTTTATGTATGAATCAATTAAGTTAGCTTTTGTTGAATCAGCGGCAGAAGCAAATCCATGAAGATATAAAATTTGAGTCATTCAAAAAAAATGATTTTTTTTGCTTCGACTGCCCCATTTGAAGAAATATTTTCTAGCCATTCAGTTAGAATTCTATTTTGTTGATATTTTTCATCTTGAGATTGGCTAAATTGAGGCGGAGAAAAAAATGGAACTGGCTTCTCCTGTTGATACGAAATTACTTCTGCTAATTTTGCATCGATGTAAATATTTATCCTTAATATAAAGTTTGCTAATGTCAGATCATTATTTTTACACTTAGCTTCAATTAAAATAGTATGAGGCGTTCTTGAAATCACTAAAAATTCAGCTTGGCTTTTTTGGGCATGATGCAGAATTTCAAAATTATAAATGTCATGCTTGAAGCCATTAAGTATTTTTCTAAGTCTAGAATAATTTGCACTGCAGGTTGTGAGATGATCCTTTGTTCTTAGAGTTTTGTTCATTTAAACGATTTTATAATCTTTGTTAAAAGGTGTATAGGATTTGCATGCCTCAATGTAATTTTCTATTTGTATTTTTTCTGATTTACAAAAATCACTTACTGCTTTGCCAAAATCATCTTTTAAAAAATAATGAAATGATGAAGTTGCTTGTGGCTGAAATCCTCTTCTAATTTTATGTTCACCTTGAACTCCTGGATCAAAATACTTGAGATTATTATCAATGCAGTATTCTATCCCTTGGTAGTAACAGCATTCAAAGTGTAGGTTTTTTATTTTCTTTGTTGCTCCCCAATGTCTTCCATATAAGGTATTTTCTCCTTCAAAACATAGAGATGCTCCAATTATCTCTCCTGCTAGCTCTGCAAAAAAAATAACGGGTTTAACATACTGATTTCCGGTATTTATTATTTTAAAAAAGTCTTTGTTTAAATATGGATTTTGAGCTCTCTCATAGTATGTTTTTTGATAAAATATATAAAATAAATCCCAATCTTCAGTTGTAATTTCTTCATATCTTTTACAATTAATCTTAATGCCTAGTTTATTAATACTATTTCTTTCCTTGCGAATGGTAGCTCTTTGACGAGATGTAAAAATTGATAAGAAATTATCGAAATCATAAAAATCATCATTGATCCAAGTAAATCTATAATTAAATCTTTCTATAAAATTTTTATCTCGCAAAACATTCTTGCAGTCTTCATTTGGAAAAAGAATATGCCAAGATTCTATTTGTTCGATTTCCATTTTTTTTATTCCTGCATCAATAAGATTAAATTTATTTCTTTTATTTTTGGCGAGAATTCTATCCCCCTCACATGGAGTGAAAGGAATAGCGGTTAATAATTTTGGGTAATAATTTCTTCCCGCCCTTTGTAATGCATTTGCCCATTGATGATCAAAAATGAATTCTCCATAACTATTGAATTTTTTATACAACGGCATAAAACTTATCAGTTTTTTGTTTTCAATTTCTCCAAGGTGATCTGGAATCCATCCAGATGTTTCTGAAGCAGACTCACTTTCTTCCATAGCTCTTAAATACGCAAAATCTTCAAAAGGATTATTTGCCTTAATTGAATAAGATTTTTCTTTTAAATCAATTTTTTGAATTTCAGATTTCATAAAATTAGATCATATGAAAACAAAATACCGAAAGCATTAATAAATAAAGGGATGCAAAATGATTATTTTTAAATGCGAGTAAATATTTTTTTTGTTTAGCAAGTTGATGTTGATAAAAATAAAATCCACTTAAAAATATTGTTCCTATGAGCCAAATAAATTCTAGTTCTGCTTGCCATCCGACCATTAGTAAAAAACAAATAGAGAGTGATTGAAAGATTGCAACAATTACTAAAGTATTTGATCCCCACCATAATGGCGTCGAGTTAATACCTAATTTTTTATCATCATCTTTGTCGCACATCCCATAAAGCGTATCAAAAGCAATGGTCATTGCTGAAATTGCAAGGTAAAGAAATATCATAGTTGAGTTATTTAATTCGTTTGTCATTGCGTAGACTATTATTGTTGGATTAAAAGTGAGACCTAGAAAAATTTGGGGCCCGATAAAAAATCTCTTTGTGAGAGGGTATACAACTATCATTAAGCCAAAGCAAAGACTGATCAAAATAGTGTTGGTATTAGTAAGGCTTAGTAAAATTAAGCTAAAAACTCCAAGCATTATAAAAAGAGCCCAACTTTCCTGTATAGATACTTTTTTACTGGGAATTGGTCTTAACTTTGTTCTTTCGACATTGCCATCTAGGTCTTTGTCCCAGATATCATTAATAACACAACCAGCTGATCTAACAATGATGCTCCCTATAATAACTATAATTAAATCAGAATATTGAAAATTTCCCTTAGTGCTTATTACAAGAGCTATTAATGCTGGCCAAAGTAAAAGATATATACCAATTGGCTTGTCTAGTCTCATTAATTCAAAGAGGGCATATGCTTTATTCATGGAGAAAGGAATACCTCCATAACGCTCAATGGATAGTCCCGAACTAAGTAATTTGTTCTTCTGCCCCAAACAATCTTGCCATCAAGCATCTTAAATTGAGCAAATTCACGCCTAGTTTTTACAAATAACTTACTTTGGAAAAGTAAATCTCCAAGTGGCTTAGTCCCAATAGATCCTAATCCAGGATAACCCTTAGAAGAAGTGAGATTGGGAATAATGCTTCTTGCATAAACTAAGGGTGATGAATTACCAAACAACATGACTTCTCGAATACGAACATCTTCAGGAGTTATTTTCAGAGCTGTATATTCTTCTTCCTCTGCCATGCCAATGTCATCATGTAAAATTTCAAGTTTGAATTCAGCTTTTGAAGAAATCTTTTTTGTAATCGAGCCCTCTTCATTCAACCATTCAAGAGTTTTTTCATCTTTCAAAAAGATTTTAAGCTCAGCGGCATTCAGCCATTTATTGTTTCTTGTCAATTGCATTAATTAGATCTTTAAAATCTGATATTATAGCCTGCTTAATTTTCATTAAATTAGACTTTTTAATATTGATTTACTAAGAGAGAAAAAATGAAATATAAAAAATGGGAATGCATTGTATGTGGACTAATATATGATGAAGAACTAGGCTGGCCTGATGACGGCATTGAGCCTGGAACGGCATGGGATGATGTTCCGGATGATTGGCTATGCCCAGACTGTGGTGTGGGTAAAGAAGATTTTGAAATGATAGAAATCGAATGATTGATACTCCAGTTAACTTAACTAGAAACATCCTTGTTGGTTTAGCTCTCGGTTTCGTTGCTGGCTCCTTTCTTTTTTACACAGATTTTTTACCGAGTCAGGTAGATTCTTTCATAGAAAAATATATCTTTAATCTTGGTGGAGATATTTTTATGAATCTCCTTAAATTGTTAGTAGTACCCCTAGTCTTTTTTTCTCTAGTGTCTGGCATTTCTTCTTTAGGAAGCTCTCAGTCTTTGGGGAAGCTAACATTTAAGACCGTAGGATTTTATTTATTAACAACAGGCATAGCTGTTACTTTAGCCTTGATGGCAGGATCTTTTTTTCAACCTGGTTCAAATTATTCCTCTGATGTCGCAATGGTCGCGCCGAGTTCTTTGCCTCAAGGTCAGGGTATTTATTCTACAATTGTAGGAATTTTTCCTTCAAATATTATTCAGGCCATGGCAGAAAATCAGATGCTAGCTATAGTTTTTTTTAGTATTTTATTTGGCCTGGCATTGAATAAAACTAATCATTTAACTGGTAATTTAAGTGATTCATTTTCAAAATTAAATACAGTATTTTTACAACTTATTGTAATGGTAATGAGTTTCGCCCCCTTGGGTGTCTTCTGCTTAATTGGAAAATTCGTTATTGTCGATGGCCTTGATATATTTCAAGATGTTGTTGCATATGTTGTTTTGTTAATTGCTCTTTTATTGTTTCATGCAGCTTTTACATACTCATTATTTTTAAAGATTGTAGGTGGGCTAAATCCATTAACTTTTTTTAGAAAGATGAAAGATGTTGCTTTATTTGCATTCTCAACATCATCAAGTGCCGCAACCATCCCGGTTACTCTTAAAACTACCAATCAAGACTTAGGTGTCAATCAAAATGTTGCTTCATTTGTGGTGCCTGTTGGAGCCACCATAAACATGGATGGAACTGCGATCATGCAAGGCTTAGCAACCGTCTTTATTGCTCAAATGTCAGGCATTGATCTTACGCTATTTCAATATATTCAAGTTATATTACTTGCTGTCGCAACTTCAATTGGTACAGCAGCTGTCCCTTCTGCGGGAACTATTACTTTGATAATAATTTTGCAACAATTCAATTTACCACTTGAGGCAATAGGTATCATACTGGCTGTTGATAGAGTGTTAGATATGATTAGAACATCGGTTAATGTTACCGGTGATGCCGCAATTGCGTGCATAGTTGCTAAAACAGAGAATCAATTGGATGAAAATATTTTCAATTCAAAGGCTTAATTAGTAATTAAATTTAGTTTTATTTGATAAAATCTAACGCTTGTTAATAGGAGAGAAATGATGAATGTATTAATTGCCCCTGCATTGGGCGTTCTTGGTTTGATTGCTGCTTTTGTGGTTTTTAGTTTGGTCATGCGTTATTCAGATGGAACTGATCAAGTGAAAAAGATTGGTGATGAAATTCATAAGGGCGCAATGAAATTCATGAAAACAGAATATACATATTTATTAATTTTTGTAGCCGTATTGGTTGTGCTGGTTGCAACATTTCTAACTATCCAATCAGCTATTGCGGTTGTAGTTGGAGCTGCTTGTTCATCGTTAGCTGGATTCATTGGAATGTATGCGGCAACAAAAGCAAATGTAAGAACTGCAACAGCAGCTCAGCAAGATGGAGCTGCAGCAGCATTGAGCGTTTCTTTTTATGGCGGTTCCGTAATGGGTTTATGTGTTGCGTCGCTAGGTTTAATTGGTTTGGGCGGCTTATTCTATTTCTTTAGTGAATCTCATGTTCATGCGCTTGAAGGATTTGGAATGGGCGCTTCAGTTGTTGCTCTATTCTCTCGAGTAGGAGGCGGAATCTTTACTAAAAGTGCTGATGTCGGGGCTGACTTAGTTGGAAAGATTGAAGCAGGAATTCCCGAGGATGATCCAAGGAACCCAGGAGTAATTGCTGACAATGTTGGTGATAATGTGGGAGATGTTGCTGGAATGGGATCGGATATATTTGAGTCCTATTGCGGATCAATGATTGCCTCTATTGCTATAGCATATACTTTAGGCTCCAAAGAAATGATGATGTTTCCTTTAGCCTTAACATCAATTGGACTAATAGCTTCTATCATTGGAATAGTAATCGTTAAATTACAATCAGCAAAAGCTCCAGCAAGCGCTTTGCGATCTGGAACACTTTTAGCTCCTGTAATCTTTATAGCCATGGCATATTTCTTAACAAACAGTATGGCTGGAGTATCAATGAATGTCTGGTGGGCTGTAGTATGTGGAGCTGTTGGAGGAGTCCTAATTGGATTGATTACTGAATACTATACTGGCGGAGCGCCAGTTCAAAAAATTGCTGAGTCTGGAGAAACCGGGTCAGCAACTGTTATGATTTCGGGTCTTTCTGTTGGAATGCAATCCGTTGTAATCCCAATTTCAGTTTTAGCAACAATTATTCTTATTTCAACTACTTTATCTGGTGTTTATGGTGTTGGTGTTGCAGCGGTAGGCATGCTTTCAACCGTTGGAATTACTATGGCTATCGATGCATATGGTCCTGTAGCAGACAATGCAGGTGGAATTGCAGAGATGGCAGGAATGGGCGAGGATGTCAGAGAGATTACTGATTCATTAGATGAACTCGGTAACACAACAGCAGCTATTGGAAAAGGGTTTGCTATTGGTGCTGCTGCTCTTGCAGCACTAGCAATTATTTCTGCATTTTCAGCTGTTGTAAGTCTAAACTTTGGCGAAGCATTTACTTTGTCTCTTGGCCAACCAATTGTATTGGTTGGTATGTTTATTGGAATATGTATTCCATTTTTAATTTCTTCAATCACTATGACAGCTGTTGGTGATGCTGCTTTTGAAATGATTAATGAGATAAGAAGACAATTTAGAGAAATTGCTGGTTTGATGGAAGGTAATGCTGATCCTGACTCAGAAAAATGTGTTGAGATAGCAACCAAAGCTGCTTTAAAGAAAATGATGTTACCCGGAGTTATTGCTGTTGCAATGCCAGCAGTAGTTGGATTCGGTCTTGGTGCTATGGCTTTAGGTGGAATGCTTGCAGGTGGCCTTTTAGGCTGCGTTGCGCTTGCCTTATTTATGGCAAATGCTGGTGGTGCTTGGGATAATGCTAAGAAATATGTTGAGAAGGGCAACTTTGGTGGCAAGGGTTCAGACACTCATGCAGCAGTTGTTGTTGGAGATACTGTTGGGGATCCATTTAAAGATACATCTGGGCCTTCAATGAACATTTTAATTAATGTGATGGCAATCGTGAGTCTAGTTATCGCTCCACTATTAACATTGAATGGCATGTTATAAAAAGCATAAAACTCAAAAAATAAAAAACCCGCAATAGCGGGTTTTTTATTTCTCATTTAATATAGATTCTGATAATGAAATTTTAAATAAGAGAGGTAAATAATATGAATCAAGTAGCGCTTTTAACACCAGTTCTAGTTTTAATGCTTTGGACTTTTATAATTTTTTTAATAATGGCCTTCGGAAGAGTTACGTCCATGAAAAATCCTCAGGATGCAGCACACACAAAAGACATTCAAGGAACCATGCCAGCATGGGTTGAAAGGACTTCGGATAATTATAATCACCTTTTTGAACAACCCGTTGCATTTTATGCTGTTACCTTATCAATTGCCTTAATTAATAATTTTGACTCTTTTATGGTACAACTGGCATGGGCATTTGTAATATTAAGAATTATTCATTCACTAGTTCAATTAACAATCAATATAGTCCTAGTAAGATTCTTATTATTTGCTTCAGGATGGCTGATTATTGCTTATATGGCATATTCTCAGCTCTTTGGTTAGGATTATTTAGTATATTATTACTAAATACATTGGAGACTTTAAATGAAAAAATATTTTGTTCTAGGAGCCGCATTACTGTTTTGTAATTTCTCACAAGCAGCTGTATACATGATTGATTTCAAATGCGATCAAGAGGCGTATAAAATTTTTGCTACCATGACCTTAGAGGAGCTTGATAGTCAATTTCTTGAAGGCTCGTCAAAGCTTGCACGGTATCATGATCTTACAACTGGAAGCGGTATAGTTATCGTAGAGGCTGATGATCCTAGCCTTGTAATAGAATTCGCCAATGGATGGAGTGAAGTTTGCGAATCTGAGATAGTTCCTGTAGTGGACGACAAGAAAGCAATGGAAATTTTGACCAGATAATTAAGCATCAGCAAAAGCTATAGAGCCTGAGATCCATCTTTCTATCAACTGATGAGCAAGCTCTGGCTCCTTATTACATATTGATTCAGCAACTTTTTTGGTTTCCATGAGATACTGACTGTCTCTAACCAAATTGGTGTATTTCATAGGTACAATTCCTGTTTGTTGCGCACCCATGATTTCTCCAGGACCTCTTATGACAAGGTCTTCTTCTGCGATTTTAAAGCCATCTTGAGAATCTACTAATACCTGTAGTCTTTGGGAGGAAACATCTTGAATCTTATCTTTATGAAGAAGAATACAAAAGCTTTCCTTAATACCTCTGCCTATTCTTCCTCTTAATTGATGCAATTGTGCTAAACCAAACCTTTCAGCATTTTCGATTACCATGATATCTGCATCAGGAATATCAACTCCAACCTCAACAACAGTCGTTGATACTAAGATTGAAGTTTTAGAATCTTTGAAAGCTTGAACTTGCTCTTGTTTTTTAATTGCTGATAACTTGCCATGCAGGCAACCAACTTTATCTTGACCAAAGTGCTCAGATAAATCTTCGTGGGTTTCCATGACAGCATTTAAATCCAAGTTCTCAGATTCTTCAATTAAGGGACATATCCAATATACTTTGCTACCTTTTTTTATAGCAGCTGCAATTCTTTCAATGAGTTTTTCTTTTCCACTTAGGGGCAAGCATGATGTTTGAATTGGTTTTCTGCCAGGCGGCAATTCATCTATCACTGAAACATCCATGTTTGCATATACGCTCATCGAAAGTGTTCTTGGAATTGGGGTGGCTGTTAATGTAAGCTGATGAGGTGCAGATTTTTCAGAATCATTTTTCTTCCTTAGAGCCAGCCTTTGATTTACACCAAACCTATGCTGCTCATCGATGATAATGAGAGCAAGATTAGAAAACTCGACACTCTTTTGGAACAAAGCATGAGTTCCAACTAATAATTTAATCTTACTATCCTTAAGATCCTCTAAGACTTTTTTTCTTTGGCTTACAGAGGTACTACCAGTAAGAAGAGATACCTTTTCTTTTTGTTTTTTAAAAAAAGACTTAAAACTGATAAAATGTTGCTCTGCTAGGAGTGTAGTTGGAGCCATAAAAGCAACCTGAAACGATGAATCAAGAGCCAATGCTGCAGCTAATGCGCCCACCACTGTTTTTCCTGACCCAACATCTCCTTGGACCAATCGCATCATAGGAACTTCTTGTGCTAGATCCTCTTTAATTTCACTTACAACCCTAGCTTGGGCCCCAGTTAATTCAAATGGAAAATTTAATTTAACTTCTGCTGTCCATTCACTTTCTTTAAACAATGAATAGGCATGGTGCCGTTTTTGTTTGCGTTTTAAAAAAGCCATACCAGCTTGAAAGGCAATCATCTCTTCTTTCAAAAGTCTTACTCTTGCTGGATGGGAGCCACCAGGTAGCATTTCATTAATATCAATATCTGCTTCAGGATTGTGGATTATTTGTAGGGCATCAATAATTTTCATGTTTAAAGATGCGTCATATTTTTCAACATTAAGAAAGTCTTCTTCAAAATCTAATTTTGAAATTGCAGCCTGAATAAATCCTCTAATTTTTTTTTGTCCTATGCCCTTGGGAACTCTATACACAGGCGTTAATTTTTTTTCTTTTAATTCATGATCATTTGATATTACTTCGTACTCCGGATGAATCATTTCTAATCCATATCTACTCAAGCTCACTTTTCCGTAGCATAAGAGATCTGTTCCAGCCTTCAACTGTTTCGTTTGAGCGGGATGGAAATAAAAAAAACGAATATTAATATTTGAATACAAATCAGCAGATTTAAGTACCATCATTTTTCTGGGTCTATAGATGGTTTGAGCAGATAAAATCTGCACCTTAATTAATTTTTCATCTCCTGGTTGAAGGTCACTTATTTTTGAAATCTTTGTTCTATCTTGATATCCATAAGGAAGATGAAAGCACAAATCTCTTAAGTTAAAAATTCCAATAAGGTTCAATTTGTTAACGATAGAAGGCCCGATACCTTTTAATTGTGATAGTTCAATATTAGCCACTTACCGATAATACTTTTAATATATGAACATTAGAAACAAAAATATGAAAAAAATTTTAATTATAGGTTATGGAGATATTGGAAGGCGCTTAGCTAAGATGTGCCCTAAGTATCAATTTATAGGAGTTTCCAGAAGAAGGCCTAAGCATCTGAATAATGTTGAATTTATTGAGCTAGACTGGATAAAGGACTCAACACTTAATCTCCCTAAAGATAATATCTCATCGGTGGTTTTAATATTAAAACCCACGTCCTCAGATGTGGCCGGTTATCAAAGAGGTTTTCTTGAGGCATCACGCAAAATCATTGATTTCTTAAACCAAAACGTTAATTTTAAAAAATTAATTATTGTGAGCTCAACTAGGGTTTATGGTTTGCAGAATGGAAGAAATATTACTGAATCAGTGATTCCTATTCCTGATGACGACCAAGGAAGAATAATCTTAGATTTTGAAAATCTCGTATTAAGTGAATCTAAAGTTGAGCCTTTGATACTCAGACCTTCAGGACTATATGATAAACGCAAACATTGGATGAAAAGTCATGTAGAGTCTTTTGATGGAAATAAATATCCTCTACGTTTTAGTGAAGCAAATTTTTTCAGCAGAGATGATCTTGCATTAGTTATGACAAACTATCTCTGTAATCAAGAACCAACTCAAATATCTGGAGCATTAATTTGCAGTGAGAAAGCCCAAAGTTATAGTGAAATTTTCTCTCTTATATGTCCCCAATTTTCTTTTAAGGATTTTTTTATTGCTTCAGATATTATTGGTAAGTCATTCGATCCACAAAAGTTATCTGACAGTGGTTTAATGAGATAATAATTGTAACTATTTAGAAGATATATGTTTTACAGCATGACAGGTTACGGCTCCGGACAAGCCACATCAAAAAAGATGGAGGTTTTGTGTGAAATTAAGTCTGTTAATAATAGATTTATAGATATTTCATTCAAAGGTTACAGTCTGCCTAATGATTTAGAGGAGTACATTAAAAATCAAATAAAGAAAAAATTCTTAAGAGGTTCTTTTGAGATAAAAATTTTTGATAATTTTCAATCAGATCATTCCTATGAGCTCAATGAAGAGAGCATTAGAAATCTAAAGAAAACTTTGAAATCCAGTAAGGATTTTAAACATTTAAATCTCCAATTAAGTGATTTGAAGGATATACCTGGCTTATTAACTGTGAAGACTTCAAAAAAAGATATTGTTATGTTGGGAAAGAAGGCATTAAACATTGCAATAAAGAATTTGGTTGAATCAAGAGCAAAGGAGGGTCAAAAGATAGAAAAAATCATTTTAACAAAGACACTTTTTTTAAAAAATGCACATCATAAATTATTTAAATCAGCGCCTTCATTGTTAAGACATAGAGAAAAAGCTATCAAGAATAAGTTTATTCAAAAAAAGATTGACATTAATAGGGATGAAATAGCTAATGAAGTTTCAAATTTAGCCATTAAGCATGATATAGCTGAAGAACTTGAAAGAATAAGCTTTCATATTGAATCTTTGAACAAATTATTTAAGCTTAAAAATGCTCATGGAAAAAAAATGGACTTCATCCTGCAGGAGCTTTTTAGGGAAGTAAATACTCTATCGGTAAAGATTGAAAAATCAGATTTAAAGGACTTAGCCCTTACTATGAAATTGAAAGTAGAAGAATTGCGTGAACAAGCCTTAAATTTAGAATAATGAAAGATGCTAAGCTTTTTTTAGTTTCTGCTCCATCTGGTGCTGGCAAGTCATCATTGATAGATGCTGTTCTAGCCAGAGCAAATAAGTCTGATTTACCCTTAGAACTATCTGTATCTTATACAACAAGATTACCTAGAAAAGGAGAGTCTAATGCCAATGAGTATTTTTTTGTTTCTAAAAAAGACTTTCTAGATAAAAAAAATTCGAATTTTTTTCTTGAGTTTGCCGAAGTCCATGGCAATTTGTATGGTACCTCTGTTGATTTTGTAGAATCAAAACTGTCTTTGGGAGTAAATTTAATTCTTGAAATCGATGTACAAGGATTTCGACAAATTAATGATTTATCAATGAATTATGAGTCTATTTTTATTCTCCCTCCTTCGATTCATTCTTTAGAAGAGCGCATAAGAAACAGGGGAGACGATGATCTAAATGCAATTGATTTAAGATTAAAAAATGCAAAAGATGAGTTGACGCATGCAAGTGAATACAAGCACCTTATAGTCAATGATTCTTTTAATAAAGCGGCTGATGAATTATTTAATATCATTGCCCAAAATGAGTCCTCAAATCAGATAAATAATGAAGAAGTGCAACAGTTTTTAGCTCAGCTATTGTCTTATTAGGTAAATAAACACTAAAATACGCGCTCGAGGATAAAATTATGGCAAGAATTACAGTAGAGGGTTGCTTAGATAAGGTTCATAGTAGATTTGAATTAATCTTGTTAGCCTCTGGTCGAGCAAGACAACTTTCAACAACAAGCAGAGAACCCTTGGTTGAATGGGAGGATGACAAACCAACTATCGTTGCATTGAGGGAGATTGAAGAGGGTTTAATCACGAGAGAAATTCTTGACAAGACTCTTGAAGAGGATCTTTTATTGGATGAATTTTCAATAGATAGAGAAAAATCAAAAGACGAAATTATAGGCTAATGAAAATCTTGGAGTTGCTAATTGAGTGAACGGGCCTTTCCCAGTCAAGTCCTCTTAGATTTCTCTAACAGAAAACTTCTTTCACCGGTTCCAAAAAAGCTATATAAATCAGCAAAAATATATTTTTCTAAGAGGGAGTTAGACTTATTAGAAACTGCATATAATGTTGCTTTTCAAGCTCATAAAGAGCAATCCAGAAAAGATGGCTCAGCATACATAACTCACCCTATTGCAGTTGCATCAATTTTAATAGAACTCAATTTAGATATTGAGACTGTATGCGCAGGCCTTATGCATGACGTCCTTGAGGATAGCTTTATTCAGAAATCCTATTTAGAAAAACTTTTTGGCAAAGATATCGTTGCAATTGTTGATGGCGTGAGCAATTTAAACAAACTAGATTTTCAAAGTATAGAAGATCGCAATGCGAATAATTTACAAAAAATGGCTTTAGCTATGTCAAAAGATATAAGAGTTATTATTGTAAAGTTGTGTGATCGACTTCATAACATGCGAACCATAGAATTTTTGCCTAGAGAAAAGCAAATTAGCAAATCAAAAGAGACCTTGGATTTATATGGACCGATTGCAATCAGAATAGGGATGCAAAGCATCCGCGTGGAGCTAGAAGATTTAGCATTTCAATGTTTACATCCAATGCGTGCAAGAATGCTTAATTCTGCTATCAAACAAGCAGTTGGAGGCAGACAAAAAATTATATCTAAGCTAAGAAAGCAGTTTAAGTATTACCTTAAAAATAATGAAATCTCAGCAATTGTTCAGGGTAGGCAGAAATCACTTTATAGTATTTATAAAAAGATTAAAGATAAAAAAAAGCCATTCTCTCAAATATTAGATGTTTATGCCTTTAGAGTTATAGTTGATTCAGTAGACGATGCATATAGGGCATTAGGGGTTATCCATAATTTGCATAAGCCAATAGGTAAAAAATTTAAAGATTATATTGCCATTCCAAAATCAAATGGTTATCAGGCCATTCATACCTCACTTATTGCCTTAGATGGAGTACCAATTGAAGTGCAAATACAAACTAAAAGTATGGAAATAATTGCTGAAAATGGCATTTCTGCTCATTGGTCATATAAGACAAAAGATAGCTTTAAGTCTGAGGCTATCGGCGCAAGAAAATGGATAGAAAGTTTTACTGATTTAGATAAAGCAACAATCAATTCCCACGAATTTGTTGAAGCAATAAAAACTGATTTAATCTATGACGAGGTTTATGTTTTTACTCCTAAAGGAAAAATTGTGAATCTAAAATCAGGCTCTACTCCAATTGATTTCGCCTATGAACTTCATACAGAGCTTGGTAATAAGGCAATTGCATGCAGAGTTAACAGAAAGTTTGCGCCTCTCAATATACGCCTTGAAAATGGGCAATCAATTGAAATTATTACTTCCGATAAGCAAGAGGCAAGTCCAGACTGGTTAAATTTTGTAGTAACAAGCAAGGCTAGATCGTCCATTAGACTTGCCCTGAGAAATCAAAAAATTTCGCAGTCAAGAAAAGCTGGCAAACTGATGCTGGAGAATGAGTTAAGAAGAGGTGGAGTGACATTGGATCATTACCGTGGCAGCAAGATGTCTAGAATCTTAGAGATGCTAGGGGTTAAATCTTTAAATGAACTTTTAACTGATCTGGGCTCTGGAAAAAAGACAGGAGCTTTGGTCGCTGAGAGGTTCTTTGCAGGACTGCGATTTAAGAAAAATAAAAAACCAAAATTTAAATCAATGATTTTATCTGATCATCAAATTGAAGGAGTGTCTGTTATATATGCAAAATGTTGTATGCCAGTTCACGGAGACCCAATCACAGCTCATTCAGATACTGACAGGGGAATTGTTATTCACCACTCACGATGTAGACAAGTTTCTATTCCCAGAAGCAATACTTTATCAGCCAGATACTTTCCAGCGATGTGGGGGAGTGATACCAAGGAACTTCATTACAAAGGTCATGTAAAAATTCATGCAGAAGACAGGCCAGGAATTTTAGCAGATATTGCGTCAGTTTTTACTAAATCCAATCTTAACATAGTTAATATTCATAGCAGAGATATTGATTCAATGATTATTGAATTTATAGTGGAAGTGGAAGTTCTTAATACTGATTCAATAAATAAATTAATGATAAAATTGCGTTCATTAAGATATGTAACAAGTTGCTCAAGAATAGTAAACGATAACAAATCAAAAAATGAAAAAACAAATTTTTACAGATAAAGCACCCGCTGCTATTGGTCCATATTCACAGGCCATTCAATGGGGGGATGTGGTTTTTGTTTCAGGGCAAATACCTCTTATACCAAGTTCAGGAGAACTTAATAATGAAACATTTTATGATCAAACTTCTCAGGTGATAGATAATCTTGAGGCAATTTGCAGAGAAATAGGTGGCGGACTTGATAATATTCTTAAACTAACAATTTTCTTAACTGATCTTGAAAAATTTGACGAAGTGAATCAGATCATGAGTAAAAGATTCTCCGAGCCTTTCCCAGCCAGAGCAACGATAGAAATTTCTAAACTTCCAAAAGGAGTTGATATTGAGATGGATGCTATCTTATCCATAGAAGTTTAATGTCTAAAAATTTAATCAACTTTTCTGATATAACAAAGAAAGACATTTTCGATTTGATTGAGCTTGCAAATAATTTTAAGTCCGAGGATTCATTAGACTATCGAAGTGAAAATCTGTTTCCTGATAAAAAGATTATTTCGATTTTCTGCGAGCCAAGTACCAGAACAAAATTATCTTTCGAAATAGCAGCTCATAACCTAGGAGCAAAATTTATTGATTTTAATTTATCTAATTCTTCTATTAATAAAGGAGAGACCCTTGAAGATACCATGAATGCTGTCGAGATGATGGGAGTTGATTTATGCATTCTGCGCCACACTGAGTCAGTCATCCAAGATTTTGTAAAAGATTTTTCAAATATGCAATTTATTAATGCCGGAGAAGGCTCCATTTCTCATCCCACACAAACATTGATTGATCTGATGACGATTAATGAATCAAAAGAAAGATTTGAAGATCTTAAAATTACCATTGTAGGTGATCTTGACCACTCCAGAGTGGTAAATTCTTTTATGGAAGCTATTCAAATTGTGGGATATAAAAGTTTAACATTTTGTGGTCATCCTGATCTTTGTAAGAATTTTATTGAGACTCCAATTGGAAATTTTGAACCTGAGTTAGATACTGCATTACAAGATGCGGATGTTGTTATGGCGCTCAGGATTCAAAATGAGAGATTGTCTGAAAAGCTAACTATCGGATCCACCGATTATATTGAAAGGTATCAAATTAGTGTTGAGTCACTACAAGTAGCAGATCCAGAAATGATTTTATTACATCCAGGACCAGTAAACTTTGGGATTGAATTGAGTAAAGAAGTAGGCGAGTTGGATAATTGTAAAATTAGCAACCAAATTTTTAATGGCGTGGGGATGAGAATGGCTGTCTTAACTAAGCTTTTTTCTCAAGCATAACTCTTTTTACAGTCTCAACAGTATTTATGGTTGCTTGTTCAACTTCAATGTTAACGAGGTCTCCCTTTTTGATCTCCTTAAATGTCGTGATTGAGACAGTTTCAGGAATGAGATGAATATAAAATGACGATTTGAGTACTTTTCCTATAGTCAGACTGCATCCATTTAAAGCCACATAACCCTTGTAAAAAAAATATTCTCTCAAGTCCGATGGAATTTTTATAAGTAAATCTTTTGTCTCTTTTCTATTTATTACTTTTAAGACTTCTCCAGTTCCATGAATGTGACCAGAGACTAGATGCCCGCCAATTTCAGTTTTAGCAGTCATGGAACGCTCTAAATTAACTTTGGATGATTTACCTATATTCTTTAGATTTGTTCTTATTAAAGTTTCTTCAATGACATCAAATTCTAAAAGATCTGTCTTACCTTTTTTTACTGTCAGACAGACTCCATTTACAGAAACGCTTGCTCCTCTGGATAAATTTTTGGCAAAGCCTTTAGGCGCCTTGATGACCAAGGAGACATAATCTTCACATTTGATGATTTTTTGAAGATTACCCTTGCCGCTGACAATTCCAGTAAACATTATGCACCCCAATTCATTCTATATTTTTCAAGCTCTGATATGTAAGTATTAAAATCCTGATTATTTTGAGAGTACTCTATGAGAGCATCTAAATTTATTATGGATAAGACTTGAATATCAAAATCTTTCTCAAGTTCTGATTTTGCTGATAGGTCAGCTTTTCCTTTCTCTTGTCTATCCAGACCAATAAGAAAAATCTTTGGTGTCGCATTGAAATTTTCTAAAATTTTAATAGATTCTCTTGCGGCAGTTCCAGCAGACAAAACGTCATCAATAATCAAAACATTTCCAGCTGGATCCGGACCAATAATATCTCCACCCTCACCATGATCTTTGACCTCTTTTCTATTAAAAGAAAGAGGGCACGGAGTACCTCTTTGGCTTAAAACTGTTGCAATAATTGAGCCCAAAAAGATTCCTTTGTAGGCAGGGCCATAAAGGCAGTCAAATTCTACATTTAAATTCTTTATTGCATCAATATAACAATTAGCAAGCTTATGTAAATCGCAGCCATTAAGCATTTTTGCAGCATTGAAAAAATATGGACTGATTCTTCCAGATTTAAGTGTAAATTTTCCAAACTCTAATGCATTTGTTTGAAGTGCGAGTTCAATAAAAGTTTTCTGAAAATCTTTTAAGCCAGACATGATTTTTGGAGAGCTATTATATCTGAAATACCTTCTGAGGCGGATTCAAGCATTTCATCAAGCTGGTTTTTTGTAAAAGAATTTTTTTCAGCTGTGCCTTGGATTTCTATGATGCCCCCATTTTCGGTCATAACCACATTTAAATCTGTATCGGCAGAGCTATCTTCCTCATAATCTAAATCCAAAAGTGGAAAGCCATCTTTTAATCCAATAGAAATTGCCGCGACGTGTTCTTTGATTGCTCTTTGATCATCATGTGAGTTTTTAATAGCAGCAAATAATGCAACGCAAGCACCTGATATGGATGCAGTTCTTGTTCCACCGTCTGCCTGTATTACATCGCAATCAATATTAATTGTTTTATCTTTTAAATATTTTAAATCAACAGCTTGCCTTAGTGACCTGCCTATCAATCTTTGAATTTCCATCGTCCTTCCGCTTTGTTTGCCTCTTGCAGCTTCTCTATTCATTCTTTCATGAGTTGAGCGAGGCAGCATTCCATATTCAGCAGTAATCCACCCCTCATTTGAACCACGCATCCATCTGGGAACATGATTTTCGATACTTGCAGTGCAAATAACATGCGTATCTCCAAATTTTATAAGAGCTGAACCTTCAGCATGTTTATTGACCCCAACTTCAATCTTTAGAGGCCTCATTTCATTATTTGACCTATTATTTTTTCTTGTCATATAAATATTATATCTCTTTAAATGGTCCTATAATCTTTTATGAAGAGGAAAATCTACGATGACAAATAAATTTTTTTTACCTTCTCTACTTTTTATCTTAGTAAGTTGCTCTGAAAGTTTTGATATTGATGTTTCATTTGGATCATCAGATTCTGTCTATCAAGGAATTGATAATGCATTCGAGTCAACATATATCCCAATGTATTCGCAACCAGTTCTTTTTAGGTCAGCTAACATTTACGATGGTCTTGGTGGTGAATTCTTAGACTATGATCTGCTTCTTTCAGATGGAGTGATTAAGGAAATTAGTAAATCTATTTCAGCTCCAGGAGTCTTTGTTATAGATGCAACTGATAAGTGGATCACTCCAGGCATCATTGATATTCACTCGCACATGGGAGTTTATTCTGCCCCGGGAGTATCTACAAGTTCTGATGGGAATGAAGCAACCTCTCCAGTAACTGCCGAGGTTTGGGCAGAGCATTCACTGTGGACTCAAGATCCTCAATTTGCTTTAGCACTCAAGGGAGGGGTGACTACTTTTCACGTTTTACCTGGATCTGCGAATTTATTTGGGGGCAGAGGCGCAACTTTTAAAAATATTTCCCGGAATACCATTCAGGCCATGAAATTTCCTGGCGCACCACATTCGTTAAAGATGGCTTGTGGCGAGAATCCAAAAAGGGTTTATGGTAATCGCAGACAATCTCCCTCAACAAGAATGGGAAATATGGCAGGTTATAGAAGTGCATGGATAGATGCAGTTGAATACGCTGACAGAATGAATGAAACTAATGAAGATCGTCGGCCAAAAAGAGATTTAGCTTTAGACACTTTGATGGGCGTCTTAAACGGTGAAATTTTAGTTCAAAATCATTGTTATAGAGCTGATGAGATGGCTATGATGATTGAACTATCAAAAGAATTTGATTATAAAATTACTGCTTTTCATCATGCTGTTGAAGCTTATAAAATAGCAGATCTTTTAGCAGATGAAGGAATTTGTGCAGCATTGTGGGCTGACTGGTGGGGCTTCAAGCATGAAGCATATGATATGGTGCAGGCGAATGTTGCGATTGTTGATCAAGCCCGTAATGGAACCGGTTGTGCAATTGTGCACTCTGATGACCCAGTTGGAATTCAGCATCTCAATGAAGAAGCAGCCAAGGCTATGGCTGCAGGCAATAGGGCTGGCTTCAATATTTCGAAAGCTCACGCAATGCGCTGGATAACAAGTAATCCTGCTAAAGCCGCTGGCATAATTGACCAAACAGGAAGCATTGAAATTGGTAAAGATGCTGACATAGTCCTCTGGTCTGGTGATCCTTTTAGCGTTTATTCAAAAGCTGAAAAAGTTTTAATTGACGGAGCTATGGCATTCGATATTAACGATCCTAAAATTCAACCAATTACTGATTTTGATTTAGGAATTATTCAACCACAAAAAAATAGGATTCAGTAACATGAAAGGATTCTCAAAAAACATATTGTTACTTTTTCTTACAGTTCATGTTTCATCAGAAACCATTTTGCTTAAGGGTGGTTTGGTTCATTTAGGTAATGGAGAGCCTGCAACACCCAAAGATATTTTAATTTCCGATAATAGAATTGCTAGCGTTGGTAAGAACTTAATAATTGATGGCAACACAAGAGTTATTGAGGTGAATGGATTGCCTGTTACTCCTGGATTGATTTCCCCAATGAGTAATTTAGGGATAGTTGAAATTAACTCCTTAGATGTAACTCGTGATGATGAATCAAACATTTTAAGCGCAGGTTTTAGTATTTTTAATGCGTTTAATCCAAATTCTACCGGTATTCCCTGGAATAGAAGCAATGGAGTTACCAGTGCGATTAGTACTCCAAGCACATCATTTTTTCCAATTTTTGGTCTTGGGTCTTATTTTGTTCTTGATGGGAGTCTTAAAGTCAAAGGTTCTAAAGATATAGCTATGTTTGGGAGATTAGGTAGCTCTAATGAGTCACGTGCAGAAACTTTAGCAATTCTCGAATCATTACTAGAAATAGGAAGATTATTAGAAAATTCAACCGTCGATGAAATTTTAAATATGACTTTGGCTGAAAAATTAGAACTTCAGTCAGCAGATATTATTGCTCTAGGCAAAGTTGTCAATGGCGGTATGCCATTTGTTTTAGAAACAAATAGAGCAGTGGACATCTTGCAAGCATTATCCATAAAGCAAAAGTATTCTTTGAATCTTGTCCTGGCAAGCGTAGAGGA
Organism: uncultured SAR86 cluster bacterium; assembly: GCA_902623685.1. Lineage (GTDB taxonomy): Bacteria > Pseudomonadota > Gammaproteobacteria > Magnimaribacterales > D2472 > D2472. The sequence goes on from CACNUQ010000003.1 coordinate 97,248, forward strand.
AGCCCCGATGGTCTTAGATGAACTCAAAGAAAGTAATACTCCGGTAATAATAGATCCTATGGATAACATTCCTAACTCATTTGATGAGCTTGGATCCAGCTTGAATCTTGGAAAGATCCTTGATGAGGCGGGCATTTCAATTATGTTCAGCACTCAAAGAAGTCATAACTATCACCTTATGAGACAAGGGTCAGGAAATGCAGTTGCTCATGGAATGTCTTATGAAACTGCAATACAAGGTATGACAGATACAGTTGCGAAAACCTTCCAGCTTAATGACAGAGGATCAATTGAATCTGGGAAATTTGCAGATATTATTGTTTGGGATGGAGACCCACTAGAGCCTTCATCTTTTCCTAAAATTGTAATGATTGAGGGAGAACTGCAAGATTTAACTTCACGATCTTCTAAATTAACTGAAAGGTATACCAATAGTGAAGATAAGCCTTCTTCTTACAAGCATTAGCTTGATATTAACTAAGAAATTCTTTAATCAGCTTGCTGACAATCGACATATCGGCTTTCCCTTCAAAAATAGGCTTGAGGTGCCCCATAAGCTTGCCCATATCTTTCATGCTTTCAGCAGACACAGCTGCAATTCCATCTTGAACTAGTTTACTTATTTCTTCTTCTGATAATTGCTCTGGTAAGTATTTTAATATTACATTCAGTTGCTCTTCCTCAGTAGCAACTAAGTCTTCTCTTCCGCCACTTTTAAATTGTTCTATTGAGTCCCTACGTTGTTTAACGTTTTTATTTATTAAATTAGATATTTTTGCATCATCAGCCTCAACTTTTTCATCGATTTCAAACTTTTTAATGTCTGATATCAACATTCTCAAAGTATCACGCGTAACAACGTCCTTACTGAGCATTGCAGCTTTTAAATCTTGATTAATTGTGTCTAGAAGGGACAAATTAGCGATACGATCGTTGCCTAGAGAAACTAAATTTTCTATTGGTTTTATGAGCGCGCTTTATAGCAGCTGCCATTTTTCTCTTTCTAACAGCTGTTGGCTTTTCATAAAATTCTCTTGCACGAATTTCAGGAACTATTGCAGCTTTTTCACAAGCACGTTTGAATTTTCTAAGACCAACGTCGAAGTATTCTGTATCTTTTATTATTATAGAAGGCATAATTGCGTTGTAGTTTATTCTTTTTATGGAGGGAATGCAAAAAACTTTTTATGATTACGTTAGGTATTGAAACTTCATGCGATGAGACTGCGATAGCCTTGTTTGACTCAGATAAAGGTTTAGTTGGCGAGGCAGTTTTTTCTCAAATAGATATTCATGCTGAATATGGTGGAGTCATACCTGAGTTAGCTTCCAGGGATCATTGTCAAAAAATAATATATATTTTCAGACAAGCATTAGGAGATATTGCGCCTAACTCAATAGATCAAATTGCTTACACAGCAGGACCAGGTTTGCTTGGTACCCTGCTTATCGGAGAAAATTTCGCCCAAGGCCTCGCTCTTTCTTTAAATAAACCATTAATACCTGTTAATCATCTTGAGGGTCATTTGGTTGCACCATTTTTGAGTGGCGATAAATTGGATTTTCCCTTTTTAACACTTTTAGTTTCTGGTGGTCATTCATTGATTGTTGATGTGAGAAATCTAGATGATTACAAAATTCTTGGCCAATCTAGAGATGATGCAGTTGGCGAAGCATTTGATAAAGTTGCTAAACTTCTCGGTTTGGGTTATCCCGGCGGTCCTGAAATAGAAAAGATGGCACAGAAAGGTGATCCAAAAAAATTTACTTTTCCCCAGCCAATGTTAAATAGTAACGATTACGATTTTAGTTTTAGTGGTTTGAAAACTGCTGTCCTATATGCCGTTCAAGATTTAGACAACATTACCGATGAAATAAAAGCAGATATCTGTGCATCATTCCAGCATGCAGCTACTGAGGTATTAGTAAAAAAAATATCGAAAGCTATAGAAGACACTGGAAGAGAGGGAATTATCTTGGCAGGAGGTGTTGCAGCTAATAAAATTCTTAGAAAAAAGATGACAGATTTGCAAGGATCATTAAATATAAAGGTTTTATATCCACCACTAGCTCATTGTACGGATAATGCTGCAATGATTGCATACTTAGGCAGTCTTAAAACCAATGGAGCAACTCGAAAATTTAATTCTTATGCTAGACCTCGCTGGCCTTTAGAAACAAACTAACATGAAAGACATTATTTATATAAAAGATTTAAGAGTTCAAACGATTATTGGAATCTTTGGATGGGAAAGGGAGGTAAGACAAGAAGTTAGTATTGATTTAGAAATTTCTTTTGATTGCAAAAAAGCTGCAAAAACTGACTCTATAGAAGACACCATTGACTATAAAAAGATTACAAAAAGTATTATCAAGTTTGTTGAAGAGTCCTCATTTCAGCTTCAAGAATCTCTAGCAGAGGGAATTGCCAAACTCGTTAAGGATCAATATAAAAGCTCATCTATCAAGTTGAGGATCTCCAAACCGGGTGCGTTACGACATGCTGAAGATGTTGGGGTCATCATTCATAGGTAATGAAATACTTTCTTTCCCTTGGAAGCAATATTGAGCCTAAGAAAAATTTAGATTTAGCTATTGGCGCTCTTGGTAAAATTCTTGATGAAATGAATTGCTCTGCAATATATCAGACAAAAGCAGAAGGTTTTGAGGGCGAAGATTTCTTGAATCTTGTTATTTCTGGAAATTCCTCTTTATCTTTTAAATCTCTTAATAAAAAGCTGAAGTCAATTGAAGATATAACTGGTCGAGATAGAGAAGCTCCCAAATTTTCTGCTAGAACTCTCGACATTGATATAGTTCTACAATTAAACGATAAAGAGGAGATACTCTTTGAAAGTGATGAAATTTCTAAATATAGTTTTGTTTCCGAGCCATTAAAGGAACTGTTATAGATTTATTTGTAGTTCTTTTCCACTAAATCCCATGCAGCTTCCGCTAATGGAGCTACCTGATTACCTCTTTCTTCTGCATGTTTGCTTGCTGCTGTTCCGTCTCTTACCCTGCCCATAATGCCTTGAAGGATTCCTGCAAGCTTAAAAATATTAAATATCGTATAGAACTCCCAGTGCTCATCTAGCTTTTTACCCGTATGTTTAGAATACATATTTATGTATTCCTCTTCAGTAGGTATTCCATTTTCACTGCAAAATTTTTGATCAGCTAATTGCGGTATGTTTCTCCAGCTAATGCAATGATAATTAAAATCAGCAATAGGATGTCCTAGCGTTGAAAGCTCCCAGTCAAGGACGCCCATAACATTATTGCTAGCATTAAAGACCATGTTATCAAGCCTGTAATCTCCATGAACGATTGATGTTTCATCTTCGTCAGGAATGTTTAGTGGCAGCCAATCGATTAAATTATTCATAGCCGAAATGTTCTCTGTTTCTGAGGCCAGATATTGCTTTGTCCATCTTGAAACCTGTCTTGCAATGTAATTTCCAGGTTTACCATAATTAGATAGCCCAACATTGTCATAATTAACTTTATGCAATTCAGCAATCACCTTATTCTTGCTTGCATAAATCTCTGTTCTTTCTTTCGGAGATTTATCTGCTAACAATAGATCCCAATAGATACTTCCATCTAGGAAATCCATTACAAAAAAAGAAGTCCCGATAACATCTTCATCTTCACAAAGACCATAGGTTTTGGGAACAGGTACCTCGGTATTTTGAAGAGCTGTTATAACTTTATATTCTCTATCAACCGCATGAGCAGATGGGAGCAAAATTCCTGGAGGTTTTCTTCGCAAAACAAATTCCTGACCCTCTGAGGTGATCTTATAGGTTGGATTTGATTGTCCACCTTTAAACTGAGCTATTTTCTCTATCTTGCCAGCAGAAGGAACATTGTCTCCAAACCACTCTTGAAGTCTTTTTTCATCAAACTTTAGGTTTTCAGCCACCTCTTTAGTGCCTGAAAAAATTTCCGTATTTTCCGCATTATTTGAACTAATATCACTCATTATAGAGATTTGCCTCCATCTACATTTAGTACTTGTCCAGTTACATATTCAGCTTCAGATAAATATATTGCAGCATCTGCAATATCTTTTTCATTTCCCATCCTAGACATGGGTATTAATTTAATAATGTTATCCTTTTGTTCTTTTGTCCAAGTAACATTAGGCGGCTCAAGAATAGCTCCAGGAGCGATTGCATTGACTCTAATATCAGGAGCTAACTCTTTGGCTAATGATTGTGTGATTGTTTGAAGGCCTGACTTTGCTGCAAGATAAATGGAATGATTCGTTAAAGCTTTATTAACATTAATATCAGTAATATTAATAATAAATCCTTTATTTTTTCTTAGTGTCTCACATAAGAACTGAGTCAAGAAGAGAGGAGCCTTTAAATTACTTCCCATCAAAGCTTCCCAGTGCTCTTCAGAAAAAGATCCCATTGGTGTTGGATAAAATGTTGACGCATTATTTATCAATCCATCAATCCTTCCGCTTAATGAAAGTGCGGTTTCTGCAAGCTTTAGAACATCTTCTGCATTATCAAGATTTGCTTGAATTATAAAAGCACTATTTTTTCTTTGTGCATTCATCTCATCAGCCAAAGACTGAGCATCTTCGATTGAGTTATTGTAATGAATGATAATATTCCAGCCTTTTTTAAAGAATGATAGGGCCATTTCTTTCCCAACCCTTTTTGCAGCACCAGTAATTAGAATAGTCTGATTCATAAGATTCCTTTCAAAGTTTCATGATAAAGGAATTGTTTTTTATGGGAAACTTCAGAGGCAGGAATATTAGCAAGACAAGAAAAGTCAATTTCCAATACAGACTTAAATATTTTTTCTAAATAACTTTTATGATCTCGCAAACAGTTATATTTTTTAATTTCTTCTAAAGTCTCAAAGTTTCTATTAATGCTCATTTTTTCAATGAGTTTCAACTTACCTTGTGTATCATTACATTGAAAAAAATCTAATACTTGCCTTAATAGATCTTGAGTCTTTTGGAATGAATTGGGAATTGGAAGCAAATCAGATAGTTGAAAATTATTAACTCTTTGAATATCTGCCCATCTTAATTCCGGCGAACTACCATCACATGAAACCGTATTTAATTTTTTAAACCATGGATCAGTTAATTTATGTTTAATTATTACCTCAAAGAACTTTTCTGGATGTTTGTTTTCAAGAGCTTTTTTAGTTTCCATCCAAACCCTCTCAGGAGAGAGCTCTTTTAGCTCCCTAGCATTTATAATTTTTTCAAAACAATCAACAGTTTCGCTGCAAACCTCAAAGTCAAAGAGATGATTGTATGATTTGAATCTAGCAAATCTAAGCACTCTCAGAGGATCCTCAACAAAAGCTGAGGAAGTATGCCTAAAAATCTTTTTTTCTACATCTAATTTCCCATTGAATGGATCAATAATATTTCCATTCTTATCTTTGGCAATTGAATTAATTGTAAAGTCCCTTCGCTTAAGATCTTCCTCAAGAGTAACACTTGAGTCAAAGTAAAATTCAAAGCCTTTGTATCCAACACCAGATTTTTTTTCTGTTCTTGCAAGAGCATATTCTTCGTTTGTTTCAGGATGCAAAAATACCGGGAAATCTTTTCCAATTGGTTTAAATCCATCTTTTTCCATTTCTTCCGGACTAGAATTAACTACAACCCAATCCCTATCTTTTGGTTGAACTCCCATTAACTCATCCCTTACTGATCCACCTACTTGAAATATTTCCATATTAAAAGTCCACTGAAATTCTTTCTAAGTCATTTAATCTTAAAGCAGAAAGTTTTCCTTTCCAGACACAGCCGGTATCAAGCCCAATGAAATGAGGATCGTCTGTTTGACCCTTTAAAGCTGCCCAATGACCAAATACATAGTATTGTTTCTTTTTTTCATGAGTTTTAGAGCAATATTTGAACCATGGTTTGTAGCCAGCAGCAGCTGTTACAGTATTATTTCTTAAATCCAACGCACAATTTTTGTCCACAAATCTCATTCTTGTTAAATAATTAATAATAATTCTATACCTTTCATCATCGATTAATTCATCATGCCATTTATTGGGATTATCACCCCACATAGATTGAAGAACTTTTAAGGGGTTCTTTTGAAGCAATGAAGTCACTTCAGAGGCAAGTTCTTTAGTTTTTTTTGGCGACCATATTTCAGGAATGCCGGCATGCGAGATGAGGAAGGAATTTCCACTTAATTCGTCATCAATTTCCATCATAAGAGGCATTTTAAGGAGCCATTTAAAAATTTGTTTTTTATTGTCAGCCTCGACCACTTCTTTCAAGCTTCCTCTTGCCTTATCAATGCTCAAAAGATACAGCAAATATAGATCATGATTTCCCAAGACTGTGATAATGTTGGAATCAGCCATGCAATAGTTTAAGACCGATAGAGAGTCAGGGCCTCTATTTACTAAGTCGCCCACTAGGATGATTTTATCTTCATTTTTTTTGTAATTTATCTTATTTAACAAATCTACAAATTGATCAAAACAACCATGTATATCCCCAATAACGTATGTACTCATTTAAATACTTATTGCTCTAAAAATTGAAATGAATTCCTCCATCGATAGTTCCTCTGCTCTTGCAAGTGGATTGATATTAAGCAGTTCAAAGTCAATATTAAATTTTTTGAGGTTATTCTTTATACCTTTTCTTTTATTTGCAAAAGATTGATCTATTAAATTAGAAAAATTTATATTTTCGTTTATTGCAATGAGTGGTGTTGATCGAGGTATTAATCTTATGAAAGAGGACTGAACTTTTGGTTTTATATCAAATGATTCTGGTGGAACATCGAAGAGTATTTCACTTTGAAAAAAGGCAGAAATTTTGACTCCAAGCCTGCCCCAGTCTCCTGAACCGTTTGACGCGCAAATCCTATGGGCAACTTCTTTTTGTACCAAAAAATGCATATCCTCAATTGCATTAAAATATTTAACTAACTTTAAAATTATCTGAGTGGAAATATTGTATGGAAGATTTCCTACAATTCTATGCTTTTTTGAACTTAAAAAATTTAAAGATTCTTTTAATATGTTCCCATGAATAAATTGATGCTTAGAAGAATCATATTTTTGTCCTAGTAAATCTATATTTTTTTTATCAATATCCATTGCAATAATATGTATATTTTGACTCATTAATTTCTCAGTAAGGGCGCCTGTACCTGGACCAATTTCAAAAAATAAATTATTTTTTTGGGGATTTATAGCTTGCTCAATCTCAAACAAAATTACAGGATCGATTAGGTAGTTTTGACCTAATTTTCGTCTATGGGATCTATCACTCATTGAAGCTGAATCTCAGCCAGCTTTATAGCTTCTTTAATTGATCCTAGGTTTGGTTTAATTTTGCCAGCAATCTCTAGGGCTGTTCCATGATCAACAGAAGTTCTTACTAAAGGGGTACCAAGTGTAATATTGACAGCTTTTCCAAAGCTTAAAGCTTTCAGCACTGGCAAAGCTTGATCATGATACATAGCAAGATATGCATCAGTTTCTTTTAATTGATCACTATTGAAGGCTGTATCTGCAGACCTTGCATACGAAACATTAATCCCAGTTTCTCTACATATTTTTACTGCTGGATTAATTTTTAATAATTCTTCTTTACCAATTTTGCCATTTTCTCCAGCATGGGGATTTAAACCAAGCACTTTTATAGAGGGGTTTTTGATTTTGAAATTACTTTTAAGGCCAGAATTTATTATTTTAATTATTTCCACAAGTTTTAACTTTTGAATATTTTTCGATACTTCTGCAAGAGGAATGTGAGTTGTTGCAAGGGCTACTTTTATATTTTTTGCTGCAAGCAGCATGACTACCTCTTTTGATTTAGTATGCTTTTTAATCCATTCAGTGTGACCTTGAAAAGATTTAAATCCACCTTCAATAATATTGCTTTTTTGTATTGGGCCAGTAACCAAGCCTATATTTTTGTTTTTTAAGGCTTGATCAATACCAAAGTTAAGATTTTGAATAATATATTGCGCGTTTTCGGGATTTAATCTACCCGGAGTACAATCTATACATTTAGCTATCTGAAAGAATTGAATAGTGCCTTTTTTATTCTGCTCAGCCTTATTCAATGATTTAATTTCTTTAAATCTAAGTTTTAAATTTAGTACTTTTGCTCTTGATCTCAGCAATTCTAAGTCAGCAATGCAAACCAAACTTGCATTCATTTCTTTCCAGAATTTCAGTTTTGATAAGCGCAAGATTGAATCCACACCAATACCTGCAGGTTCACCGGGAGAGTAAAGTAGTTGTTTCAATCTAGTTCTTTGAATTCTACAAATGCTTCAGAGCGAATAGTTCTGAGCGTATTTTCAAGCTCTTCATCAAATTTTCTAGAAAATAAAATTCCATAGGCTCTGTCTTTGATAACTTCTTCTGTAAGATCCTCTATTCGAGTATCAAGAACTTGAAGAAAATGAAAACCGAATTCTGATTCAAAAACAGGAGAAATTTCGTTAATAGGAGATGCCAGCATCATTTTCTCAAATGCGGGCGCTGTTGTGCCAAGACTTAGCCAGTCTAAATCACCGCCTCGCGATGCTGAGCCAGGATCTTCTGAGAATTCTTTTGCAAGCAAACTAAAATCTTCTCCTGCAAGGACTCTATCCCTTACAACTTCCAATTCTTTTTTAGTAAACATCTTATCTCTAAGCTTGGTTTCCATCATTAATATATGTCGTACATTCCATTGCTCTTCAAATTTAACTAAATCACCTCTTTTATCTTCAAGTTTTAAAATATAAAAACCAGACCCAGCTTCTAATGGATCAGAAATAAAACCTTTCTTTTTATTTTTCAGCGCATCAACAAATAATGAAGGCATGTCAGCTAAATTTCTCCAGCCCATTTCACCGCCATTAGCAGCATTATTACTCTTAGAATTTAATCTAGCTAGCTCAGCAAAGTCTGAGCCATCATTAATTTCTTGAATTAATTTCAAAGCTTGAGTTTCATTAGAAACAAGTATTTGCCTTACAAATAATTCAGGGGATAATTGATTTATAACTCCCTCAGTCGCTAGAAAGCCATCAAGTTCTTGTTCGGTTATATCAATTTCTCTTCCAACCCTTCCTCTCTGAACTCTTTGAATAATCATTTCTTCTCTAACTTGCTCTCTTAGATCTTGATAAGATTCTCCTTCAGACTCTATAGTCTCAATGAACTGTTCCAAGCTTAATTGATTATTTTGTGCAATATTTTGGAATGAAGCATTTAGTTCGGTATCACTCACTCTGATACCTGCTCTGTCAGCCATTTGAAGCTGTAACTCTTGAATAATTAAACGTTCATGCACTTGCTCTAAGAGTACTTCATCTGGAGGCAGGGCAGCGCTTTGATCTGAATATCTTTTTTTAATATTTTGCATCATGCTATTAACTTGAGACTCAAGAACAACACCTTCATCAACAATAATTGCCACTCTATCAAGGATTTCAATTTTTGCTGTTGCTAAAGGCGCCATCATAAAAAATGGCAGGAAGATAAATATTTTTAATTTCATTATTTTTATTTTTTTCGCTTTTATTCACTAAAGATCTAAAAGAGCATTAGAGAAGAACCTATTAATTTTCTTGTTTGCCCCAGTTAAACCCTTAAGTTCAAATTCAAAGTTAATTCTACTTTTGTTTTCAATTGAAATCATTTTTTCCCAATACATTTGATTAAATTCTTGAGGTTGAATGTTCAAAAAATTATATTTAGAAAGTCTTTTATCAGAGGCATATATTTTAAAAGCAAGACAACAGTTTTCAAAACCAAAGCCAAAATAAGTTTCTAAATTTTTTTTTGATACCAAATCTTTACTTATCCCACCAATAATTTTGTAACCCCGAGGCATAAGATGCTCCAAAGAAAACTCTGCATAATCTAATTCGTTTTTAAAATTTAAAAGGGGAATATTTCTTTGAAAATTCCTTGATATCTTCATGCTCATATCTGAGCGATTAATTTTTAAACCCATTTCTCCATAATTGAGAGAATTTCTTTTTTGAGAATAATTCGCAGCAATATATGTTTTTAGACCACTGTTATCAAAAGATAACTTAGTACCAATTTGACTATCTTTTCCTAATGGGCTGCTCAACATAGCATTAATAACTTTGCTTGTTTCTAGCTCATTCTTTTTTACTAATTGAAGAGCAAATTTTTTATTATAATGTATTCTCTTATGCCAGCTCAATTTGGCAGCTAAAAATTCTGTATCAGGAACTCTATCTTTCCCATAAAAGTAATCATTAGAGAGCGCATTTAGATTGCCCGAATTACGTTGATGAAGATCAAAAATAGGATCTACGCTTTGATCTTTGTAATCAGTTTTTTCATATACAAATTCAGGCATTATCAGTGAGATCCCTGAGGCCGATGATTTTTTCAACAATGATGAAATATTTATTTTCACTGAGGGTATTGAAGATGACATAGACTGCGAGTTTCTTTTATTGAGATTATATTTTTTATGCAATGTTGATCCATTGATTGCAATATCAAAATAATTAAAATCGTAAAGAATTTCAGCTCCGATTTCAGCTATCGATCTTTTTCCAGTTTCAGAAATAGAATTATTAATAAAAAATCCATTTGAACTTTTATTAACACGAAATGTTGCATAATCTAACTTAGTAAAATATGAAATTTTTGAGCTGTTCTTTAAGTATTCAATATGAATGCTGGGGCTTTTAATATATCCATTATTAATAAATGGATTTAAGCTTTGATATCCTTCTCGACTGAAGCTTAAGGAAAGATTCTTTGATAGAAAATTCGCAGAAAATGTTTGATTTAGATAATGATCTCTTTGATTAGCAATATTTGTGATGCTCGATGGCAAATCAAGCAATACCATAGAATCTGACGATTTTGACCAATCAATGTATGTTTTAAAGTTTAAGAATTGTCTATTTTCTTTGAATCGAAATGCCCATCTTTGATCTTTGTTATTAGCAAAGTCTTTCCTATATTCTTTATCCTTTGGAAAAAATATTAGATCCACAAAATTTTCAGATTTAGTGTTTGTAAGATAGCGATAATTTGCTTCAATACCGCTACCTCTGTCATTAAGAATTCTTGGTGCAATGGTTATGTCTGATTGATTAGATAATACCCAAAAGTAAGGTAAAAAAAGATCTAAGCCATCTGATGTGAGGTTAAGCTCCGGTTCCAAAAAACCGCTTAATCTTTTAGTTGTTGCAGGAAATGGTAGGTATGGAAGTGAAAGAATTTCTTTATTAAGAATTTTTAGCTTCACATCTTTAATGAGTCCACGACTTGTATTTTCATTAATATTTATGCTCTCAGCTTCAATTTCCCAGCCCTGTGAATTATTATTGCAAGAAGTCAGAGTTGCATTCTTAAAGTTTAAATATTCTCCTAAATTTCCATCTAACGACTCATAATTAATTAACAAGTTTCTTTCACTAAGGAAAGTTGTTCCATTATCAAGCTGAAGACGACCAGATTGCTTCTCTAAAGCACCAGATAAAAAATTAAAATAATTATTTGAGTGATAGATACTCCCATTTTTTATATCTTTAATTGAATTATGTTTTTGTAAAAAAGTCGCACTGTCTGCGTTTATTTTGCCATCATTCAGACCAATCAAAACATTTCCGTCTAAATACATCTCTCCATTTGATTTAATATCCATCTTGCCGGCATTCAGCACATCAGATTCATCCTCATAAATTAATAATGGATATTGAGGATAACTACAATTCTGAACACCGTTTTTATAATTTAAAGAGTTTGCTTCATCAAAAGCAAAAATATTTCCTGATACAGTGAAAAGAACTAAAAAAAGATATTTATATTTTCGCTTTATTAGTTTTAATTGTCTTTTATAAAATTTCAAAAATTTTAGGATGAAGATGCCATTTCTTTCAGCTCTCTCAAAGTATCTTTGCCATAAAACATTTCTTCTCCAACAAAAAATGTTGGAATCCCAAAGGCGCCTTTTTGAGCAGCTTCACTGGTATTTTTGATTAATTCTTGCTTAGTTTCATCTTTAGCAATTTCTTCTATGACAAGATCAGCATGACAGTCATGCTTTTTTAAGAGCTCATGCAGAGCTTCTGGAGTATCTAACTTTAGTGATTGTTCCCATAGCCCGCTTAAAACTATTTCAAGATAGCTTTCATAAAATTCATGTTTTTGGGCCACTATTAATCCTCTTATAAGAGAAATAGTATTAACAGGAAAATGCTCATTCATTTTAAATTTTGTAATGTTATGTTCTTTCATGAATCGATTAAAAGCGGTTTCAAATTCATATTTCATCTTATTGGGAATTTCAGCCAAGGTAACCATTGGAGGCTGATTATTCGACAACTTCATAATGCCGCCAAGGAGGCAAGGTATGTAATGAAATTTTATGTCATGGGTTTTTTCAATATTTTGAATTGCCTTATGACACAAATACGCATTTGGACTGGCAAAGTCAAAAATAAAATCTACATTCATAGTCGTCCTCACTTCTAAAGCTTATAATAACTCTTTAACTTGCATCAACTAGCTAAAAAATGCAACATCAAGCAATAACTATCACAAATGCGGGAGACAGAAAATGAGTTTAAAAGGAAGAGTATTATTTATTACTGGAGGTAGTAGGGGAATTGGTCTTGAAATAGGTAAAAGAGCTGCAAAAGACGGAGCTAAAGTAGTTTTAGCCGCTAAAACTGCTGAACCTCATCCTAAACTTCCGGGCACTATTTATACTGCTGCAGATGAAATTGTTCAAGCTGGCGGAGAAGCGTTACCCATAGTTTTAGATGTTCGTGATGAAAAGAATGTTATTGATGCTGTGGAACAAACAATTAGTCATTTCGGAGGTATTGATATTTGTGTTAATAATGCTTCAGCTATTTCATTGACGACTACACCTGATACGGACATGAAAAGGTACGATTTGATGCATCAAATAAATGGAAGAGGCACATATTTAGTTAGTAAATATTGCATTCCTCACCTCAAGCAATCTAATGGTGCTCATATATTAAACTTAGCACCGCCTCTTGATATGAAGCCTAAATGGTTCGGCCCTCATCTTGCATATACCATGGCAAAATACACTATGAGTATGTGTGTACTGGGGATGGCGGAAGAGCTTAAGTCTGATCGCATAGCTGTGAATGGATTATGGCCGAGAACTGCTATTGCAACTGCTGCAGTAAAAAATGTATTAGGCGGGGAGGAGCTAATGAATATTTCTAGAACTCCAGAGATAATGGCCGATGCAGCATATGAAATTTTCACTAAAGATCCAGCAACTTTTACAGGTAATTTTTGCATTGATGATTTAGTTCTGTATGAAGCGGGTGTTAGAGACTTTAAAAAATATGCTGATTTACCTTTTGCTCAATTAGCTCTTGATTTCTTTGTACCAGAAGACACCCCTTTGCCATCGGAGATTGAAAATAGCTGAAGCATTAAAAAATAAGATTCTTAAATATGCTCAAGAATTCAATAAAGAATTAGGTCATATAGAGCCTTTAAAAATTGAGGCAAGCGGGAGACAATACTTTAGAGTAACCTCTAAAAAAAATTCCTATGTTATTTCCTTTGATGACAGACCAATCAATGGCCAGAATGTTTTTATTAATAGGGCAAACGAACTTGCTGCTTCGAATGTTAGAGTTCCAAAAATTTTTGAATACGATAAAGCCAACTTTTTTACTATTTTAGAAGATTTAGGAGACCATTCATTAATTGATGAAAAGGATTTTTATCAAAATGAAAAATTTGTTGTTTCTTCTTTAAAGTTACTCAACCAAATGCACCAATCGACTCATGTTGATTTACATTCAACTTTTTGGATGGGGTTAGAATCTCATACAAAAAAATTTTCTAAAATTTTTTGCAAAGAATTTTTAAAAATTAAGATGTTTAAAGAATACGAAGATATTTTTCCTGATCTTCGTGCTGAAATTATGGATCAGCAATGGACAAATTGTCACTTTGATTTTGAAAGAAGAAATATTCAGATTATAAATAATTCTGAACTTGTACTTTTAGATTTTCAAGATTTGTGTCATGGCCCAATTGGAATTGATTTAGCCGGGATTCTCATAGATCATTACATTCCATTAGATCTAGACACATTAAAAAAATATTGCAATTCCTTTGCAGAGATTTCTATTTACGATATTTCAACAGAAGAAGTCTTTAGATCTACTTTATGGGGTGGTCTCCAGAGAAATCTGAGGATCATGGGAACTCTTACTGAGCTTTATTTAAATTTTAATCGCTCGTTCAGGATGAATGATTTACCTCAAATCGTTTCCAATACTGTTTTATTATCTATGGAATTAAACCAAGTGAAACTTGCTAATTTTCTTCTTGAAGATGTATCAGAAAATTTAGAAAAGGAATTATTAAAAATATGAGAGCTATGATTTTAGCTGCTGGTCTCGGTTCAAGAATGCAACCCTTAACAAGAGATCTACCAAAACCTCTGCTTGACGTTAATGGAATTTCTTTAATTGAGTACACAATAAATAATCTAAGAAATTACGGTATAAAAGAATTCATCATTAATGTTTCATATCTTGGAGAGAAAATTAAACTAGCTTTAGAGTCTATTGAGGGTGCATCCAATATAATTTTTTTAGATGAGCCTTATCCTTTTGGAACCGGAGGCGCTTTATTGAATGCTAAGGACTCTCTTGGATCCGCTCCATTCATTTTAAGCACTTCTGATATTTTGTTTAATCCAGACTTAACAAAAATTCCAGATAATGTAGAGACAGCGCATTTAATAGCTACCAAAAATCCTGATCATAATAAAGGAGGGGATTTTTCATTAAATGAGGAATCAGTTTTCATAAATGAAGGATTTAATGATTACACCTATTCAGGATTGTCTGTTATTAATCCAAGAGTTTTAGAGAATCATGTTTCTAGAGATTATCCATTTGATCTTTGGGGAACTATATTGACACCATTAATTAAAAGCTCAAAAGTCACCGGTCATTTCGATGATTCATTTTGGATGGATGTTGGCACCCCTGACAGATTAAAGCTTGCAAGGACAGTTCTAAAAGATCAAAATTAATAATCATGCGCTCTAAATCTTTAATCGCTCCATCAATTTTATCTGCAAATTTTGCCAGGTTAGGTGAAGAGATAAATTCAGTAATGTCTGCAGGTGCAGACTGGATACATTTTGATGTTATGGACAATCATTATGTACCAAACCTTACATTTGGCCCTATGGTTTGTAAGTCATTAAGAGATGACGGAATTAAGGATTTTATTGACGTACATTTAATGATTGAGCCTGTTAACGACCTAGCAAAAAGTTTTGCAAGTGCAGGAGCAGATTTAATCAGCTTTCATCCCGAAGCAGTAGAAAGTACAAAGGAAACAATAGATATAATCAAAGCATGTTCATGCAAGGTTGGTATTGCAATAAATCCTGATACATCTTTGTCTGTTTTGGACGATATTATTAATGAAATCGATTTAATTTTATTGATGAGTGTTTATCCAGGATTTGGTGGACAAGAGTTTATTGAAGATACAATTGAAAAAATTCAGGCTGCAAGAAATCTAATCGATAAACAAGACCATAAAATTTACTTAGAAGTTGATGGCGGCATTAACAATGAAACTATTTCAAGAGTTTCTAAGGCAGGAGCAGATGTTTTTGTTGCGGGGTCTGCAATTTTTGGATCATCAGATTATGAGCAAACTATTGAAAGTTTTCGTCAAAAAATTTCCTAGCCTCTTTTTAGTAACATTTTCAATTTATTCGTTTGCTCAGATTGATGCAACCTTTGCGAATAAAAATGTTTCTCTAACCTTGATAGTATCCAATACAGATGAAACAAGGCGGAGAGGCTTGATGCATCAAAAAGTATTAGAAAAAAATAGTGGGATGATCTTTATTTGGCCATCAAGTAAAAGACAATGTATGTGGATGAAAAATACTTCACTTCCTCTTAGTGTTGCCTTCATTTCTAGCAATGGGAGAATTTTAGAAATTTATGATATGGTCCCATTTTCTGAAGAATCTATCTGCTCCAATCAAAGAGCTCGAATGGCAGTTGAGGTTAATCAGGGATGGTTTGCAAAGAATAATATTATTGTTGGAGATAAAATAAATTTCTAGCAAAAACAGAATGATTACAAAAAAAGAATTTGAAGATTATAAAAATAATGATTTCTCTATCTTGCCTATGGCTAGAGAAATTGTTTCACCAGCAGACAATCCTTTATCTCTGTTCTCAAAGATCGCTGATAAAAAAAATAATTTCTTGTTTGAATCTGTTGAAGGGGGAGATAAGTGGGCTCAATACTCAATTATTGGTTTTGGATGCTTGGATACTATCAAGGCATATGGAAATGTAATTGAAACATCAATCGACGGGATGAATGAAAGATTTGTTTCTGATCAGCCCCTTAAAGATATTGAAAAAATAACTTCTAAAGATAAATCGCCAAGTTTAGCTAACTTGCCACGTTTTTATGGAGGATATGTAGGTTTTTTTGCATATGAAAGTGCCCAATATGCTGAAAAAAAAATATCTAGCTTGCCTACAAAAGACTCAAAATTCTCAGATCATATGCCAGATATACTTTTAGTCAAAGCTGAACAATTAATTATTTTTGACAACTTAACAAATTCAATAAAGATAATTTTCAATGCAAATTTGAGGAACATGTCATATTCATTTGTACAGTCTAGATTAGATGAAATTGAAAGCATTATTTTAAATACATCTGTTGATGAGAATGAAAATTTTAATGAGATAACAAACACATCCGAATTTGATTCAAATTTTTCAAAGGAGGAATATCTCCAGGCTGTTAAAAAGGTTAAGTGTTATATTGAAGAGGGCGACGTAATGCAGGTTGTATTAGCACAGGATTTTTCAACAAATTTTAATAAAGATCCATTTGAATTGTATAAAGCAATTAGAAAACTAAATCCTTCGCCATACATGTATTTTTTAAATCTTGGAGAGTGTCAAATAGTTGGTGCTTCACCAGAAATCTTAGTGAGATTAGAAAATGAGGAGGTAATTTTAAGACCAATAGCGGGTACAAGAAAACGTGGAAATAGTCCTGAAGAAGATAAAGCAAATGAAGATGATCTTCTAAATGATCCCAAAGAAATAGCAGAACACTTAATGTTAATTGATCTTGGTAGAAATGATGTTGGAAGGGTTTCAGAGATTGGAACAGTCAACGTGACTGAAAAAATGATCATTGAAAAATATTCACATGTGATGCATATAGTTTCTAATGTGGTTGGAAGACTAAAAGCAGGACTTACTTCTTTTGATGTTCTTAAGGCAGCATTGCCTGCAGGCACATTATCTGGTGCCCCAAAGATAAGAGCTATGGAAGTGATTAATGAATTAGAACCTAGCTCGAGAGGGATATATGGTGGTGCAATAGGATATGTTGGATGGAATGGCAACATGGACACAGCAATTGCCATTAGAACTGCTGTTATAAAAGACAAAAAAATACATGTTGGTGCAGGGGCTGGCATTGTGGCAGATTCAATTCCAGAGAATGAATGGGAAGAGTGCAAACAAAAATCTAAGGTATTTATTGATGCTATGGAGATGATTTCATGATTTTGGTTATTGATAACTATGATTCGTTTACTTATAACTTGGTTCATTATATTGGAGAATTTGATTACGAAGTTTTGGTAAAAAGAAATGATGAAGTTACACTTAAAGATATCAGGAACATGAATCCACAAAAAATTGTAATTTCTCCTGGTCCATGCACTCCAAAAGAAGCTGGAATTTCAGTGGAGCTTATTAAAGATTCTCAAGTACCATTATTGGGGGTATGTTTAGGTCATCAGTCTATTGGTGCGGCTTTTGGAGCTAGGATTGTCAAGGCTCCAAATGTTTTTCATGGAAAAAAATCGGAAATTAGGCATTCAAATTCAAGCTTGTTATACAAAGGTATTCCAGATCCATATTCTGTTGTGAGATATCATAGTCTAATAATAGATAATGCAACTCTACCAAAGGATTTAAGAGTTACCAGTTCGCTGATTGATTATCCTAATATCATCATGGGAGTAGAACACATCTCAAGACCAATTCATGGCGTTCAATTTCATCCCGAATCCATAGATACTCAACATGGCATGAAATTAATATCAAACTTTTTAAATTTATGATTCAAGAATTTATTGAACAATTAGAAAACAAAGAAGATCTTGATTTTCATTCAATGCAATCTGCAATTGAATTGATAATGACAGGTGAGGTTGATGATTCATTTATTGAAAGATTTTTATTAGCTTTAAATGAAAAAGGTATCAGTGAAAAGGAGATAACTGCAGCTGCTAATGTGATGAAAGATAAGTCTTTAACTTTTGATATTGGCAATGGGGATCATATAGATACTTGTGGCACTGGTGGTTCTGGACTGCATACTTTTAATTGTTCTACAGCATCAGCATTTGTAGCTGCTGCAGGCGGCGCTTCAGTTACGAAACATGGCAATAAGGCCGTCTCCAGTAAATCAGGAAGCGCAGACTTATTGATAGCAGCTGGAGCTGACATTGTGCATGAAAGGGAAAAACTCGAAACTATATTTAATCGGGTTGGATTTGTTTTTTTATTTGCCCCGTTACATCACCAATCTATGAAATATGTAATGCCTGCAAGACAGAAGATAGGTAAAAAAACTTTATTTAACCTGCTTGGACCTCACACTAATCCATGTGGAGCAAAAAGACAAATTTTAGGCGTCTATGAAAAAAATTTAGTTAAATCTTTTGCTTCAGTTGCAAAAAATTTATCCATGGATCACGTCCTTATTGTTCATGGTTTCGATGGATTGGATGAGATTACAATTACCGATTCAACCTATGTTGCAGAATTAAAAGATCATTCAATTACAGAGTATCAAATTTCACCAAAGGACTTTGGTTTAAATCTGGGAAAGCTCTCTGAAATATCAGCGCAATCACCTGATGACAGTTTGCAATTAATTAGAGAAGCATTCTCAGGAGATCAATCTTCTGTTCAAGATATGATTGCTCTTAATGCGGGCGCTGCTTTATATTTAGCAAAGGTTGTAAATTCTATTGCTGATGGTATCGAGCTATCTTTCGAGCTTATGAATAACGGTATGGCCGCCGACAAATTAGCCTCATATGTAAGAGTATCGAATAGCTGATGAACATTCTTCAAAAAATAGTCGAGAACACAAGAGACAATCTCAAAGTTCAAAAGACTAACTTATCTCTAGAAGAAATAAAGTCTTCCCTAGCAGAGCTAAGTCTGCCTAAAAGTAACTTTAAAAGTAGTATTTCTAATAAAAATGAAGCAATCA
This sequence comes from uncultured SAR86 cluster bacterium, assembly GCA_902623685.1. Classification (GTDB taxonomy): domain Bacteria; phylum Pseudomonadota; class Gammaproteobacteria; order Magnimaribacterales; family D2472; genus D2472. The sequence goes on from CACNUQ010000003.1 coordinate 116,580, forward strand.
TAGCAGAAATAAAAAAAGCCTCACCAAGCGCTGGAGTTATTGCAGAAGATTTTAATCCAGCAAGCAAAGCAAAAGATTATGAGGCTTTTGGGGCATCAGCACTTTCAATTTTAACTGAAGAAGATTTTTTCCTGGGCAGTAATGAATATTTAAAAGCAGTAAAGAAAATAACTTCACTCCCCATATTAAGAAAAGATTTCATTATTGATGAATATCAAATATATGAATCAAAGCTAATTGGAGCAGACTGTATTTTATTAATTGCATCAATTCTTTCAGATCAACAATTAGAAGAATTTGTAGCAATTGCAAATACATTAGAACTTGATTATTTAATTGAGGTTCATGATGAAAATGAATTAAAGAGGGCTGAGCTCTTCGAAGACGCTTTAATTGGTGTAAACAACAGAAATTTAAAGACCTTTGAAGTTGATCTAGATAATTCTGTCCGTTTAAGAAACTTATTTATAAAAAATAATGTATTTATTGCTGAGTCAGGCATTAAATCAAGAAAAGATGTAGATTATTTGAAATCAAATAATATTAAGGTTTTTCTTATTGGCGAGAGCTTAATGAAGGGAAATTTTTAAATATAAGCGCTAGACGATGTCATCAGCTTGGCGGTTAGGCTCATAAATTTTTTTGTTGGGTCAGACAAAGATTCACTTCCATTTTCTGCTGCCTCTTGGGCGTGCTCATCTTCATCAGCCCTCATTGTTTTAAGAATATTAATCGTCTCATAGTCATTAGGAGATATTCTTTCAAGATGTCTTTCAAGGTGTTTAACAACTTGCTTTTCAGTTTCTTCAACAAAACCTAAACTTGTTTTTTCTCCCATGCTTCCAAAAAATGCTCCAATTGCAAATGATCCTGCATACCATATTGGATTTAGAATAGATGGTTTACCATCCAAATCTTCCAAACGTTTTTTACACCATATCAGATGATCTGTTTCTTCATCTCCGGCCTGAATAAGATGAGCTTTCACATCTTTATCCTTACAAACCATCGCCTGACCCCTATAAAGAGCTTGGGCTGCTACCTCACCAGCTAGATTTACCCGCATTAGTTTTGCTGATAAGCTCTTTTCATTTTTTGTTAAGTTTAAAGTTTTTGTATCGCTTGGATAGGGTCTATCCGTCCCGCTTTTTTTGAAAGACAAGGTCTTTAATGCAATATCGCACTCATTTATTAAACCATCAATAAAACTCATTTAAATCCTTTATTTCCAATATCTTTTCTGAAGAAAGCACCCTCGAAATCGACTGATTCTACCAAATTATATGCTTTTTGTTGAGCCTCTTTAAGATCATCACCCAGAGCAGTAGCACAAAACACTCTGCCACCAGATGTATAAATTTTATCTTGATCAAGCTTTGTACCTGCATGAAAAAGTTTTGTTCCATCTATATCTGTCGCTTGAATAGAAACCTCATTATTTTTTGTATAATTTTCAGGATAACCTGCACTTGCAATTACAACACCACAGGCATGTTGTTTGGTCCATTCAATTTTATGATTGTCTAATTCATCATCAATTGCAGCTTTACATAATTCAACTAGGCTTGATTTTAATCTTAATAAAATTGGTTGAGTTTCAGGATCACCGAATCTGCAATTAAATTCAAGTACCTTTAATTCTCCATCGTTTATCATCAGCCCCGCATATAAAAATCCTAGATATGGCGAACCTTCATTAATTAACCCTTGCATAGTAGGCTGCATTACTTCATCAATAATTTTTTTATGTAGTCTTTTATCTACTATAGGTGCCGGTGAATAGGCACCCATTCCACCGGTATTTAGTCCCACATCGCCATCACCAACGGCTTTATGATCTTGACTTGTTGCCAATGGAATAATTTTATCTTTGCTAACAACAGCAATAAAGCTTGCCTCCTCACCAATTAGAAATTCTTCAATGACAACACTTGCTCCAGCAACTCCAAACGCATTATCTTTAAAAATACTTATTAAAGCTTGTAAGGCTTCTTTTTGAGTTTGACAAATAATAACTCCCTTTCCAGCAGCCAATCCGTCTGCTTTTACTACAGTGGGGTAAGGAATTTTTTCTAAGTGATCTTTTGCACTCTCAAAATTGTTAAATGTTGCATAATTAGCTGTTGGAATTCCATACTTTACAAAAAAGTCTTTTGAAAATGTTTTTGACCCTTCTAATTGTGCTGCAGCACTTGAAGGCCCAAAGGTCTGTATATTACTATTTTGTAAATAGTCTACGAGCCCATCAACGAGAGGTTGTTCTGGACCAACAATAACTAAGACTACCTTTTTTTCAATACAAAAATCTTTTATGGCCTCAAAATCACTAATATTGATAGAAATATTGGATAACTTATTTTCTAATGCTGTGCCTGCATTTCCTGGGCAAACAAATACCTCAGAAACTGCATGATCTTGTGCAGCTTTCCATGCCAAAGCATGCTCCCTTCCACCAGATCCAATCACTAAAATATTCATCTTAGTGTCTGAAGTGACGATTTGAAGTAAACATCATAGTTATATTATTTTCATCAGCAGCTGAAATGACCTCTTCATCTCTGATTGATCCACCCGGTTGGATGATGGCTGCGATTCCACTAGATGCTGCTTTATCTATGCCGTCTCTGAATGGAAAAAAAGCATCTGATGCCATTACAGCTCCTTTTACCTCCAAACCCTCTTCTTTTGCTTTAAGATTTGCAATTTCAGCACTTATTACTCTGCTCATTTGTCCAGCACCAATTCCAATGGTTTGTTTGTTTTTTGCATAAATAATTGCATTAGATTTAACAAATTTTGCTACCTTCCAAGCAAACATTAGATCACTGATTTCCTCTTGAGTTGGTTGTCTTTTTGTTACGCATTTAAGATTTGATTCAGGAACAATTAAAGTGTCATCACTTTGGATTAATATTCCACCAGAAACTTTTTTAATTACCCCTGGATATGGATTATCTTGCTCAAGGTCAACACATAGAACTCTAATATTCTTTTTTTTTGCAAGCTCTCTCAACGCAGCATCCTCAAAACTAGTTGCTAAGACAACTTCGACAAATTGGCGAGAATTAATTTCCTTAGCAGTTGCTTTATCTAACCCTCTGTTAAAGGCAATAATTCCTCCAAATGCTGAAGTTGGATCAGTTTTGAAGGCTAAGTCATATGCATCATAAATACTATTAGCTTGAGCTACTCCACATGGATTAGCATGTTTAACAATTACGCATGCTGGCTCATTAAATGCCCTAACGCACTCCCATGCAGCATCAGCGTCAACTATATTATTATAAGAAAGTTCTTTGCCCTGAAGTACATCTGCATTGGCAATATTTTTATGTTTTAGATCAGAAAATGTTAATAAATCAGCAGTTTGATGAGGGTTTTCTCCGTATCTCAATGACTGACTCTTCTCAAAGTTGTAATGATGAGAGTTTGAAGAAATATCTTTTAAGTAATTTGCAATAGAGGCATTATATTCAGTCATAAGTTGGAATACTTTTTGTGAAAGCTCTTTTCTAAATTCATACGAAATACCACCTTTACTATTCCATTCATCCATCAATCGACTGTAATCATTTGGATCAGATATTACTGCAACGTCTTTGAAGTTTTTTGCTGCGGCTCTTATCATGGTGGGTCCACCTATATCAATTTTTTCAATAGCCTCTTCAAATGAACAACCTGAAGCAATAGTTTCTTTGAATGGATATAGGTTAACAACAACCATATCAATAACCTCAAAGCCTCTATCGGTCAAAACCTCTAAATCAGTTTCTCTTCTTGCTAGAATCCCTGCATGAATTTTTGGATGCAAAGTTTTAACTCGACCATCCATCATTTCTTCAAACCCGGTAAATTCAGAAACTTCTAATACCTTATCTGTAATTTTTTTAATAGCATTGAAAGTTCCTCCAGTTGAAATAATTTTTACTTCTTTATTTAGAAGGAATTCTATTAGTTGATCTAAATTAGATTTATCCGAGAGACTTACCAGCGCAGTTTTTGGAGAAATTAGACTCATGATTTTTCTGTAATATTGTATTTATGTAATTTTTTCCTGAGTGTAGCTCTGTTTAGTCCTAAAACATTTGCAGCCTTTGACTGATTATTATTTGTATACCTCATCACTGCTTTTAATAGTTCAGGTTCAACCTCAGCCATTACCAATTCATAGACATTTGCAGGATTGATATCACCAAGAGTAGCAAAATACTTTTTCATGGCTTTTTTGACTTGCTCACTAAGAGGCTTGCTTCTTATTTTTTTTGAAACTGATTTGACCATTAATTAGAAATTTTTTTGCAAAATATAAATTCTACAGTTGATTAAAAATTGCTCAACTGATTTTAGAGATTTATGACTGTTTTTTTGTCATCTCCTAAAATTATTTGCTCCAAATTTCCATTTTTTAAAAATATTTCTGTTCGCGAAGCATAATCAGGATGAAAATATAAAATTACATTATTATTTATGATGGATGAGATCAAAACATTGATCACCATAAAGTGCGTAGTAATAATAAAATTACCCTCCGCATTTTGCAGCCAGTGTATTAAATTATTTCGCCATTCAGTTACTGTAACTGGCAGTTCTTCTATTGGGCTAGTAAAGATACTCATTAACCATTCATTCTTCTTTTCTTCATGAATATTTGCTGAGGGTATTTCAATAAAATTAGAATCAATTTTTACAGGATATCTATTTTTATTATTTAAAATTTCCATGGTTTCAAGAGCTCTTTTTTTAGGGCTAGAGCAAAGTTGGTAGTGAGAAATTAAATCAATTAAACCTTTTCCAGTATTTTTAGCTTGTAGGCGGCCTTTTTTACTTAAACCAGGATCAGGATGTGAAGCCCAACCAACAGATGCCTCTCCATGCCTGATAAGAATGATGTGACTTTGACTCATTTTCAAAAATATTAACTATAATTAATTGATGAGAAAGCCAAGAATTTTTTGCCCTGAATTGTCTTCACCACAATATAAGTGCACCAACATAAAACAAATCCATCATCTTGCCAAGGTTCTCAGGCTAAAACTAAATGATCATGTAGAACTATTCGATGGTAAAGGTGCTTTAACCAGGGGAGCCGTTCAAGAAATTGCAAAGGATCATATAAAATTCGAGGTTGATAGCCTGTCATTTTTGAAAAACCCTTACTTAAAATTTTATCAAGTAATAATTCCTTACATTAAAAAAGAGAATTTAATTTTTTCATTGCAAAAGCTTGTTGAGCTTGGAGTCAATTCAATTTTGATCTATAAACCCGAACTTCTAGATCAATCATTAACAAAGAAAGATTTGAATAAATTAAATGATCGCGTTGAGGAAGCTGTAATTCATGCCTGCGAGCAATCTGGCTGCAATCATCTCCCCAAGACAAAATTTTTTAATGACCTTGCGCAATGTCTTCAAAGCATAAAGGGGAATACAAATTTCGATGGAGTATTTGTTCTTGATACAATTGCTAATCAATTTTTTAACAATAATGAAAGTTTGAGTTTAGATGAAATCAGTATTATCACAGGACCTGAATCGGGTTTTTCAGAAAGAGAACGTGAAACTATGGATGCATTTGGATTAAAGTCTCTTAAAATAGGGCATTATGTTTTGCGTGCTGAAACTGCTCCTGTAATTGGAATCTCTAAATTTCATACCTTGCTTGGAGAAAACTAATGCAAGGCACTTCCTCACTATTTATCACTGATCCTTTAGAAAGCTTAAACCCAAAAAAAGATACAACTATTTTATGGATGCAAGAGGCATCTAACTTGGGAGGGCAGATTCTCCAATGTGAACCGAAAGACCTAATTTATGAGGAGCAACAAACTTTTACAAAATTTTTAGAAATTAAAGATCCTAGAAAGCATCCACAGGTTGGTAAAATGGTCGACGAAATTAGACCCCTCAAAGATTTTGATTATATATTTATGAGAAAAGATCCACCGGTTAATGTGGACTATATGAATACTTTACATATTTTATCCCAGGCAGAATTTGAAGGTGCCAATATTTTAAATCGACCCTCGGCTTTAATGAAATTTAATGAAAAAATTTTCGCTCTTCAATTTTCTGATTGGATGCCAGATACTAGCGTCATTTGTAAAGAAGATGACTTTAAATTATTTAAGGAAAAATACTCTGACGTTATTCTAAAACCCCTCAATGGCATGGGTGGAGATTCAATCCATAAGTTCGATAAAACTTCTGAAGATCACTTAAAAATTTTTAAAGAACTCACCAATAATTATAAAACAATGGTAATGGTTCAAAATTTCTTACCTGAAATTTATGATGGAGATTATCGAATACTTATAATTAATGGTGAACCTTTCCCTATTGGATTAGCAAGAATTCCGCAAAAAGGAAGTTTTAAAGGTAATCTTGCTGCTGGTGGCAGAGGTGAAGCTAGAGAATTATCTGCTGAACAAATTCAAGCAAGCAAAGAAATCGGCAAGATATTAATTCAAGAGGGTATTTTGTTTGCAGGAATTGATATGATCGGCAGTTCTTTGACTGAAATTAATATAACTAGCCCAACTGGCGCAAGAGAGATTCTTACCCAGACTGGTCAAAATCCCATCAAAGCTTTGCTTCAATCCATTTAAAATGCAACCGCTTATTTATAAAGAAAGAGTTCAAAGATGGGGATTTAAACAATCAATGCTCACATCTTTAATATTTCATGGAATAGTTATATTTGGAATTAGTTTTGTTGTAATTCAGCAACCTTGGAAATTCAATGAGGAAGCAATTGTCAATATCAGATTTGCTAATGAAGAATTTGACATGCAAGGAAGATCTAATAGTGGTTTTGATTCAATTCAAAGGAATAATCAACAAGCTGCAATGGTCACCAGAGATTCAAATCCTCAAGATCAATCTCAGCTTAGAGTTAGACGTTTAGAATCTAACTCAACTTTGGAAAGTTATGAAACTATTTATTTAAATGCATGGCAGAGACAAGTAGAAACGACTGGCTTTTTCCAAATTTCTCAAAAAGACATATTACAAGGCAATTTTAAAGTACAAATCAGATCGATAATTGACTCCATGGGAAATTTAATAGGAGCTGATATTTTAAAATCTTCAGGTAATTCATCAATGGATGCTTTAGCATTAAAAATTTTACAACAAGCAGCTCCATTTGAACCATTTCCTGTGGATATGGCGTCCAATTATCAGCAGCTTGAGATTATTAGAGATTGGAATTTTACAAATTCTTAGCAATGCAGATATTAGCTTTTGATTTCGGTACCCAATATATTGGCGTTGCGGTTGGACAAACAGTAACAAACACATCTTCGCCGTTAGTTGTATTGAAGGTTGATCGTGAGGAAAAAGAAATATGGGACTCAATTTCTGATCTCATTGAAGAGTGGAAACCTGATCAAATATTAGTTGGAAAACCATTGAATATGGACGGAACCCCCAGTGAAATGATGAAGAAAATTGACCCATTTTTTAAGAAAATTAAAAAGATTACTAATATACCTTGTGAATTAGTTGATGAAAGATTAACCTCTTTTGAGGCGAAAGAGTTGGCGAAAATTGATTCTAAGTTAGATCGAATAGATCATTTGTCAGCCAAATTATTTTTAGATAACTGGATAGATCACCATGTCGATTCCGACTAGTTTCATTGATCAATTACTAGATCAAACCGATATCGTCGATGTTGTTAGTCGTCGCATACCTCTTAATAAAAAAGGGTCAAACTTTTGGTGCCAATGTCCATTTCATGATGATTCAAATCCCTCTATGGCTGTCAATCAAGAGA
>CACNUQ010000004.1 GCA_902623685.1 uncultured SAR86 cluster bacterium
AGTTGGAACAAAATTCGTAAAAGGAGTTGATGAAGCAATTGCAAGTAAAGTTCCTTTTATATGTTTTTCTACAAGCGGTGGAGCCAGAATGCAAGAGTCAATGGTCTCATTAATGCAAATGGCTAAAACTTCGGCAGCATTGGAAAAACTGAAAGAAGTAAAATTACCTTATATATCTGTAATGATTGATCCTATATATGGCGGAGTTTCAGCTAGTATAGCTATGCTTGGAGATATCAATATAGCAGAACCAAATGCATTGGTTGGTTTTGCTGGTAGGCGTGTTATTGAGCAGACTGTAAGGGTTGATCTACCTGAGGACTTTCAAAAATCTGAATTTTTATTAGAGCATGGAGCCATTGACATGATAGTCCATAGAAAAGACTTGAGGTACAAGGTTTCCAGCATTTTATCTAAGCTGTACCCTCAAAAATGAATATCAATCGAATGCTTGGAATTTTTATTTCTTTGACTATTTTGATGTGGATTCTTATTTTTGCCTTATCGCCACAACCAAAATATCAGCAGATAATTAATATTAATATTCCCGAGCTTCCAGAGCCTGAAGTTGATCAAGGTAATTTTAAAAATATTGAATTCAAAGAGATTCAAAATGATTCTTTTAAAGTTGATATTAAAGATACACTTCCTTCTGCGAAGGAGCGCACTGACAAAGTTGATTTTAATTTCTACGTATATAGAGTTGGCGCATTTGGAAACCAAACTACCATTTCTAAGTTAGTAAAATCATATAATAATGAGGGATTTCCTGCATTCACTGAGCAAAATCAATCAAATAAAGATCTTACTAATATTTTAGTAGGACCTTTCGCCAGTAAGAGGGATATTGAAAATAATAAACAGAAATTAAATAACATTGCTGATATCAAAGCAGGAGAAGTAATCGCTTGGAATCCATAGTCTTTACTTTTTTTGATTATCTTGTAATTGGACTAATTATTCTGTCAGGTTTTATAGCTTTTTTTCGAGGTTTTATCCAGGAAAGCCTTTCCCTTCTTTTATGGGTCATTGCCTTTGCGGCATCGATGTTTTTAGATGTTTATTTAGATCCTTATTTTTTAGATTACATTCAGAGTCCAGAGATCAGGAGAATTCTCATTATTTTATTGGTTTTTGTTAGTATTATCTTTTTGGGTGGATTTTTAATTAAAGTTATTCGAAGTTTGGTCCATTGGTCAGGCATGAGTGGATTAGATCGTTTGCTTGGAGTTTTATTTGGATTACTTAGAGGGATACTTCTAATTGTTGTAATATATCTGGTAATTCCAAATCAATTTAAGCAATCTAGCTTTATATTAGAATCTAAAAGTTACCATTACTTAGAAAAATATGCGCCCAAGGCTGAAAAATTTTTTAAAAGTATGATCTCTGATAAAAATTCAGTTATGCTTAAGACTAATATCGGCACAATTCAAGAGACAACATAATGTGTGGAATAGTAGGGATATATTCTGAAAATCACGTAGCAAGCTCAATCTATGATTCTTTATTAATGTTGCAACATCGAGGTCAAGATGCTGCAGGAATGTCAGTTTGCGATGTAACAGGAAAAATTAATACCCGAAAATCTATGGGATATGTTCGAGATACTTTTCATCAAGGGCATATGAGTAGACTGTTGGGAAATTATGGTATTGGCCATGTTCGATACCCAACAGCAGGAGGAGGCGGCAAAGAGTTTGCGCAACCGATGTATGTCAATTCTCCTTATGGAATTAGCATTGCACATAATGGAAATTTAACAAACTCAAAAGATCTTGCTCGTGAGTTGTTTCATGCTGAAATGAGACATATCAATACAGACTCTGACTCAGAGGTCTTACTTAACATATTTGCACATGAGCTTGGAAAGCAAAAAGCGATTTTGCCCTCCAAGAAACATTTTTTTCAGGCCGTTAGAAAAACTCATGTTCGATGCCAAGGTGCATATGCAGTAGTAGCTTTAATAACTGGATTTGGCTTAGTTGCATTTAGAGATCCTAGGGGAATAAGGCCATTGGTAATTGGAGAAAAAGACGGTTCTACAAAAAAGGAATATATAGTTGCCTCTGAAAATGCTTCCTTCTCGGCTTTAGGATTCAAAACCCTCAGAGATGTAGAGCCTGGAGAGGCAATATATATAGATGTTGATGGTAATTTACATAGTGAGCAATGTTCAGATGGATCACAACCAACTCCATGCATATTTGAATATGTTTACCTAGCAAGACCGGATTCTACTCTTGACGAAATCTCTGTTTATAAGGCAAGAATGAGAATGGGTCAAAAGCTAGCAAAAAAAATTTTAAGGTTAAATCCAAATCATGATATTGATGTTGTAATCCCAATACCTGATAGCTCAACTACTGCTGCATTACAGCTTGCAGCAGTATTGAAACTCCCATATCGACAGGGATTTGTAAAAAACAGGTATGTAGGAAGAACTTTTATAATGCCCAATCAAGAGGAGAGAAAAAAATCAGTAAGACGCAAGCTAAATATTTTAGATCTTGAATTTAAAGACAAGAATGTTTTATTGGTTGATGATTCTATTGTCAGAGGAACAACCAGCAAAAGGATTATAGAGATGGCTAAAGAAGCAGGCGCTAAAAAAGTTTATTTCTCATCTGCAGCTCCACCGGTTAAATTTCAAAATCTTTATGGCATTGATATGGCAGCGACCAATGAATTAATTGCCTCCGGTAAAACTGACGAAGAGGTTGCTGATGCAATAGGTGCAGATTGGCTGATATATCAAGATCTAAAAGACTTGATTGATTCGGCAAGGGAGGGTAATCCTGCTATTGAAAATTTTGAGATATCTATTTTCGACGGTAAATACCCAACATCCGTTAGCTCTGATTATCTTGAAGATCTTGAGGTAACAAGAGGAGATGAAAGGAAGGCTGCAAGAGAAAAATCTAGCTAAGCATTCACAATATTGATTGCAGGAATATTTGCAGCATTAGCACTTTCGACATAGCTATCTAGCTCATTAAAATTTAAATAACGATAAATATCTTCGGCTAATGGATTAATATCTTCCATGTATTTTAAGTATTCTTGAGGAGAGGGTAGTTTTCCAAGAACAGAGGATATGGCAGCAAGCTCGGCTGAGGCTAAAAATACATCAGCACCATCTCCTAATCTGTTAGGAAAGTTTCTAGTTGAGGTTGATACAACTGTTGAGTTGGCCAATACTCTTGCTTGATTACCCATGCAAAGAGAGCAACCAGGAAGTTCTGTTCTTGCCCCAGATGTGCCAAATACATTATATATTCCTTCTTCCATTAGTTGTTTCTCATCCATCTTTGTGGGAGGCACAACCCACAATCTTGCTTTAGTCCCATTATATTTTTTTAGTAAATGGCCTGCTGCTCTAAAGTGACCAATATTTGTCATGCATGATCCAATAAACACTTCGTCAATTTTAGTTTCCGCAACTGCTGATAAAGGCTTAATATCATCAGGATCATTAGGACATGCAAGAAGAGGTTCTGTGATTTTATTCAGGTCAATTTCAATTATTTCTGCGTATTCAGCATCCTTATCTGGTTCAAGCAATTCTGGATTTTTGATCCATTCTTCCATTGCTTGAGCTCTTCGTTCTAAAGTTTTAGCATCACCATAATCGCAGCCAATCATCCATCTCAACATCACAATGTTTGATTTAAGATATTCAATAATTGGTTCTTTGTTTAATCGAACTGTACATCCTGAAGCAGATCTTTCTGCAGAAGCATCTGATAATTCAAATGCTTGTTCGACTTTCAGGTTTGGCAAACCCTCTATCTCAAGACATCGACCAGAGAAGACATTTTTCTTGCCTTCTTTTTCTACAGTCAAAAGACCTTTTTGAATTGCCGCATACGGAATAGCATTTACTAAATCTCTGAGGGTTATTCCAGGCTGCATTTTGCCTTTAAATCGCACAAGAACTGATTCAGGCATATCTAATGGCATAACGCCTAATGCTGCTGCAAATGCAACTAACCCTGATCCGGCAGGAAAACTTATGCCTAATGGAAAGCGAGTATGACTATCTCCACCAGTTCCTACTCCGTCTGGAAGTAGCATTCTATTAAGCCACGAATGGATTATTCCATCACCAGGTTTCAGCGATACTCCTCCTCGATTCATTATAAAATCTGGCAATGTATGCTGCGTATCAATATCAACTGGCTTTGGGTACGCAGCAGTATGACAAAAAGATTGCATAACTAGATCTGCTGAAAAGCCTAGGCATGCAAGTTCTTTTAATTCATCTCTGGTCATAGGTCCAGTTGTATCTTGCGAACCAACAGTCGTCATTCTTGGTTCGCAATATGTACCTGGTCTTATACCCTTCACTCCACATGCCTTGCCAACCATTTTTTGGGCTAATGTAAACCCTTTTTTTGATGAATCTTCAGCATCTGGTCTTGAAAATATATCAGTCACCTCTAAGCCGAGTGCTTCCCTAGTTTTATCTGTTAATTGTCTTCCAATGATTAATGGAATTCGGCCATTTGCTCTTACTTCATCTAGAAGCACGGGAGTCTTTAGTTCAAATGTTGATAAGATTTCACCGCTATTAGCATCTGATATTTTGCCACCATATGGCTCAAAAATAATTTCTTGCCCCATTTTCAATTTTGATACATCGCATTCAACTGGGAAGGCTCCAGAATCTTCTAGTGTATTAAAAAAAATTGGCGCTATCTTTCCTCCAAAACAAAATCCACCTTCCTTTTTATTAGGAATATATGGAATCTCATCTCCCATATGCCATAAGACAGAATTTGTAGCTGATTTTCTTGACGAACCAGTTCCCACTACATCACCAACAAAAACCAGTGGATTTCCTTTTTTCTTTAACTCTTCAATTGTTTCAAGGGGCTTCTCTAAACCCTCTCTAGGCATTTTAAACATTGCTAATGCATGAAGTGGAATATCTGGTCTAGACCAAGCATCTGTTGCAGGAGACAAATCATCGGTATTAATTTCTCCTGGTACTTTATAGACAGTCAATTTAATCTGTTCAGGAATTTCTTCCTTTTCTTGAAACCAAGTGCCCTCAGCCCAAGCATTTATAACAGCCTTTGCATTTTTATTAGTTTCTGATAATTCCAAGATCTCATTAAATGCATCAAAAATTAGCAAAGTCTTACTTAAAGCATTTGCTGCTTCTTCTCCTAGTTCATCGTCTTCTAAACACTTAACTAATGGCTGAATATTGTAACCACCTAGCATTGTTCCCAAAATAATTACAGCCTCTTTCTTTGTGATATATGGGCTGGTTGTCTTGCCAGTTGTGATATCTGCTAAAAATCCTGCTTTTACATATGCTGATTGATCAACGCCTGCCGGCGTTCTTTCTTTTAACAGCTCTAATAATAGCTCTGATTCTTCATGCTCAGATTTAAGTAATTCAACTAATTCTGAAGTCTGTTGAGCTGAAAGGGGTAGTGGCGGTATTCCTTGTTCTTTCCTTTCTTCACAATGTATTTTGTAATCCTGAAGCATTATTTTCTCCCTGGACCGTCATTTTACTGTGGTATTTCAAATTCCCCAAGCCTATTAGACATTTCAATTATATTTACATTGATAAAATAATGTATTATCCAATTTATGAAGAAAAATAAAGCTTCTACACCTTGTCTTGGAATATGTTCAACCACATATGGCGATAATGTTTGCAAAGGATGCAAACGTTTTGTTCATGAGGTAATCAATTGGAATAAATATGCCACTCCAGAAAAAGAATTGGTCAATTCTCGACTTGAAAGCTTCAAGCTAACTGTGCTAAAAGATCGATTTTCTATTGCAAATGCAGAGTTACTTGCAACTCGTCTCAATGATCAAGGAATTAACTTCAATGATTCTTTAGATCCAATGACTTGGATTTTTGATCTACTAAGAGCCGCAGGCTCTCAAGATTTAGATTTAAGTCAATTTGGAATTATCTGCCATTCAAATGCTGAACTCTCTGAATTAAAAGATCAAATTTATAATGAATTTCTTGATCTTTCTGAGGCTCATTATGAAAGATATTTTTCTACTTAGTTTGCGGTAAATCCCACCAATTTGTTGTGTATCTAGGCGATACCATTTGTTTCTGTATTGGTGATAATCCTGCAGGATGCTGTGAAGCGTAATAAATCTGTGTTTGCTTACTGTTAAGCGAATCTATAGTGCGCATCAAATGTGTATCTTGTTTTAAGTATTGATGATCTGCTGCCTGAAAAAGAGATTGTTGAATAAAGGTTGGATGTGAAAAGTGGCTTAATAATATTCCTGCTTTTGCATATGGATAACCATTTTTGAAAGTTTTTTTTAGAGCTTTATTTGCACCCATTAAAATGCTCCTTGTATCATCTGTAGGATGAGGAAAATAGAAGCTATTAAATCCTCGATGTTGCAGTTTTTTTTGAAATCGACTAGTTGCAATAAAGACAGAAACCTGGGAGCACTTCTGTTTTTCATGTCTTAATTTTTCTCCAGCACGTACTGCAAAATTACTAATCAAAGGTTTTAATAAGTCTAAATTATCAATCCTGCCTCTAAAACTTCGACTTACAACAATCTGTTTTTTTGGATCAGAATGATCTTCTATTTGAATACATGGTTCTCCTCTCAATTCCCTGACCGTACGCTCTAAAACAACGCTGAATTTTTTTCGAATTAATCTAATATCCATTTGCATCAGGTCATATGCAGAATATGCACCTAGTTGATTAAGTTGCCTGGAAAGACGATGACCAACACCCCAAATTTCTTTAATGCATATAGTTTTTAGAATATTCGCTATATCTTTTTTATTACTGAGGCAATAGACTCCTGCTCCGCCTTTTTGATTTTTTGCTACATGACTCGCAACTTTAGCGAGAGTTTTTGTTGGTGCAATGCCAATTCTTACAGGAATGCCAACCCATTGACGTATAGTGTTCCTGCAATGCACACCAAATTCATATGCCTGGTTTGAATGTTGTATATGTTGTAGATCTAAAAATGCTTCATCAATGCTATAAACCTCCATTCTTTTGACCATCCCATTCAAAATATTCATTACCCTTTTTGAGAGATCTCCATATAGCGCAAAGTTAGATGAAAAAACCTTACCTCCCTGAGCTAAGTATGCCTTTTTGACTTTAAACCAAGGGATGCCCATTTTAATTCCCATAGCTTTAGCTTCTTTACTTCTGGCAATTACACAACCATCATTGTTAGAGAGAACAACAATAGGTTTCTGTTTTAAATCTGGTCTAAAAACTCTTTCGCATGAAGCATAGAAGTTATCGCAGTCTACTAATGCTAAGAATTTCATTCAAATTTATTAATGGCAGCAGTTACCGTTCCCATGATATCTAGATCTTGACCGTGCTGAATGTAAATTGGTTTATATTTAGAATTTTCTGGCAGTAAACATAGCCGAGGCTTGAGTTGCAATCGTTTACAAACAAAATCACCATCTAAAGATGCAACCACAATACTGCCGTGCTTTGGTTTAAGGCTACGATCCACTATCAAAATAGCTTGATCAGCAATATTTGCGTTAAGCATTGAATCTCCAGACACTCTTACTAAAAAAGTTGCTGCTCCATTTTTAATGAGATATTTATTAAGATCGATTGGACTCTCTAGGTAATCATTTGCTGGACTTGGAAAGCCTACAGAAACTGGCTCTACAAAAAATTTTGTAAAACTTGCAGGCAGATCATTTGCCGATATTAAACCGAGATAATTAATAGTCATGGGATTTTAAAATACTGTATATTTATACAGTATTATTCGCTAATAAACAATAGTTTTATAGCTTAAACTCTGTTAAATCTTGTTGCTGATCATCAAGAAAAAAACACCAGCCAGTTTTATGCCAATCGCCTAAAACAACTCGAGTACCAGTATCAGTATGATGGGTTTTTGGCCTGTGAGTGTGACCATGGATAAGTAAATCTATGTGATGCTCTTCAAAAAACTGATCAATAGTCTTAGAGGTAACATCCATAATACTTATATCTTTATCATTATTGGAAGCCTGACTGACATCACGCATGTTTGACGCAATCTTCAGGCGCTCATCTAGCGATTTTCCTAAAAATTCATTTTGCCATTTTTTAGATCTAACTTCTTTTTTAAATTCAATATATTTCAAATCATTGGTACAGAAATCGTCTCCATGCGAGAGGGCAATTTTTAAATCAAAGAAATTCATAAAAAATGGATCAGGGAGTATCTTAAGATTAGATTTTTTTGCAAAGTCTTGACCGCAAAGAAAATCTCTATTGCCATGAATAAAAAATATCTCTAAGCCATTTTGGGAGGCATTGTTAATATTTTGCATTACATTAATTGCAAGCTCAGAGTCATCATCATCGCCAATCCAAGCTTCAAAAAGATCACCTAATATATATAGATGAGATAGCTCATGCGAAGCATTTTTTAAAAAATTAAAAAAGCCCTCGGTAACAGAGGGCATATTTTCAGATAAATGAAGATCAGATATAAATCCTAACTTCATTCACTCACTGTGACCGAGTTAATAATTGTTGGTTCAAGAGGCGCATCAGCGTATCCACCAACATTGGAGGTTGTGCTCAAGGCAATTTGATCTACAACATCCATCCCATCAATAACCGAGCCAAATACCGCATATCCCCAGCCTTGAGATGTTTCAGCTGTATGATTTAAAAAGTCATTATCTTTATGGTTAATAAAGAATTGACCGGTTGCAGAATGAGGATCCATGGTTCTAGCCATCGCAATTGAGCCACGATCATTCTTTAATCCATTGTTGGCCTCATTTTGAATAGGGTCAGTATTAGTTGGTTTAGGAGTCATGTTTTCATCAAGACCACCACCTTGAACCATAAATCCTTCAATAACTCTGTGAAAAATGGTGCCAGTATAATAGCCGTCTTCGGCTAATTTTAGAAAGTTTGCAACTGTTATGGGCGCATTGGTTGCATCAAGTTCTAAATGGATGTCTCCGGCTGAAGTAGAAATAGTAACAAGTGACATTTGATCCTCCTCTGGATAATATTCATTTTGATCATTTTGATCAGTGGGTGATAGGAAGAAGATTAATGCAACAGCAGTTACAATAATTATTAAGGCGGTAATTTGTATTTTTGACATTAATAAAACCTACATTCCAGTTAAGTTCTCTATAATAAGTGATTCATATATCAAATAACAGATGACAATTAAGTTTTATAACTCCTTGACCAATCAGAAGGAAGATTTTGTTCCCATCCGAGAGGGTGAGGTTGGGATGTATGTTTGTGGAATGACTGTTTATGATCACTGTCACTTAGGTCATGCAAGGGCGATGATGGCATTTGATATTCTTGCACGCTATCTTCGATATCAGGGTTATAAGGTAAATTTTATTCGTAACATCACTGATATCGATGACAAGATTATTGAAAGAGCCAATGAAAATAATGAGAAAATTGAAGATTTAACTGTAAGAACAATAGCAAGTATGCAAGAAGATTTTCATGAGCTAGGATTATTGCTACCAAATAATGAACCTCGAGCCACTGATCACATTGAAGGAATGATAACAATGATTACTGACCTTATTGATAAAGGTAATGCATATCATTCAGAGAGTGGCGATGTTTTTTTTGCAGTTCGAACATTCCCTGAGTATGGGAAATTATCAAATAAAAATATTGAAGACTTAAATCCTGGCTCACGAATTGAAGAAGATAAGTCAAAGAAAGATCCTCTAGACTTTGTGCTTTGGAAAAGTTCTAAGCCAAATGAACCATCATGGGAATCTCCATGGGGTCCTGGAAGACCAGGCTGGCATATAGAATGCTCGGTTATGTCATTAGAAAATCTGGGCGAGCATTTTGACATTCATGGTGGAGGCCCAGATTTATTATTTCCGCATCATGAGAATGAGATTGCTCAATCTGAGTGTGCATCAAATTGCAAGCTTGCCAACTACTGGATGCATTCAGGCTTGCTAAAAATTAATGGTGAAAAGATGTCTAAGTCTTTAGGTAATTTTGCCATGTTAAAAGATTTATTTAGCTCTTATCATCCAGAGGTCATTCGCTATTATCTAATCTCTAGTCACTATAGAAGCGCTTTAAATTTTGATAATGCATCATTAGATCAAGCAAAATCAGCTCTTACAAGACTTTATCAAGCCCTCACGATTGCACCGTCAGATGCGTCAGATACACATGATGATAGTATCAAAGAGTTTGTTGACTCAATGAATGATGATTTAAATACTCCTGAGGCTCTCAGCACTCTATTTAAATTAGCAAAGTTAATTAACAGCTGTAAAGATGTTCAAGAAATTACAAAGTATTCATCTACTTTGAAAGAATTGGGTCAGGTTCTAGGTCTTTTAAATGAAAGTCCAAATGTTTTCTTTCAGTATGGCGCAAGCTTGTCTGATGAGGAAATAGAGGTTCAAATAAAAGAGAGAAACATAGCAAGAGAGGCTAAAGATTTTAAAAGAGCTGATCAAATAAGAGATGATTTAGCAGCTAAAGGTATTTTACTTGATGATTCCAGTGACAGAACTACTTGGAAGAAATCTTAATCGTCATCTTGCAAGTCTGTAATTACAGATTCGATACCCGTTGAGCCCATATTCATTCCAACCACTCTTTCTATTCCCATTTTTGCATAATGCTCAGCCGCATCTACCATTAATCCAGAGTTATCAAGAGTGAGGCCGCCATCAACACACAAATTTATTCCTGTAATGAATCTCGATTCGTCTGATGCGAGGAATAAAGCTGAATATGCTATATCAATTGGCATCCCAAAATCTTTAATGGGTTGCTCAAGCTTGCTATCTTCAATCGCAGTCGCCAATAAAGGAGTGTTTATTGTTCCAGGTGAAATTGCATTAACTCTAATTTTAAATTCGCCTAGCTCAATAGCAGCATTTTTACAAAAATTAATTACTCCTGCTTTGGCAGCTGAATAAGCAAGCGGACCAGACCCACCTCCCATGCCAGCAATTGATGCAGTGTTAATAATAGATCCACCTGTGGCATTCTTTTTCATGACTCTAGCTGCATATTTTGAACCGAGAAAAACTGACTTTAAAAGTATTTGAAAAGATTTGTCCCACTCGTCTGCATCAATGTGCGTAATAGGGCCAACTGCGCCACCAATGCCCGCATTATTAAAAAGTACGTCTAGACCACCAAAATGATCGACTGCTTGGTCAATCATGCTTTTTATATTATCTTCTGATGAAACATCAGTTAATGAAATGCATGCATCTGAATCAAGTTTTTTTTGTTTTATGATTTCAAAAGTCTCTTCGAGGGTCTCTTGATTAATATCTGCTAAGAGAACCTTTGCGCCATGTTCTAAAAACAATAATGCAGTTTCCTTACCAATACCACTTCCAGCACCTGTTATGACCGCAATCTTGTCTTGTAATCTTTTCATTCAATAATTATTACTGAAACCTTGTGAAAAGAAAAATAAAGTTTTCAAAGATTTAACCTTTATTCACAGACTTGTAATTAAATTGATTCAAACAAAGTATTAAATAACTAGCATATGAACTAAAAAATCACGTTATCCCCAAAACTGGTTAATTCTACCTGAGGTTCATCATAGATAAGGGGCCACTAAGGCCCCTTATTTTTTATGAAGAGTAACTTAGTACAGTTCATGCACTAAGATTACAAATAGATTAAAATTATCGATTGGCTAAAAGAATGGCTCCCTGACGTGGGATCGAACCACGGACCAATTGATTAACAGTCAACTGCTCTACCGCTGAGCTATCAGGGAACAAGTTGAGAATTATAAATTAAAATTCGTAAAGTAAAACAAGATAATGACAAAAAGTTTAACCGTAACATCTCCTTTTGAGCCTGCTGGTAGTCAACCAAAAGCAATTGAAACTTTGGTAAATGGTTTAAATGATGGATTATTGCATCAAGTTTTACTTGGTGTAACAGGATCAGGTAAAACCTATACCATGGCTAAAATTATTGAGTCAACTCAAAGACCTGCTGTGGTTATGGCGCCTAATAAAACACTAGCAGCTCAATTATATGGAGAGCTAAAAGATTTTTTCCCAAAAAATTCTGTTGAATATTTTGTGTCTTATTACGATTATTATCAGCCCGAAGCATATGTACCTACATCAGATACTTACATAGCCAAAGATGCTTCAATAAACGAACATATTGAGCAAATGAGACTTTCTGCAACAAAAGCTTTGTTAGAAAGAAATGACACAATTGTTGTTGCTACTGTATCAGCGATATATGGATTGGGTGCTCCTGAATCTTATCTGAATATGATTCTGCATTTAGATAGGGGCGAGACGATAGATCAAAGAACAATTCTGCGTCGTTTATCTTCAATGCAATATACACGAAATGATATTGATTTCAGACGCGCAACCTTTAGGGTTAGAGGAGATGTCATTGATATCTATCCTGCGGATTCTGAAAGAGATGCTCTTAGGATTGAATTATTTGGAGATGAGGTAGAACGTCTTTTATGGATAGATCCATTAACTGGAGAGGTAATTAACGAAACTCCTCGTGCAACTATTTATCCAAAAACTCATTATGTGACACCTAAAGAGACAATTTTAGATTGTCTTAAAACCGTTCGTGAGGAACTAAAAGAAAGGATTAAGTATTTGAAGGACAATAATAAATTGGTTGAAGCTCAAAGACTGCAAGAGCGAACAACCTACGATTTAGAGATGATGCAGGAACTAGGATATTGTCAGGGCATCGAAAATTATTCTCGCTATCTTTCTGGTCGAAATCCAGGAGAGCCACCACCATGTCTTTTTGATTATTTACCAAAAAATGCAATAGTTTTTATGGATGAGTCCCATGTATCAGTTCCTCAGATCGGAGGAATGTATAAAGGGGATCGATCGCGAAAAGAAACCTTAGTCGATTACGGATTTAGATTGCCATCTGCTCTGGATAATCGTCCATTAAGGTTTGAAGAATGGGAGGATGTAACTCCTCAAAAAATTTATGTATCTGCTACTCCTGGTAAATATGAGTTAGAGCATTGCGATAATGTTGCAGAATTGCTTGTTAGACCAACAGGTTTGATTGATCCA
This sequence comes from uncultured SAR86 cluster bacterium, assembly GCA_902623685.1. GTDB lineage: Bacteria > Pseudomonadota > Gammaproteobacteria > Magnimaribacterales > D2472 > D2472. Next base: position 13,073 of record CACNUQ010000004.1, read on the forward strand.
GAGATAGAAGTGAGACCAGCAACCTCTCAAATCGATGATGTCATAGGTGAGTGCAATGAGAGAGCAGCTTTAAAAGAAAGAGTACTAATAACAACTCTTACAAAACGCATGGCTGAAGATTTAACCGATTACTTAGAAGAAAATGGAATTAGGACTCGTTACATGCACTCAGACATAGATACAGTGGAGAGAACTGAAATTATAAGAGATCTTAGGTTAGGACATTTTGATGTTTTGGTAGGCATTAACTTGTTAAGAGAGGGTCTAGATATTCCTGAGGTTAGTTTAGTTGCAATTTTAGATGCCGATAAAGAGGGTTTTTTAAGATCAGAAGTTACGCTTATTCAAACAGTTGGAAGAGCAGCAAGAAACATTCGTGGGAAGGCAATAATGTACGCCGATAAAATTACAGGTTCTATGCAAAGGGCTATGGATGAAATGTCACGAAGAAGAGACATACAAGTTAAATTCAATAAAGATAACAGCATCACCCCAACAACAATTGTTAAAGATATTAAAGATGTTATGGAGGGAGCAAGAGTCACCAAGCAAGCTAAAAAAACAAAACCGAAGTATTTTGAAAAAGAATTACCTTTTGAAATTAAAAATACATCACCAAATGAGATTTCTGATTCAATTAACAAACTTGAAGAGCAAATGTATGTTTATGCAAAAGAAACTGAGTATGAAAAGGCTGCATTTTGCAGGGATCAAATTAAAAATTTAAAGTGGCAACTTGTTAATTCTTAAATTTAGTTTTCACTGCAATTTTGCGCTAACAAAAGATAGTAATAGTCTCGAACTCTTTCAACAAAATCTACAGTTTGCTGACCTCTAGAGTAATTTTCTGTGTCCATCGAAGTTTTCAAATTTAATAAATGCTCTTCTAGATCTAACCAAGTCACATCAATAGGCTTTTTATCTATTGCATCAATTGCATTTCTTATATTTGTAATGCCCAAGTTGTAGGCAGCTAATATAAATGCAATCTTGTCACCTGAAGAAGTTCCATAGTTAGCATCAGATTTTAGATCAGCAATATACTGTGCTCCTCCATGTATGCTTTGAATCGGATCCAAACGATTAGTCACGCCAACCGATGCTGCAGTTGGAAGTGTCAACATCATCATACCTTTAACTTGGGTTGCTGATCGTGCTTTGGGATTCCATTGAGATTCTTGAAAAGCTACTGCAGCAAGGAGCTCCCACTCAATATCGAATGTTTTAGCAGCTTCAAGAAAATCGTCCTTGTATTTAAGAAACCTTGATTGCATTAATTCATCAAATTTTCTTTTTTCAAAATCACTTAGTCTCGAAAAAGAATATAATTTTTCATTAATCAGGTTGCAATAGACTGAAACTGGAGAGTTTTCATCATTTTTTGTGCAAGAATAAAGTCCAAAAATCAGGATGAAAAAAATTGATTTTTTTGTAAGGAATTGCATTGTTTTTATTTTTTTAATTTTAAACATCCTTATAATTAATTATTACAATATTTTACTAGAGAGCTAGTGTCAAAAAATCTTAATTTGCTGCTTCAAGGTCCCTCAAGTTTTTCGCCGTCAAAAATTTTATCTCTCAATCATGAGCTTAATTCGATTAATGATTCTCCGACTATAGAATTAAATTGTTATGAGTTTTATTCTGTAGATATAGCCCAAGATTTTTCAGATCATGTAAAGCTATTAGAATTATTGAAATCAAAGGAGCCTACAAATTTGCCCAATTTTTTTATTGGTCCAAGATCTGGGACCATAAGCCCATGGGCATCTAAAACAAGTGAAATAATTACCAATGTAGGGATCCAAGGTGTTCTCAGAATCGAAAAGTATTTAGGTTATTTTGTTAATAACAATATCTCAGCAACCGACTTGAATCTATCTTGTTTGTTTGATCGCATGACTCAAGAAGTCTTCTTTAGCCAAGAGACTATTGCTGAAGTTGATTCTGAGCCAAAAAGAAAGCCTTTGGTGAATATTGATATTTCTAAAGCTGCTAAAGACTCATTAGTTAAAGCTAATCAAGATTTAGGATTGGCACTATCTGAGGAAGAAATTAATTATTTAAATCATTTCTATTCTTCCGTATCGCGCAATCCTACTGATGCTGAATTGATGATGTTTGCCCAGGCTAACTCAGAACATTGCAGACATAAAATTTTTAATGCTAGCTGGATAGTAGACTCTGTTTCTCAAGAGGAATCCTTATTTGATTTAATCAAAAGAACAAGCAAAGGTAAAAAATCTGATTTGATTTCAGCTTACAAAGATAATGCTGCTGTAATTGCAGGCTCAGAAGTAAAGACCTTGAATAGAAATTTAAAAAATATGTACAGTTTTTCAACTGAAAAAATTAATTCTACTTTAAAAGTTGAAACTCATAATCATCCTACTGCTATTTCTCCTTTTCCAGGAGCTGCAACTGGTTCTGGGGGAGAAATTAGAGACGAAGGTGCCACAGGTTCTGGTGCAAAGCCTAAAATGGGTCTGGTTGGCTTTAATGTTTCCAATCTGAGATTAGAGGACTTTCCTCGTGCATGGGAGGAACCTGAGCACAAGCCCTCAAGAATTGCTTCTCCTTTGCAAATTATGATTGAAGGGCCTATTGGCGCAGCTGCATTTAATAACGAATTCGGACGACCAAGTACCATTGGTTATTTTAGAGTTTTTGAGCAACCCTTCGTTAATAACGAGACGTTTGGGTACCACAAACCGATAATGTTAGCTGGAGGCATTGGAGAAGTAAAAGATAGAAATAGTATCAAGTACCCCATTCAGGCTGATGATTTAGTTGTTGTTTTGGGCGGCCCCTCTATGCTTATAGGATTAGGTGGCGGAGCTGCATCATCTATGTCCTCTGGAGACAGCGATGAAGAGTTAGACTTTGCTTCTGTTCAAAGAGAAAACGCTGAAATGCAAAGAAGGTGTCAAGAGGTCATCAATCAATGCGCATTTGAGTCTCCTAACTTAATTGAATTCATCCATGATGTTGGAGCAGGAGGACTATCAAATGCAATCCCAGAATTAGCAAAAGATTGTAATTTGGGTGTTTATATAGATTTAAGTTTAATACCTGTTGCTGATCCAAGTCTTTCTCCCATGGAAGTTTGGTCAAATGAATCACAGGAGCGCTATGTTTTAGCAATAAAAAAATCTAATAAAGATGTTTTTGAACATATATGTCGAAGGGAAAGATGCCCAGTTGCTTTTGTCGGTCAAACCACTACATCAAATGCAGTAGAAGTTTACGATCCTGAAAGAGATGAATACCCCGTAAATGTCCCTTTATCGATGCTTTTTGGCGACTTACCCATTTCTAATATGGAGGTTAGGCAACCAACAACTGCAAAAATAACTGATTCTTTAGACTATGATCAGGATTTTTCTGAAGCAATCATAAGAGTTCTCTCGCATCCCTCCGTTGCTTCAAAATCATTTTTGATAACCATCGGTGATAGATCTGTTGGCGGTTTAGTTGCTCGAGATCAAATGGTTGGCAGGTATCAAGTGCCCACATCTAACTATGCAATGTCTACTAAATCATTTCTTAGCAATGAAGGAGATGTTTTATCAATTGGTGAAAAGCCAACTCTTGCAATTAAAAATCCAGCTGCATCTTTAAGGATGGCATTAGCTGAGGCATTGACAAACTTAGTTTCAGCTCCAGTAAAAAATTTAAACCTAGTAAGACTTTCTGCAAATTGGATGGCAGCATGCGGCGATGAGAAAGAAAATCATGCTTTAAGAGTTGGAGTGGAAGCATTATCCAGCATGTGCGTTAAGTTGGGAATAGCTATTCCGGTAGGCAAAGATTCTCTTTCGATGAGAACTAAATGGACTGAAAATCGTCAAGAGCTTGAAGTGAAAAGTCCCTTATCAGGCATCATAACTGCTATGGCTCCAGTTGAGGACGTATCATCAGCTATCACAACAGAGTTGAAAAAACATGGCTCAAAAGATTTATATCATTTATCTTTGAGTAACTCTTCTAGATTGAGCGGCTCTATTTTCGAAGAGGTTTTTTCTTTAAGTTTTCAAGAAGTACCTGACATTGATGATGTTGAATGCCTATCAAGCTTTTTTAATTCAATTCAAGAATTAATTAAACTTGGTTGGATAGTCTCCCTTCATGATATCTCTGATGGCGGATTATTTACCACTGTTTCAGAACTAGCTTTTACCAATAAAATGGGAATAGAGATTCTAGTTCCAGAAAGTTTTAAAAATAAAGAAATTATGCAATACCTTTTTGCTGAAGAAACAGGTGTTGTCATTCAATTTAATAATGCATTTGAGGATCAAGCATTAGAGTTTTTAAACCGAGAAAATATTAAATATCGAAAGTGTGCAACTCAAAGCAAAGATGCCAAAATTTCTGTTACCCATAATGATGAGATTAAATTTTCGGATTCAGTGATAAATTTAGAGAAGGTCTGGAGCGAAGCTTCATACTCTATTAAATCATTAAGAGATAATCCAGCTTGTGCAAAAGAGGAATATAAGTTAATTGAAAAATTTGATGATCAAGGATTAGTTGCCAAGGATAATTTTCAATTTTCTGATCAACTGCCAGCATTCAATTTGAATTCAAAGCCCAAGGTAGCAATTTTTAGAGAGCAGGGAGTAAATGGTCAAAATGAAATGGCTGCAGCTTTTTTGTTAGCTGGGTTTGATGCCTTTGATGTTCACATGCAAGATCTTATAGATGATCCTAGTTTGCTTTCTAAGTTTCAAGGGCTGGCAGCATGTGGTGGTTTCTCTTATGGTGACGTTCTTGGAGCAGGAGGTGGTTGGTCTTCAAGCATAAGTTATAACAAGGTTGTAAGAGATGCATTCGAGCAGTTTTTTAATAGAGTTGATACCTTTACATTTGGCGTTTGTAACGGTTGTCAGATGTTGTCTAACTTAAAAGATTTAATTCCGGGTGCTGAAAATTGGCCCCAGTTTTTATGGAATGATTCAGATCAGTTTGAAGCACGTTTATCTCAAGTAACGATAGCTAAATCAAAATCAGTTTTATTTGATGGTATGGAAGGATGGCAAATTCCTGTTGCAGTTGCTCATGGAGAGGGGCGAGCATCATTCAAAGAAGGAGCATTACGAGAACTTTCTGAGCAAAGCCAGATTGCAGTTCAATTTACCGACAATCAGGGAGCTGTGGCTTCTACATATCCATTAAATCCAAATGGATCCCCAGAGGGTATTACTGGCTTAACTTCTATAGATGGCAGAGCAACAATCATGATGCCCCATCCTGAGAGGGTATTTAGATCACAACAGTTATCTTGGAGACCATCAGTATGGAAAGAATATTCTCCGTGGATGCAAATTTTCCTAAATGCTTACAAATTTAGTCAAGGCTCTTAAAGTTTACCTACCACAACTTTAAAGCTTCTTCTCTGAAAGGGAAATTGCCAGAACTGATGTCATCAAAATAATATTTCAACGTCTTAGTGACAGTTGGAAATGCAATTTCATCCCAAGGGATTTCATTTTGTTTGAATAGTTTTACTTCAGAACTTTCTGAAGTAGGACCAAACTTTTCTTCGCCTAAATCAGCTAAATAAAAAAAGTGGACCTGACTAATGTGAGTCAAACTGAATGCTGTATAAGGAGCAATAATTTTTGGCACAGCTTGAGTTTCTTCTTTAGTTTCTCTTAATGCTCCTTCTTGGAGTGTCTCAGCATTTTCCATAAATCCCGCAGGCAATGTCCACTTGCCAAATCTAGGCTCTATATTTCTTTTGCATAGCAAAACATAATCCTCTTTTATGCATATAGTCCCAACAATGAGGTTGGGATTAGTATAGAAAATTGAATCACAGGCATTACAAACATAGCGCTTAAGATTGTCATCATCTGGAATTTTAAATTCAATTTGATCGCTTCCGCATTTTGAACAATATCTCAAAAGTGCTCCTTTCTTAGAGAATTAAATGTCGTAAGAAGTTAAACTTACGCTATGATCGAAGATATAAAGTATAAACTAAATTTGGATAATTCTGAAAAGCCGAGTGGTCAACCTCAAGCCTCAGTTTTAATAGCTATTTTGAATTATGGAAAATTTACCGAAGCTCCGGAAATAATATATACACAACGTTCGAGCAATTTATCAACTCATTCAGGTGAAGTAAGTTTTCCTGGAGGCAAAGCTGATAAAACTGATAAAAATTTATATGAAACAGCTTTAAGAGAATCAAATGAAGAAGTGAGTCTCAAGAGTAAAGATGTCACTAAATTAGGAAAATTAAACTATCTCATCTCGCGTCACAAAATAGAAGTCAATCCTTTTGTAGCCTCCGTGGATAAACCCCAAAATTTAGAGCCAAATGAAGAAATTCAAGATATTTTTACAGTTCCGCTAAATTTTTTACTAGATAAAGAAAATATTCAAAGAGAATCTATTGAAAGACATGGTAGCGTTTGGCAAGTGCCTACTTGGAATATCAAAAATCAAAAGATATGGGGTTTAACTGCGATGATTACGGTAAACTTTTTAAATGTTTGTTTTGATGCGAATATAGAGATATTAGAAGGGAAATTGAAATGATTATCGATATAAATGATAAAAGCTTAACCACTGAGAATGATGATTTTTGGATCGCTCCAGATGCAACTGTTATTGGGGATGTGCAAATGGCAAGAGATTCAAGTATTTGGTTCAATTGCACCCTTAGAGGTGATAACGAACCAATTATTATAGGTGAAGGAACTAATGTGCAAGATAACTCAGTTATACATACCGACCCTGGATTTGTATGCAGAATTGGGAAGTTTGTTACGGTTGGTCACCAAGCAATGCTTCATGGCTGTGAAATAGGTGATGGAACTCTTATAGGTATTGGCTCAGTCATTCTTAATGGAGCCAAAATAGGTAAAAATTGTATCATTGGAGCAAAAGCATTAATCACTGAAGGCATGGAAGTTCCGGATGGTTCAATGGTATTGGGTGTTCCAGGTAAAATAAAAAAGCAGCTCACGAAGGAGGAACAAGCTATTCCATCTATGAATGCCCATCACTACATTGAAAATTACAAAAGATATAAGACTCAATTAGGTTAAGTTTGATGTCAGGGAAAATAGTAAATTATTATGATGGCCCAACAGAGTGTGTTGGTTATTTATCAATACCAGAATCATCAAATCTTGTTCCTTTAGTTTTGGTGGCACATACTTGGAAAGGCAGATCAGATTTTGAGGATCAGAAAGTACTTGCTTTGAATGATTTGGGATATGCAGCCCTTTCAATTGATATTTTTGGAGGCGGTGTGAATGGTCAAAGTATTGAAGAAAATCAAGCACTGATTGCGCCCTTTGTGAATGATAGACAGCTTTTTCGACAACGGCTAATCAGTGCAGTTGAATTTGGTAAAACAATTGAAGGTGTTGATTCTTCAAGAATTGGATTAATTGGATTTTGCTTTGGCGGTCTTGCTGCCATTGAGCTTGCTCGTTCTGGACATGAAGTTGCTGGATGTGTGAGTTTTCATGGACTCTTAAATCAATCTAGCGAGCCATTTCAAAAGGTAAAATCTAAATTATTGGTTTTACATGGTGATAAAGATCCAATGGTTACCTCAGAGGAAATATTAGCATTGCAAGATGAAATGACAGAATCAGAAGCTGATTGGCAGTTTATTAGCTACGGCAATACTTATCATGCATTTACTAATCCAGCAGCTGACGATATTGAGATGGGCACAGTTTATAATCCAGAGAGTGATAAGCGATCTTGGATTGCAATGACTAATTTTTTAGAGGAAGTTTTTTGAAATGTTAACAAGTGAACTTAGATCTAAGTTTTTGGACTATTTCAAAAAAAATAGTCATGAAGTAGTTGACTCAAGTCCTCTAATTCCCGCAAATGATGAAACATTGTTATTTACAAATGCTGGCATGGTTCAATTCAAAGACGTTTTTCTAGGCTCTGATAAGCGCCCCTATAAACGAGCTACCACCACACAGCGATGCATTAGAGCAGGTGGAAAACATAATGATTTAGAAAATGTTGGCTATACGCTGAGGCACCATACATTTTTTGAAATGTTAGGTAATTTTAGTTTTGGTGATTATTTTAAAGAAGAAGCAATTCAACTTGCCTGGAATTTTTTAACTAATGAGTTGGGCATAAAAAAAGAGAAATTATGGATTTCTGTATTTAGAGATGATGATGAGGCAGCTGAAATATGGTCAGCAAATATTGGCATTGATCCCGAAAGGATTGTGCGAATGGATGAAGAAGATAATTTTTGGTCCATGGGTGATACAGGTCCTTGTGGCCCTTGTTCAGAAATTTACTATGATCATGGCGATCAATATGAAGGCACTCCACCCGGAACACCAGGAGATGAAGGAGATAGATTTGTAGAAATATGGAATCTTGTTTTCATGCAGTTTAATAGAGGGGCTGACGGTAAACTTACTCCCTTGCCAAAACCCTCTGTGGATACAGGCATGGGTTTAGAGAGAGTGGCTGCAGTAATGCAAGGTGTAAATTCAAACTATGAAACAGATTTATTTCAAAATTTAATAAAAGCCTCCGAAAAAGCTATCAAATCACCTGGCGATCCATCACATAAGGTGATAGCAGATCACATAAGGAGTATTAGTTTCTTAATTTCAGATGGTATTTTGCCATCAAACGAGGGTCGTGGTTATGTGCTGAGAAGAATAATGCGACGGGCTATTAGGCATGGATATAAAATTGGAGCTAAGAAACCCTTCTTGCATAAATTGGTAAAAGCTTTAGTTAAGGAGATGGGTACTGCTTTTCCTATGTTAGTAGACAATCAAAAATCCATAGAGAAGATTGTTCATGAAGAAGAAAAGAAATTTCTTGAAACTTTAGAAAAAGGCATTGAGATCTTAGAAAAAGAGATTAAGTCTATTGATTCAAATGTTATTCCTGGAGAAATTATCTTTAAATTACATGATACGTATGGTTTTCCATTCGATTTGACAGCAGACATCGCTCGAGAGCAAGATTTAGATTTAGATGAGGAGGGCTTTAATAATTGCATGGATGAACAAATAAAAAATTCAAAATTAGCAAGTAAATTTAAAGGATTGCAATTAGATTTGTCCTCTATTAAGGAAACAAAGTTTTTAGGTTATGAAGACTTATGCGGGAAGGGAAAGGTTTTAGGAATATGGAATGAATCCAATGCAATAGATAACGCATCAGATCAAAATGAGTGCTTCATTGCAGTTGATAAAACACCTTTTTATGCAGAATCAGGTGGGCAAGTTGGAGATCAGGGAAGCTTTACTTTTTCTGGAGGTCATGGAACCGTTCAAGATTGTATAAAGCAAGGTAAGATTTTTCTCCACAGAATTAAAGTTCAAGAAGGAGTCGTCAAAAAAAATGACAAATTAGAATTATCCGTTGATGCAAGTAAAAGAAAGGCTGCTTCGGTCCATCATTCCGCCACTCACTTAATGCATGCAGCTTTGAAAGATGTTCTTGGTGATCATGTGCATCAAAAAGGCTCACTATTAGATTCTAATAAGCTACGATTTGATTTTTCACATTCCAAGGCAGTTACCAAGGCTGAAATAAAGGAAATAGAATTAATTGTTAATCAACATATTCAAAATAACTCCGAGGTAACAACTACAATAATGCAGCTTGATGATGCGCTTAAGATTGGAGCCGAAGCCATGTTTGGAGAAAAATATGAGGATGAGGTTCGGGTCGTTTATATTGGCGGCGAATTTTCTGTAGAACTTTGTGGTGGAACCCATGTAAGAAGAACTGGTGATATTGGAATGTTTTCGGTGACAAGTGAATCAAGTATTTCCTCGGGAGTAAGACGTGTTGAAGCTGTGGCTGGACAAGGTGCTGTTCAATCGATGTTAGAGGCTCGTAATCATTTACAAGATCTGCAAGGAATGTTGAATGTCAAAGGACCTCAAATTAGCTCTAAAATTGCAGACTTAATTAAAGAAAACAAAGCCTTAAAAAAAGGTACCAAAATAAAAAAATCAGCTGCAATTGATCTAAAAGAAACAATTCACAAAATTAATAATTTTGATCTAGCTATTATTCAGGCAGATACACAAAATGTTCAAGATTTACGCAACATGGTTGATCAATCTAAAAAAGATCAAACAAATAAATGCGTTTTAATTTTTAGCCATCAAAAATCCAGAGTAGTCATGGTTTGCGGAGTGACGGAAGATATGCAAGATTCTCTGAGTGCCAACGATGTCATAAAATCAATTGCAAAACTACATAATGGTAAAGGCGGAGGCCGAAATGATTTTGCTCAAGGTGCAGGAGAGGCTGATAATTTTGAAGAATTTGTTAATTCTATTCCTGATATCGTACAATCCATCGCTTAGTTTTTAAGCTTATTAATCATGGAAACAATTATATTAAAATTTGGCGGCACTTCTGTTGGCTCAACTGACAGAATATCTGCTGTTGCAAATATCATAAAAGCAGCTAGCGATGAGGCTACTCCTGTGGTCGTGGTTTCAGCTATGAGTGGAGAAACAAATCGATTGATTGATCTTGCTAATTCTTTTGGCTCTGAGCCAAATAAAAGAGAATTTGACGCTCTTGTTTCAACTGGTGAGAAGGTCAGCGCATCCTTGGTGGCAATTGCTTTGCATCAAATAGGCTTTAAAGCAAAATCACTATCTGCAGCTCAGGTTGGTATGAAAACAACTGCTAATTTTTCTCGTGCAAAAATTCTTGATCTTGATAAAGAAGTTATTTTTAAAACTATCGAAGATGGATACATCCCAATTATTACAGGATTTCAAGGTATCACCAGTGATGGAGATACAACTACAATGGGACGCGGAGGCAGTGACACTACCGCAGTAGCTATCGCAGCTTCAATGCAAGCTAAACGTTGTGATATTTATACGGATGTTGATGGAATATATACAACAGATCCAAGAATTGTGCCGAATGCAAAAAAATTGGATTCAATTAACATTGAGGAAATGTTGGAACTCTCAGGGCAGGGTGCTAAAGTTATGCAAATACGAGCAGTTGAATTTGCAAATAAATATAAAGTTTTAGTTAGAGTTTTATCAAGTTTTGAGCCTGGCTCAGGAACGCTTATCTTACAGGAGGAAGACGGAATGGAAGATGCTGTCATTACAGGTATAGCTTCTCAAAAAGATCAAACTAAATTTACTTTACACGGAGTGGGTGATACTCCTGGGATTGCCTCAGGTATTTTAAGCCCAGTTAGTGATGCAGGCATTGAAGTAGACGTTATTGTTCAAAATGTAAGTGTTTCTGGAAAAACAGATTTCACTTTCACTGTAGGAACGCCTGATAGAGCTGAAGTTGAGTCAGTATTAAAAGAAAAGATGCAGGGCATATCTTATGATGAATTAATTATTGACGAAGCTATAGGAAAAGTTTCTTTAGTGGGAGTTGGAATGCGTTCGCATGCAGGTATTGCAAGCACAGCATTCAATGCTCTGGCTGATGCAGGAATCAACATTCAAATGATTAGTACTTCTGAAATTAAAATAACAATTGTCATAGCGGTTGATCAGCTCGATGAAGCAGTTAAAACTTTGCATGCAGCATTCAATTTAGGAGACTAATGTTTGACTTAATATTGAAGAATGGAACTCTTGTAAATGAGGGTAAAATTTTTGAATCAGATATTGCTATCAAAGGAAACAGAATTGAAAAAATTGCAGCGTCCATTGATGCTGAGTCTAAAAATGTTGTTGATTTAAATGGTAAATATGTAATTCCCGGGCTTATAGATGATCAAGTTCATTTTAGAGAGCCTGGTTTAACTCATAAAGGTGAGATTGCAACTGAGTCAAAGGCTGGTCTTGCAGGAGGAGTCACTAGTTTTTTTGAAATGCCCAATGTTAATCCAACCACCACAACAAATGAGAATCTTACAAAAAAATTTCAATTAGCCAGCACAAAGTCAGTTTCAAATTACTCGTTTCATTTGGGCGCAAGTAATACCAATATTGAAGAAATTAAAAGGGCAGATATTCATCAAGCTGCAGCATTAAAAGTTTTCATGGGAGCTTCAACTGGTCACATGCTAGTAGATGACTTAGATGCATTGGATGATATTTTTCATTACTCTCCTCTAATAGTTGTTACTCATTGCGAGGATCAAAAAACTGTTGAAAGAAATGAGCAATTATTTTATGAGAAATACGGCGATGAGGTATCGCCAGAGCATCACCATCTAATCAGAGACGTTGAAAGTTGTTATTTATCTAGCTCTTTGGCAGTTAATTTAGCTAAAAAGTATGATGCAGATCTTCATGTTTTTCATTTAACAACAGAAAAAGAAATGGAACATTTTTCTGCAGGAGAGGCAGATCAAAAGAAGATTACAGCTGAGGTATGCGTTCATCATATGTACTTTAATGACTCCTATTATGCTGAGCTTGGTAACCAAATTAAGTGTAACCCTTCCATTAAACAAGAATCTGATAGACAAGCACTGATCAAAGCACTTTTAGAGAATAAGATTGATATTATTGCTACAGATCACGCTCCTCATACTTGGGAAGAAAAAAGCAAACCCTATCCTGAGGCGCCTGCTGGTTTGCCTTTAGTTCAACATGGACTTCAAATTCTGATGGATTTTTACCATCAGGATATTCTTTCGCTTGAAACCATTGTAGAAAAGACAAGTCATAACGTAGCAAAGAGATTTCAGATCAAAGACAGAGGCTTTATTCGGGAGGGATATTTTGCCGATTTGGCTGTTTTGGATCATGACAAGCCTTACGAAGTATCTAAAGATAACATTTTGTATAAGTGTGGATGGTCTCCATTTGAAGGACACAATTTTAAATCTTCAATACATATGACAATTGTTAATGGCAATATTGCTTTTAAAGATGGAATGGTAAGTGAGGATTTGCCTTTTGGGATGCAAATAGAATTTGACAGATAGTGTTATTTTAATATTTTAAAGCGTTATAATTCTTGTCCGAAAAATCGGAGAGTTGGCTGAGTGGTCGAAAGCGCCTCCCTGCTAAGGAGGTATACGGGCAACTGTATCGAGGGTTCGAATCCCTCACTCTCCGCCAGCTTCATATATCTTTTTCCATTCGTACCATTGGCACTGTTTTGCCAGAACTGGCCGTATAAAGAACATTCTCGATTGGTTTATATCCATTATCTTCATACAGAGGTATTCCAGATTGAGTAGCCATAAGCTCACACCTTTTAAAACCAAGATTTTTTGCAGCCTCCTCGCCCAAATTCATAACCAATGAACCAACGCCTTTTCTTATCCATTCAGGATGAGTGTACATTGCCCTTATGCGAGCAGAATCTTCTTTAGGGTCTAGAAATTGATCATCTCTGTTTGGTGTATGATTGCCACCAAATAAAGTTTCTCTATTACTCCATCCCCCACACCCAACAAATATATCTTTGCTGAAGATCATGAAATAGGTCTTATCTTTTATCAGCTGATCATCCAAACCCATGCTGTCAAAAGATGCTTCTAATTGATCTTTCGTAAGCAGGGGTCCAAGAAGTTGATTGATAGATTGTTTCATTAATTTTTCAATGGCAGGAATATCATCAAAAGTTGCGATTCTGTGAGTAAACTCATTCATTTTTCTGTATTTTAATTCTCATGATTATTATAGTAACTGTTAGAATCTTTTATTAAATTTCTCCTATTTTTAAATTATATGAGCCGATCAATTTCTGAGAATCCTGCATCTGCATTTGACGATACGCTTGAAGATATTTTGGAGTTACTTGAAGAAGATTCTCAGCATTTTATCTATCTTACTGGCGCAGCTGGTACAGGTAAAACAACACTAATTGAGCGTGTAAAGGATGAGTGCTTGTTAAAAAAAATGGTTGTCGCTCCCACTGGAGTTGCTGCATTAAATATTGGTGGCAGCACGATCAATTCAGCGTTCAGGATTGGTTTTGATACTTTTCCACTTATTCAAGAATCAAAAGATCCACGCTTTAAAAAGTTATTAAAAAATCTAGAACTACTAATTATTGATGAAATTTCTATGGTTCGAGCGCCTATGCTTGATGCTATCTCTGAAACTCTACAAATACATCGTAATTCATCCAAACCATTTGGGGGCATTCATGTGCTTGCATGTGGTGATTTATTTCAGCTGCCGCCAGTAGTAAAAGAGAATGAGGAAAGTTCAATTTTTGAAAGATACGGATCCGTTTATTTCTTTAGTGCTGATAATTTTCAAGCTATTGAGAAACCCTTATTTTTTGAACTTGTAAGCTCTTTTAGACAACAGGATGATAAAGAGTTTTACAACCTGCTGAATAATGTTCGACTTGGAAAAAATCTTGAAAGTTCAATCAGTATGATTAACAAGACTTGTCATAATCCAGAATTTGATACTGAGTCATCACTAATTATTACTTCAAGAAAATATCGAGCTGAACAAATTAATGACGAGATGTTAAACAGAATCGATGGACCTACGACTGTTGTCAAATCAAAAGAGCAGGGCGAATTAAATGAAAATGATTTACCTGCTCCCAGAGAACTCCGCGTAAAAGCGGATGCCAAAGTAATGTTTATTAAAAATGATCCAGAGGGTAGATGGGTCAATGGAACTATTGGAGTTGTAATTGATTGCTCAGATAAAAATAAAAAAGTGATTAAGGTCAAAGTTGGTAAAGAGGTATTTAAAGTTAAACGAGAAGAATGGAACAAAGTACGTTATGTCTACGATGAATATAATGATGAAATGGAAGAGGAGATGGTTTCTTCTTTTAAGCAGTTCCCTCTTAAATTGGGTTGGGCAGTAACCATACACAAGGCTCAAGGTCTCACTTTAGATAGTTGTTCAGTGGATTTGGGGGAGGGAGCTTTTGCCACTGGGCAGGCCTATGTTGCACTGAGTCGTTGCAAAACATTAGATTCTTTAAATTTATATCGTGAGTTAAAGGTCCAAGATGCTCTTGTTGATCCAGATATTCAAGATTTTCATGCAGAATACTTTGGATAGCTCTACAATAGTAATTAAATCTTAAAATCATCCTCATGGAAAACTTTATAAATGATCTTGCTGGGTTTGTATGGACATGGAACGTTCCAATACTCGTTGGTTCTGGAATCTTCTTCTTAATTTATTCCAAGTTAACCCCCTTTCAATATTTAAAACATGCTTTTGAGTTGATTTTAGGAAAGCACTCAAAAAAAGATGATGTTGGCGAAGTCACTCATTTTCAAGCTTTAACTACTGCTTTATCAGGAACCATTGGACTGGGCAATATTGCGGGCGTGGCTATTGCAATTCAACTTGCTGGACCAGGCGCAATTTTTTGGATGTGGCTTACAGCAGTTGTTGGCATTGCAACAAAATTTTTTACTTGCACATTATCAGTAATGTATCGCGATGTTGGAGAGGATGGGACAGTTCGAGGCGGACCCATGTATGTTATTAAAAATGCACTTCCTTCCTCTATGATGCCTCTAGCTTATTTTTTTGCAGCTGCAGGTTTAATCGGCGCTTTACCAGGTTTCCAGAGTAATCAGCTGGTACAAATAATGGGCGATTTGCCAATATTTCAGTTTGAAAACTTTAATCTAATAGCAGGAATAATTTTAGCTGGAGTAACAGGAGTAATTATTCTTGGAGGGCTCATAAGGATTGCAAAAGTTTCAGAGTGGCTTGTTCCGTTAATGAGTATTTTATATTTTGGTTCAGTATTAGTTGCCTTGATGCTTAATTTAGATTCTATTTTTCCAGCATTTAAAATAATAATTGAAGATGCTTTTACTGGATCTGCAGTGGCTGGAGGCAGTGTCATCGCCGTAATTATCATGGGAGTAAGAAGAGGCGCCCATTCGAATGAAGCAGGAATAGGCACCGAAACACTAGTTCATGGTTCAGCGAAAACATCTGATCCAGTGAAACAAGGCTTGGTTGCTATGCTTGGACCTATTTTTGATACATTAATAATGTGCACATCTACAGCATTATTAATTATTATCTCAGGCGTTTGGCTTGAATCAGATTCAACTGGTGTCACTCTAACTGCAGAAGCATTTAGTGTTCTTCTTGGACCCTTTGGTTATGCAGTTTTATTTATATGTGTGGTGAGTTTTGGAGCTAGTACCATCTTTACATATTCATTTTATGGTTCAGCGTGCTCGCAATTTTTGTTTGGCAAAAAAGGAGTAAAAATCTATCAATGGGTGATTATATTATTTGTAGTTGTCTTTGCCGTTATTCCCATTGAGGCGGCTATCAACATCATTGATATATCCTTTGCGTTAATGGCTATACCTACGCTCATTTCATCAGTTTGGCTTGCGCCAAAAGTTATTGAGAAGGCAAGAGAGTATTTTGCAAAATTAGAAAAGATGCCAATAAATAATTAATTCATACATCTTTCAGGATCTCTCTAGCAGCATTTTTCCCTGGAAGACCTGTTACTCCTCCACCTGGATGTGTTCCAGAACCACACATATACAATGATTTTAGCGGCCCTCTATAGTTGCCGTAATTCATTAATGGTCTTGCAGCCCACATTTGATCGAGAGACATTTGTCCATGCATAATATCTCCACCAATGAGCCCAAATTTTTCTTCTAAATCTAGTGGAGACAAAATCATCATTCCTAAAATTGATTCTCTAAAATTAGGGGCATGTTTAGTTACAGTTTCAATAATAGTATCTGCCGCAGTCAATCTATGATCATGCCAAGAACTTCCATCTGGCATAGTGGGAGAAAATTGCTGACAAAATAAAGATGCTACATGCTTTCCATCTGGCGCAAGAGTATTGTCCATAGTTGATGGTATTAACATCTCTACAATTGGTGCTGAAGACCAGCCTTGCGACTTAGCATCAATGAAAGCCTTGTCCATATAATCTAATGTTGGGGCTATTACGATGCCGCTTTGATGATGTTCGGCTACTTCTTTACCAGGCAGTGCAGAAAAATCTGGCAATTCAGTGAGGGCAACATTCATTCTTAAAGTTCCAGATCCACACTTGTATCCATCCATGCCTCGATTAAATTCTGGCTCTAATTCATCTTCAGAAATTAATTTTTTGTAAAGTAATTTTGGGTTCAGATTAGAAATTATTTTTTTAGCTACGATCGGGCTTCCGTCCTCAAGCTCAATACCGACGGCTGCATTATCTTTAACTATTACTTTTTTTACAGGGGCATCTGTAAAAATCTTTACTCCCATATTTTTGCAGGCTTTTTCCATGGCTTGAGTAATCGCACCCATGCCACCAATAGCATGACCCCAAGCTCCTTTTTCTCCATCAATTTCACCAAACACATGATGCAGCAAAACATAAGCAGAACCTGGAGTATCTGGACTTGCAAAATTTCCAACTATTGAATCAAAGCCAAATGCAGCTTTTATATGCTCATTTTCAAACCATGAATCAAGAAATGATCGAGCGCTTTTTGTAAAGAGATCATATACATCTCTGTGTACTTGATTTCCCTTAGTTGCAATTGGCCAAAGCTGCAATGCTGCACTTAGTGCAGCCTTTATTCCTTGTTTTGGATTGGGAGGCGTCTTAACCGAGAGATCTCTAAGAACGTCAGCAACGGCTTCAATACGAGTATAATATTCAGGCAATCTAGCCGCATCTTTTTTAGAAAATTTTCTAAACTCTTCCTGCGTTTTTTCTAATCCTCCGCCTAGTTTTAAATATGTTGTATTGTCGATAGGAAGAAAATTCGAAATTGGACGCTTTACAATTTTTAAACCATATTCTTTGAGTTTCATTTCTTTGATAATTTCTGGATTTAATAAACTGACCGTATAACTTGCAACAGAATTTTTAAACCCAGGATGAAATTCTTCAGTAACCGCAGCACCTCCTACAATCGATCTTCTTTCAAAGATATTTACTTTCAAGCCTTTTGATGCCAGATAATATGCGCAGACTAGACCGTTGTGTCCACCTCCAATAATAATTGCATCCGTTGAGTTTTTAGTATTTGGCATCACCTGATTATACCTTTCAATGAATAATAGATATAAATAATGTATATTAAGTGAATAGAAAATTTTTTTGCTTGAGACAAAAATATTATGAAAAAAAAATTTAAACTAGTAGCCTTTGCTATACCTTTCTTCTTTTTAATTTCATGTTCCGATTCAAATGATGTTCAGGAATCCAATGATGTTCAGGAAAATCAAATTACTTGGGATGCAACAAATTACACCATGTATAACGAATTCATGCAATGTACAGCAGGTGAAGACTATAGCCAAGAAGCTCTTGATGACATGATTGACTCATGGAGAGGGCTTGGATTATCAGAATCTTTACTAGGAGGATGGGGATATGTTTCAGTATCTCCAAATGAAAGCTCCTTCAATAATTATTGGGAACTGAGTTGGTCTTCAAAAGAAGAGGCTGATGCAGCATGGCAGGAATGGGCAGCCAGTGAAGATGCTATGGCTTGGATTGAGCAGACTGCTTCAGTACTTCAATGTGATGGCGATAATAGGGATGGATACGATTTTATTTTCCCATACGATCCATATGCTTTTGGCGAATCTCCTGAGGATGGATCTTTTGGTGCAGCATTTTCACCATGCACACTAAATGAGGGCATGGGTCAAGAAGATCTTAATAAAGCAATCATTAGCTACAATGTATGGTTGGACGGGATCGATCAATCTGAAGTAAGAGGTTTTTATGCATACGGAATATATATTCCTGAGGATAAAACTGCTGATGAAGATTTTTGGTTTGGAAACTTTCATGAAAATCTTGAAACTATGAGCGAAGGCAATAAATTATGGGAAGCTACAGGTGGCGATGCAAAGGCTGAATTAGAATCAGTTAGTACATGTGGAGAGCCTGAGATTTCCAATGGTCAGGTATTTCTAGATCCAACTAAACCAGAATTTTCTTAATTCAAACTTTAAAAAATAAGGGTTGTTATCGCAGCCCTTATTTTTTATGGGGCAACTGGTCTTAAGTCATTAAAAATTTCCAATCCTTCAAATTCATTTATCATGCTTTGTGAAATAGAAACTAATGATTGATGTTTTCCGTTAGCACCTATTTTTTCTTCTAAGATACAGCCAGAATCAAATAATTTAGACCTAACTGAAGCTTGAATTGGAGAGAATTCAACCCATCCACTTAATAAATTTCCAAAAAGCCTTTCAGATATTAATTCTTTTAGCTCTTCAAGACCTTCACCAGTTTCACTAGAAATTTTATGTTCAGGATGAAGATTATTTGCTGGCCATATATCTTCATTTTCAATCAAGTCAACCTTGTTTAAAGCTCTAATTTGAGGAATCGAAGTTACGCCTAAATCTTTCAAAATCATATCGACTTCTTTAATTTTATAATCCCTATTTGAATCTGAGGCATCAATAACGTGGATTAAAAGATCTGCAGAAGCTAAGTCATCCAGTGTTGCTTTGAAGGATTCAACTAACTTGGTTGGGAGATTGGATATAAATCCGACAGTATCTGAAAATAGAACTGTATCACTAGTTTTTAATTTAAAGTTTGCTCGCCGAGTTGTTGTATCCAATGTTGCAAATAATTTATCTTCAGCTTCAAGTCCCCCCTTTGTTAATAAATTAAAAAGTGATGTTTTACCGGCATTTGTATAACCCACCAAAGCTACCAGCCTATTGTTATTTTTTTTTCTTGAGTATCTGTTTAAATTTTTTTGATTATGTTGTTTATCTAATCTTTTTTTAAGTTGTTTAATTCTATTGCCGATTAACCTTCTATCGGTTTCAAGCTGTGTCTCTCCTGGGCCTCTTAAACCAATTCCACCTTTTTGCCTCTCAAGATGGCTCCAACCTCTAACCAATCTAGTTGAGAGAAAGCTAAGCTGAGCAAGCTCCACTTGCAATTTTCCAATATCACTTTGAGCTCTAGCTGCAAAAATATCTAAGATAAGTCCAGTTCTATCTAGCACTCGTGCGGAAAGAAGTTTTTCTAAATTCCTTTCTTGCGAAGGGGAAAGTTCACAGTCCAAAACAACCAACTTAATGTTTTCAGACTCTACGAGATTTTTTAGCTCGTCAGTTTTTCCTTTAGTTAGAAAATGATTAGCAGATACGAATTTTTGTTTTGAAAAAATATGATATTCAACTTTTAATCCAGATGAAGCAGCAAGTTGAATAAATTCATCAGAATTGAATTGCTCTAGATTATTCTGATTTGACCGGAGAAGATCTATTGAGACAATTATTGCTCTTAAATCTTCAGGGGTTAAAGTTTTTTCCAAATTTCGAGATAATATTAATTTATAAAAAATTGTATTGTACGAAATATCTTCTTAAAAACATAACCTTAAGTTTGCATATTTAAACGTATTTATACACAATTCTTTTTTTCAAATATCATAAAAAATTATGAAAGATTTATTTCCATATATCGGCGAGACAATAATAGTTACACAAGAGATGTGTGATTTTAATGGGCATATGAATGTTAATTTTATAAAGAAAGTTTTTGAGCAGGGATGGGACTTCGTAAATAAAGACTTTGGTTTTAATGAAGATTATTTAAACCAGGGCTTTTCAAGTTTTACTCTTGAAGATAACTATAGATTTAAAAAAGAATTCCTTCTAGGCGATAAGATTTTTCCAGTGTTTAGATTATTAAATGTTAATGAAAAACTTTATCATTTAATTGGAGCGTTGTTTGATAGTGAGGGAGTTATTTCAGCGATGTACGAAACCGTTGAAGGTCACGTTGATATGAAATTACGAAAAATTGCTCCAATGTCTCAAGAAAAACTTTCAATGGTGGTAGCTATAAAGAGAGAACATGATCTTGCTGGGCCAATTCCCTATGAAATAAGATTAAATATTAGAGATTTATAATAAAAACATGGAGAAAAAATGAATAAAAGTTATGCATTAGTAACTGGAGCAACTGCTGGGATAGGATTAGACATAGCCAAAGAGTTGGCTAAGAAAGGGCATAATATTATCTTAACTGCAAGAAGAGAGGATAGGCTTAAAGATATCTCAGCTCAACTAATTGAAGATTTTGATATTCATTGTGACTATGTAGCTGCTGACTTATCTGACATAAATGCACCAGAGACTATTTATAGGTTTTGCTCAGATCGACAATATTCAGTTGAAATATTGGTAAATAATGCTGGGTACAGTATAAATAAAAAATTTCATGAAACCCCTGAGGATGAAGAAGAAAAATTTCTTCGTGTGCTAGGCATATCAGTTATTTCGCTCACTAAAAAATTTATTCCATCAATGCTAGAAAAACAATCTGGCAAGATTATGATTGTCTCGTCTTTGGCTTCATTTGCTCCTCCATCTTCTGGTTGGGGTGCTCTATATGGACCAGTCAAGACATTTGTAAATCGATTTGGAGACGCTATTAATATTAATTATCGATCTAAAGGCATAACCTCAACAAATGTTTGCCCTGGTTTCACAGTAACTGAATTTCATACTGCTAGCGGGATGCAAGATGCAATGGATAAAGTACCAGCTTTTATGAAAAAAGATTCGCAAAGTGTTGCTGTTGGTGCAGTCAATGCGCTGATGCAAGGCAAGAGTGTTTGGGTTCCAGGATTATTAAACAAACTTTTAGCCTTTATTTGTAATGTTTTGCCAGCTAGTTTAGTTATAAGGATGAGTTCCAATTTAGCTGGGGGAAGATATGAGTGAGCCATTAAATATTTCTGAAAAGAAAATTTTGCCAACATTTCTACTTTTTATTGTTCTATCCTGGCCACTAGCAGCACATAGATTTTTTTTAAGACGTTATGCATCAGCAATTTTATTTATTCTCACAATCGGAGGAGTTGGTATTTGGTGGATAATAGATTTTATTCTGATAGTCACCGGATCTATGAAAGATGATGAGGGAAAGCTAGTTAAAGTGTGGGTTGATTAGACCTGACCAATGATTTTATCTGCAACAAACGCGTTATCTTTTCTTTCTTGACCAAATGTAGAGGTCGGACCATGACCTGGAATAAATAAAATTTCGTCCCCTAATGGCCAAAGCTTTTCAGTGATTGAATTAATTAACGTTTGATGATCGCCTCGTGGCAGGTCTGTTCTTCCAACTGACCCTCTAAATAATACATCGCCTATAATTACCATTTTGGATTCAGGATGATAAAACACTACGTGTCCTGGTGAATGACCTGGACAAAATAATACTTTTAGATTTTCGTTTGCGAGTTTAATTTCGTCTCCCTCATTAAGCCACCTATCAGGAACACAGTTTTCGCATTCCATTCCAAGCATTTTTCCTTGCTCTTCAAGAGATTCCAATAAAAATTGATCCTCTTTGTGTGGCCCTTCAATTTCTAAAGATAATATTCTTGCAAGTTCTGTAGCAGCACCAGCATGATCAATATGACCATGAGTAAGAAAAATTTTTTCTGGAATCAGATTATTATCTTTTGCTATACCTAAAAGAATATCTATATCGCCGCCAGGATCTACAAAAGCACATTTTTTAGATTCTTCACAATATAAAATAGGAGCATTTTGCTGAAAAGGAGTTACAGGGTGAATTAAAACTTTAAGTTGTGACATTAAATTATTTTATCTAATTTAAGCATAATCATGTATATGTAATTCAATATAGTTTGTAAATCATCAGCTAATAATTATGTATAAATAAATTGAATGATAGAATTATCAATGAAACCAAAAAGAGTTAAATATATTTTTATATAGTAATTTGTTAATCGTAAGAATTTTTAAATAAGAGGCATGCAATGAAAATTAAATCTCTAAGTTATATTTTAATTGAATCAACCAATCTAGAAAGCTGGGAGGCATATGCTCGAGATGTAGTTGGACTAATGAAGAATGATGATTTGAGTGACGAGAATAACTTATTCTTTCGAATGGATGAGAGTCCATTCAGGTTTCAGGTACAAAAAGGAGATAGTGATAGGTATGCGAGGGGTGGATTCGAACTTGAAAATAAAGAAGCTTTCGAAGAAGCAAAAAAAGAACTTAGTAATCTAGGAATTGAAGTTGCAATCGAAAGTGAAGAGCTAGCAAAGGTTAGATGTGTAGAGGAGCTTTTAAGTTTCGATGATCCAGCAGGAAACACACTTGAACTTTTTTATGGAAGAGGCATCGACACAAATGAGTTCAAGTCTTCTCAAGATATTTCTAAATTTGTCACTCATGGACTGGGCTTGGGCCATTTAGTTTTTGGAACACTAGAGGTTGAAGCTGCTCATGATTTTTATAAGGAGGTAATGAATTTTGGAGATTCAGATATAATGCGAATGAGATTTTCTCCAAACCCCGATGATCCAGAGTCAGTTTTGTATTTCATGCATTGTGATAATCCTCGCCATCATACTGTTGCAATGATGCAAGCTCCCACACCGCCATCTGGACTTGTGCATGCAATGGTCGAAGTGGAGACTGCTGAGCAAGTGGTTGATGCCATGGACAGAGCAATTGAAAATAATATCCATATCTCTTCAACTCTTGGAAGACATATGAATGATAATATGGTTTCTTTCTATATGATGACACCTGCAGGGTTTATGCTTGAATTTGGATATGATGGCATTCAGCCTGATTGGGATAATCACGAAACAACTTATTCGCCAGCACCAAGTCATTGGGGTCATGAGTTCAAAATGCCAGAGGCATAAAATTAATGAACAAGGTATTAACTCATAAAGATGTCTTAGATCATCTTCATAGCAATGCCACAATTGGTATTGGAGGATGGGGTGCAAGAAGAAAACCCATGTCCTTAGTTAGAGAGATATGCCAATCTGATATAAAAGATTTAACAGTTGTAAGTTACGGTGGTCCGGACGTAGGTTTGCTATGCGCCCATAAAAAAGTAAAAAAACTTATTTTTGGATTTGTCTCTTTGGATGTCATTCCTCTTGAGGCTCATTTTCGACAAGCACGTCAAAATAAAGAAATTGAGGTGATGGAGTTAGATGAGGGAATGCTTCAATGGGGCCTGCGCTCAGCTGCAATGAATCTTCCATTTCTACCTACGAGAGTTGGATTTGGTACTGATGTTTTAACTCATAATCCAGAATTAAAATTTGTAACATCACCATATAAGGATAAAGAGAGTTTCATTGCCATGCCAGCAATCAAATTAGACGTAGCATTGCTCCACGTTAATAAATCTGATGAAAAAGGAAACACGCATATTATCGGTCCAGATCCTTTTTTTGACGATCTTTTTGCGAGAGCGGCTGAGAAGACTTTTGTATCATCAGAAGAGTTATTATCTACCGAAGAGCTTGGTGGCAAGGATGGAGCTATATTCAATAGATTTGAAAGAAGTCTTGTAACTGGAGTGGTTCATTCACCCTGTGGTGCGCATCCAACATCCTGCTCTCCTAGCTATGGATTTGATATCCAGCATTTAAAAGAATATTCAGATTCAGCAAAATCTTTCAATGATTATGCTGATAAATACATGAATAAAAGTCATCAAGATTACATAGAATCTGTTGGTGGCACTGAAGTAATAATGAAAATACCTTTACCACAATTTTAAAATGTCAGACTCTATTTCATTAGCAGAGATATGTATAAGCCAAGCCTCAAAAGCTTGGCAGGATGATGGGGAAATTCTTGCAACTGGTATTGGTCTGATTCCAAGAATAGCTGCAGGGTTAGCAAAACTTACACATAACCCTGATTTAATGATGACCGATGGAGAAACATATTTGATCTCAGAACCTGCTCCAATGGGCAAAAGAGATCCATCAGTAGATCAAGTTGAAGGATATATGAGTTATAGCCGTGTATTTGAGAATCTTTGGGGAGGAAAAAGACATGCAATGGTTACCCCAACCCAAATAGATTCTTTTGGGCAAACAAACATAAGCGTAATTGGCAACTATGATTCACCAAAAATTCAGCTGCTGGGTGTTAGAGGATTTCCTGGAAATTCTATAAACCATAAAAACTCAATTTTTATACCAAATCATTCTAAAAAAACTTTTGTAGATGGTGAAGTTGATATGGTATCTGGAATGGGCTACAAAAATAAGGAATTATCCAATGGAATATTCGAAATAAAAAGGGTTATAACAAATCTCGGCGTTTTTGATTTTAATGGAAAAAATAACTGCATGCAGTTACTATCTTTACATCCAAATGTTAGCGTAGATGATGTTATAACAAACACTGGATTTGAGGTTGCAATCCAATCTGACAGTATTACATCTATGCCATCAAAAGAGGAGCTTGTTTTAATAAGAGAGGTTCTTGATCCTCAAGGTATTCGCAATACAATTTTTGGAGAATAAAAATGCCTAGAACGAAATCAACAGTCACATATAAAAAGAAAGATGGAATTGCAATTATTTCTATGAATAGGCCGGAATATAACAATGCTCAAAATGGAAAGATGACTTATGACCTTGATAAATTCTTTAAAAAGGCTGTAGACGATGATGATATAAAGGTAATAGTTTTAAAAGGTAACGGAAAACATTTTTCAGCCGGCCATGATATTGGGACACCTGGAAGAGATGTTGATGTTGAGTATGACAGAAAATCTATTTGGTATGATCATACTAATAAGCCAGGAGGCGAATTTTTATATGTAAGAGAACAAGAGGTATATTTAAATATGTGCAGACGTTGGAGAGATATGCCTAAACCGACGATTGCAATGGTGCATGGAGCATGCGTAGCTGGTGGATGCATGTTGGCTTGGATTTGCGATCTTATTGTGGCCTCCGAGGATGCATTTTTTGCTGATCCAGTAGTACGCATGGGCATTCCAGGTGTTGAGTATTTTGCGCATCCTTATGAATTAAATCCTAGAATTGCGAAGGAATTTTTATTTTTAGGAGAAAGGATGTCTGCTAAAAGAGCCTATGAGATGGGAATGGTAAATAGGGTAGTTCCTTTATCCGAGTTGGAGTCTTCAGTAATGGAGATGGCATCAAAGATTTCAGCAATGCCAAGGCTGGGCTTAACTTTAACAAAACAAGCAATTAATCATGTCGAGGATCTACAAGGAAAAAGAAACGGCATGGAGGCTGCCTTTGCATGGCATCATTTTTCTCATGCACACAATGATCTTACTACTGGCAATGTTCTTGCTGGTTTTGATGCCAAAAAAATGGCTAAATCTCAAAGAAAGAATACGAAAAAAACTGCAGCAAAAAAAAATTCATCAAAAAAAGCTGCCCCAAAGAAAAAAAAATAAAAGGACGCAAATATTAACAAATTAACTAATATGCTGGGTTGTAAATACCCAATTATTCAAACGGCGATGGGTTGGGTGGCTTTACCAGAACTTGTTGCAGCTTCATCAAATGCAGGAGCCTTTGGATTCCTTGCCTTAGCCACAGCAGGTCCGAAAGAGGCAATTGAGATGATGGATGAAACACAAGCTCTAACAAATAAGCCCTTTGGCATTAATTTTCATATGTTTCAACCTGGAGCCGAGGAAATTGTGCAAGCTGTTATTGATAAAAAAATTAAAGCAGTCAGTTATTCAAGATCTCCTACACCTGAGTATATTCAAGCATTCAAAGCAGCAGGAGTTGTTTGTATCCCAACTGTCGGAGCTCTAAAACATGCAGTGAAAGCTGAGCAACTTGGTGCAGATGCAATAGTTATTCAAGGTTCAGAGGGAGGCGGCCACACTGGCTCAACACCTACCACACTTCTTTTAAGCTCAGTACTTGAAAGTGTCAATGTGCCAATAGTTGCTGCCGGAGGATTTCGAGACGGCTCTGGTTTAGCAGCATCCCTTGCATGGGGAGCTTGCGGCATTGCAATGGGAACTCGATTTATGATGACAAAAGAGAGTCCTGTACCGCATGACACTAAAGAAGCATACTTATCTGCAAATGTTGAGGATATAAAAATTACTAAAAAATTTGATGGGATGTCTCATAGATTAATTTTCAATAATTACATTAAAAAAATTGATCGTTCTAATCCAATTAGCCTATTTATAATATCCATAATTTCAGCATGGAAATACAAACAATTAACAAATGCATCATATGCGGATTTAATAAAATCTTTTATTGCAATGTTAAAGGGTGATGATTTAACAATATCTCAGTCGATAATGTCAGCAAATAGCCCAGCAATTATTCAAAAAGCTATGGTTGAAGGATCACCAAACGAGGGGGCTATGCCATCTGGGCAAGTAGCTGGCCTTATCTCTAATTTGCCTTCTTGTAAGCAGCTTGTGGATCAGATTATGGATGAGTTTTCTTTTGCAGCAGAAAATTTTAATAAGCTTGAGGGAGATAAACAATGAGTGTTGATACAACAATTAAGAATGGAGTTGCAGAAATAATTTTGGATTGTCCCCCAGTCAATGCTTTGACCTCAACTGAATGGTTAGATCTTGCTATAAATATTGATAATTTATCCCATAATGATGAAGTAAAAGCGATAGTTTTATCTGGTAAAGGTAAGGGTTTTTGCGCAGGAGCTAATATTAAGGAATTACAAGAAGATTCCTCAAAAATTTCTGATGTGAATGACGGTTGCTGGAAAACAGCCAGAGCAATTCACGTATGCAATGTACCAGTAATTTCTGCATGTCATGGTTTTGTCTTAGGGGGCGGAATACTCCTCGCTGGTGCTGCTGATATTGTATTAGCCACTGATGATTCATACTTTGGTTTGCCTGAAATAGACAGAGGTGCGCTTGGAGGAGGCGCACATCTAAGTAGATTATTTCCTTTGCAGGCAGTTCGCAAAATGATGTTTACCGGCAAGCCTATTTCAGCACAAAGGGCTTATGAATATGGATCTATTGAATCACTTCACCCTAACTTTGATTCTTTGCATGAAGCTGCTATGAATATTGCTGATGATATTGCTTCAAAAAGTCCAATTGCTATGAATCTTGCAAAAAAAGCTTTAAATGAAATTGAGTATGGAAATGTTGACGAGCATTATAAGTCTGAGCAAAATTTCACTCTAGAACTATACAAATCGAAAGACTCACAAGAAGCCCGAGATGCATTTGTTGAAAAAAGAGATGCTGATTTTAAAGATGAAAATTAATTTTACAGAAGAACAAAATTTATTCAGAGAAGAAGTTAGATCCTGGCTAGAGGTTAATGTGCCAAAAAAACCTCTTTTATCTTTGGATACAAAAGAAGGATTTGAGCAACATAGAGAGTGGGAAAAAACATTAAATTCTGGGAACTGGTCTATGGTTACTTGGCCAAAAGAATATGGCGGGAGAGGACTAGACTTAATTCGTTGGTTAATTTTTGAAGAGGAGTACTATCGCGCTGAAGCGCCAACAAGAGTTAATCAAAATGGAGTATTTCTGCTCGGCCCAACCTTGATGGAGTTTGGTACCCATGAGCAAAAGTCAAAATTTTTAAATGCGATGGCAACTGGAGATCATATTTGGTCTCAAGGTTGGTCTGAGCCTGGAGCTGGAAGCGATATGGCAGCTATAAGAACTACAGCAGTTTTGGAGGGCGATCATTACAAGATCAATGGTCAAAAAACATGGTCATCTAGAGCAGCTTACGCTGATTGGACTTTTGGTTTGTTTAGGACTGATCTGCAGTCCGAGAGACATAGAGGCCTTTCTTTTATTTTAGTTTCACTGGATACACCAGGAGTGACTGTAAGACCCATACCTCAATTAGATGGTGAACCAGGCTTTGCTGAAATATATTTTGATGATGTGATTGTTTCGAGAGAAAACCTATTGGGTGAAGATGGTGAAGGGTGGAAAATTGCTATGGCAACAGCTGGTTTTGAGAGAGGATTAATGTTGAGGAGTCCTGCACGTTTTCAACAGACTGCTGCAAAGTTACTTAAGCTGTATTATAAAAATAAAGATCATTGCTCACCAATGTTGCAATCAAAAGTGGTAGAAGCATGGGCTGAATCTGAATCCTATGCATTGAGCATTTATCACACTGCATCAAAAATACTTGCCGGAGGATCAATCGGATCCGAATCTAGCTTAGGTAAGATATTTTGGTCTGAATTAGATCACATGATGCATCAAACTGCTCTAAAAATTTTAGGAGCTAGTGCTGAGTTAGTTGATTCTTCAGAGCATGATGCGGCTCAATGGATCAAAGGGTTTATGTTTTCATATGGTGGCCCAATTTATGCTGGCACTAATGAAATTCAAAAGAATATTATTGCAGAAAGATTATTGGGACTTCCTAAATAATTATGAATTTTAATTTTACAGAAGAACAACTTCAATTTAAAAATACAGTTAAGTCTTTTTTATCAGATGAATGCTCTCCTGATTCAATCCGAGACGGCTGGGAAGCTAAAAAACCTTTTAATCATGACAGATGGAATAAAATAGCTAATCTTGGAGTTTTAAGTTCCAACTTACCTGAAAAAGATGGTGGTTTTGGGATTGATCAAGTAGCACTTTCCTTGATGATAGAAGAGATGGGCTATGCAGCATTGCCGGAGCCTGTAGCAGAACAGATATTTTTAATTAATGACTTGATGCCTCTTCTCCCAGACTCAATTAAAGAAGAAATCAAAAATACTTATCAAACTGGAAGTAACTTCATTTCAGTAGCACATCCATTGTCTCCTAATCCTCTATTTTTAAATGATGCTGCAGGCCTACTTTTATTTAATGAAGACACTTATCAATTTGCTTTAACAGAAGATATAGATTTTATATCCTTGGTTTCAAATGATCCTTCGAGAGAGCTTTCTAAGATTAACTCAATTCAAAAATCCGTTTCATCGAGCGAAGAATTTGAGAAAATCAATTCTGCTGTTGCGGCTCGTGGCGCTTTAATGACTGGTTGTTTGTTAATCGGATTAGCTCAAAAAATGTTAGACCTGAGTTCTTTGTATGCGCTTGACAGAACTCAGTTTGGAAAACCAATTGGATCATTTCAAGCAATAAAACATATGTTAGCTGATGTGGCTGTCAAGATTGAGTTTGCAAGACCAACAATTTTTAGAGCAGCACATTCATTATTAGAAAACAATCCAAAGTCTGCATTGCATTGTGCGCATGCAAAATATATGAGTGCAAAAGCAGCTGAGCTGGCATGCAAAAATAGCATTCAAGCGCATGGTGCTATGGGATATACATGGGAAATGGATCTTCATATATTTATGAGGAAAGCATGGTCTCTCATGGCGTGCTGGGGAAACGAAGATAAACAACAAGATATAATTTATAAAACGCTTACTTCTTCAGAAGAAGAGCTAGGTGTTTTGTATACTTTTTAGAGGATAAGCCATGCAAGATGCATTTATAGTTAGCGCTTTAAGGACTCCAATTGGAAAAAAGAAAGGTTCCTTATCTGAACTGCATCCAGCAGACTTAGGAGCCATAGTTCTTTCAGAAACTTTTAAAAAGATAGATCTTGATCCTAATCTAGTCGAAGATGTAATTTATGGATGTGTAGATACTGTAGGGCCCCAAGCAGGGGATATTGCGAGAACTTGCTGGCTGGCAGCTGGATTGCCAGAGCATGTCCCAGGAACAACTGTTGATCGGCAATGTGGATCCTCTCAGCAAGCAGTTCATTTTGCCGCTCAAGCAATAATGTCTGGTACAGCTGACGTTGTGATTGCTGGAGGCGTTCAAAACATGAACATGATTCCTATTTCTTACGCAATGCTAGCTGGCCAATCGCTAGGATTTAATGATCCATTTTCAGGTTCATCAGGCTGGGTAAAGCGATACGGAACACAGGATGTTAGCCAATTTAATTCTGCTCAAATGATTGCTGAAAAGTGGAAATTATCTAGATCAGAGATGGAAAATTATGCTTATCATAGTCATCAAAAAGCAATCAATGCAATTGATAACGGTCATTTTAAAGATGAAATAGTAACCATTGGAAAATTTACTCAAGATGAGACTCCACGAGCAGAGACATCACTAGAAAAGATGGCTTCTTTAAATCCTTTGATTGAGGGTCATGATATAACAGCAGCAGTCTCGTCTCAAAATGCCGATGCTTCATCTGCACTATTAATTGTTTCAGAAAAAATTCTTAAGGAACATAACCTTAATCCTTTGGTGAGGATTGCTCATATTAGCGTAAGAGCAGATGATCCTATATGGATGCTTACAGCTCCGATGCCTGCCACGAAGCATGCAATCAAAAAATCAGGAATAACCTTAAATGATATTGATGTAGTTGAAATAAATGAGGCCTTTGCATCAGTTGCTATGGCTTGGCAAAAAGAAATGGATTATCCAATGGAAAAAATTAACCCTAATGGAGGCGCAATTGCACTTGGTCATCCTTTAGGGGCAACTGGAGCAAGATTAATGACGACAATGATACACACAATGAAAAGAAGCAATCTTAAATATGGCTTACAAACAATGTGTGAAGGGGGTGGACAAGCAAACGTAACAATTTTAGAGAATTGCTCATGAATAATTTATTTTCTCCAAATTATCCAGAAGGAAGAAACCTCTTTAAAGGAAAAAATATACTTTTAACTGCAGCAGCAGGATCTGGAATTGGCTTTTCTACAGCTAAACGATTTCTTGAGGAGGGCGCTAATGTTTTTATCTCTGATGTTCACGAGGCTCGTTTAGATGAAGCTATAAAAAATTTAAAAGACATTAATCTTGGTGCAGTCGAGGGTTGTCTTTGCAATGTGACAAGTGATGAGGATATTGAAATTATGTTTAATAAAGCCATTTCTTGTTTTTCTCATTTAGATGGCGTCATCAATAATGCTGGATTAGGTGGTGAGTCTAGCCTAGTGAACATGACTAATGAGGCATGGAATTTAGTTATGGATGTAACTTTAAATGGTGCAATGAAAATTATGAGAGCAGCAATTCCCATTCTCAAAGATACCCAAGGAGTGATTGTAAATAATGCTTCTGTTTTGGGTTGGAGAGCGCAAGCTGGTCAATCTCATTATGCAGCTGCTAAAGCAGGAGTAATGGCATTAACAAGGTGTGTAGCAATGGAAACAGTAGATTATGGTATAAGAATTAACGCTGTGGCTCCTAGCCTTGCAATCAACCCTCATCTTTCTAAAACTAGTTCAGATGAATTAATTGCAGACCTCGAATCCAAGGAAGCATATGGAAGAGGTGCAGAGCCTTGGGAAATTGCAAATATAATTTTATTTCTAGCATCAGACCTATCTTCTTATATGACTGGCGAAATAGTATCCGCCTCATCTCAAAAAGCCTGATGGAAAAAGTTGCCATTCAGCTATGGAAAAATTCAAATCTAGATGCAATTGATTTCAAAAACTTTCTCATTAATGAAGTACCTCGCTCTTTAAAGGATCACATCTCAGGCTATCAAGTAAACTTGGCAGATGAAGACGTCAAAGAGGCTGCTGGCTTAATTCAATCGTGTTATCCACCAAGCCCAAATGCTATTATCTTCTTAAAAGTAAAAAACTTTTTTCATTTTGAGCAAAAGCTTTCAATATTTGAATCGCATGCTAAAAATTTTTTTAGTTATATTGTTAGCGAATCTAAAATTATTGAAGTTGATGATTCTAAGAACCTAAATAGGCGAACTGATGGATTTTCTCAAATTGTTTTCCTTGAAAAGCCAAAAAATATTGATAGTTTTGATTGGTTTGATCATTGGACACATCATCACACTGAAATCGCAATAAAAACTCAATCAAATTTTATTTATACACAAAATACGGTTGTAAGAAAAATTAACAAAGAATCTCCAAATTTTATTGCCATCATTGAAGAATGCTTTCCAAGTGGAGCAATGTCAGATCAAGAAGAATTCTATGCTGCTAAGGGAAACCCAACATTGCTGAAAAAAAATGCAGAAATCATGATGGAAAGTTGCAATAAATTCATTGATTTTTCAAAAATTGAAGTTATCCCAACAAGTAGATATTTAGTGATATAGTAAATTTCAGAGGAAGGAAATAATTATGGAAATTAAAAATGCCTTAATAACTGGTGCAGCCAGTGGAATGGGGAAGATTTCTGCAAAACGACTTGCAGCAGATGGAATTCATGTAGCAGCAGTTGATGTAAATGAAGAAAATCTTAATCAACTAAAACAAGAGTCTAATAATATCTCAACTTTTCATTGTGATTTGGCGGATGCAAATGCTGTCAAAGAAATGGTTAATGAGGTACACACTCAAATAGGACCAATTGACAGAGTTACTCATGCTGGAGCAGTAATGCCAATGGGAAGAATTCAGGACTTAGATTCAACCTCTATAAACAATTTAATGAGAATTAATTATGAGGGCACTGTAAATATTGTGAGTAATATTTTGCCAACAATGCTTGAGAATAATAGCGGGCAAATAATACTTTTTGGATCAATAGCAGGAATGTGTCCTCTTGAAAATATGTCAGCTTATTGTGCTTCTAAAGCAGCGGTAAATATTTTTGGCGAAATTTTGGCAAAGGAGGTAAAGGACACAAACATCAGAGTAATGGTAGTTTGTCCCGCTCAAACAAATACGCCTTTAATGAGATTTGTTGATGAGACTGATGCTCCAAATGTTATCAATGCTGCTGTGGAAAAAGGTATGCTCTGTGATCCAGAAGAGGTAGTTGATCAAATAGAAAAAGATTTACTGACTGATAAAATAATTTGTTATCCTACAAAAGAAGCAGTATATGCAACTAGAATCAGGAGGTTTTTTCCTAACTATTGGTGGAAATTAGTAGCAAAAAATTCATAATGAAATAACTATGACAAATCCAAATACATTAGCTCCAGATAATAGAGATCTTTCAATGTTCCCCGGAGAGTATGGCCTTCCATTTCTCGGGAAAACTATCGAATTTGTCAAAGACACGCTTGCAATGTGTAACAAGCATTACGAGAAATATGGACCTATATCTAGGCTAGACATGGTTAAGAATCAAAGAGTCTTGATGTGTTTAGGGCCTGAGTTCAATGAGGCAGCTCTTTTTGATCCAAAAGGAAATTTCAGTGTTGCTGGAGGTTATGCAAGCTCTCTAGGAAATCTTTATCCAGATGGAATGTTAACAAGAGACGATGCAAAGCATAAGAGAACGAGAAGAGCCTCTCAGCCAGCATTCAAAAATGATGCATTGAAAACATATGTAGATATGTTAATTCCAATCCAAGAAAGACGTATACAAGACCTTCCAGTAGATGAAGAATTTATCTTTTATGACAATATTGGACAGACCCTAATGGATGTTGCTGCGAGAGTTTTTATTGGTTTAGACGAAAAAAGCCCAGAAGCTCAAAGACTGAGCCATATATTTGCTGAAATTAATGAGGGTTTAATTACCCCATTGCCATATGATTTGCCATTCTTGCAATTTAGAAAGTCCCTCAAAGCAAGGGAAGAGTTAAGACAATTCTTTATAGAAAATATTCCTAAAAGAAGAGGAACTGACGGCCAAGATATGTTTACTAGATATTGCAATGCTACTGATGAAGATGGCGAATATCTGGATGATGTTGACATAGACGGCCATATAGCATTTTTGTTATTCGCTGCATTTGATACAACAACAAGTGCTTTGACAAATATCCTATATTACCTTGGAAAAAATCCAGAATGGCAGGACAAAGTTAGAAATGAAATTTTCAGTGTAAGAAATGAAATGCCAACTTTTGATGATTTGTCTGAAATGATTTTAACTGAGTATGTTTTTCAAGAAACTTTAAGGTTTTATCCATCTGTAATGGTTTTGAATAGACGCACAACTAGAGATGTTCATGTAGCAGGCTACGATATACCAGCAAATACCGTTGTGATGATCAGCCCACCCTTTACTCACAGAATGGAACAATGGTGGGATGACCCATATACATTTGATCCAATGAGATTTTCTCCTGAGCGAGCAGAGCATAAGAGACATGGTTTTAGTTATATACCCTTTGGTGGTGGTGCGCATAAATGTATAGGAATGCACTTTGCAATGATGAATGCCAAACTATATTTATTTAGACTTCTTAAAAACTATCAAATCAATTTAAGACCTGATTATGATCCTGCTTTTCAGCATGTTCACTTACCTCGACCTATCGATGGTCTTCCACTAACACTTACTAGGATTTAGTCTATGATTCCAAAAGGATCGTTTATTGAGGTCAATGACGATTTTAAATTCCATTATTATGATGAGGGTGATGGCGAAGTTGTAGTTTTGCTTCATGGAAGTGGAACAGGCGCATCTGGACACACAAATTTTAAAAATAATTTTTCTGCTCTTAGAGATGCAGGTTTTAGAGTAATTTTGCCTGATCTTCCTGGGTATGGATTTTCCAGTAAGCCAGATAATGAAATATATTCATTACAATATTTCAACAAAAAAATAATTGAGTTTGTTGATGCCCTAAAAATTGAAGAATTTTCATTATTGGGAAATAGTTTAGGCGGTGCATTGTCTATTGGTCTTGGTCTAGATCATCCTACAAGAGTAAAAAAGCTAATTTTAATGGCTCCTGGAGGTATAGAAGATTTTGAAGTTTACAATTCAATGCCGGGAATTAAAAAATTACTTTCTGATTTTTTAGGCGGTGATATGGATCAAGAAAAAATAGAGGGATTGCTTGAGCTGTTTCCATATGATAAATCGATAGTAACTAAAGAGATGATTGAAGAGAGAATGGAAATTTTACCCCTCATGAATGCTCAAGTAATGGCTACAATGGATATACCCAATATGGAATTAGATCTTCCATCAATTACTCAGCCTGTGCTTGCTTTTTGGGGAATGAATGATCAATTCATTCCAGTTTCAGGTGCAATGAAAATAGGTAATGGCTGCCCAAATTCCCAGATAATGCTTTTTAGTCAATGTGGACACTGGGTCATGATTGAGCAGGAAGCAGTTTTTAATAACGCTTGTATAAACTTTTTAAATTCTTAGAGCATGAACCCTGATACTATTGCTGATATTGCGTTCGAGTTATTTTCAGCATTAAAAAAGCAAAAAATGATTCAGCCTTTGACAGATAGGTATCTAGATATAGATATCAATGATGCATATCAGATTTCTAAAAAATTCCTTTCTCATCGGGAGATTGAGGGAGAAAAAGTTATTGGTAAGAAAATTGGTGTAACAAGCAAGGTTGTGCAGGATATGCTTGGTGTAAATCAACCAGACTTTGGCTTTTTAACTAATACAATGCATGTTAAAAATAAATCAGATTTTTTAATTTCAGAGCATTTAATACAACCAAGAGCTGAAGCTGAAATTGCCTTCATTTTAAAAGAAGACCTCTATGGACCAGGTGTTACCAAGGAGGATGTGATTGCGGCAACAGAAAAAATTATACCCTGCTTCGAGATAGTTGATTCAAGAATAGATGATTGGAATATCAAGATTCAAGATACTATTGCGGACAATGCGTCTTGTGGAATTTTCGTATTAGGTGAGGGCACAGTTTCTCCAAATAAGTTTGCAATGGATGAACTAGAGGTTGAAGTTTTTAAAAATAATGAATTTCTTTCTTCAGGTAAAGGTTCTGCAGTTCAAGGGCACCCTGCTGAAGCTGTTGCATGGCTAGCTAATACTTTAGGTGAATATGATATACCATTGCTAAAAGGTGAATTTATTTTATCTGGCTCATTGGTGCCATTAGAACCTGCCGTAGCTGGAGATAAATTTAGAATGAACCTTAAAGGCGTTGGAACCTGCGAAATCAATTTTACTTAATTATGAATAAAACAAAATGCGCAATTATAGGATCTGGAAACATTGGAACAGATTTAATGCTTAAAATTATTAATACCTCTGATTATTTAGCATTGAATGGTGTGATTGGGATTGATCCCGAGTCAGAGGGTCTTGCTATGGCAAAGTCTTTAAATATTCCAACTTCCTCAGATGGACTAGAGGGATTTATGGAAATGCAGGAGTATCAAGATACTTTTATATTTTTTGATGCCACTTCAGCAGGCGCACATAAAACTCATCATGATTTAATTGTAAAAGATAAAAAGCAGATGATTGATTTGACTCCAGCTGCAATTGGGCCATATTGCGTTCCAGTTGTAAATTTGTCTGAGCACTTAAAAGAACAAAATGTAAATATGGTTACATGTGGAGGTCAAGCAACTATTCCAATGGTTGCCGCAGTTAATCAAGTATCTAGTGTGAAATATGCTGAAATAGTTGCATCAGTCTCTTCTAAGTCTGCAGGGCCGGGAACGAGAGCAAATATTGATGAGTTTACTCAGACTACAGCCCTTGGTCTCGAAAAGGTTGGTGGTGCAGATAAAGCAAAAGCAATAATTGTATTAAATCCAGCAGAGCCACCTTTGTTGATGAGAAACACTGTTTTTACTTTGTGTGATCCGGCTGATCAGGAATTAGTTAAAGAAAGCATTGAGTCAATGGTTAAAAGAGTTCAATCCTATGTACCGGGATATCGATTGAAACAAGAGGTTCAATTTGAAAGATTTGGCTCTAATAACCCTTGTTCCATTCCTGGATATGGTGAATTTGAAGGTTTAAAAGCCTCAATTTTTCTTGAAGTCGAAGGAGCTGGCCACTATCTTCCTACATATGCTGGAAATTTAGATATCATGACTTCAGCCGCAATGGGAACAGCGCATGAGCTTATAAATTTAAATTCATGAAAAAGTTATATATTCAAGATGTGACATTAAGAGATGGTATGCATGCTATTCGGCATCAATATGGACTTGATCATGTAATTGAAATTGCAAAAGCCTTGGATGATGCAAAAGTTGATGCTATTGAGGTTGCTCATGGGGATGGTTTAGCAGGATCATCATTTAATTATGGGTTTGGTGCGCATACAGATAAAGAATGGATAGGCGCTGTTGCTGAAAATTTGAATCATTCAAAGTTAACAACTTTAATCTTGCCAGGTATTGCTATAAAAGAAGACCTTAAGTGGGCTTGGGATCTAGGAGTCAGATCTGTAAGAGTTGCAACGCATTGCACAGAAGCAGATGTTTCAAAACAACATATAGAATTTGCAAGAGAGTTGGGAATGGATACTATTGGTTTCTTGATGATGTCTCATATGACCTCACCATCTAATTTAGCTAATCAAGCTAAGCTTATGGAGTCATATGGAGCTGAATGTGTTTATGTTGTAGATTCAGGAGGTGCATTAAGCATGAAAGATGTCGCTGATAGGTTTAAAGCTTTTAAAGATACACTAGATCCAAAAACTCAAACAGGTATGCATGCTCATCATAATCTATCATTGGGCGTATCTAACTCCATTGTTGCAGTTGAAAATGGAGCAAATCGTGTTGATGCAAGTTTGGCTGGAATGGGAGCTGGTGCAGGCAATGCTCCTCTTGAAGTTTTTATTGCAGCTATTGATAGGCTTGGATGGTCTCATGGGACAGATTTATTTAAATTAATGGATGCGGCAGAGGAGTTGGTTAGGCCTTTGCAAGACAGACCTGTAAGAGTAGATAGGGAAACTTTAACCTTAGGGTATGCAGGAGTTTATTCATCATTTTTAAGGCACGCCGAGTCAGCGGCTGAGACCTATAACTTAGATACCAGAGAAATTTTGGTTGAGTTAGGTAAAAGAAAAATGGTTGGAGGTCAGGAGGACATGATTGTCGATGTTGCACTTGATTTAATAAAACAAAAATCTAAGTCATGAAAATTGGCATGACCCTCCCGGTCATGGAGCCTGATCTTACAAGAAAAGATCTAGAACAATGGACTAAAAAAATTGATACGGGTCCTTGGTCTCATATTGCTCTTGGAGAGAGAATTTTATTTCCAAATCCCGAATTTATTTCTACTTTAAGTGCTGTATCCGCTTGGACTAACCGAGTAGAGATTATTGCAACGGTGTCTATTCTAACAATGCATAATCCTATTCTTAGCGCTAAACAATTTGCAACAATTGATCTGCTTGCAGAGGGCAGATTCACTCTAGGTGTTGGTGTTGGAGGAAGAGAAGAAGACTATACTGCCATTAATTCCAATTGGTCAGCTAGAAGATGGGCAACTCTTGCAAAGAATGTTAAAACCATGCAGTCAGTTTGGTCGAAAGATTATCATAAAGAAATGGGCCCAAACACCTTTTCAAAGGCTGGACCTCAAATTCTAGCAGGCGCGGTTGGACCAAAGGCAATGTCCATGTCAGCTGATTTTGCAGAGGGATTAGCAGGTTTTTCATTTAATGCAGATCTAAAAGAAATTAATGATTCGTTTAACAGAGTAAAAGAGGCGTTTAGTCAGAAAAAAATTTCTCCAAGGCTAATAACAAGTTTCTGGTTTGGGTTAGGAGATACGGGTCGGGATGATATTAAGACACACTTAACAAGATATTTAGGATGGATGGGCGAAGATCTTGCAAAAAATTTATCGGAAATAGCAGGATTTTCTGGAAATCAAAACGAGCTATACAATTTTTTAGTTGAAATTAAAGAGT
Source organism: uncultured SAR86 cluster bacterium (assembly GCA_902623685.1). Lineage (GTDB taxonomy): Bacteria > Pseudomonadota > Gammaproteobacteria > Magnimaribacterales > D2472 > D2472. Next base: position 52,332 of record CACNUQ010000004.1, read on the forward strand.
TGGGCGCAACAGATGTTCTGTTAGTTCCTACTTCAAAGGATATTAGTCAGCTTTCAATGGCAGAAGAAGTAGTATCTATATTCAATCAAGAATCAAGCGATTGACTAATTTGATTGCTTTGATACTCGTTGATTAATTTCAATATATATATAATAGTAATTATTGGATTAGATAATATAGGGAGAAAATTTTGACTGATCAAGAGCTCATAGCACCTGATTTACCAGAACAGAGAGACCCAAAGAAAGCTCAACTGAAGCCTGGATGGTATAAAGTTGCTGATAGCAATGACATAGGTTCAATGGAGGCCATACAAGTGGATGATTTTCCTACGCAAATCGTAGTATGGAGAGGCAAAGATGATCAATTATCAGCGCTCGACTTATATTGTAGACACATGGGTGCATCATTGGCTTGCGGGGAGGTTGAAGAAGATGGAATTAGGTGTCCTTTCCATGCGTGGCGATGGTCTGGAGAGGGTCCATGCAATGAAGTACCTTATGCAAAGAGGATACCTCCAAAAGCTATTACTCGTTCATGGGAAGTGGATGAGCTTGACGGCTCAATTTATGTTTGGTTTGATAGAGATGGTAATTCTGCAGATTTAAATGGAGAAAGAATAGATGAGCTCAGTTTTTAAAGAAGATATTTTAACCAGCGACCTTCCTGATAGATTCCCTAGGGGTTGGTTTGCGCTTGGTCATCAGAGAGATTTTCCTGTTGGAGAGACTAAAAATATATTTGGATTTAACAGAAAAATTAAAGTTCTCAGAACAGATGATGGAATTAGTATTGATGTTGGTGACGGCGAACCATGGCCAGTTTTGGAAAGGAATCAAATGGTTTTAGTTTGGCATGATGTTGAAAAGGGAGATCCTGATTATCTGCCCAAAAAAATAGAAGAGTGTTACTCCGATGAGTGGTCAGATTATGGAATGGCTAGTTTTCTTGTAAAAAATAATTGCCGTGAACTTATAGACAATATGGCAGATAAAGGTCATTTTGGTCCTGTGCACCAGGCTCCATTCGAAGGTTTTTGGAATGAAGCTAAGGACCATACTTACACCCAAGAAATGACAGCAGACAGTCCTATTCTCGGACGCGATCTTTTTTCACAAGCAACTTATGAGGGTCCAGCCTATATGACAACATACATGAGTGCAGTGCATGACGGCATGAAGGTTGAGAGCAGGCTTGCAGTAACTCACATTCCATTAACATTGACATCATTTCAAATTAACTTTGGGGTTATGGTAAAAAAAGTTCCAGGTATGTCAGCTGAAGATGAGGCAGCTTTTATTCAGGGATATGTCGATGCAAATAATTATGCTTTTGGGCAAGATGTTGCGATTTGGGAAAATAAAATATATATACCCGATCCAGTAGTATGTGATGGCGATGGCCCACTTAGAAAGTTAAGAAAATGGTATGGACAGTTTCTAGTCAATAGAGCAGATATTCCCTCTGGATTGGATCTTAAAAAAAGAGAATTCTAATTCTTAACTAAAAAGCATTTTACAAAGTGAAAGTTTCGCTAGATGATCTTGACCATAAAATCCTAGAAATCTTAGAGCTTGACGGTCGTGCACCAGCAAAATCAATTGCTGAAAAATTGTCTATCAACGAAGTAACTGTTAGTAAAAGATTATCAAAAATCATCGATGGAGGTTTTTGTAAAATTATAGCCATAGCTGATTTTGAAAAGTGTGGCTATGATTATTTACTTCCTGTAGGAATTAGAGTTCAGGGCGATAAATTAGAGGAGGTAGCCGAGATACTTTCAAATCAAAAAGAAATTTTTAGCGTTAATGTTGTCAGTGGAATACAAGATATTGAAATTCTATGCGCAACTAAAAGCTTACATGAAACAAAAATATTTTTAGATGAAACATTGCCATCAATTGTTGGAATAAAAAGTATTGCTCCTGCAATAGCATCTAGTGTGTATAAATTTGAAACTGACTGGACTCCCTTTGCAAATGAAGCTTGACCAAACTGATAAAAAAATCATTCAATTGCTAGGTGCAGATGCAAGAATGTCAAATAATCAAATGGCGAAAGTAATTGGAGTTACAGAGGGCACTGTTAGAAATAGAATTCAAAAACTTATTCAAAATAAGGTAATAAAAATTTCTGTAATCAATAACATTAACCGTTTAGAAAATCCTTCTTTAGCTTTTGTTGGTTTGGATGTTGAAACGCGCTCCAAAGATTCAGTTGCAAAAGCTCTTTCAAAAATGAAAGAAGTAAGGTTTGTTTCAACTTTATTGGGCCGTCATGACCTAATGGTTTTTATTCTTGCAGAGGATGTCACCAAGCTTTCAAAAGTACTATATGAAGAAATTTCTTCTTTGCCCGGTGTAAGATTTTCAGAATCCTCTATTGGATTAAAATATTACAAATATGATTATCGATGGGCGAGGATACTAGATTGAAATCATTAACAAAACTTACTATTCCTGATCTTATTAAGCATCAAGCCAAGAACTTTTCTTCAAAGCCTGCATTGATTTCTGATGATGAAACATTAACTTTTTCAGATTTAGATAAATTATCAACCAACATTGCATCCCACATTATCAATCTAGGTATTCTGCCTGGAGATCGTGTAGCTATTTGGGCCCCAAATATGAATGAATGGGTTCTTGCAGGCATTGCAATTCACAAGGCAGGAGGAGTTTTAGTACCTATAAACACAAGAATGAAAGGTAAAGAGGCGGCGTACATATTAAATAATGCAGAAGCCAAAATTTTGTTTAGTGTTAAAACTTTTCTTGGAACCAATTACTTTAAATTATTGGAAAACGAAGAACTGCCTCATCTTCAACATCAAATTTCACTTGATGAAAATCATCTTAGTGACCAAATTAAATCTATCGGGAGCATAAAAGAGCATGCGTCAGAGGCTAAATTTCCTGAAATCAACGAATCAGATATGGCCGATATAATCTTTACCTCCGGTACGACTGGTAAACCCAAAGGGGTAATGTCGACTCATGTACAAAATATTAAAGTTTTTGATTATTGGTCATCTTATATTGGCTTGAATGAAAAAGATCAGTATTTAATTGTTAATCCTTTTTTTCATACTTTTGGCTACAAGGCTGGATGGCTTGCGTCTATTATGAGAGGTGCCACTGCATATCCATGTCCTGTTTTTGATGCAGATAAGATCATTGAGATAATTAATAAAGAAAAAATCTCGATGCTTCCTGGTCCACCAACTCTCTATCAATCTATTCTTACAAGCAATTTAATAGAAACAATGGATATATCTTCATTGAGATTAGGAGTCACTGGGGCAGCATCTATCCCCGTTCAGCTAATTAAAGATATGAAAGAAAAGTTAGGTTTTGACACTGTTATAACAGCCTATGGGCTTACAGAAAGTACTGGCGTGGTGACTATGTGCACGCCTGATGATGATTATAAGACTATTGCAACAACTTCAGGCTGTGCCATTGCAGATGTAGAGGTTAAATGTGTGAATCAAGATGGTCAAGATATTCCAGCTGGCGAACCTGGAGAGATTTTAGTAAGAGGTTACAACATCACTAAAGGATATTTTAATAATCCTGAGGCCACTCAAGAAGCAATAGATGATGACGGTTGGCTGCATACAGGGGATATAGGAATACTTGACGAAAATGGCTATATAAAAATTACCGACAGAAGTAAGGATATGTTTATCGTTGGTGGTTTCAATGCTTATCCGGCTGAAATTGAAAATATTCTATGTGATCATCCTTCAATTTCGCAAGCGGCTGTTATTGGGATTGAGGATGAAAGAATGGGAGAAGTTGCTAAGGCATTTGTTGTCTTAAAACCTGATCAAGATTTAAATTCTGATAGCCTTATTGAGTGGTCTAAAGAAAATATGGCAAATTATAAGGTCCCAAGGATCGTAGAGTTCGTGCAGGAGTTACCAACAAATGCTGCAGGAAAAATTATGAAATATCTTTTAAAGGATAGTTCATGAGAATTGTTATTTCTCAAGATAATAATAAATTATATAAGTCTGCGTTGCTTGCGTTTGATCCCTCAATGGAAATAATCGCACTGAATCCCCTAGACTGCACTAATCCAGATTGGGAAACTATCCCAGAATCAGATGCTTTATTCATGTGTTATCAATTTTTGTTTGCTGCTAGAGATAACCTTGATATTCATGATGCCTTATTGAGTTTGGCCAAAAGAATGAAATTTCTTCAAAGTGGCTTTGCTGGCATGGACGCACCAATACTACAAGACATTTTAAAAATTGAAAATGTTCACATTGCTAATGCGAGCAGTGTTTATGCCATTCCAATTGCCCATTATGTTTTTTCACAAATTCTTAGATGGAACAAAAGAATCGATCATCACATCGAATATCAGCAATCAAAAAACTGGGCTCCTATAGCAGGAGATGGCGAACTTACTAACAAAACCCTTGTGATTCTTGGCTATGGGGGCATTGGTAGTCAGGTTGCAAAGTTAGGCAAAGCTTTTGGAATGAGGGTAACTGGAATCAGACGTAATCCGCAAGATGATGAGCATGCTGATGAAGTATTGGGGTTGGATCGGTTTGAGGAGTTACTGCCTTTAACTGATTACTTGGTACTTGCATTACCAGATAGCCCCCAAACAAGAGACATTATTAATGCAGATATTTTAGAAAAACTTAATACCTCTGCCATGATAATTAATGTGGGTCGCGGGACTGCAATTAATGAGGTTGATTTAGCGGATGCATTGAATAACGGAAAAATTGCCGCTGCAGCTCTAGACACCACCAAGATTGAACCTCTAGATACTAATTCTTCTCTTTGGATGGCCAAGAATTGTTTTATTTCAGCTCACGACTCAGCTCATTCATTATTATCTTTAGGTCGTGCATTTGAGTTATTTTTTCAGAATATTAAAAATATTAAGAACAGCGATAGAGTAATAAATCTTTATTCAGAATAAACTGAAATGCTTGTTATCACTTATGATATTTCTATCAGGCCTAAATAAGATTAAATTACTTATAAACTTAAATATCTTCGCTCTGGAGGAAGAGGGGTATTTAGAAAAGTGAAAAAGTAATGTACCAAAATAAGAATAGTTATATCTCCATTGCTTTCTAGTAACTTGCTTAGTCCTAGTCCACCGACAAAAGCAAAAAAACAATTTATAAATTTCCAGCGCAGTGTCACATAATGAATGCTTGCAAAAAGAAAATTACTAAACAGAACCGCAGCCATCATCCCAAATGCGCCACTTAACAAAAATGGTAATAGCATCCTAAAAGCAAATTCCTCAACTATAGAAATTAATAGCAGGTAAGTTAACCAAGCTAAATGAATTCGTTCAATTTTATGCCCTTTGATTAAGTAGAAGAAAATAAAAAAAAATAACAGAGCAGATAGAACAAAAAAATAAAAAATAGGAGAAGATTTAAGTGGTTCTAAATAGATGCTACTTGCTATCAAATCAATAGATAACAAAATGCAAACTCCTGCTATGAGTGACATGGTTAACAAATGACGAGTTATTACTTGATGAAATGAAACTATGAGAGAGTTTTGGTCTCTAGCCGGACGTTGCAGTTTTCTTTTCAAATTTATGGTGCCCTCTCCAGGAATCGAACCTAGAACTACTCCTTAGGAGGGAGTTGTTATATCCGTTTAACTAAGAAGGCAGTTTTTTAAGCGTTGGTTATATCAAATATTCTTATTGTTGGACCTTCTGAGCACATCTCAGTAACAGCAGTAATAGTTCCGTCTTCAGTCCTAAAAGCAAGATATTTTTCATAATGCTCTTTTGAATCCCAAACTTCTGTAAGAACATAATTATGCTTATTTTCAACATTGAAAGTTAAATTAATATTTTGACAGCCATCAAAAGCACGAGTTACCTTGAATGCATCAGTACAAATTTCTTCAAATTGATCAGCTAGACCTTCTTTTAAAGTTCCTTCTAATAAAACACTTACTGTCATGACATTTTCTCCTAAATTTTTTAATTTCAACATATTAAATTAAAGCCACAGTAATGAAAAGTTATAGTTAAAATATACCTTTAAGCTTAAAAATATTAGAATAGTGCGCAAGGGCTATTAGCATGAGCAAAGAAATAACAATCACACTTCCTGATGGATCTCAGAAACAAGCTCCTATTGGTGTAAGCGGTCATGAGATTGCTAGCATGATTGGGGTAGGACTTGCAAAAGCAGCTATTGCATTTAGTGTTGATGGCAATCAAAGGGATTTGAGTGATACTGTTAGTAAGGACGCAGATATTTCTATATACACACTTGATTCAGATGAAGGCCTTGAAATTATGCGTCATACAGTTGCAGCGCAAGTGTTAGCACGCGCAATTAAAAACTTATATCCAAAAGCCAAGTTAGCTATCGGTCCAACCATTGAAAATGGCTTTTATTATGATTTTCTATCTGATGAAAGAGTCTCTATAGACGATTTACCAAAAATTGAGAAAGAGATGAAGAAGATTGTTGCGGAAAAGTCTAATATTTCTAAAACGATTCATTCGAAGAAAGAAGCAATAAAGAATTTTGCTGACATCAACGAAGATTACAAAGTTAAGATCATCGAAGAGTCTGAGCAAGAAGATAACTTTCAACTTTATAGTCAGGGCGATACTGGTTTTATTGATTTGTGTAGAGGCCCTCATCTACCAAGCCTAGATAAAGTTGGAGCTTTTAAACTTACCAAAATTGCTGGTGCCTATTGGAAGGGGGATTCAAAAAATGAAATGCTTTCACGCATTTATGGAACCGCATGGAAAAATGAAAAAGATCTTAAAAAGCATTTAACTCTTATCGAAGAGGCAGAAAAGCGCGATCATCGAAAACTTGCCAAAGAAATGGATTTGTTTCATTTGCAAGAAGAGGCGCCTGGAATGGTTTTTTGGCATGCAAAAGGATGGTCTATGTATGTAGCTTTGCAAGATTATGTCCGCAGAAAACAAATTGCTAATGGTTATGAAGAGATTAATACTCCCATGGTTGTTGATCGAAAGCTTTGGGAGGCCTCTGGCCATTGGGATAAGTATCGCGAAAATATGTTCATTACTGAAATTGATGAAGAGCATGCGAATGAAAAGAGAGTGAATGCACTTAAGCCGATGAATTGTCCATGTCATGTGCAGGTTTACAATCAGGGCCTTAAATCTTACAGAGATCTTCCAGTCAGGCTTGCTGAGTTCGGATCATGTCATAGATACGAAGCTTCCGGCACTATGCATGGTTTAATGAGAGTGCGTGGTTTTACGCAAGATGATGGACATATCTTTTGTACTGAGGATCAAATAGAAAGTGAAACTGCTGAATTTATAACGTTGCTGTCTGAAATATACACTGAGCTTGGGTTCGATTCTTTTGATATTAAATTATCAACAAGACCCGAAACAAGAGTTGGCTCTGATGAAGTTTGGGATAAGGCAGAAGCAGCTTTAGAATCTGCAATCAAAAAACTTGATATTCCTTATACAATTGAAGCCGGAGAGGGAGCCTTTTATGGTCCAAAACTCGATTTTGTTTTAACTGATGCAATTGGTCGCGAATGGCAATGTGGAACTTTTCAAGCAGATTTTAATCTTCCAGACAGACTTGATGCAGAATATATCGGTGAAGATGGTTCAAAACATAAACCGGTAATGATGCATAGAGCAATCCTAGGTTCTTTTGAAAGGTTCATTGGAATTTTAATTGAAAACTATTCTGGTAAATTGCCCCTCTGGTTGGCTCCTACACAGTTAGCCATATTGACTGTGACTGAAGAAGTAAATTGGTATGCGGAAACTCTAAAGGAAAAATTTGATGAGTTTAATCTTAGAGTTGATTTAGATTTAAGAAATGAAAAAATAGGTTATAAAATCAGAGAGCACAGTAATGCCAAAGTACCTTTTATGGCCGTTATTGGAAAAGAAGAGATGTCTGCTCAGACAGTTTCGATTCGTAATTTAAGTGAAAATAAAACAGATACTTACGCTATTGACGAGGCTGTTTCGAAATTATCAGAGGAATCTAAAAGTCCTAACTAGGCTCAACTCTCCAACCCTCTCTGTCAAATACCCTTAGGTAAGTAAGTTGATCATGTTCAGATTCATTCACAACTTTTACAAAGTCACCTGATTGGACAAGAATTACATCTCCGGCAGTTAATTCAAATGAGTCTTGATGTTCGATCCCCTGGCTTGGATCTGTACCATGACCTTCTTCTGAATTCATATATTCAATGACTTCCATTAAGCCTCTTCCATTAACAATTATATAAACAACGTCAGAGTCACTGAGCCTGTGCCCAATAGTTGATTTGCCTGGCTGAATTACTGTTTTACTTGCAATTATTTTACCCAGCAAATCGTTGGTCCAAACTGAATAATCATCAGTAACCTTGTAAGGAGATCCTCCTACTCTAAAATTTACGTATTTTTTAGCCATAATTAACCTTTAAATTAAATGTGTAGTGCATTGAAAAATATTTCTATTAGATTGTCAATAAAATAGAAATTAGCTGTATATTCAATCTTTTTAGCAATTTTATTTTGTAGTTGAATTACGAAATTAAATTCATTAGATTAATTATTAAATTCAAATATAATAGTGAATTATTAAGATAACACAATCTAATTTCATTTTAATTAGATCTACTGGAGAAATTGATGAGTGATAAAAAGTATACAAATCCTGCAACTATCGCATTGCACACTGGTTGGAGAAAAGATGAAACTACTAATTCAGTAACAGTTCCAATTCATATGACATCTAGCTATCAATTTGATAGCACTGATCATGCGGCAAATTTATTTGCATTGGGTGAGCTGGGCAATATTTACTCAAGAATCATGAATCCAACAAATGCAGTATTTGAAGATAGAATCGCTGCACTAGAGGGAGGAGTTGCTGCTTTAGGACTGGCTTCAGGGCAGGGTGCATCAGCTTATGCAATCCAAAATTTATGTAGTCACGGTGATAATTTTGTTGCCTCCTCGCAACTTTATGGCGGTACATACAACCAATTTAAAAATCCTTTTTCTGATATGGGTATAGAAGTTAGATTCGTTGATCCATCTGATCCTCAGAATTTTGCAGATGCTACAGATGATAGAACCAGAGCATATTATGGAGAAGTCCTTCCTAATCCAAGTTTTCAAGTATTTCCTTTGCAAGAGGTTGCAGATATTGGTAGACCACTTGGAATTCCATTGATTGTCGATAATACTGCAGCACCTTTAATCTGTAGGCCATTTGATCATGGCGCATCAATAATTGTTCATTCTGCAACAAAATATATAGGTGGTCATGGAACTTCCATTGGTGGAGTGATTGTTGATGGAGGTAATTTTGATTGGGAGGCGCATCCAAAAAGACAACCAAAGCTTAATGAGCCTGATCCCAATTATGATGGGGTAGTTTGGACAGAAGCTGTAAAACCCTTAGGTCCAATAGCATATATTCTAAAAGCCAGAACAACTCTTCTCAGAGACATGGGCGCTGCAATGAGTCCATTTAATGCTTTTATGTTTATTCAAGGGTTAGAAACATTAAGTATAAGAATGAGAGAGCATTCTGCAAATGGTCAAAAAGTTGCTGAATACCTTGATAAGCATCCTATGGTTGAAAGAGTTGCTTATCCAGGAACTTCTACTGGCTTAGCAAAAGAAAGATCTGATAAATACTTATCAGAAGGTTGTGGTGGACTTCTAGGTTTTGAAATTAAAGGCGGTTTAGAGGCTGGTAAAAAATTTATTAACTCGCTTGAGATGCTCTATCATGTTGCAAATATTGGAGATGCTAGGAGTTTAGCAATTCATCCTGCAAGCACCACTCACTCTCAACTTAATGAAGAGGAACTCACATCAGCTGGTGTAAGCCCTGGTTATGTTAGGCTATCAATTGGTCTTGAGCACGTTGACGATATAATTGCAGATATTGAGCAGGCATTCTCAAAAGCTGAATAATTCAGTGTGATAAGAGATTTTCCCTATGTCACATACATAATTATTGGCTCAAAAGAAAGGCTCTCAAAAGTTAAATCTTATCAAATCGAGGAAGGGGTTGAGTGTTTGCTTTGCCCTTTCTCTTCTATAGAAGAGCTTCCATCTTTACTAGATTCTAAAATTGCAGAACTACAATCTGAGGTAATCTCAATAATTCCCGCTGGAGCTTTTCCAAAAAAGCTTGCTAGAAAACAGCTATTACATTTTTCAAAAAGTAAATATCAATTTTGGGGCTGGTATCATTTTGGAAATAAATTTAAAGGCGCACTTCAGAGCATTGGAAAGTTAAATACATTTTTTAATAAAGTGCCTCAAGTTGAACAGGGAATTTTTTTTACCAAATCATTGTATTTCTCTGTAGGTGGCTTAGGAGAAACTGGCACTAATCCATTTTCAGAGCTAGCAAGAAGATTTTATCTTCGATTAGATCCACAAAATCCACTTCCATCCCTTACAATAAGAGCAAAATCTATTCTAAATTAATAACCTATGAAGCTTATTTCAGCTCAAAATATCTCATACAGAATAAATGAAAAAATGCTTTTTCATAATCTTTCATTAGAAGTGTGTTCAGGTGAAGGCCTTCATATCAAAGGACGCAATGGTTCTGGCAAAAGCACTTTGCTAAAGATTCTTTTAGGAATAACTTCTGTATCAAAGGGACTAATTGAATATAAAAATCAAGATTTAAAGATTTCCTATCTTGGTCATAAAAATGCAATCAAGAATTACTTAACACCAGCTCAAAATCTGCAGTTGTTTTTCGATGACCTTTCTTTGACTAATGCATTTAAATGGTTAGAAAAGCTAGATTTATATCAAGTTCAAGATGAGCTTACGGCTAACTTGTCTTTTGGTCAGCAAAAAAAATTGGCATTAATAAGAGTTTTAGCTCAATCTTCAGAATTAATTGTTCTTGATGAGCCTTTTGTCGGCTTAGACAAGGCTGCAAGCGAACTATTGAACAGTTTTTTTCATCAAAAATTATCTGAGGGAACTGGACTAATTCTCACCTCACACATACAACCAAGCGTTGAATGCCAAGTTATTGAATTAGACAAAACAAATGTTTAGGTTAATTAAGATAGAATCTTCAAAATTATTTTACAAACTGAAGTCATGGTTAGGACCTATGTTAATAATGATTCTTGTTTTGACGGCATTTCCTTTGAGTATAGATATTTCTCAATTTGATCTAGAAAAGTTTTATTTTTCAATTATCGTTGTTTCTTTATTAATGACATCATTTTTAGCAACTGAGGGGATGTTTGAAGAAGATTATGAAGATGGATCACTTGAGCAAGAATATCTTGTAGAAAAAGATTTTTATAAAGTTGTGTTGTCTAAAATATTTGTATATGTTTGTTTCATTGGTGTTCCAATTGCCTTTATTGGCGCAATATTTTCCTTTGCTAATGGAGTAGCAATTGGAAATTTTATTAATGTATTTATATCGCTAAGCCTTTCAAATCTTTTATTATTTAATTTGTTTGCATTCGGCAATGCATTGTCAATTAATAAAGGAGCTATGTTGGGAATTCTAACTACTTTGCCACTTGCCTTGCCAGTGATTATTTTATTAGGAACGGCAATAAGAAGTATTCAATACGGAAACAGTTTTTTAGAAATAATTTCTTTGATGATAGGAATGGGCTTTTTGATTTCCGCTATCATGCCATTAATTATCTCAACCACACTAAAAACACATATAGATTAACCAAGTTGGGTTTATAATACCGTTGTGATTTCAGCATTTATTCATAAATTTTCTTCTCCAAAGAGTTTTGTTCAAATAACTAAGACACTTTATCCCTTATTTATTTTTACTGGTTTGTCCATGTTGATAATTGGATGGACATGGGGTTTGTTATTTGCTCCCCCAGATGCAGTTCAGGGGAATTCATATAGAATTATTTTTCTTCATGTGCCTGCAGTTATTTTTGCTGAGCTTATTTATTTCTTTATGGCACTTTGTGCATTGATGCATATTGTTTGGAGGGTGAAGCTAGCTGCATATTTAATCAAATCAGCAGCTCCAATAGGAGCAATGATTACATTTATAGGTTTATTCTCGGGATCAATTTGGGGTATTCCTACATGGGGAACATGGTGGCAGTGGGATGCAAGGATTACCTCAACTTTAATATTATTTATTATGTATCTTGGTATTTTAACTTTGCACGGATCTTTTTCTAACCTGGAAAAGTCAGATCGTTTGATGTCCATACTCGTAGTTATAGGTGTTGTAAATATTCCAATAATCAAAAAATCTGTTGATTGGTGGTCAACACTCCATCAGCCTGCCTCAATTTCAGTATCAGGTGGAAGCTCAATTGACCCGTCAATGTTATATCCACTAATAATTTCAATAATTGGTCTAGGTTTTACGCTAATTTCCCTTGGTATTTTGAGCAGCCGTTCATATATATTGAGTAGAGAAAAGAATAAAAAATGGGTTTTAAAACATGTTTGATATAGCTTTTGATAATGTCAACGAAATAATAGACATGAATGGTCATGGCATTTATGTATGGTCGGTATATTCAATTGCTATTTCAATTATTATTGTAAGCTTTATAGTTGCTAAAAATAGAATTAAAGGGGTAAAAAGAAAAATTAAGATTAAAAATGCTCCAAGCTAGAAAAAACCGTCTTTGGAAATTTTTTATTATTCTTATTTTGTCTGCAGGTGGAATTTCATTAATTCTTTTTTCTCTAAATTCAAAATTAGATCTTTTCTATACTCCATCTGAAATGTTTGAGGCAGACATCAAACCAGGCTATCGAATAAAATTAGGTGGAATGGTAAAGACAGGCTCAATAATAAGAAATGGAACAAAGATCAAATTTATTGCTACAGATTTTGTTAAAGAAGTGCCAGTCATTTTTGATGGCGTTCCTCCAGACTTATTTAAAGAAGATAGTGGGGTAGTAGTTTTAGGATATTTTCTTGATGGAATGTTTGAAGCAGAAGAAATTTTTGCTAAACATGATGAAAATTATATGCCCCCAGCGCTATCAATTGAGGAGAAAGAAACATGATAGGTGAGTTATCACATTTTTTGTCTTTGTCAGCTGTTGTTATATTTTGTTTAATCTTAATTTTTAATTCCATTTTCTTTTTTGGCAAGATTCATCCTAATCAACTAAGTCTTTCATTGAGAATGTTCAATCAAGCGTGCTCGCTGATTTTTATTTCCTTTGGAATATTTGTATATCTCTCAATAAATGATGATTTTTCTATTGCATATATAGCAAGTCACTCTAACTCTCAATTACCAATTTTTTATAAAATTAGCTCAATTTGGAGTGCCCATGAGGGATCAATGTTCCTATGGATAGTTTTTTTAACTGCTTGGAGCTTACTCTTTATAAATTCTCTTCATCATGATCATCCCTTAAAAAGAAAAACTTTACTTATGTTAAGTTTGATAATTCTGGGCTTTTTATTATTTTTGCTATTAACATCAAATCCATTTGAAAGGATACTGCCCTTTGGCGCGATTGAGGGTGCAGACATAAATCCAGTTTTGCAGGATCCAGCCCTAGCAATACATCCGCCAATGTTGTATTTAGGATATGTAGGATTTGTAATTTCCTTTAGTTTTATTAGCGCATATCTTTTTCATGGAAATTTCGAATTAGAATGGGAGAAAGATATTAAGGACTGGTCTTTGGTTGCATGGATTTTTTTAACCATTGGAATAACTTTAGGAAGTTGGTGGGCATACTATGAGCTTGGATGGGGAGGGTATTGGTTTTGGGATCCTGTTGAAAATGTTGCATTGATGCCGTGGCTTGCTGCTACAGCCTTTATGCACTCATTGTATGCTTCTTCAAAATCAAGCGTTTTAAAAACTTGGACTATGTTTTTAGGAATCTTAATTTTTGCTTTAAGCCTTTTCGGAGCTTTTATTGTTAGATCAGGAATAATTGACAGTGTACATTCATTTGCAAATGATCCTCAAAGAGGCTTATACCTCTTAATTTTCTCCGGCTTGATTACATTATTAGCATTGGGGATTTTCTCATACAGACTTCCATCTTTGAATGTATCAAGATATATAGTATCGGGCTCAAAAGAATCATATCTTTCTATGAACAACATTCTCATGATTACGAGCATTTTTTCTATTTTTCTTGGGGTAACATATCCGCTGATTATCGAAGCGCTAAATGGAGAAAAAGTAAGTATCGGACCTCCTTATTACAATACAATTTTTGCTCCATTAATTCTTATTGCCTCAATATTTATTATGGCTTCTGTAGATTCTTTATGGCAACGCTCTAAACCAATAAAAAGCGTTGCCTTAACAATATTTATTCCTTTAATGCTATCAATTATATTTATTTATATTGTCTGGCATGTAACAGCAATTTTTTCAATTCTCCCATACATTGGAATTTTTTCTGGATTACTGATTCTTTTTAGTTATTTGTATAGAATATTTAGCAATTTCCTCTCTAAAAAGTTCATTAATACAGGAAGCGCTATAGCACATATAGGTTTGGGGCTATTATTTTTAGCAGTTTCTTTGAATAGTATCTTAAGTTATGAAAAAAACTTGAATCTAGCACCTGGCGAGTCTATACAAATAAACCAATCTATTAAAGAATTCTCATTTGACGACATAAAAGTCTTGAAAGCCTCAAATCACGATGTGATTTCTGTTGAAGTATCTTTAGTTCAAGATGGAAAAAATATTTCTCTCAATCCTCAAAAAAGAAAATATTCTACGAGGGGTCAAATCACTACAGAATCATCTATCCATGCCTCTGTTCTAAAAGATACATATCTAACAATTGGTGATCAACTAGAAAATGGGAGCTGGACTTTCGCCTTAAAAATTAATTATTTTATAAAATGGATTTGGTTTTCTGCTTCTTTAATGGTTTTGGGCATGCTTATTACAATTTTTAAAAAGAAAGTAACATGAATAAGTCTTTAAGGTTTTTAATAGTTCTAGTGCCCATTATGATTTTTGCTTTTTTTGCTAAAGTACTTATACAGGATGATGATAAAGTTCTAAGATTTGATGCCAAAATTTTTCCCTCATTTCAATTAAATGACCTTGATGGAAATCCAGTTAATTATGAATCTTTAAATGGAATCAAGTTAGTAAATGTTTGGGCAAGTTGGTGCATTACATGTCTTGTTGAACACCCATATTTAACCAAGCTATCGGATGAAAATGTTCAAATAGTTGGCTTGAATTATAAAGACTCAGACAACAAAGCGAGTGAATGGCTGCAAAAGCATGGAAATCCATATGTTTTTTCGATATATGATCCAAGAGGAGATTTAGCCTTTGATCTAGGGGTAACTGGAGCTCCTGAATCTTATTTATTAATCGATAATCAGGTGGTAGCAAGCATTCAGGGTGAAATGACTCCAAAAAAATGGGAAACAATTTTTTATCCTCTAATTAATCAAGCTCGTAATAACAAATGATAAAGATAAATTTTTTCTTGTTAGCTTCTTTTTTTGTTTTCTCTTCATTCTGTTTTGCAGAAATAGTTTATCAATTTAATGACCCTGTTCAGGAAAAAAGATTTTATTCATTAATCTCAGAAATTAGATGCCCAAAATGTACTAGTGGCAGTATCGCTAGCTCTGATGCCCCAGTATCAAGAGATTTAAAAAATAAGGTATATGAGCTTGTGATTGAAGGCTCATCAGATGTTGAAATAAAAAATTATGTATCAGATAGGTTTGGTAATTTTTCAGATTATAGGCCCCCGTTAGAAGGTGCAAATTATATCCTTTGGTTATCACCCTTTATTTTTTTCTTTCTAATCGCAGCAATCTTTTTTTTCAAACGAAGAGTTTAATGCTATTTATTATTGCTTCTACAATAATTATATCATTGCCTGTAATTGCCTATTTACTTAACCCTTTATCCAATCAAAAATCACTTATTTTTTTGGTTACCATTTTAGTGTTTGGGGGATTTGTTTTAAATTTTATTTCTAAAAACCCATTCATAGGTTCTTGGGCTCAAGCTACTCAATCTGAATTAATGCTGAGAACTATTTCTCGCGATGAAGAGGTTGATAAGCTTCTTTTAAATCAATATATTTTTAGTAATACGTCAGAAGAGCAATCTTTTTTAATTGGCACTCAATTTTTTTATAAAGCCCTGGAGGCACAATCATTTATTTCGGCAGAAAGTATATTAAAATATTTAAATGTAGAGTTTGTATCCGAGAATTTTCAGATTCCTATTTTTAATCTTTTGGCAGATTTAAGAGATGAAAAATATCCTGAAATTGCAAATTCAAATTTGCTTATCAACATTGAAAATCCCACTAATTGCAATATGCAGTTATTACAGTTGGGCGTGTCAATACCAAATGGACCAGGAGTCAACATTGCCTCAAAAGAGCTTTTGTCTCCAAATATTGATGTGCCTATAAAGCTGGATAAATCTAATTCGATGGTAAGAGGCTTTGATATTGCTTCTGCCTTTATTCAGCAAGAAGTCATCAAGGTTAAGGCTTTAGCTGAATGTAATAAATTTACTTATGAAGCATTTAAGTCGATAGATTTAAAGTATTCGCAAGATAACCAAGAGGAGCTATTTTTTTATACTGATGAATGGTTAAAAAAGGAACAATAGTTTAAAATAAGACAAGGAATTATTTAATGCAGCTTAAACACATTAAACTGGCTGGATTCAAAAGTTTCGTGGATCCCACGAGGATATCCTTCCCTACAAATATGGTTGCTGTTGTCGGTCCTAATGGCTGTGGGAAATCTAACGTTATTGATGCTGTTCGCTGGGTTTTAGGAGAGCTATCTGCTAAGAACTTGCGTGGTGATTCTATGTCAGATGTTATTTTTAATGGCTCAGACTTAAGAAAGCCCTCTGGCCAATGTAGCATTGAACTTCTTTTTGATAACTCAATGGGTAAATTGGGTGGTGAATACGCAAAATATAACGAAATATCTATTAAGAGATTGATGACAAGGGACGGACAGTCAAATTATTCAATCAATAATACTTTATGCAGAAGAAAAGATGTTCAAGACATTTTTCTTGGAACTGGCCTTGGTCCCAGAAGTTATGCAATTATCGAGCAGGGGATGGTTTCTAAAATTGTAAGTGCTAAACCTGAAGAAATGAGAGTGTTTATTGAGGAGGCAGCTGGAATCTCAAAATACAAAGAAAGAAGAAAAGAAACAGAACAAAGAATTAAAAAAACTAAAGAAAACCTTTCAAGGGTAAAAGATATTAGAGATGAAATTAAGAGATTAATTAATAGATTGCAAAACCAAGCTAAGGCTGCCGAAAAATATAAAAAACTACAAATCGAGGAGAAGGAATTAAAGTTAAATATTTCAATTTTAAACACGTTAAGCGCTAAAGCTAAAAAAGATTCATTAAGTTCAAAGATTTCCAAACTTGATAATCAGATTACTGTGAAGTCTGCTGAGGTCGATACTCACGAGACTTCCATTGACCAAATTAAAACAGAGCATTCTTCTGTTTTATCTGCTTTCGAAGACGCACAGAAAAACTTTTATACCATTGGTTCAGAAATTGCTCGTCACGAAACGAATCTTCAAAATATTAATAAGGCAATTACAGGGTATGAAGAGGATCTTTCAAAAGTAAAAGATAGATATGCCGAGGCACGGCATAATGAATCTAGCTTGGAGAACATCAGCCCTAAAGAAAAAGCAATGAAATTGCTTGAAAATATTTTAGAGAGCCTAAAAGGTTTTGGATCGGCGGCTGACTCTATTAGTAATAAAGCCCATGAGTTAAAAGATTTATTAACAAGCATTTTAAAAATTACTTCAGCACAATCTAAAAATATAACCAATGAATATTTACATAGGCAGAATGAAATTTCTGAGCAATTAAGCCAAGCAAGAGAAAACAAGCTCAAAGCAGAAAACGACCTAACAGATTTGGTAGAAAAGAGTTCTAAAGCAGAAGCTGAGCTAAATTCAATTCGTCAAAAACAATCGCTTGTTGATGCTTCTATTCAAGATGTTGAAAATAAAAAATCTATTGCTGCTTTAGACCTAAGATCTCTCGAAGAAAAATTAAATAATCTAAAACTGGATTTGAGAACATTTGAGGTCAACTTGGAAAATGCATCACAAACCTTGAAGAAGGCCGGAGTCAGTGTTTCTGAGCTTAATGCTGAAGATTATGAAGAAATGAATCTTTTAGATTTAGAATCATCTTTGGCATCAACTCAATCCTCTATAATATCTTTGGGAGCTATTAACTTAGCGGCACCGGATGAAATTGAAGAAGAGTCAAAACGAATAGATGAGCTTGATTCTCAATTAGAAGATTTGAATCAAGCTTTAGATAAACTGCAAAGCGCAATTAAAAAAATAGATGTTGAGTCCAAGATGAAATTTGATGAGAGCTTTAATTCAGTGAATGAAAAAATACAAGAAATATTTCCTAAACTTTTTGGTGGCGGTAAAGCTGCATTGCAATTAATAGATGGTGATTCATTTAATTCAGGCATAACGCTTGCTGCGCAACCTCCTGGTAAAAAAAATGCAACTATCTCTCAACTATCAGGTGGAGAGAAAGCTATGACGGCGCTTTCTTTAGTATTTGCGTTATTTGAGTTAAATCCAGCCCCCTTTTGTATGTTGGATGAGGTGGACGCACCTTTAGATGACATAAATGCTTCAAGGTTTGTAGCCATGGTTGAAGAGATGTCTGATAGGGTTCAATTTATATTTATTACCCACAATAAAATTTCTATGGAAAAGAGTGATCATTTGATGGGTATCACAATGCAGGAGGCTGGAGTTTCTAGGGTTGTGTCAGTGGATGTAAAAGAGGCGCTGAAGTTAGCTGCTTCATAGCATGCATGCCTAGCAATTTACAAATTGTATTAATTGTTGGGGTTTTAGTACTCTTCCTAGTCGTCTTATACCTTTTTTTTAGACCTTTATTTACTCGCTCATTAATTCAAAATCCCATTGATGATTCTCAATCTATGCTTTTTGAGGGAAAGTTAGAGCAAGGCACATTAGGATTCAATGATGAGGATGAATCTTCGCAGGAACAAGAGTTAATAATTTTAAATTTAGTTTCGATGGACAAGTCAAATTTTGACATGAATCAAGTACTTAACTTATTAAAAAACTTAAATGCAAAATATATCAATGGATTTTTTAGTCATAAAGATATAAATGGAAAAGAGATTTTTAGAATTGCAAGTGGAATCAATCCCGGTGTCCTCGAATCAGATGTTAAAACTCATATTCTTCTGCTTGCTCTAGATTTAAATCAGGCTAGCGATCCATTGAAAGCCTTTGAAATTATGCTTGATTCAGCCGTGAGTATTTCAGAAAAACTTTATGCGAGTATTTGTGATGCATCAAGGTCGCCTTTGAGTAAACAGATGATTGAACATCTTAGATCTAAAGCTCAAGAAGTTGCTCATCTAAAATCTCATAGAAATTTTTTAGAATGAAGAAGTTAAATAACAGATACCTTACTATCCAAGAAAAAATCAGATTTCATGATCATGAATACTATATTCTTGATAGTCCCTCGATATCTGACCATGAATACGATGAGTTATTTAGAGAATTACAACAAATAGAATCTGAACATCCGGATTGGGTCACTTCTGCGTCTCCATCACAGAGAGTTGGAATAAAGCCAGCGAATGATTTTTCTACCTTCAAACATTTTACTCAGATGCTTTCATTAGCTAATGCTTTTAATGAAGAGGATCTAAAAAATTTCCATGATAGGATTCTTAAAAATCTTGGCGATAGTCAACACATAGATTATTTTTGTGAGCCTAAGATGGATGGCGCAGCCATTTCTTTAATTTATGAAAATGGTATTTTGACTAGAGGAGTTACAAGAGGCGATGGAACACTTGGGGAAGACATAACTTCGAATATCAGAACAATTAGATCTATTCCTCTAAGGCTAAAAGAATCCGAGCATTCTTTTCCTGATCTACTTGAAGTAAGAGGAGAGGTATTTATTAGCAAATCTGATTTTGATGATTTAAATTTTAAAGCAACACAAAATGGTGAAAAAGTGTTTGCAAATCCTAGAAATGCTGCTGCTGGAAGTCTGAGACAACTAGATCCTGCAATTACTAGCACAAGACCGCTAGCTTTTTTTGCTCATGGAATTGGATCATGTCATGGAAAAGAATTTTTAGATTTACAAGAAATATTTGAAGTTTTTTCTTCCTGGGGA
Source organism: uncultured SAR86 cluster bacterium (assembly GCA_902623685.1). Taxonomy (GTDB): domain Bacteria; phylum Pseudomonadota; class Gammaproteobacteria; order Magnimaribacterales; family D2472; genus D2472. The sequence goes on from CACNUQ010000004.1 coordinate 72,530, forward strand.
TTGCCGGTAAATAAATTAAATCAGTTAGCATCCTCCATTGATGAATGCCATAGGTATTATCAAAACATAGAATCTACAAGAGATGCTATCCCGTTCGAAATTGATGGAGTTGTATTTAAGGTAAATAAGATATCCATACAACAGCAACTTGGAGAAATTGCAAGATCACCTAGATGGGCAATTGCGCATAAATTCCCAGCTGAAGAAGTTTTAACAGAAATTGTAAATATAGATTTTCAAGTTGGAAGAACTGGTATTTTAACCCCAGTTGCAAAGCTTAAAACCGTCAATGTGGGTGGCGTAAATGTAACCAATTGCACCCTTCACAACATCGATGAATTAACACGATTAGATCCTAGGCCAGGAGATGGCGCAATAATTAAAAGAGCAGGTGATGTTATTCCAAAAATGGTTAAGGTTATTCCAAAAAAGAAAAATCGATCAAGTTCAGTTAAAACTCCAAAAAAGTGTCCAAAATGTAATGCAGATATAGTTTTCAATTATCAATCTGAATGGAGGATCGTTGATTCAAACACATCAAAAACTATTAAAAGATTTTCAAGTCATTACGAGGCAAAAAAATTTCAAGATGAAAATCAGACATCAAAATATAATATATCTGAAGAGCATTTAGAGACTCCTTTTATCAGCTGTACTGGTGGCAATAATTGTCCTGAAATCTTTCAAAGTAAATTCACTCATTTTGTATCAAGAAAGGCAATGGATATTGACGGACTTGGCCAGGAAATATTATTTACTCTAATAAATCAAAAATTTATAAAAGATTTTTCTGATATATATTCCTTGGCAGATCATCGATCTGAGCTTGAGCAGCTAGAAAGGTTTGGAAAGAAATCAGTTGAAAATTTAATTCAATCCATAGAAAAATCAGCTTCAGTTGAATTGCATAGACTGGTTTATGCTTTAGGAATTGAAGAGGTAGGTGAGACAACCTCAAGAAACTTAGCAAATCATTTTGGGGCTATGAATCATTTACTTAAATCTAGCTTTGAAGATTTAACTGAAGTTCCTGACATTGGTCCAAGAGTTGCTACAAAAATCATAGATTATTTTGATGATATTGAAAATATAACATCACTTCAAAAATTACTCGTGTGCTTAAATATCATTAATCCTAATTTAAAAACTTCTTCTAAAGATATGAAATTTTCTGGATTGCAGATTGCAATCACTGGAAAAATATCTCTTATGTCTAGAGAGGAGATAAAAAATTTATTGATAACGAAGGGGGCAAAAGTTACAAGTTCAATTTCAAAAAAAACAGCTTACTTAATTGCTGGTGAGAATGCTGGTTCTAAACTCGATAAGGCAAAAACACTTGGTGTTAAAATTGTGGATGCAGTTGATATAAATAATTTTTTAAATGATCCACAAAAATTTTAATAGTTTTTTAATTATATTAGTTCTAGCTATTTCCTCTTGTGTAAGCTCGCCTCCTGAAAAACCTGATAACATTTGTGAAATCTTTAAAGAAAAAAGAGGTTGGTATAAAGCCGCATTAGAATCAGAAAAAAAATGGAAACTTGCTCCAAATATTTTGATGGCTTTTATTTATCAAGAATCAAGCTTTCAGGCTAATATAAAACCAGAGAGAACAAAATTATTAGGAACTATTCCTTGGCGCAGACCTTCTTCATCTGTCGGTTATTCTCAGGCTCTTAAAAATACATGGCAAGATTATAAGGATGAAACGGGAAACACGTGGGCTAGAAGGTCTAGTTTTAATGATTCAGCCGATTTTATAGGATGGTATGCAAATAAGGGTTTTGAAATGGGCCTTTCAAAAACTGATGCACGATCACTATATCTTGCATACCATGAAGGTTATGGAGGATTTAAAAAGAAAACCTATCGAAAAAAACAATGGTTAATTAGGGTTGCTGATAGAGTTCAAGCAAGGTCTGATATTTACCAAAAGCAATATTGGGGTTGCATAAAAGAACTAAAGAAAAAAAGATTTTTCTTTTTTTAATCTAAACTTCTCTTAAATTCAAACCTAGTGACGAAGCCTCTTTTGAATATGCCTTGCCAGCAAGAATAGATTTTTTAGAAGGTTTTGTCAGATATTTTTCACTTACTCTGATCAAATCATCAATCGAACAATTAATTACTCTTTGCCTCATTTCAAGTCTCTCTTTGGTTGAGATATCCTCTAGATTCAAATTAAAATCATTTTTTGCTTCGCCGACAGGCGAGAGGGGTTTATCAATTGATGACACAACTCCAAGAATTGCCTCTTCAAGATGCTGATCAGTAATGGATGTTTTGGACCACTCGATTGCTTCTTTAAAAGCAGAAAAAGTTTCCGAACATTTAGGATCTCTGTATGAGAAAAATTTAAAAGTGTTGGTAGCAGTATCATTTATTGCACCTGCTCCATATGCTCCTCCCTTTTCACGAATTGCTGTATGTAAAAAACCATTTCTTAATACAGTTGCCAACACAGAAAGAGCAGCTGCGTCTGGATGCTGCCTTGAAACTCCTTTAAATGCTTCTGCGCAATAACAAACTTGAGATCCAGTAATCCATGCTATTTGATCGTTAATTGGCTCTAATAAATCTTGCATAGCAACATCTTGTGTATTTTTAAATTCTTTTGATAGATTTTTCAGAGCTTTTGGCGAGCACGCTGTAAAAATTTTGAATGGCTTATCTAAAACTTTTGAATGAATACCCTTGAGTATATTTATGACATTATTTGCATCGCTAACGTTTTTTATTTTAGAAATAGATTCTTTAGATTTATTCAACATCTGCATTCCAGACATTTGATATGTTGTTGCCGAAAATGCATTTAAACTGCTGGCAGCAGAATTCATGGCTAAAATATGACCATTTTGATTTAACGACTCTTCATTTCTAGCAACAAATATATTAAATAAATCCAATAGTCTGTTTTCTTCATCGAAGCGAGCACTTTCCAGTGTATTCATTATTAGATTTTCCATTGAATCAAAGTTGTCTTCTAAGGCTTTAGAAGAAATGCTTAAGAAAAGTTTTCCGGGTTCTTTTTGATAGTTCATATGCATTCTGAAAGAAGCATTTATGCCGCCTGTAATACTTGACTGTAGAGTTTGAATCTCTTCGTAAGAAGATTTCATGTGACCCACTTCAGTAAGAATAAATGTATACAAAGACGAATATAGCAATTCTTGCGAAGTAAGGTTTGCACACGGAAATAGAAATTCAGAGTAGATGAGACCATTTGTTCCAACTTCGTAAACAGATCTATTATTCATTGCATAAGATTCATTAGTATATTCACGCGAAAGAGGTATATCCTCTTTTGTAACCTTGGGTAAAATTTCAACATCATCTTCTGCATCCTGACGAGCTTTTAATGCATTTGCGAGATCATTTATCTCTACTTTTTCATCATCAGTTAATGAATTTTCTTTCAGCTTAAGATTGTTAGAAAAGAAATCTTCCAACTTTTCATTAAATCTTGAGTCAGGCTTTAATTCATAATTTAGTCTGTGTTGATTTTTTATTAAGCAGGTAGAAATTAGTTTCTCTAAATATCCTTTTTTTGAAATAAGAGACTTAAGTTTTTTAAAGTTTGTATCAAGATCCAGCATAGAAATAGGATCGTCATGATGTATGCAAGCGTTCATACATCCAAGCATTAATTGCAATCCATAGGGCATTCCGCCACTGGATACTTCTCTTTGACTTATTTCTAATTGATGCAAAGAGGAATTGATTAGATCTTCAGGAACTCCATCATTGACAAGTTTTTCTAGAGTGGAAAGGATTAATTTTTCAACTTGTTTGGAGTTATTTTCTTCTACTCCTTCTAAACCGGCCATAAAAACGATTTCTTTATTACTTGGCTCAATCCCAAGAAATGGAGAGGGCGCTTTACCAAGCTTTGAACGCTCTAATGCTTTTCTAAGAGGTGAAGCAGAATTATCTAATAGAATATTTGATAAAAAATATTTTTCCAACAAGTTCAATGGGTTATGACTATTACCAAGCAACCAACTAATCACAACATGATGATTTTTTTCATCACCTGGAAGTGGTTGGTATGTACCACTTGCATGGATAGGATTTGTGAAGGCTTTAGCTGGCTTTATTGTTAATTGTTCTGTTGCAGGCGTAAACTTTTGAAAAACATTTTCTTCGAGATGGGCGTGAACATCTTCAATGGAAACATTGCCAAAAGTAAAAAAAGTCGCATTACTTGGATGATAATGCCTTTGATGAAAGGCAACTAAATCAGCGTGCGTAAGATCGATAATTTTTTCAGGATCACCACCGCTGTTATGATGATAGGTCGTTTCTTCAAAAAGATGTTTGGACATTCCGTGCCATAATTGATCAGTAGGGGAGCTCATCGCCCCTTTCATCTCGTTGAACACAACTCCCTTTATCTCTAATTTATTTTCACTATCAATTTCTAGTCGATGACCTTCTTGATAAAAATCTAAAGGATCTAATCTAGGAAAGAAAGCAGAATCAACATACACATCCAGCAAATTTTTGAAATCTTTATTATTTTGAGTTGCAAATGGATAAGCAGTCCAATCACTGGAAGTAAAGGCATTCATGAATGAGTTCAGTGATCTTCTTATCATCATAAAAAAAGGATCTCGAACTGGATATTTTTCTGAACCACATAAAGAGGTATGTTCTAGGATATGTGCGACACCTGTTGAATCCTCTGGAATTGTTCGAAAAGCAACCATAAAAACTTTCTCATCATTATCTGCATCAAGATGAATGTGTTGTGTATTAAATTTTGAATGCTTATATACTTGAGCATTTACGTCTAATAATTCTATTTTTTTCGATTCTTTTAGTTCAAACATGGTTTAAATATTAAATAAATGCCTTATATTAGTAGTATTATTTACAGATTACTATTACATATGACACTAAAAAGAAATTTTTCAATACTTACAGCATTATTATTTTTTGCTGCTTGCACATCCTCGCCATTTACTGAGTTAAATAGCAGGGATAATTTCCAGTTAGAGGAAGGAACATCTTTTAAAATTCAATTAAATAAGGACTCTTTGCCAGTGGAGATGGATCCAATTTTAATTGAAAACTTGGGAGATGCTGCTAAAAATTACTTGGAAGGAGTAGGGTATGAATTTTCAAATGATTCTTCAATTTCTATTGATGTAAGTGTCACAACAAAAGATAAAATTAGGTATGATGATTTTCGGTTTTATGGCTATCCAATGTATAGAAGCTATTTGTATGAGCCGGACAGAATAAATACTATTCCGGAATTTTTTCTCCGAATATCTGTTATGGATGATGAGGTTGAAAAGACACTTTGGACTGGGCTAACTAAATGGCGGAAAGGATCAAGCTATGCTCCTACTGATATGCAATCTGCCGAGATGTTGGTAGAGAATTTATTAGTTAATCTTTAAATCTTAATGGTTCGATAGCTAGAGCAATCCCTGCAGATATAGGGCTGGGGGTGTTATTTATTAGCGATGAAATATATTCTCCTAGTATCGGACCTAAACTAAATCCTCTCGATCCAAGCGCACCTATAACATAAACATTTTCTTCAATTTTTCCTGCCAATGGCAACCTATCTTTACTGCCAGTTCTTAGACGGGCCTCCATTAGCATGTTCGATGCGCCAGCAAGTTTGATTTTAAAGTTTTTATCTATCCTTTTAACAAGGTCCTTTCCAACCTCGTAGCAGATATTAAGATCTTCATAATCTTTTTCATGTGATGAACCAATCCAAGTTATATTGTTAACCTTAGGTAAGATATAGCCAGCCGAGTTTAGGGGCAAATCTAAATTAATTGATTGTTCTCCCTTCAAGCCAACTAGTTGACCTTTTGAGATCTTAAGTCCAGATAAAATTTCTTCTAGGCTTGGGCCATTTGCGATAATCAAATCATCGAAATTACTTTTTCTTTTTTGATTTAAAAATTCAATATTTAATTTACCATCCTTCCTGGACCAATTATGAAAATAATGATTAAAGATTATTTTTATATTGGGATGAGTTGTCATTTCCTGACAAATTAGTTTTGGAAATAGATATCCGCCTTTTTTAACTAATAAACCATCAGATGCAAATCCATATAACTTTTTCATATCTTTCTTCTCTAAAATCTGAAATAAGTCATCTCTATTCAAGTTTTTGATGTCTTGAATCCATTCTTCTTGATAATCATTTGAGTGTGCAAACAAAAGCCCAGTTTTTTTGTATGCATTTGGTATTTGTGAATATAATCTTTCTGCAAAAAAATAACTTTGTGCGGTCAAAAATGAATATGGAGAGTTATTTACTGAAAATCTTGGATACATTGCAGCGACTGGGTTGCCTGAAGCTCCAGCAGCAATACAATCTGCAGACTCAAACATTTCTACATCCACGCCATTTTGAGCAGCCGCGTAAGCTACAGAACTAGCTGCTATACCGGTTCCAATAATGCCTATTTTCTTTTTTTTATTCCCTTGAGTAAGAATAGGGAGTGCAGCTAAGGGCTTTCTTCCAATCAGCTTGTGGCGCTTTTTTCCAAAGCCTTTCACTTTGTCTACTTGAAATCCAAATTTTTTTAATCCCCTTTTAACGAAACCTGCCGAAGTAAAGGTTCCAAAAGTTGCATTTTCTGCAGACAAAAATCTCATGTACTGAAAAACTGAATTGCTCCACATTGATTTATTCTTACTAGGATCAAAACCATCAAGATACCAGGCATCAATTTGATTATTATTAAGTCCAAGGAGGTTCTTTAATCCTGATTCAACATCATTTTGAATCAGCGTTAATCGTATTTTTAGAGAGGGAAAATAAATTCTTTGCATATCATTATGTGCAAGATCATAATTTTCTAAAAAAATACGACAAATCTCATCAAGTTCAGGGAAATTCTCAATAATTTTAAGAATTTGTGCTTTGGTTGGTAACGCCTCATCAATAGCAAGATACTCTAGGTTATGAGAGTTAAAATTTTTATTATTTTCATGCCAAAATTTAGCAGTGACTAAAAAATTTAGTCCAAATCCAAATCCTAGTTCGCCAATGCGGATTTGAGAATTATTTTTAATTCTTTCAAGCAGTTGATTAGGATCAATGAAAATATTTGTAATTTCTGAGATTGCATCATCTTGAAAGAATCTATCTTGATATAAATTTGAAAAGGGGAGGCCATCCTTCCAAGTAATATCTTGAGACTTTTCTTCAAATGGATTTTTAAAACAGCTATGGTGAACTGGCATCAAAACAAACTTTTAAGGAACTAAAAGTACAATTCTTAAACTAACTAATCGCAATCTAAATATGGATAGGGATGTGTAGCTCTTTTAAGTTATATACAGCATTTACGCCTTTGTAGGAATATCTTTGAAGGCTATGCCTTTATCTGCTCTTGGATCTTGAGGCAAACCTAGAACTCTCTCAGCTATTACATTCCTAAGAATTTCATCTGTCCCACCAGCAATTCTTAGCCCAGGGGCTCCTAACCATGCCCCTTGGAAAGAGCTTACTCCGTCATTCTCATCTATGAGCATGCCTGCCATATCTCCTGAATCAATTCCAAAGTTACCAATTTCTTGCAATTTATTTGCACTAACAATTTTTGTAATTGAGGCTTCTGGTCCAGGAGCCTCTCCTTTTGAGAGAGCAGAAATGGTTCTGAATTTTGTATATTTAAGTCCATTAGCTTCACAAAACCAATCAGCAAGTCTTTCTCTAACTGAATCATTTTTTATCATTGCTTCACCAGCATCATCTTTGGTTTTAGAGAGGATTAATGCTTCTTCAATATCGGATCCCTTAGCATCCCCAACGGCCAATCTCTCGTTCATGAGAGTAGTTATGGCTACTTTCCACCCATCTCCAATCTCACCGAGACGTTGAGAATCTGGAATACGAACGTCGTCAAAATAAACCTCATTAAACCCAGCGCCAGTTCCAGCTTGACCTGTGATTTGCTTAATTGGCTTAACAGTTATTCCTGGAGATTTCATGTCCACAAAAAAGAATGTAAGCCCTTTATGTTTGGCCACATCGGGGTCATGACGAACAACTAAGATACCAAAATCAGAATAATGTGCTCCAGAGGTCCAAACCTTTTGACCATTTATGATCCAATCATCACCATCTCTTTCAGCCTTGCTTCTAAGACCAGCTACATCTGAACCTGCTGCAGGCTCAGAAAACAATTGACACCAAATTTCTTTTCCTTCAGCCATGGGAGCTAAATATCTATCTTTTTGCTCCTCAGTTGCATATTGCATCATTACTGGACCACACATACCAAGACCAATTTCAAATATGCCTCCTGGCACATTAAATTTAGCCTCTTCTTGTCCCCAAATTATTCTTTCAATTGGTGAAGCTTCAATACCACCATATTCCTTTGGCCAATGAAGCATAGCCCAGCCAGCTTCATATTTTTTTTGTTGCCAAGCTTTTGCAACTTTTAGATGATCCTCTAGAGTTGAATCGCTATGCCCACCGCTTTTATTTTCTTTGAGCTCAGCATTGGCTTCAAGCCATTCTCTGCATTTTGCTCTAAATTTAGCTTGTTCTGGTGTATCGTTAAAATCCATAATTTATCCTTTTGCTAATGTATTTGTTTTTTCTAAATTAGAAACTAATTTTTCTTTCCAGGATGCTTCAGATCCAAGTAAAACAGAAAGAACTTTTGATCTTTTATAAAATAAATGGCAATCATATTCCCAAGTGAAGCCGTTTCCACCATGAGTTTGAATATTTTCTTTTGAACATAATTGGAAAGCTTTTGTTGCACTCACCCTCGCAGTTGCAGCAGCAAGAGGGAGTTCAGCAGATCCTGAAGATAGCGCCCATGCGCCGTAATAACAATTAGATTTAGCAAGTGTTAGAGCAATATACATATCAGCAAGTTTATGTTTTATGGCTTGATAAGATCCAATTTGTCTTCCAAATGCAAACCTTTCCATTGAATATGCTTTTGCCATATCAAGCGCTGCTTGAGACCCTCCAACTTGTTCAAATGCGAATAAAACAGCTGCTTGATCAAGCAAATGCTGGATATAAGACCAACCCTCTCCTGATTCTCCAAGTAATTTTGATGGAGTATCTTTAAATTCGACTTTAAAAAAAGCCCTTGAAGTGTCAAGATTTTTTTGCGGTGTAATAGTTACCGAGGCATCACCTAGGTTCACTAATCTCAGATCAGTACCAGATTGCGATTTAACAACAAGAATCATATGAGATGCAATTCCAGCATCAGGAACAGCAATTTTTACTCCATTGATGTTTTCAGAATTTACAGCGACGCTTAAATTCGACTCTGTTGCTTGGTGAGTGTCCTCGGCTATACCGTAAGTGCCAACAACCTCTCCTGAAACCAGTTTTGGCAATAAGTCTGATTTAATTTCTTCATTGCCAAATTTTATGAGCGCTTCAGTAAAAAAATATACAGAGGAAGAGAAGGGAACTGGTGCAAGTGATCTTCCAAGCTCTTCTGCAACTACACAAAGTTCTAAATGTCCCAAGCCAAGCCCTTCATATGCCTCAGGGATTCTGATGCCTGTCCAGCCTAGCTCAATAATTTTTTGCCAAAGCTTCTCATCACCTTCCAATGAGTTGTCCATTACTGCCCGAGCATTTGCAAGGCCACCTTCTTTGTCAAAGAATTTTTTGGCTTCATCCTGCAAAAATTTTTGATCGTCTGAGAAATCTAAATTCATTATATTGTTATATAGTTTTAATGTATGAGCTTATAATTAAAAGAGTAATATTAGAACATATTATCTAATACAATTTAAGATGCTTATACTCATAACTTATTTTAATGAAAATCTCAGCAGATAAAGAAGAGCACTCATACTTTAATTCAAACTCAAGTGGTTTATTTCTTGGAATTGTTTTTTGTTTAATTCTTTTTGGAATTCTTGGATTATCTATTTGGGCCACTGAGATTTCTAAATCATCAGAAAAGGTTAATTTAAAGTTTGAATCAAGGCTGAGTATTTTAGAGGAACAACTTCAGTTAGCCGATTCAACCTCTACAGAATTTTTAACAGATATTAATACACAACTTCAATTTCTTGATAAAGAAATAAGGAAATTGTGGGATTTAAGTAATAAACGAAATAAAGCAAATATTTCTAAATTGACAAAAGAAATAGACAAACACTCTTCTGCTTTAAAAGATATTGCATTAACACAAACAAATGATCAAAAAAATATTCAAAATATTAAAAATCAATCGCAAAAGTTGCTTGATTCAGTAGGGGAATTAACTCAGCTATCTCAAGACAACCAAAAAGCTCAAAATAAAATAGATGAATTAAGCAAAAGTTTTTTAATGCTTGAGGAAACTGTTCAAGCATTTGATGCTTACAGAAGGCAGAATAATGAAATGCTACAGGAAATTCAATTAGAAATCTCTAGCATAAATACACAAAACACACCTTAAAATTTAGTTTTCTTTTTGGTAAAAAGTTTGGGATTTCATGAAAAAACAGGTATATTTTTAGATATAAATCTTCAATTTGGAGGGGGAAAACCATGAAGAGACTATTAAGTGTATTAACTATTATTGCTTTTACTGCAATACCAACCTCAACATTTGCACAAGATAGTGCATTAGTTCTGGAAGAAGTTGTTGTTACTGCAACCAAGAAAGAAGAAAACGTTCAGGATATTGCTCAAACTGTAAATGCAGTTACTGGATCAACACTAGATGACTATCAAATAAGGGACTTAAGTGAGCTTGCACAGATTGTTTCAGGTGTTGAATTTACTCAAATAGATCCAAGAAGGGCAAAGATTATGATTCGTGGTCAAACCCTTGATCCCGATGGCGGTAATGATCAACCTATTCAAGGTTATCTTGATGAGGTTCCTCTTAGAACTGGTGAGATTTTTCTTCAAATGTATGACACAGAAAGGGTTGAAATTCTCAAAGGTGCACAAGGTACATTGCAAGGTGTTGTTAGTTCAGCTGGAGCATTGCATATTTACTCTAGATCAGCTGAAGTGGGGAGTGGTGAAAGAAATGGTTATGTAAAAACAACTTGGGCCGATAATATGACCTCCATCGTTGAGGCTGCAAGTGATTTTCATTTATCAGACACCCTTTCAATGAGGATTGCTGCTGTTACCAATAGTCATGATGGCACTGAAGTTACAAACATAAGAACTGGAGTTAATGAAAATCATCAGTATGACTCAGGTCGTATCAGCGTTTCATGGGAACCATCTGATAACCTCTCAGTCAAATATAAATATCAGAACATGGAAGTAGACTCCATCTATCCTCAACCAGTTGCTGGCTCTAATGGCACTCCATCATTTGCTCAAATGGTTGATGCATATGTTGCTAATGTTGCTTTAGCAGAACAATTTGGTCTTGCTCCTGCTGGTTCAGCGGCACAGTTAACATTTTTAGATAGACCTAATTATTCTGACATACCAGCTAATGGCTTGAAAGGAGAGGATCGAGTAGCATTACATTTTCAAAATCCAAGACAAAATACAAGTGCATTTATTCATAATTTAATGGTCGACTATGATGCTGGCTCTCATGCTGTAGCGTTTAGATATTCTAAGGCTGAAAGTGATGCTATGGGAATGATCGACAGAGATTTTGCTGGCGCATTTACCTATGGATATCCTCAAGAAGTTAGAACCAATACAGGTATTGAAACCATGGAAATGAGGTTATCTAATCAGGATAACGATACTCTTGAATACACTATTGGATTTTTCTCTAGGGACTCTCAAACTTATACAGATGCTGATTTAGATAGAACTTTTTCAGCCTATCAAGCTGCGCCACAAATGCTAAAACCACTTGTTGGTCCGGGTATGACTTACAAGACTCCAAATCAAGCTTGTGAGGCCGCTAGAAAAGATCCAGCTATCTTTGCTAGCCAGATGGCTATCATTACTTGTATGGGAATTCCCGTTGATGCAAAAGTTGAAGCGGTGTTTGCAAACTTTAAATATAACCTAAGTGAGCGAACATTTGTCCAAATTGGTGTCCGTGATCAAGAAGTGGAAACTTATTCTGCTCAAAATTTATACTTACCACTATCCGCAGCAGTAGGTCCTGCATCAGGTGGCGGATTGACAATACCTAGGACACCGGTTGAATTACAAAGAACAAGTCCTGAGTCAACTACTGGAAGCTTTAAATTAGGACATTACATGAATGATGATGTATTAATTTATGCAAGTAGCGAAACAGGTTATAGACGACCCTCATCTACTATTGCACCTACACCAATTCTTCCGTCACTAACTATTTTTGATGAAGAAGAAAGTACCATGTTTGAGATAGGTATGAAGGGAACTTTCATGGATGGAAGATTAAGACTTAATGCTGCATATTTTGATTTCGACATAGAAGGTTTTCAATCGAAGTGGGACAACGTAACAGCAAGAACTTACACTGCTAATGGGCCCGGACCTACATCTCAAGTCATGGGCGGAATCTTTACTAATAATGATGCTACTATCACCGGATTAGATATTGAGTACGCATATGTTGTTAATGAAAATTTAACACTCGGTGGTGGTTACACTGCTAATGATTCTGAATATGCTGCAGGTTCTATGGGGTATGCAAATGATCCATCCTATACAGGTATGGCAGCTGCAATGAGAGATGTAAGTGGAACCCCTGTTAACGATGCTGCAGAGTCATCTCTTACATTCTATCTTGACCATGTTGTTCCTGCCTCATGGGGTGGCGAGAGATACACAAGATATAATTTGAGCTGGCGAGATGAGCGTACCAACGCTATTAATCCTGATCTAAAAATTAAAGCTTTATATCTTGCAAACATCATCGTTGGATGGAGATCTGCAGATGAAGTTTGGGATGCAAGCTTTTTTGTAAAAAACATCACTGATGATGTTGATATTACAAATATTCAGGGTTACTACTCTGATTATTCTATTCTTGGTGGAGATGGATTACCGTCTAAGTTTTATGCTGGTAATACCAACATGGGTAGACAGATTGGAGCTCAGATCGTATATAACTTCTAATAATTTATTAGTAAGAAATTTAAAACGGCAGCCTAGGTTGCCGTTTTTTTTAAGACCAAGTTAAATGAAAATTTTTTTTATTTTGTTCCTATTTGCTTTCTCGATTCTGATGCCTGCAAATGAGAAACAAATATACTATGACGAAGATCGTGAACCATGCAAAATATTCGTAGAAAATAAAATTCCGTTATTTGGCGATTTACATGTTCACACTGCTTTGTCGCTCGATGCTAATACTCAAGGAACTATATTGACGCCTGAGGATGCTTATTTATATGCAAAAGGAAAGCCTTTATACCTTCAGCCATACAATCTCGATGGAACTAGCTCGAGAGTATCCAAGCTTTCTAAGCCACTAGACTTTGCTGCAGTTACTGATCATGCAGAACTTTTAGGTGAGGTTAGGATGTGTACAGATTCAGACAGTCAATATTTTAATAATCTTACTTGTAGGTTATATAGAGAATTTCCTAGGCTTTCATATTTCTACATAAATGCAAAAGCAAGTTTAGGTAAGTCTCTTGGAATGTGTGGTGATAACAGAGAATTATGCCTCGCAGAGGCCCAAGTTCCATGGCTTCAGACAATTGAAGCAGCTGAAAAGCATTACGATAGGTCAGAAGATTGTAAGTTTACCTCTTTCATTGGGTATGAGTGGACAGGGGCAGTTTATTCAGGGAGTAATCTTCATAGAAATATTATATTTAATAATTCAAATGTTCCTTTTTCTCCAGTAAGTTTCTTGGATGCACCCTCACGGCAAGAACTTTGGAGTGCGCTTGATCAGGAATGTTCAGGAGATTGTGATTATGTAGTCATTCCACATAATTCTAATTTGAGTAATGGATTTATGTTTGAAGAGCCGAATCAAGATGAGTTGTTTATCCAAAACATAAAAGAACCTCTTATTGAAATATTTCAACATAAAGGAAGTTCAGAATGTGCGATAGATTCAGATGAACCTTTATGTTCTTTTGAGCAATTGCCGTATAAAGATTTCAGAGCCAAATTTAGCAATGATTTATCTCCGGCTCCAAGGTCTAGTTATGTCAGAGATGCTTTAAATAAAGGCTTAAAAATTAAAGAAAATAAAAACATAAATCCTTTCAAGTATGGCTTTATTGGAAGCACAGACACTCATTTAGCTATTCCAGGGGCAACTGATGAGGAATTTTTTGAGGGTCATGGAGGTGCTGGAAAGTCATTTAGAAATACTATCCCTCAGGGCCTGCCAGATGATATTGAATTTAATCCTGGTGGGCTAGCGGTGGTATGGGCTGAGGAAAATAGCAGAAGTTCAATTTTTCAAGCATTGCAAAGAAAAGAGGTTTATGGAACTTCAGGGCCCCGCTTTCTAGTAAGGTTTTTTGCTGGGGGCAACCTTAACAAAAGTTTATGTGATTCTCCGAGTGCTATTTCGCAAGCTTATCAAGAAGGCGTTCCAATGGGTGCAACGCTTGATGCAACTAACATGTCTAATTTAAGTATTTTTATTAGCGCAAAAGCAGATGCTAGTCTTGAAAATCAATATATTGAGAAGATACAAATAATCAAAGGAGTCTTAAAGGGCGATGAGGTGCATACAACGATTGTTGATGTTATTGATTATCAACAAACAACATTAGATGAATCTTCATGTGAGGTAATAGGAAAGGGAGAAAAATCAATGTGTGTTGTTTGGGATGACCCCAATTTTGATAATAAGGAAAATGCTTACTATTACGCAAGAGTTGTAGCTAATAAGTCATGTAGGTGGTCTCATCAATTGTGTATGAGTAATCCTAGTTATTGCATAGATGATCCAGATTTTGAAACTCCAAAATTTATTCAGGAAAGAGCATGGACTTCTCCAATTTGGCTCGAAAATTCATAAGAATTTGACACTTGCTTCATAATTATGTTCCATTAGGTTATGAATAAATTGGTACTTCAATTATTTTTAGTATTGGCATTTATACCGATTGCTATACTAATTAGCTCTATCATCATCACTTTAGCCCCATTATATTGCTGGGGCTTGGCTATAAATGCTTATCGTTTTGGTAATACAAAAGAATTATATTTTTGGTTAGCCATGGGCGTGGTTGCATTTTTCTTAGCATTATTTGTTCTTGGGGTTTTGTAGATGTTAAGACTCTCCATCATTTTTTCAGCCCTATGTTTATTCATTATTGGATGCTACGTTATGTTTAAACCTGATTTAACTGATCTTGGTTTTATCCCTGTAGTCGCAACTAATCCAGAAACTGCATCAGAGTTTCGATCATTATTTGCTGGATCATTTCTTGCATATGCTTATTTTTTAATACGATATGCATTTTCTTACCGTCTTGTTTCAATCGCAATCTTTATTGCTTATATTATGATTTTTATTGCCTTTGGACGGTTAGTAAGTTTTTATTATGAAGGGTTTAATTTCTTTGGCCTTTTTGTTTTTCTTGGAGAAGTATTTTTAGCTTTAATTCTTATTTTAGCTCATCGAAAAAGAAAAAATGAAATACCTTATTCCTAGTTTGTTAGGATTGGATAAAAATTCTTAATATTTCATGATTCTGTAATATAATTCTTTCTCTTTCTGGGGATGTGGTGGAACTGGTAGACACGCTTGGCTTAGAACCAAGTGCCGAAAGGTGTGGGGGTTCGACTCCCTCCATCCCTACCAATATAATAAAATGATGAAAAAGTTTGTTTTTGGATTTTTTATTTTTATCAGCTTATCCTCTTTTATTTTTATAATCTCATATTTAAATCCCGGAGTTAGCTTACCAATATTACCTTCCGCTAATGCTGAAATTAAAGAGCAAGAGAACCTTTCGTGGTTTTCTCGTGCAGCTCTTGATTTTTATTTTGATATAAACATTCTTCGAAAGGCAGATGCAGGCTACGTGGCTATTTTTGCAAAGAATGGGCGAATAATTCATGCAACAGCTAAAGGTATGGCTGATATTGATAATCGTATTCCCATGCAAACTAATACAAGATTTAGGATTGCCTCTATGACTAAGCCTATAACTGCAGTCGCAACACTAATTTTAATTGAGGAGGGTAAACTAAAACTTGATGATCCTATAGAGCAATACTTACCCCTAGCAAATAAAATTAGAGTAGCCCTTCCTGATAATCAGATGCTGGATAATGAATTTGTTACAGAACCTCTAAAAAGATCAATAACCATTTTAGATTTACTTACCTTTAGTTCTGGAGCTGGCTATAACGACTCTGTAGATAACAAAGATCAATCGGAGCTTGCAAAACTGTGGGCACAAAATGATATTTATAAGGGGCTAGGTAGTCTTGAAGATAGGGTTAACAAAATATTACAACTACCTTTTTTTGAGCAACCTGGAGAGATTTGGCGCTATGGATGGTCAACAGATATTTTAGCCAGAATAATTGAAATAGCATCTCAAAAATCATTTGATCAATTTCTTGAAGAAAGAATCTTTAAGCCCTTAGACATGACTCAAACTAATTTCTTAAGCCAAGAAAATAAAGACAATAAAATAGCTGAAGTTTATTCTCGAAATGGCACCTTCAATTTAACACTTATTGAAACTCCAAGGAGCAATCCATTAGATTGGACACCAGGAAGTAGTGGCCTTGTTTCAAATGCAGAAGATTATATTAAATTTGCTTTAATGCTTTGGAATGGTGGCATTTACGATGGAAAAAGAATTTTGTCATCCGAATCAATTTCTTTAATGTCATATCCCCATATACAGTCAGGAGTTCTATCAAGTCAAGTTGATGGCATGGGTTTTGGTTTAGGTGTGGGCGTTGTGATAAATGCTAAAAAAACTATCCTTTTTGACAGAGATAATGATTTTTTCTGGAGTGGTTTTTATGGCACTAACTTTTTTGTAAGCCCTAAAACAGGTCTAGTCGGTGTAATCATGTCACAAAATCAACCGCTTCCAGCATCACCATGGCCTGGTTCCTTTGGGGTATTTTTGGCTCCAGGATTTGCTTTTTCAGGAATATAAGTTCTTTATATTTTGATTCAAAATAAGGCTACTAATTTTTTTTAATTCAAATATCATTAGATTATGAAAAATTTTGATTTTGTTATTTTAGGTGCTGGTTCTGCTGGATGTGTTCTAGCTAATAGGTTAAGTAAAGATCCAAATACATCAGTTTGTTTGATAGAAGCTGGTTCAAAGGATAGCGATCCAAGATTGCATGTACCTATTGGCTTTGCTTTTGGGATGACCCAAAGTAAATACAGTTGGTCTTATGATACTGTTCCACAAAAGGAATTTGAAAAAGTAACAATCACCGAGCCAGAGTCAGTGGTTGTAGATTCTGCTGGAGGTACTCATAAAATGACAAGTGAGAGTCAAGAACATAGAAAAGGATTTCAACCCAGAGGGAAAACATTAGGTGGTTCGAGCTCTATTAATGCAATGTTATATGTTCGAGGTCATCGATGGGATTATGATCATTGGTCAGAGCTTGGAAATGATGGTTGGTCGTATGATGAAGTGCTACCTTATTTTAAAAAAGCTGAGCACAATGAAGTTCATAATAATGAATATCATGGCCAAAATGGACCATTAAATGTTTGTGATATTCGTCATCAACCGGAGTCATGCAAGTCTTTTGTTGAGGCTGGATCAAAGTTATATAACTACAATGAAGATTTCAATGGAGAAGAGCAAGAAGGCTTTGGTTATTATCAAACAACCCAAATTAACGGCAAGAGATGCAGTGCAGCTAAAGCGTATCTGGTACCAGTACTCGATAGAGACAATCTTACAGTCATGACTGACACCCAAGTCAATAAAATTTTAATCGATGACAATCAAGCAAAAGGCGTTGAATGTATTGATAGCGATAACAATTCTTTCACAATCAATGCTTCAAAAGAAGTCATTCTGTCTTCTGGGGCATTTGGGTCTCCGCAAATACTATTACGATCAGGAGTGGGGCCAGCTAATGAGATTAGTAAACATGGCATTGATCATCATGTTGACCTTCCTGGCGTAGGAAAAAATCTTCAAGATCATATTGACTACATTACGGTCCATAAGTACAACTCCATGAAATTGATTGGATTTAGCTTAAAAAATATATTTCTTAAATATCCGTATGAGATTTTAAAATATCTTTTCACTAAAACTGGCCTGTTTACCTCCACCGTGGCAGAGGCTGGTGCTTTTGTAAAAACCAAAGACGAATTAGATATTCCGAATATTCAATTTCACTATGCTCCAGCAATGATAGTTGATCACGGCAGAACACTGCTTTGGGGAACAGGTATGAGTTGTCATTCTTGCTTGTTAAGACCGAAATCTAGAGGTGAGGTAACTTTAGCATCTGCAGACCCATTTGCTGATCCCTTAATTGACCCAAAATTCCTTAGTCATCCTGATGATATGAAAGACATGATTGATGGATATAAGATTATGATGAAAGTTCTTGGTGCTGAGCCATTTAGTAAGTACATATCCGAACATACACAGAGGCCAATAGATATCAATGATGATGCAGACATAGAGCAAGCTATGCGCGAGGGAGCAGATACAGTTTATCACCCTGTGGGAACCTGTAAGATGGGAAATGACCCCTTGTCAGTAGTTGATAGCAGGTTGAAAGTCCATAATATGAAGGGGTTAAGGGTTGTAGATGCTTCTATTATGCCTACTTTGGTAGGTGGTAACACAAATGCGCCTACCATCATGATTGGTGAAAAAGCTTCGGATATGATTATTGAGGATTGGAATCTTAATTAACGCATTTAATCACCAATAATCATCCTCAAATAGCAATTTTATTAAATCGTCTATAATGTCTTATGGACAATAAATACGAAATAGCCAAAGATTGGCTTCCAAGATATACAGGCATGCCTGTAGATAAGTTTGGAGACTATATCCTGCTTACAAATTTTCAGGATTATATTGAAGAGTTTGCCAATCAATTTAATTGTGATATTCAAGGTAAAAATAGACCTATGTCCTCATGCACAAATGATGCAGGATTAAGTATTATTAACTTTGGAATAGGTTCCCCAAATGCTGCCACGGTGATGGATTTATTGGTTGCAAGACAGCCAAAAGGAGTGCTTTTTCTTGGCAAATGTGGTGGATTAAAAGATTCTTCTGAAATTGGTAATTTAATTCTTCCTATCGCTGCAATTAGAGGTGATGGTACCTCAAATGATTATTTTCCTCCAGAGGTTCCAGCATTACCATCTTTTAAACTACATAAATTCGTATCAGACAAAATATTAGATGCTGGAACTGATTACCGAACTGGAGTCATATACACAACAAATAGAAGAGTGTGGGAGCATGATAAAAATTTCTTAAAGAAGCTAAAAAAAACAACGGCCATTGGAATTGATATGGAGGTTGCGACTATCTTCATCGTTGGTCATTACAATGAAATCCCAAGAGGAGCCTTGTTATTGGTATCAGATGTTCCAGTTACACCAGACGGTGTTAAAACTGAAAAATCGGACCAGGCTGTGACATCAAAATGGGCTAAGCAACACCTTGAAATTGGAATCGATGCGATGACAGATCTAAAAAATAGCAGGGACAAAATCAAGCATTTCCGCTATTAGCTATAATTAGCATTCTGCTTAAAATTTAAAAATTCAATACTTTAGGTGTATCCTAGTGTTTTGATGGAAAGGTTAATCAAGTATTCATTGCTAATTGCTGGCTTGTATACAGCTATGAGGACAGTTATTCATTTATTTTTTTATGATCAATTGCCAGTAGCATTTCTTGCAAGTGGGTTTAATAAAGAAGAGATGTCTGAATATAGGGCTAGAGTTATTCTGCCAGCTTTTTTCCTTACATTGAATTATTTCATATATAGGCATTTTTCAGGCAAAAATCCTACATCTCCATTATGGCCTATATATGTAATTAGTATTTCTTTTGCTATCACTCAGATCATAGGTTTTATAACATTTCTTCCTTTTACTAGAGATACTATTACAATGTTTGTTATAACGCTCTTTATGTGTTTTGTTGTTAGGATTGGACACAATAAAAGAAAGAACGAAATTTTTTAGGGTTTACTATGATTTGGATAATTAGGCTATTTTTGCTGATCTACGCTGTTCTATATTTTGGCATAGGCGCATGGGCAATAATAGATCCAGTCAGAGATGCATTGGAGTTTGGAGACATCCCATCATTTATGAAAGCAGTAGGGCTTCAAGTTACAGATACAATTGGATACTCAGAAGTTGCTGGCTTGTATGGTGGAATAAATATGGTTATAGGTCTTTTATGTTTTCTTGCTATTTTCAGCAGAGGTATAACAACATTTATTTTATCAGTCCTTGCATTTTTAACTTTTAGTATTGCGCTTGGCAGGTACTTATTCTCATTGATTCCAAGCACACCAACTTTTTATAATGCATTTTTTGTGTTTGAAGTTGCAACATTTGTAATATCGTTATCCTTTTTCTTGTATATGAAATTCTTATACAATCCCAGCAAGAATACTGATGTAAAAGATATAGCTGCTGATCAATAATATTCCAGAAGTCATATATAGGCTCTTTACAAATCTTAGTTTAGTAAGTGCAAAGGCTAAAAAGATAAAAACTATGCTTAAAACTAGCAAAATATAAAAGTCTCTTTGGAGAACCGTTTGATTAATTTGTATTGTCCCAAAAAACCCAATTATCGGTAAAACAAATACTAAATTTAAGACATTTGAACCAATAATATTCCCTACCACCATCTGATGTCTTCCTTTTCTTAATGCAGCAATAGTTGCTGCTAACTCTGGCAGACTAGTTCCCAAAGCCATTATAGTTAGACCAATTATTAACTCTGAAATACCTAAGAGAGCAGCTGTATTTTCTGCAAAAATAATTGAGATATTTGCTCCGGCAATCAATCCTGCAAGACCCACCATTGATAAAAAAAGACTTTTTGTGAATGCGGTAGACTCAGATTGCTCTTCTTCAGGTATTCCTTCAGTTTTTAACAGAATATACATAAATACAATAAATAGACCCACTAAACCGATGCTCTCACTGAATGAAATCATTCCATCAACAATGATCAGACCAAGCATTAAAATTGATAAACCAAAAGGAAATAAATTTGATAAATGAGTTTTAGATGGAGAATTAAAAAATAAACATGAAACTCCAAAAATAAGAGCAATATTTGAAATATTTGAGCCAATTGCTGTTCCAAAAGCAATATTCTCATTTCCATTTATTACTGCAGATATTGCAACAAATATCTCAGGGGCTGAAGTACCTGCAGCTATAAGAGTTAAACCAATAACTAAATCATTAATTCCTAAATGTTTTGCAATAACTGAGGAGTGATCAACAAATTTATTTGCTCCCCAAACGAGAATTATGATCCCTAACAGTAGTTGGGTAAAATTTAAAGCTAACTCCATCAAAGTATTCTAAATGTAATGCTATTGAATTCATAATCATTTCAAGAGAACATAAGAAGATATTTAAATTTAAAAGGATAGTTATGAAAATCTTAGAACTGTTTAATGTGTCAGGAAAAGTTGCGATTGTTACCGGTGGCTCTAGGGGAATTGGTGAAATGATTGCAGCTGGTTTTTTAGCTAATGGTGTTAAGGTTTATATTACAGCAAGAAAAGAGGCTGCTTTAATTGAAAAAGCTAAAGAGTTATCTAAAAAGTATGAATGTGAATGTATTCCAGTTCCATGCGATTTAAGCACTATGGAAGGCATGACGAATTTTGTTAATTACATTGAGTCCACTGAGGAGCATATTGATTTTTTAATAAATAATGCAGGGGCTTCATGGGGAGAGCCCTATGCGAAATATTCAGAAAAGGGCTGGGATAAAGTCATGGACTTAAATGTGAAGAGTATTTTTTACTTAACTCAAAAACTTACTCCAATTTTAAAAATGAATGCTTCTATTGAGGATCCATCGAGAATTATTAATATTGGATCAATCGATGGCTTGAATGTTCCAGCTTTAGAGAGTTATGCGTATGGAGCTTCAAAAGCCGCAGTTCATCATTTAACACGTGTACAGGCAAAAAGATTAGTTGGAGAGAATATCTTAGTAAATGCAATCGCTCCAGGCCCATATGAATCGATGATGCTAGGCGCAGCAGTCAATCATGATTACTCTTTGATAGCATCAAGGAATCCTAGAAAAAGAATTGGTTCCCCTGAGGATATTGCAGGCCTGGTAATTTTTTTATGTTCAAGAGCTGGTGCGTATACAGTTGGTGCAGTAATTCCCTCAGATGGTGGCTTAGTTGGAACCGCAGGACACGATCTGAGTCAAGCATGAATCTTTATGAAAAGTATTTTCTTCCAAAATTGCTGGATTGTTGTTGCAGCATGGAAGGTTTTCAAAAAAAAAGAGCACAGATTGTCCCCAAAGCACATGGCAGAGTTTTAGAAATAGGAATAGGCTCTGGCCTTAATTTTGATTTTTATGATTTCGACAAAGTAATTGAGATTGTTGGAGTTGATCCAGCGGTTAGTTCGGTAGCAATAGCAAAATCAAGAGCCTCAAACTATCAATCAAAAATCTCATTTATCGAGACAACTGCAGAGTCAATTGACCTTGAATCTTCATCATTCGATAGTGTTGTCATTGGATACAGTCTTTGTACCATACCTGATCCAATGCAAGCTTTATCAGAGGCTTATAGATTACTTAAACCCAATGGATCACTCTTCTTTATGGAGCATGGATTAGCTCCAGAGCCTAACATTCAGAAATGGCAAAATCGAATTGCACCATTTTGGAAAAAAATCGGTGGAGGTTGTAATCTTAATAGAAATATTGAAGCGCTCATACTTTCTGGAGGATTCAAATTCAAGGACTTAAAAAAGAAATATATAAAAGGGCCTAAGATAGCTTCTTTTTTATATTATGGTGAAGCTCCTAAGGTTTGAGTGCACTAACCTGTTTAAAGGATTCCGCGATAAGATTTCTCATCCAAATATGGGAACCATCATTATCATCACTTCTATGCCAAATTAAGTACTGTTCCAGAGGAGGAACATTTAAAGGAATTTCGATGTAGCTCAAACCATGTTTTTTTGCAAAAGTCTCAGAGCAAAGTAAACATAGGTCTGATGATCTGACTATTTCAGGAGTTACTAAATAGTGTTGTGCTCGAAGTGCAATTTCAGGTTGCAATTGCATTTTTTGCATTTCCATTTCAACGACAGATGCCCCACGTTTTCTATTTGAGATATTTATATATTTTAAATTTAGCATCTCATCCAAAGTAATTTCTGAAACTTTAGTCACAGGATGATTTGCACGGTGAGCAATAACAAATTGATCAGTAAATACTTTTAATGAATTTGTATCTTTTGAATTTGGAATAAAAGGATCAACAGCAAAGCTTAATTCATTTGTTGCCAGCGCATGTGGCACTTGGTCCCTGGCGGTGTAGTAGCACTCAAGCTTCACATTTGGAGCTTGTTCTTCCATTTTACCCATAAGGATTGCCAATATTCGACCCTCGTTGATATCACCAAGAGAAATTCTAAAAGTTTTTTGACTAGTCTCAGGATTAAATTCATCCGGTTCATTTACGCTTTTTTGCATTAGTTGCAATGCATTTTGAATATCCTTAATTATGTTTTCAGTTTTTTGAGTAGGGACCATCCCACCACCTGTTCTTACAAAAAGCTCATCATCAAATTTTTCTCTTAATCTAGATAGTGCATTGGATACAGCTGGTTGGGTAATTCCAACGACCTCGGCTGCCTTAGTAAGGCTACCCTCGGTATAAATGGAGTTCATAATTACAAATAAGTTGAGATCAAAAGAACTTATTTTCATTTTTGTTTAATCCTATAGCTTTGCATGTTGCTTGCAGTTATTATGGTAACTAATATTTTGATAACTAATAATAAAGTTATTTTATAACATTCACAATACTTATATTATAAATAACACCTATTAATAAGGGGAAGATAATGAGAGATTTAAAGCCAGAAGTTCAATCCTTTCTCGAGAGGGTTTCGAATTTTATTGATAAAGAAATAAGACCAAATGAAGCAACTTATGCGAAGCAAGTTGAGGAGGGAGGTCGCTGGTGTGTTCCTCCAATTATGGAAGAAATGAAAGCAAAGGCAAAAGCTGAGGGCTTATGGAATTTTTTCTTGCCAGGATATGAAGGTGAATTTGGCACGGGCTTAACCAATTTTGAGTACTCACATCTTGCAGAGAAAATGGGAGCTGTTGGCATTGCATCGGAAGTTTTCAATTGTTCAGCTCCTGATACTGGAAATATGGAAGTTTTGGAACGATATGGAACTGATGAGCAAAAAGAAACTTGGTTAAAACCTTTGCTTGCTGGTGAAATAAGATCTGCCTTTGGCATGACTGAGCCTGGAGTAGCCTCTTCTGATGCAACAAACATGGCAGCTACAGCTGTGCTTGATGGAGATGAATATGTAATTAATGGTGAAAAATGGTGGACATCTGGAGCAGGTGACCCACGCTGTAAAATTATAATTTTTATGTGTGTTACTGATCAAGATCCAGATTCACCAAGACATAAAAGACATTCTCAAATTCTTGTTCCAATGGATTCAAAAGGTATTGAAGTTAGGAAAATGATGGAAGTATTTGGATGGGATGATGCTCCTCATGGACATGCTCATCTTAAGTTTACTAATGTGAGAGTTCCAAAAAGTAATATGATTCTCGGTGAGGGAAGAGGTTTCGAGATTGCTCAGGGTAGATTGGGGCCAGGCAGAATTCATCATTGCATGAGAGCAGTTGGTTTAGGTGAAAGAGCATTACAAATGATGTGTGAAAGATCCCAAAGCAGAGTAGCCTTCGGTAAACCTTTAGCTCAACTTGGTGGAAATATGGATATTATTGCTAATTCAAGGATTGAACTTAATATGGCAAGACTATTAACACTCCAAGCTGCACACATGATGGACACTGTTGGAAATAAAGTTGCAGCAAGCGAGATTGCGCAAATTAAAGTCATTGTGCCTAACATTGTCTGTGATGTAATTGATCGAGCTATTCAGATGCATGGCGGAGCTGGAGTATCTCAAGTTTTTCCATTGGCAAGAATGTATGCGGGTATGAGAACTTTACGACTTGCTGATGGGCCTGATGAGGTGCATAGAAGATCTGTAGCAAGATATGAGCTAGGTAAATATTCTGAATATGATAAATCTAAAGTAGAGTCATCTAATGTAAGTAGATCCTAATAGATAGTTGATAAATAATTTAATCTTTTACGATACAGAAACAACGGGCCTAAATAAAGACTTTGCTCAGATTCTACAGTGTGGGTCAATTCGAACAAATCGTGATTTAGAACTTCAAGACGAGCAAAACCTTGGTTGTGCTCCCTTGCCTTGGGCGATACCCCATCCAATGGCAATGGTAACAAACAAGAAGACTCATCTTTTTAATTCTAATATTTCTCATTATGAAATGATGAGAGATCTTAACCGTCAATGGAGACAATGGACTATAGATGAACCTGGCGTATTTATAACATTCAATGGCATGTCCTATGATGAGGAGTTAATCAGAAGACAGTTTTATTGGAATCTTTTTGAGTCCTATCTTACAAATACTAATGGAAATAGTCGCCTCGATATCTTGCTAATGATTCACAATGTTGCAGCATTTTTCCCAAATATCTTGAACATACCTCTTTTCGAAGGGGGTCCTGGAGTAAGTATTAAGCAGGCTGATATTGCTGCAGCAAATGGCTTTGAAATTGGAGACGCACATGATGCTATTGCTGATTGCAAGTTAATGATTTCTCTCCTCGAAAAAATGAATAAACATAAACCTGAGTTAATAGATTTCTTTTTAAAAATATCCTCAAAAACAGGTGTGCAGGAAGCTGTTCAACAGAAAGGATTTTTGGGATTGGGCGAAGTCTTCAAACGAGAGATTTTTAGATATCCGGTTGTTCCATGCGGGAGCAAGGCGCCCAATGATTTAATGTTCTTTGATCTCAGTTTTGATCCTCAAGAGATATTTGATCTTGATACACAAGAAATATATTCAATGGTACAAAAACCCGGTAAATCTGGACCTTTCAAGAAATATGGAATTAATAAAACCATTCCTATATGCCCCAGTGAAATGATTGAAGATACAGAGGTATTTGACATGGATTTTTCAGTTTTAGAGGAAAGAGCAAAGCTGGTAAGAGAGAACGTTGATTTCCAGACTTTGGTTAGTCAGGCTATGGCAGATAAAATTAATAATTGGAACAACAATCATGATCAAATTGAACAGATGATTTATGCAGGCGGCTTCCCCTCCAAAGAGGATAAAGATTTAATGGCTGATTTTCATAGAATTGATTCATCTCAAGAGAGAATAAAAATTTGTCGCAATATATCTGACGACCGTCATAGATTGTTTGCTGAAAGATTAATTTGTCAGTTTTACCCCCAAGATGCACCTGAGGATATGATGAAACGATATCAATCTCTAATAACTCAGCGTCTAAATGAAGATGGTCCATGGGGCTCAATGAGTAAAGTAATGACAGAATTAGACGAGTTATTAGAAAAAGACAATTCACCAGAAACTCAAACTATTCTGGAAGACACAAAAAAGTTTTTAACTCAACGATCTATTTTAATAGACTAAATTTAAAGATTTATGTTGGCAGCATAAAGTTTTTTATTAGTTAAATGACATTTTATCATTTCTATGTATACTAAGAGGTTCGCTTTAATTAAAAAAATATTCTTAAAATGCAATTAACTCTTTCCAAAAGTAAGCCATGTCTGAGATCAGCACATACATGCAAGATTGGAAAGGTATTTAAAGAGCGCAGAGAATTACTCTCACTAACTGAATCAGAAGTTGCATCAAATACATCTATCAATATTAATTATATAAAAGGTATAGAGCAGGGAGATTATTCAGTATTTCCAGCAAGAATTTTTGCAATTCAATATTTTCGTAAATATGCTGACTTTCTTGACTTAAGATTAAATTTTTTTGATATATACAACACTTAGTTTTTTCATCAACAACCTTTTTTATTTTTCATTATGGTTTCAATATAGATCATTGCACTCTTATTTTATTATTTGTCAACCTGTATAATATTTCAAAATTTCAGACCCGTAGCTCAGTTTTGGTTAGAGCGTCGCATTGACATTGCGAAGGTCGATGGTTCGAGTCCATTCGGGTCTACCAATTTTGAGCCAAAGCAATGATAAATTCAGAAATATATTTTCGAAATTTTGAATCAATTGATAATGAAAAAAAATCAATACTTTTTATTGCAGGTGCTGGCATGGATCATAGATTGGTTAGATCACTTAAGTTGCCCGATTCGGAGTTTAATAAACCTCTAATTATTGATTTGCCTGGACATGGAGACTCAAAAGGCTCCTCAAGTAACTCCATTAAGTCTTATAGTAAGTTCTTGATAGATTGTTTGGAAAGCTATGATCTCAATAATTTAAGCATATGCGGTCACAGTATGGGTGGATTGATTGCTCTTGAGATGGCAATGCAAAAAAACGTTCCAGTGCAATCTATAGTCTTGGTAAACAGTATTTATCCCACCATAGTTGCTGAGCCGCTTCTTGCAAAAGCCAGGGTAAGTAATGGTGATGCGGCCGACTTTATTATTAAATATGGTCTTCATAAAAGATTGTTAGGTATAAAAAATGCTTTTTCTGAGGAAGATGATTTGGTGATGCTAGATGATTTAGAGGCTTGCAATGGCTATCAGTTGGATTTAAATAATATCAAGGATCTTGAAATCCCAATATCAATTATTCTTGGTGATAAAGATAGGTTGGTTGATTTGAAAGCTGTTGATAAGTTTTCCGATAATGTTCCCTCTAAAATCTTTACGATTAATGAAGGTGGACATTTTCTATTTTTTGAGCAACCTGATGAATTAAGTAAATTAATTGCAAAAATTATTTAAGAGCTCGAAAATTTAGTCTTAAAAAATCATTTTTGACTAAAATGATAGTGATTTCATCAATAAATACGATATTTTCGTAAACTCGTAACAATTTATAAGTTTGATATAAATAATGATAAATTGTCATTTTTTATATAAAATTCTTTCCAAAAAATTTTATTCACTATGGGGCGGGCTGTTTAGAGAATAAAAAATGAACAAAGCTTTAGATTTACAAAAATATTTTTGCGTCAGTATATTTTTAATATTTACTGGATTGCTAGCTTTACAGGTTCATGCAGATGGTATTGCAAGCGTTAATTCATATGTTGAAATTAAAAGTAGTGCAACTGATTTTAGAGCAAGAAAACAAAGCAATGATGGTCAAAGATCTACTTCGGGATTTGACTTCATAATTACCCCTGAAAGAACAAATATTTGTCAGGGTCTGAGCAATTCTATATGTAACAATACATACAACTTTAGTGGCCTTGGTTATGTGCCAACTGGAAGTGCGACCTCAATTGTATTTGGAGATACACTAGCCAATTCTTACCTAGTTTTTATTAACGACAATCATAATAGCAGGGATGATCGAACCTCAATGATTGGTCAAATAGTATTTGATTATGAAATATTGGGATATTGGACTGATCCTTCAATGACAGTGGATTTTGATTACGTGGATAAAGCAGGCGCAACCTATCCAACATCAGGTAATAGCGGTTTCAGCGCAAGGCAGACAGAAGATCATGTTCATTACGGTAGCAGTACAACCAGTTCCACAACATCTGGTGATTGGGTATCTATTGGCTCTGATAAAAGAACATTAAGATTTGGCTCTAAAAATGGTAAGCCAGGTGACTATATTAGAGTTATTACTAGAGCAGCAAATCCGATTGTTGATTTTAATATTACTAGCTCCAATGGAGCTGAATCTGTTTCCTCTGCAGCTTTAACTGTAGACTTATCATTCGCATCAAGTCAAACCGTTACAGTTGATTATGCAGTTACAGGAACCGCAACTGGATCAGGCACCGATTACACTCTAGCTAATGGAACTCTCACCATAAGCGCGGGGTCAACATCAGGCACTATAACCATTGCCGGTATTGTTAACGATTCTTTGGATGAAGCTAATGAGACAGTCATCGTTACATTGTCGAATCCAAGCAATGCAACCCTGGGCAGTGACAGCGTTCATACCTACACCATTAATGATAATGACAGTACGCCAGTAGTTGATTTTAATACCACCAGTTCAAACGGGGCTGAATCTACATCATCTAAAGCCCTCACGGTAGATTTATCTGCGGCTTCGGCACAAAACGTAACAGTTGATTATGCTGTTACGGGAACAGCAACTGGATCAGGTACTGATTACACACTTGCAAATGGCACCTTAACTATCAGTGCTGGCGCAACATCTGGAACTATTACGATCGCTAGTATTGTCGATGATTCTCTAGATGAAATTAATGAAAGTGTGATTGTTACTTTATCGAATCCAAGCAATGCAACCCTGGGCAGTGACAGCGTTCATACCTATACCATCAATGATAACGATAATGCTCCAGTGGTTGACTTTAATTCTACTAGTTCAAGTGGAGCTGAATCTACATCATCTAAAGCCCTCACGGTAGATTTGTCAGCTGCCTCAGGACAAGATGTAACAGTTGATTACGCAGTCACTGGAACCGCAACTGGATCAGGTACGGATTACACACTTGCAAATGGCACCTTAACCATAAGTGCCGGCGCAACATCTAGCACCATCACTATTGCAAGTATTGTCGATGACTCAATCACTGAGGGTAATGAGACAGTTATCGTTACTTTATCTAGCCCAAGTAATGCAACTCTAGGTAGTGACAAGGTTCATACTTATACCATTACTGATAATGACAGTGCACCGGTGGTTGACTTTAATTCTACTAGTTCGAGCGGAGCTGAATCTACATCATCTAAAGCCCTCACGGTCGATTTATCTGCTACATCAACACAAAACATAACAGTTGATTATGCAGTCACTGGAACTGCAACTGGATCAGGTACGGATTATACGCTTGCTAATGGAACTCTCACCATAAGTGCCGGCGCAACCACTGGAACTATAACAATAGCAGGGATTGTTGATGATGGCCTGGATGAAGCCAATGAGACAGTCATCGTTACATTGTCGAATCCAAGCAATGCAACTCTCGGCAGCGATGATGCCCACACTTACACCATCACTGATAACGACAATGCACCGGTGGTTGACTTTAATTCTACTAGCTCAAACGGGGCTGAATCTACAT
>CACNUQ010000005.1 GCA_902623685.1 uncultured SAR86 cluster bacterium
GCTTTAACCCAAACTCCTGATGCGGCTGCACTAGAATTTTTAACTGAACTTGGAGAGAGTGGCTCTACTTCATCTGACAGAGATGATGATAAAACCGGAGGTTATAAGTCTTTTGTTCAGAATGAATATGAGGGAATTGTGAAGCAGTTGAAAGAGCTTTCTTTGGACGAAAAAAAAGAAATATATTTTAGTGACTTAGCTGAGCAAAGAATTGAACTAGCTACCCAACTATGTATCAAGGATAAGAGAGCGTGTTTTTTAATAGATGAGTATAGAGAATTTGCAGAATCTGATCAAAATGAAATAAAAACTTTTGATAATTTGGAGTTATTTGGAGTAGATATTTTTTCTGGTTACAGAACCGACTTTAATTTTTATGAAAATATGCCTGTCGGAGGTGATTACAAAATTAAAATAGGTGATAAGGTTAGAGTTCTGCTCTTTGGTGGTTTAGATCAAGATGCTGAGATAGATGTTGATAGAAGAGGTCATATTGTTGTAGAAGAAGTTGGCAGCATACCAATTGCAGGATTAACATTATCAGATGCTAAACAGAGAATAGAGCAAGAAATTAGCGACAATTATTTTGGAACTGAAGTTATAGTCTCCTTGAAGCAAATTCGAGCCAAACAGGTTTTTGTAATAGGAAATGTTCATGTGCCAGGCTCATATACTCTTAATACATTTGGTACCGTTCTTAACGGCCTAATTTCTGCTGGAGGGATTAAAAATACTAGCTCTTTAAGATCAATAAAAGTAATTAGAAATAAAAATGAAATTGCGGAAGTTGATTTATATAATCTTTTAATTGACGGTGACACAGGCTTAGTTGATTTGATCTTACAGGATGGAGATTCTGTTGTTGTAGGAGGCTTAAAAGATTCTGTTTCAATACTTGGCGAAGTTCAAAGACCGGCAAAATATGAAATTAAACCCGATGATAATCTAGGCTCGGTACTTAATTATGCTCTCGGTATAAATGCTTTTGCAGATATTGACAATATCTCTGTAGAACGAGTTCTTTCCTCTGGGAAAACTGCAATATTAAATCCTGGGGGAGATTTAAATTTTTCTTTGAAAAATGGAGACAGAATCACTGTAAATACTGTAATAGGAGAGAAAACAAATTACTTCAGCATTAACGGCGAAATTCGAAATTCTGGAGAATATACTTTTAATGAAAACAAAGTTCTTGGAGATTTTATCAATTTGGATAGAGATTTGCTTGATACATCATATGTTGGATTAGCAGTCTTAAAAAGATTAGATCCTATTTCGAAATCATATAATGCATTCACTTTTGACCTAACTAACTCTAATAGACTGTCTAAAATTCGGCTTTTTTCTGGCGATCAAATTTTTATATTTTCAAAAGATGATATTGCCTTTATTCAATCTAAAACTTTAGCTAAATATATTAAGTCAATGGCAACTGAAGATAATGAACAGTCATTTGATGGGCTTGATTTTTATGATCCCAGTGAGGCATTAGCTTCTGAAGCCTTGTCGGACAATCCATTTTTAAATAAAGGAGATACTATTGATATTTCAGATGAGAAATATCAGTGCCTTGCATCCCTAGAAGCTCTTAATAAAAAACCATTGCTTGCCTTTCTTGAGTCTAAGTTTGAAACATTCGAGCCAGTAAATGAGGCTGGCTGCTCAAATTTGTTGACCATGCATTCAGAACTTCTCCCAATCCTAATTGTGAATTCAATCCCTGTTGTTGGAAATGTAAGATTTCCGGGGATATATCCAATTGGCGCTGGAGTTAATGGGAGAAATATTTTTAATCTTGCTGGAGGTTTTTTGTATGAAACATTAACTTCAGATACTTCATTTGAGGTTGGTACAAAATATGATGGCTTTAAAAAATATTCATTTAATGATCTTTTAAAACTTAGCCAGATTACATTCTTTAATCCAAGACTAGATTTTTCAAGTATTTATGAAGGTCATATTACATTGGTTGGCGAATTTAATAATCCAGGCATATATTCAATTGATGGCTCAACAACTTTGATGGATGTGTATGATCGAGCAGGAGGCTTGACACAAAATGCATATCCTTTAGGTGGTATCTTCACTAGAGATTCTGTAAAAGATCAGGAAACAAAAGCTATTGAAAGAGCTAAGCAAGAGTTGACTGAAATATTATCTACAGCAGTGACTAGTGGTTATTTAAAAGATAGTTCAACTGATTTGGTAAGCCTTGTTGCTCTGATGTCTAATATTTCTAATGTTGAAAGTATTGGTAGATTGGTAACCGAGCTAAACCCGTCAGTTATTTCAAGAAATCCAAATCAAGATACTCTCTTGGAGAGCGGGGATATTATTTATATGCCCTCTATTAAAAATGTCGTTACAGTCGTTGGACAAGTACTTAATCCTGTAACAATTCCATTCGAGACTGGAGCTGGATTCTCAAAATATATTGATTTGTCGGGAGGCTTAAAAAATGATGCAGATGAATCAAGGATTTATGCAATCTTGCCTAATGGAACCTCAATAAAATTTGAGAAATCATTTTTTGGATTAGGAGCAAAAGACTTGTTACCTGGATCCACAATCATAGTCCCAAGACAGGCAAGACCTCTTGATTCGCTTGCACTAGTTGAAACTTTATCACCTATTCTTGCAAATCTGTCTGTGACTGCAGCATCAATTGCAGCCATCTCTAATAATAACTAGTATATAGATGAGAAAAAAGCTTGCAGCGCTGTTTACGGCGTTGATATTTTCAATTACTTTATCTGCAGATATAAGAGATTATATTTATCCATATTATGATCAACCAAGTTTCTCAAATTATGGAACCATAGGTCTTATGCAGATGCCTACTGCAAGATTGCTTCCAGAGGGATCTCTAGCTTTTACTTGGTCTCATTATGAGCCATATTTAAGAGGTTCCATTGTTGCTTATCCTTTTAATTGGTTTGAAGCTTCATATCAATATACAGATATAAATAACAAGCTTTATAGTGATGTTGAGGCATTTAGTGGATCTCAATCGTATAAAGATAAAGGATTTGACATTAAATTTAGACTTCTAAAGGAATCTAAATATTTACCCGCTGTCGCTCTTGGCGTAAGAGACCTCGGAGGAACTGCATTATTTGCCTCAGAATATATTGTAGCAACGAAAAGAATCAAAAATGTGGATCTCACCGGAGGTATTGGTTGGGGTGTCATGAATAGGAATGGTATTTCAAATCCACTTGGCAAGATTACAGAAAGATTTTATAACAGAGGTGTTAACTCTACAGAGGGTATCACAAGCGGTGGAGAATTAAATACATCCTCTTTCTTTCGTGGTGAGGAAGCAGGTTTGTTTGCGGGAGCCGAAATATTTCTTCCAAAAATTAAAGGACTTAGGCTGAAAGTTGAATATGATGCAACTAACTACCAAGAAGAGTCTTATGAACCATTAGAGCAAGATTCGAAATGGAATTATGGATTCGTATATCCTATAACAAGAGGTTTTCATATTAAACTAGGCTACGCTAGAGGAAATACGCTCAATTTTGGATTTTCATATTCGGGGTCTTGGGGTAAAAAAGATCCAGTTGTTAAAAAAAATGATCCTCCAAAAAAGATTGAATATTCTAGAACATATAAATATGTTAACTCACTTGATAAAGGTAATCTTTATAAGACAAGTCTAGAATTCCTTAGGACAAAAGAAAAACTTTATCTACAAAGCGCTGATTTAGAAGATAATAAATTTAAAATTACATTTACTCAAAATACCCATGGTAGTTATCCACGCATGATGGGAAGAGCAGTAGGAATTCTTGATCAATTATCTCCTGATGAGATTGATACATTTGTGCTGACAAATTTAAATGCAGAAATGCCGCTTTTAACATATGAAATATCTCGCTCTGACTTCAATACCTATAAGAGATTAAAAATAACTGAACCCTTACTATCTAGTTCAGAAATATATAAAAGTAAAACGGAAGATCTTGAAAATTATGAGTATCAACCTATAACTAGATTGCCACTTCTCTTAAATAGTTTTTCGCCTCAGCTAAGGAGTCAAATCGGAGGACCCGACGGTTTTTATTTTGGTGATTTGTCATATGGAGTTAAGTCAGAGTTCATAATTAAAGAGAATTTAACTCTTCTAACAACTGCCTCTATAGGTTTAGTTAATAACTTGGGAGATTTAAAACTTGCTAGTGACAGCTCATTACCTCATGTTAGAACAGACATAGTTAAGTATTTAAAGCAAAGTAAAAAAGCTCATATAACTAGAATGCAGCTCAATTATTTTAAAAATCCTTTCGGTTCTTTTTACTACAAAATTTCAGGAGGATTATTTGAGCAGATGTTTGGCGGAATAGGCATTGAAACTCTATATAGACCATTTACAAAGAACTATGGTATTGGCATGGAGTTATGGAGAGTCAAACAGAGAAGTTATCGTCAATTATTTTCTTTCTTAGAAGACGACAACAAATATATGACTACAACAGGACACTTTAATTTCTATTTTAAAGAACCAAGATCTCAAGTTTTGATGAGTATAAAGGCTGGCAGATTTTTAGCAGAGGATTCTGGATTCAATTTTGATTTTTCTAGGAGATTTAAAAGTGGATTGACTCTAGGAGCATTTTTCTCTAGAACAGATATTAGTTATGCAGAATTTGGAGAAGGCAGTTTTGATAAAGGCTGGTATTTTTTATTTCCTCTAAGCATGTTTTCAAAAAAACATTCTAAACAAATGACTTCGTTCGGCTTAAGGCCATTAACAAGAGATGGAGCAGTATATTTAGTCCACGCTCATCACCTGTATGGAGTAACCGATCAGGGAGTATTGAGCCATAGTACTAGGGATTGGGATGATATATATGATTAATAAGATAAAACTTGTAATTTTAATTTTTGCTTTATCTTCATGCTCAAATTTACCTTCTGTAAATTATGTTGAGGTAGCTAAAGATTCTGCAAAGTATATTACTGGTAGAAATGACCTTAAAATTACAAATGAAGATTTTATTAATCAAGAATATAGCTTTATAAAAGTAAAATTAGGAAGATCAACTCCTATTTTGATGATACTAGCATATGAAAATAAGGGAGTATTTGAATGGGTAGACGCAGAGAGTAGAAGAATATATACATATAATGGAAAAATTATTGAGTTAGATGGCTTTAGGAACGATCTTAAAATTCAACATTCAAATTCAAAAATATCTAATTTTTATGCATCTAGTAGTATTAATTATGCTGTAGATTTTTATAATCCAACTCTATTAAGTCTTAACATAAATTCAAAAATTTCTTCAAATCAAAGCAAAAAATTTAAATTAATGAGGTTAGATCAAGAAGAAGAATTTACAAAGGTTGAAGAAGTAATTGATGCACCATTGATAAATTGGTCTGAAAAAAATATCTATTATTTGGACAGAGATAGCCAAATTTTTAAAACAAAGCAATATGTTCATCCGAGAATGCCTGTTATAACTATTGAATATTATGTTAAATATTAAACTAGATTTTTTTCAGGCAAAAAAAACCACCAATGATGGTGGTTTTTTTTAAGAACCTTGTTTACTGAACTTCTCTTGTTGCAGTAGCAGTAGTTTGTTCAATGACATCGACTGTAGTATCAACGTCGATCATTTGAGTTTCTTCAACAATTGTATCAACTTCGATAAGAACGTCTGTTAAAGCCTCATATTCTTCAAAGCTTTGTTCTACATTAGATGGCTCATCTGGGCCGAGTACCAATGGAACATCAATTGAGAATCCAGGATAGAAACCGCCATTACCGTCAATATCGCCATTACCCATCAGACCACCTTGTCCGTCATTTACATCTACCTGACTTGAACCAAGGTAGACAGTAGCAGAAACTGCTGTAGGATCAGTTGGATCAGTTTCAGTAACAGTTGTGGTTTCTGTTGCTGAACTTGTCAAGGTATTAGAACTTGTTAAAGTTGTAACATTTGTATTTGTTGCAGAAGAAACAGTTACACCTACATTAGTAGCTGAGGAGGTTACTGTGTTAGAGGAAACAACGTTCTCAACTGTATATTCATAAACTTCAGTCGGTGCTGGTGTAGGCGCGGGTGTAGGCGCTGGTGTTGGCGCTGGTGTTGGCGCTGGTGTAGGCGCTGGTGTAGGCGCTGGTGTAGGCGCTGGTGTTGGCGCAGGTGTTGGCGCAGGTGAATCGTCATCATCTGATGCTGCGGCTATAGCTGCAACAGCTGCCACAGCGGCGGCAATTGCACCTGCACTAAGTGATTCTCCAGCCTTTTCTGCAGCCTCTTCCCCAGCTGCTTTTGGCGCATCACCGTCATCAGCAATAACCTGAGTTGAAATGAGACCTGCTATAAACGCATACCCAAATGAAAAAAATCTTCTAAGTGTAAATTTTAATTTCGCCATTTTTATTCACCTTCCTCTGTAAGTGTAAACTCTAATGTTAGTTTATTTCATAAAATATCACAATATTTCATGAAAAAATTTATTCTCTGTTCAGCACCACTATATGCTGAGTGGTGATTATATACACTTTTAATTCAAAAAACTAAATTTTATTTAATTTTTTTCACTTTGAGCACATCTTTAATTTGTTTAAGAAAAGCATCTAAAAGATACTTTAATTATTTTTCATTATAAAATAATCACTTTCGGGATGTAGCGCAGCCTGGTAGCGCACCTCGCTGGGGGTGAGGTGGTCGTCGGTTCAAATCCGGCCATCCCGACCATTCATCTTGATTTATTAATTACTTCTTCAGCGTACCAATTAATTTCAGCAATCATTCCGTCAAGAGTCCTATCATCTTTGCCTCCTTCATAAGCATTTCTGAAGGCTACAATTACCTCAGTTGCTCCAAGATCTTCAAGATTTTTGATTCCATCTGGTGAATAAGCTGCCTCTCCCATTACTTGGAATTGATAATTAGGATGATGAAGTGTTCCAAATTCGTCCCTAAATGTATTTATTTGGTTAATAAATTCTTTAGTTTCATCAAGAGTTATTCCAGCACTAATCCAGCCATCTCCAACACGAGCCGCTCTCTTAAGAGCAAGTTTTGAATGACCGCCTATCAGAATTGGGACTGGTTTACTTGGTACAGGACAGAGTTTTAATTCAGGAATATCATAAAACTCACCTTTGAAAGAAAAATATTCACCATTCATCAATCCTTTTAGAATATCTATTTGTTCATCCATTCTTTTACCACGTTTTTCCCATCTCTCTCCGGTAGCAAGAAAATCCTCGTACCATGGACTAACGCCTATGCCAAAATGAAATCTGTTATTTGTCATTACTCCAAGCGTCGTAACAAATTTAGCAGTAGTTACTGCTTGTCTTGGAGCAAGTTTATAAACGGAGGTTGAAAATTCTAACTTATCAGTTACTGCCGCAATTGCTGGAATGATTGAAAACGGCTCTAAGAATGGAACTCCATCAAGGAACTCTCTACTGCCATCATCATTGTATGGGTAAGTTGAATCACATTCTTTTGGATAACAGATGCTATCTGGAAATGTAATGCAATCAAATCCAGCGGCTTCAGCCGCTTTCCCAAGCTCTAGATAAAATGAAGGATCGCACATAGTTGGATGATATGAAAAACGCATAATAAGTTACCTTTTTGTTTAATTGTTCAGAAATAATATAATAACAAAAGAGGTAAAAAAAATGGATAAAAGTTTTGAAAATGGGTGTGTTCTTATTGTGGGTGGCAGTG
The DNA here is from genome assembly GCA_902623685.1 of uncultured SAR86 cluster bacterium. GTDB lineage: Bacteria > Pseudomonadota > Gammaproteobacteria > Magnimaribacterales > D2472 > D2472. Next base: position 7,713 of record CACNUQ010000005.1, read on the forward strand.
GAGGTATCGGCTCATTGTGTGCACAAGAATTTGCTCAATCAGGTGCTAGGGTAGTAATTACCTATTATAAAAATGAGCAAGCTGCCATTGATGTTGCTAATGATATAAATGGTGATGTGCAAATTTATCAATTAGACAATAGCAACCCTAAATCAGTGGAAGAAACTTTTCAAAAAGTTGCTAATGATCATGGATCTATAAATACCCTTGTAAATGCTGCTGGATTTGATATACCTCAAAAATTTATCAGTGAAATAGATATTGATTTATGGAAAGGTGTTATTGACTCTGACATAAATGGTTTTTTTAATCTCGTCAAATTTGGATTACCTTTTCTAAGAGAATCACAAGGATCTATAGTTTTTATAAGTTCTGCAGGATTATTCAAGTATCCTCCTGGAGATATTCTTTCAGTTGCACCAAAAGCTACGATCGAACATGTGCTGAAAGGCATCGCTAAGGAAGAGGGCAAGAATGGTGTGCGAGCAAATTCTATTGCATTAGGAGTAATAGATACAGGAATATTTCATAGGCTTAGAGAAGAAAACGATACTTTCTTTGACGAAGCATGGCATGAGGCTGTTATGAACACGCTCGCAATCAAAAGGTTTGGTCTGCCAAAAGAAGTGGCTGATACAGCTGTGTTTTTAGCATCCAGCAAAGGAGGATATATCACTGGGCATTGTATTCCAGTTGATGGCGGCTACCACCTTTAATAATTATACAAAATAGTCAGTGTTTTCAACTCCGAGTTGCATAGCACCGTAGTTTCTTGAAAAGCTGACTGGATTGTTTGCAACATGAGCCCTAGATGTATGCACATCTAGAAATATTTTTTGGATTTCGCTACCAGCAAATACTGCACCACCACCAGCATTTGAGAACAGAGTATCAACAACTTCAAGACATTTCTCAATAACCAAAGATGCATCATATCTAAATTTAACCCTATCGATCATTGGGATTCCGCCTTGATTACCAGCTTTGTCTACCATTACGTCATAGTTTCTAAACATTACAGTCTCGATTGCATCTAATTTTGCTGCTGCTTCAGCAACTATTGTTTGAGTGTGAGTATCTCCAGCTAATTTAGAAGGGTCACTTGATGCTTTATTATTTGCCCCATCTATGAAAAGTTCGAGCATTTTTTTAGTAGCCCCAATTGCTGGAGTAGATACTGCTCTTACAAATAGCTGCCCCCAAGGAATTTTATAGAGGTCATTTTTATTTACTTCATACCCTGGATTAGTTAGGTTGAATCCATCAGATTGTTTGTGGGTGCGGTACTCTGGCACGAAAACATCATTTACATGAATGTCCTGACTACCAGTTGCTTTTAAACCCATTGAGTACCATGTGTCTTTAATTTCATAATCACTTTTAGGAATAAGAAACGTTCTATATTCAGGTGCACCACCTTCAGGAGGGAATATTAATCCACCCAACAAGGCCCATTCGCAGTGTTCGGAGCCACTTGACCATTGCCAGTGTCCAGAAAACTTGAAGCCGCCCTCTACGGGAGTTACTTGACCCAATGGAGCATATGAAGATGATACCAGTGTGTTGTCATCTTCTCCCCAAACTTCTTCCTGAGCTTTATTGTCATACAGTGCGAGCTGGAAGGGATGTATACCAATAACTCCCAAAACCCATGCCGTGGACATGCAGCCCTGAGCAACTCTCAGTTGAACTTCAGAAAATGTATGAGGATCTAACTCAAAACCGCCGTACTGTTTTGGCTGAAGAATTTTAAAAAAACCAGCATCTTTCATATCTTGAATGGTTTCTTTAGGTATTCTTCTATCAATATTTGCTGACTCAGATCTTTCTTTTAGCACAGGTATGAGCTCTTCTGCTCTTTTAATCATTTCGTTGTGAAGATCTAAGTTAGTTCTCTCTGCAATAGCTGTTAATGGCATAATTCACCTCTTAATATAGTTGAATGTAATGATTTCATTATTACTTCAATCGATCAACCTAATAATTCATATTATTTGTAATAAATTTTACGAATTAAATAATAAAAATCATTATATATCTTTTTATTTCCTATTAGTAATAAATACTTTAATCATGCAATTATAATTATCTCATGACTTATGTATCTGTTAGCTGTGATGCAGGAAAATTTACTGGAATCCAAAAGAATAAAATAAATTTTTTTTATGGAATTCCTTATGCAAAAAAACTTACCAAGGAGACGCGATGGTTGCCACCTGAAAAGTTAAATTCAGAAATCATATTTCAGGCAGTAAAAAGAGGCTGTAGCGCACCGCAAACAATTTACAAAGAATCTTTCTTAACAGATCCCTCAATGCCAGATGAATCAATAGATTGTCTTTCATTAAACATAGCTTCAAAAGATATTAGTGCAAATATGCCTGTAATGATCTGGATTCATGGCGGAGCTTACATCACAGGCTCGTCTAATTCAGTTGTATACGACCTAGATTATCTGCCGTTACATGAAATCGTATTGGTCACAATTAATTATCGCTTGGGCCCATTTGGTTTTTTAAAGCTAGATGAGGTATCAAATGGTCTAATCAAATCAACTGGTAATGAGGGTTTAATGGATCAAAAGTTAGCAATAGAGTGGGTAAAAGAAAATATTAGTGAGTTTGGCGGAGATCCAGAAAATATAACTCTTTTTGGAGAATCTGCTGGAGCATGGAGTGTTGCTCTGCAATCATCCATAAGTCCTGAGGGCAATTTGTTCTCCAAAGCTATATGTCAAAGCGGAGGGATGAATGCTTATTTCGATGTTGACAGAGGAAACAAATGGGGAGAATTATTTATTAAAACATCACATGATAGAGGATTCAAAATTGATGACTTACATATTTTAGATCACAAACAGATAACAAAAATATCATCTGAAATTAAACATACAATGATAGCTGATGGAATTTGGCTTACCCCAGAGGTTGGTTTCGCCCCCATCGCAGATGGAAAATTTCTTCCTTTAAATCCAATTAAAAATTTCAAAGATTCATCAATTAGGCTCATTATCGGAACTACATCAGACGAATATAGGCTCTGGTCTGAGTTTGAAGATTATTACATTAACTTGAACGAAGATAATTTTTATAAGAGATTAAAAAAAATATTTAAAAAAGATGCTGTGGATCAAATTGCAAAAATTTATTTAAGTGATCAATCTGATGGAAATAAATTTCAGCATGCACTTTCAAATTTAATGACTGACTGGACATTTGGCATGCATGCATTGGAACTTCTTGAGCAACATCAAGATAGTTCCTATGGATATTTTTTTAATGAACCCAGTCCATTGCTCGATGGAAAATTAGGTGCTTATCATGCAAGTGAATTACCTTATGTTTTTGGTTCAGTCAATAAAAAAATTTTTAAAGATTTTTGCTCTGAAAAATCTGAAGAAATATCTAATTTTTTTCAAGTCTCATGGAGTCAATTTGCTAAAACTGGCTCTCCTTCCTCTGATTTAATGGACTGGGAAGTTTATAAAAATAATTTACATGTTGCATATATAAATTCAACGCCAAAAATTAAAACATTTCCAAATAAAGATAGGATAAAATTACTCAATGAATCTAAGAGTGACCTTTAAAAATTTAATTATTTTGTTTGGCCTCTTTATTTTAGGATCCTGCGTAAGTTCGATTCAACAAAATAATTCTTTGACTATTGCGACTTCATCAGGAATTGCTCAAGGGTCATTAAAACAAGATGTTATTTCATGGGAGGACATCCCTTATGCGATACCACCTGAAGGAGATTTGCGATGGAAAGCACCTAGATCATTAATTGCGCCTGAGTTAGTCATTCAACGTCAAGAGGGGAACGGCTGTCTACAAGAAGCAAGTATTTATGCAGGCATTCAAGGTGAAGGCATTGTTGGCCAAGAAGATTGTTTGTATCTGGATATTAGAGCCCCTGTAAAAAATTTAAATAGAAGATTGCCTGTTATGTTTTGGATTCACGGGGGCGGAAATACTTCAGGCATTAAAGATTATTATGATTTTTCTGAGTTGATACGAAGACATCAAGTTCTTGTTGTAACAATTAATTATCGTTTAGGCCCTATGGGATGGTTTACACATCCCGCAATTCAAGGACTTCAAAATGGACTTGATAAAACCTCTAATTTTGGAACTCTTGATATAATTGAGGCTTTAAAATGGGTACAAAAAAATATTCAAAATTTTGGTGGTGATCCAAATAATATAACAATTTTTGGAGAGTCCGCAGGAGGTCATAATGTTCTCTCATTGCTTGCTTCGCCTTTAAGCGAGGGTTTGTTTCATAAAGCAATTTCTCAATCAGGATATACGACAACTTTTACCAAAGAGGAAGCATTTGGGTCCGATCGAAAGGACATATACAAAAATAATTTAGCTGCTGATAAAGTTTTGTCTGCTCACGATTTATCAGGATATGGATCGATAAAAAATTTATTTATTAGCAACCAGAAAAAATATGGTGATGATTATCAACGATATTTAAGATCAATTGATGGAAAGGATCTCCTAGAAACATATAAAAAAATTTCTGAAGACACTTATGATCGGCTACCTATACTAACCAGAGATGGAATTGTAGTTCATATTGACGGGATGCTTGCTGGATTAGCCGCAGCTAAAAAGAAAAATAATATTCCAGTCATTGCTGGATCAAATAAAGATGAACTTTCTCTTTGGCTTGGTTCAAATAGGTATTTTGTAGATGCTTCTTTCCCTTTTACTAAGCTCATTCCTTTGCCTAAAATAGTTTTTAAAAGAGAAAATCTGTACAAACTTTGGGTGAAAACGCGATCGCAGGGTTGGAAATTAAGAGGTGTTGACGAACCCTTAATGGAGTTAGAAAAGTCTGGAAATAATTCTTTATATGCATACAGATTTGATTGGGATGATCAAGCTTCATCTTACTTTGCAGATTTTCCAAACCTTATTGGATCTGCTCATGGAATTGAAATTTCATTTATCACTGGAGATTTCAAATTTGGTCCCATTGGCAGATATGTTTATCCCAAGGGAGAGCTTCGAAATCAAATGCAAGAAACAATGATGAATGCTTGGGCATCTTTTGCAAAAACAGGTGTTCCTATAACTGGAAAAGGCGTTGACTGGGAAAAGTTTGACTCTAAAAATAGAAAATTTCTTAAACTTGACTCTGATAAATATCTATCTTTGGATCAAGAGATGCTTTCCCTTGAGTTTATTTTAGGCAATCTTAAATTATCTCCAACAGGAACTCTCTTAGAAAAATGTCTTTTAGCAGAAGAAACATTTTTTAATATCGGAGACCGAATGGATAGGGAGTTTTTAGCATGGGATAATTCAGTTTGCGAGCAGTTTGATATGCTCAAAGAGAGGAAGAAGATTGAAACTGATTTAATTGAAGAATATGGTTCAGCAAGCGTCTTTTAATAATGACTTCACCTTCATCTAATAATCAAATACTTTTTTTATTTTTTGGTTTAATTTTTATTTTTGGTTGTGGTTCTGATGTTGATCCAGGAAAGATCGAGGGCGCTCCTCGAGCTAGTGAATCTATTTATGAACAAGATTTAAAATTTTTAAAGACAAAAGATGCATTATTTGGAGATGAATTAAGCGAAACATCACAAATATTATTTGGAGATTTGCATGTTCATACAACATATTCAATAGATGCATTTACTCTAGAGTTACCAATGATGGGGCTTCAGGGCGTGCATGATAGTTCTATGGCTTGTGATTTTGCCCGTTATTGCGCAAATTTAGATTTTTTTAGTTTTAATGATCATGCTGAAGGTTTAACACCTGAGCATTGGCGTCAACAAAATAAGATTGTTGAACAATGCAATGTTTCAAATAATGACCCTGTAACAAATGATTTGGTTGTTTTTCCAGGTTGGGAGTGGACTCAAATTGGTACGACAAAAGAAAATCATTGGGGCCATAGAAATGTTATCTTTAAGGACATTTATAACTTGCCAGCAAGGCCAATTGGCGCAAGAACTCCCGAGTCTGGATTAGGAGTTTTCGACACCACTGAGCAAGCTGTGGGCGCCAGATGGATGGACATTTTTAATTTTAAACGTTATTCAGATTTGAAATGGCTTTTGAATGAAGTTAGGAATATTCCGTATTGCGAAGAGGGAGTTAAGTCAACAGAATTACCTTTAGATTGTTATGAGTATGCAAGTTCGCCTAAAGAACTTTTTTCCAAGCTCGATGAGTGGAATTATGACAACATCGTTATTCCCCATGGACAGTCTTGGGGCTACCATGTTCCATTAGGTACTTCTTGGGATAATCGTTTGAATGCAGATGGCCATGATCCTGATAAGCAAATATTGTTAGAAATAATGTCGGGTCATGGAAATAGTGAAGAATACAGAGACATATCATCGGCAAATTTTTTACAAGATGGCGAAATGATTTGTCCTGAGCCAACTCAAGACTTTTTACCATGTTGCTGGCAAGCTGGTGAAATGCAAAAAAAACGCTGTAATGGGCTCTCCGAAGAAGAATGCAGTGCAAGAGTTGAGTTAGCTAAAAAATATACTTTAGCTGGAGGCCCTTATACTAATATGGTTTTTCCAGAAGCTAAGCCAGAGGAATGGCTAAGTTGCGATCAATGCACGGATTGTTTTAAACCTGCATTCAATTACAGACCTAAACAATCTGCTCAATATGCATTAGCAATCTCTAATTTCGATCAATCTGAAGAAGATCCACAAAGATATAATTTTGGTTTTATAGCTTCCACAGATGATCATACCGCCAGACCTGGAACCGGTTATAAACAATATGAAAGACGTAAGATGACCTTTGCTACCGGAGTCAAATCAAAAATGTGGGAATATAAATATAAAGCTGAAGATCCAAATTTTCCAGAGATACCAAAAATTATCCCAGGTGAAAGTCAGCCTGATAGTGAGAGGGTTTCAAGCTTTGTTTACCCTGGCGGAATCTTAGCGGTTCATTCAAATGGGAGAGGTAAGGATGCAATTTGGTCTGCTTTAAAAAATAAAAATGTATATGGGACAAGTGGTCCCAGGATACTACTATGGTTTGATTTGATTAATTCTCCTGATGGCAAAGTTCCCATGGGATCTGAAATTACAATGAGCCAAAATCCAAGATTTATTGTTAAAGCTGCCGGTAGTTTTAAACAAAATAGTGGCTGCTCTGATGAATCAATAGATGCTCTTTCGTCTGATAGATTAGAATATCTCTGTGCCGGTGAATGTTATAATCCAACCAATGAGCGGCACATTCTGGAGCGCATAGAGGTTATAAAGATTACCCCACAATCATATGTTGGTGAATCTATTAAAACATTAATTCAAGATCCTTGGATGTCAATTCCTTGTAATGGAAAAAGCGAATGTATTATTGAATTTGAGGATCCAAATTTTTCTCGAGATAGTGTTTATTATGTAAGAGCAATACAAGAAGAAACCCTAGCAATTAATGGATCATCTATATCAGAAAGAAAGGAATTTAAACTTTGTAAAGGTAGCTTTAGAACCAATCTCAACGATAATTGTCTAAGTCCAGCCAATGAGCGGGCATGGTCATCACCAATATATGTAAATAAGCCTTAATTAGAATTTTGTTGCTTAATTTGATTTGCAGTTACCCTTTTTATCTTTAATAACTCAGCTATTTTAAAGTAAAGATTTTCCTCATATGCATCAACAACTGAATCAGCAGTAACTAACTCCCATAATATTTTTAGTAAATCTTTTTTTTCTTCTTTGCTATAGGTTTCATTAATTTTTTTTACAAAAGGATAAAAAGAAACTGATTCTTGGGCCCCATCAATAATTTTTCTAATGATTGTTGAAACTTTGGTATCTTCACCAGAAATTAAGCTCGCTCTATCTTTGATAATTTTTAACTCAGCTTCATCAAGTTTTCCATCACTAATTGCTATTTCAAACATAAGCCTTAATACAACATCTGCTTCTTGATGATTATCGATCAAATCTACCGTTGGCTTTTTTTTAAATAAATTTTTTAACATATTTTGAATCTATTTTTTAAATTTTGTTTTGGAAAATTGAAGAATGTTCCAGCAATAATCAGAAAATCCAAAGCAATTGATCTGTTGATAATATACGCTTCATCAATTTCAGCAAGTTTTTTTGGATCACTCATATCATATCCAAGTATTTGCGCTAATCCAGTAATGCCAGGCTTTACCATGAAAATATTTTTTAACGATCTTTCTTTTAAGAGTTTCTCCTGAGTCACCAATCCCGGTCTGGGACCTACTATATTAAGCTCTCCCTTAAGAACATTAATCAATTGAGGAAATTCATCAAGTTTTATTTTTCTAATCCACTTGCCATTTTTAAGCATATTTGAGTCTTTAAGTTCATGAGTACCAATATTTGGAGTATTTTTTTTAAGCGTTCTAATCTTAATTATATTAAAACTTACTTTATCTAAACCAACCCTTTCTTGAATAAAAAATATTGGAAAACCATCTTCAATGATAATGATTGAACCTACAATAATTATTAATGGACTTATGCTAATTAAACCAATCAAACAAACAACATTTCTAAAAAGTTTAATAATTTTTTTAAGCATCATTTTGTAAGGTAAAATACTAATATATTTTAAATCATATATATGAATATTGCTTTAACTGGATCTTCTGGATCAATAGGGTCTATTCTGGTTAATGACCTAAAGTCAGCAGGGCATAAAATTTTTTGTATATCATCCTCTCATTCATTTCATGAAAAAAATATCTATACATATGATGAAATTATCTCACGTAAAATTAATTTTGAAGCTGATTTAATTTTTCATCTTGCTTCAATTAACTCCAATCTAGATGAATCTCAGATAGATGAAGAATTAAATTTATGTAAAAGCGTATTCAAAGTGATGGAAGTTACGGGATGCTCTAATCTAATTTTTTTTAGCTCAATTAAGGTTTATGGAGAAAACTCTTTTGAAATTAATCAATTTACTGAAGATTCAATTTTGGAGCCAAAAAGTTCTTATGGAGAGGCAAAAAAGCAATGTGAAAAATTAATTACCGAGATGTCATCAATTTTAAACTTTAATTATCTTATTTTACGACTGCCTCCACTACTTATAGAGCATTCTATTTCCAGTCTTGCAAAATTATTTTTTATAGTCAAAAAAGGAATTCCTATACCATCATTCAAAATCGGAGATGAAAATGAAAGAAGCTTCTTATCATATAAGCTTTTACTTTCTTCAATTAAAATTTTTCTTAATGATAAAACAAAAATTAATAATGAAATATTTAATTTATCCGATGAAAGGGCTATCTCAACGCATGATCTTTTTGAAAAAATCGGAATTCAGCTGAATAAAAAACCAAAAATTATTTATCTTCCTGATTTCATTTTTAATCAAATGATAAAATTAAATAGATTACAATTGATTATGTGTCGATTATTTGGAAATTTTAAAATTTCTAGTGAAAAGTTTAAAAGTACTTTTCTTTAAAAAACCTTATCAATGAGTAAAATACTGAAATCATGAATTTAGTGGGTCAAAAACTTAACTCCTTATCTAGACTTCGTAAAACTATTTTAGTTTTGTTAAATGATTTATTTCTAGCTTTTACGTGTTGGCTTGTTTTTGGCCCTCCAATGGCAACAATTATTTCGAGCAATACAACTGTAAATTTATTGAGCTTAATTTATTCACAAATATACTCTTTTATTTTTCCAGCTGCTTTGTTTGTTTCATATTTCTATTTTTTTGGATATTACAGATCGTTAATTCGATTCTTTGATTCGCGAGATTCGATTTTTCTTTGTGTTTCTGGATCATTAATTTTCGGTTTTTCTTGGGCTGCAATTTATATTTTGCAATTTGACTTAATAGAAACAAGTCTATTATCAGTAATTCTTCTTCAGGGATTGCTTTTATCTGCTGTTTTGTATGCTTTTATTAATATTTCAAGAGATGTAGCAAAGTACTTTATTTATCCGTATCAAAAAAATGAAAATGCATTACCAGTTATTATCTATGGATCGGGTAAATCTGCAAAAGCTTTATTAGATGCATTTCAAAATGATCCTTTGAAAAATGTTATTGCAATTTATGATGACTCACCAACTTTTAAAAATTTGCAAATTAATAATGTTCCTATCATCTCCAAGTTTAAGAATTTAGAAAAATTAAAAGCAAAGCACAACAATTTACAAGTATTTCTTGCTTTGCCTAACATTAAGACTGAGAAGAGAAGAAAAATAATTTCAGACTTAGAAACTATTAAAGTTGCTGTAAGAACTGTTCCGACTCTTACCGAGTTAATTTCAGATCAAAAAAAGATGACTGATATTCAAGAGCTATCGATTGATGATATTTTGCCTGGAGCTAGAATATCCAATTTTACACTGAGCAATGTAGAGTCAAAGAATTTTCTTATTTCTGGTGCAGGTGGATCGATTGGCTCTGAAATTACTAGGCAATTATTATTAAGTAATCCTCAACAGATAATTTTATTTGAACTTTCTGAATATAACCTTTTTAAAATTGAAAGAGAATGTAGTTCGTTGATTGATTCAAAAAAACTTCAATCAAAAATTGTTCCAATACTTGGCGATATCAGGGATAAAGAAAATTTAAACTTTGTTTTCCAAAAATATAAAATAGATCATGTATATCACGCTGCAGCATATAAGCATGTCCCCTTGGTAGAGGATAAAAATAATTTAGCAAAAGCTGCTGAAAATAATATTCTTGGCACATATAATCTTGCTCAAATTTCATTAGACCATCAGGTAAATTCTTTTGTCATGATCTCAACAGATAAGGCAGTTCGTCCTTCCAATGTTATGGGTGCTACAAAAAGATTTGCAGAGATCGTAATTCAATCTATAAATGATAAATCAACATTTACAAAATTTAGCATGGTTAGATTTGGAAATGTAATTAACTCCTCTGGCTCAGTTATTCCATTGTTTCTTGATCAAATTTCTCAAGGCGGCCCAGTTACAGTAACTGACAAAGAGGTAAAGAGATATTTTATGACCATTCCTGAGGCATCAAGTTTAGTTTTGCAAGCAGGTGAAATGGCCAAAGGTGGAGAAGTTTTTATTTTAGATATGGGCGAACAAATTAAAATATACGATCTCGCAAGAAAATTGATTCATTTATCTGGAAGAAATTATGTTGAAAATCATAATGATGATGGCATACAAATTTTAGAAATTGGGCTCAGGCCTGGTGAGAAAATGTTTGAAGAGTTACTTATTTCTGGCACTGAAATCAAAACCGAAAACGAAAAAATCTTTATGGCAAATGAAACATTCATTGATTATAAAAAATTAAAGCCCGTTCTTGAAAAAATTCAAACTAATATCGCAAATTATAATAATGAAGAAATTTTAAATATATTAACCGAAAATGTTGAGGGCTTTGATCGATGAAAAAAAAATTTATTTTTACTTTAAACGTTTACCTGCTTTTTTTCAGTGTATCAATTTTTGCTGATGTTCTTGATGATTTAATCCTTGAGCCAGGATTTAGTATTTCTATTTTTGCTGAAAACCTTGATTCTCCAAGACAAATGGTTGAAGGAAAGAATGGTACTATTTTTGTAGGCGAAAGAAACGGCAAAATATTAGCACTAAGAGATTTAGATAATAATGGTCAAGTTGATTCAAAAATTTTAGTTGCAGATGGACTTACATATTCGACAGGAGTAAGTTTGTTTAATGGCGATTTATATTTTTCTGAGATCAGCCAGATTTGGAAAATTGAAAATATTGAAAATTGGATTGCTAATTACTCTGTGAATTCAAAATTGCCTGAAAAAATTTTAGTGGTTGATAACTTGCCAGATGATAAATGGCATGGTTGGAAGTGGCTTCAACATGATCAAGATGGAAGTTTATATTTTAATATTGGCGCTCCATGTAATATTTGTTTATCAGAGAATCCTCAGTTTGCTTCAATTTTAAAATATAAAGACGGCAATCTAAGTTATGTAGCTAAAGGAGTTAGAAATACAGTTGGATTCGATTTTCATCCAGTAACTAACAAGCTCTATTTTACTGATAATGGAAGGGACTGGCTTGGTGATGATTCTCCATCCTGTGAGCTAAACAGGCTTGATTTTGAAGGGCAATTTTTTGGTTATCCATTCAAACATGCATCAAATGTGATTGATCCAGAGTTTGGCAATATGAATCCTGGCTATGATTTTGTAGATCCTATATTGGAGTTAGGGGCTCATGTCGCACCTACTGGGGTTAGTTTTTATGATGGTGACATGTTCCCTGAAAAAATGCGAAATAATCTTTTTATTGCATTGCATGGATCATGGAATCGAACCAAAAAAGTTGGTTATAAACTGATTCGCGTTCAAATAGATAAGGAAGGCAACGTTTTAAATACATCTGACTTTGTAAGTGGTTGGCTGAGGGATGAAAAGGTTTCTGGCAGACCTTCTGCACCTATCATGAAAAGTGATGGCAGCTTATTGTTGTCTGATGATAAGGCAAATGTTATTTATAGAATTACATATAAATAATTATTATGAGGGTAGGTATTGCTGGATATGGCGTTGTTGGAAAAAAAAGATATTCTTCCATCATTAAAAATACCTCATTTAAAGTAACTGATATTTCAGAGGTTAATCCCACTGCCAGAGATGAGATACCTGATGGAGTAAATGTTTTTAATAATTATCAAGATCTTATTTTAAAGGCTGATTTAGATATTATTTTTATAAGCTTGCCAAATAAATATGCCTCAGACGCAGTTTCATTAAGTCTAAAAAAAGGCTTGAATGTTTTCTGTGAAAAACCTCCAGCAAGAACACTTGAAGAACTGCTGGACGTACAAAAAATATATAAAAAAAATCCTCATGTAAAATTAATGTATGGATTCAACCATAGATTTCATTTGTCCGTAGAAGAAGCTAAAACAATAATTGATAGTAAAAATTATGGAAAGGTTATTAATCTGAAAGGCGTTTATGGGAAGTCACAAATGATAGATTTCAACCAAACCGATTGGAGGACCAAAAGAGAGGAGTCTGGAGGGGGCATATTATTAGATCAAGGAATACACATGCTTGACTTGATAAGGTATTTATCTGGAGAAAATTTCTCAAATGTCTTCTCTTTTATTAATAATGCATTCTGGAATTTTGATGTAGAAGATAATGCATATGTTTTGATGCAATCTCCTAAAGGTGTAGTGGCTCAATTGCACTCATCTGCTACACAGTGGAGGCATGTATTTAATTTAGAAATTACTCTTCAAAAAGGCTCGCTTTTGCTTGGAGGCCTGCTTACAGGCTCAAAAAGTTATGGTGATGAAACATTACGAATCATAACTTCTAATCCTGAGAAAGATAAGGGGATGCCAGAAGAGACAACTAAAAAATATAATGAAGATGTATCATGGGATAATGAAATAAAGTATTTTTCAAACTGCTTGGCTAACAATTTAGAAATTGAAAGGGGAAGCATTGGGGACGCTGTAGAAACAATGAAGTTGGTTGAAACTATCTATAAAGCTGACCCTAAATGGAAAAAGAAATACTATAACTAAAAAAGGGTCATTTATGAGCACATCTTCAGCATATTCAACTAATTACTTAGAGTATTTAACTGATCTTATTTCTCAATTAGATCGAGAGGCAATAGGCCAATTTGCAGATTTGCTTCTTGAATCTAGAGAGTCTTCAACTACTACATTTTTTCTCGGTAATGGAGGTAGTGCATCTACTGCCACTCATTTTGTAAATGATGTGTCTCTTGGAAGTCGGCAATTTGAGAAACCTTTTCGAGCAATCAGTCTTTGCGATAATCAGGCAGTTATAACAGCCATTGCAAATGATGATGGATACGAAAATATATTTTTGCAACAGCTTCAAACCTTAGCTAAGCCTGGAGATAATATTGTTTGCATATCTGCATCAGGGAACTCTAAAAATTTAATTAAAGCGGTTGAATATGCAAAAGATAATGGAATTTTTGTAGTTGGATTAACTGCTTTTGATGGGGGATATTTAAAAGATAATTGTAATTTAAATATTCATGTTCCAACTAAAGTTGGTGAATATGGCCCCGCTGAAGATTTGCACATGGTAGTTTGTGGTTTAGTTGGATCTTATTTTAGAGAAAAATTTTTGGATGCTTGATTTAAATCAATGCCTCAATACTGCAAAGTCTGCAGCTTTATTAGCTGGAAAGTTCTTAGTAAATGCAAAAGGGCAAAGCTTGGAAATATTATCAAATACCGGCAGAGATCTTAAGCTTCAATTAGATATTGACACAGAAAAACTTATTAAAGACCATATAACTTCTGACAGCTCATATCCAATTTTAGGAGAGGAAACAGGTTCAAGTGGAGATCTTGGCAACACATATTGGGTTGTAGATCCTCTAGATGGAACTTCAAATTTTTTAAGAGGTATACCTATAAGCTGTGTTTCAATTGCCTTAATGCAAGATATGAAACCCATGCTTGGAGTAATATACGATTTTAACCATGATGAAATATATTGGGGTCATAAGGAATCTAAGGCTTATATTGACGACAAGGAAATTAGCGTCTCATCTCTTTCACAAAAAAGCGAGTCTACACTTGTGACCGGAATTCCAGCCAAAACAAATTATTCTGATAGCGAGTTTAGTGAAATGATATCTAATTTTCAGGCATGGAAAAAAATCAGAATGATCGGGTCTGCAGCTATGGCTGCGTGCTATGTTGCTTCAGGAAAAGCTGAGACTTACAAAGAAGATGGAATTTTTCTTTGGGACATTGCAGCTGGCGCTGCTATTGTAAATGCTGCAGGAGGCCTTGCATCTATTACTAATATTCAAACTGATTATCGGGTAAATGCAAAATTTACCAATAATATAATAGAGTAATAATTTGAATACTATAGATACAGTTGCAGTTGCATCAAGATCCTTTTCAAAAAATGATGACTTGGTAAAAAATCTGCAAAGCAAGTACTCATCAGTCATATTAAATAATTTTGGTAAAACTCTTCAAGGAGACGAGTTGGTTAATTTTTTGATGCCTGCAACAAAAGCAATAATAGGTATTGAAGAATTAACTGAGCCAGTTCTTGATAAACTTTCAAAACTAAAAGTTATCAGCAAATATGGCGTTGGTTTGAATAATCTTGATTTAAAGCTTCTTAAAAAAAGAAATATTAGATTAGGATTTACTCCAGGTGTAAATAAACAGAGTGTTGCAGAATTGACGCTTACGCTAATACTAATTGGTCTTAAAAAAATTCAGGACAATAACATAGATATAATTAATGGTAACTGGTCACAAGAAAAAGGGTCAGAGCTTTATGGAAAAAATATTGGATTGCTTGGATTTGGAAATATTGGTCAAAAACTAGTATCGCTTTTGCAACCTTTTGACTGCAAGATCTCATTTTTTGATGAAAAAAAATTTTCTAAGGAGGATATATCAAATATTTCATCAAACTTAAATTTTGAACCTAATTTGATAAAGCAAATGTCTTTACAGCAGGTATTAAAAGAATCAGATATATTAAGTATTCATCTTCCCTTGAATGCATCAACTGAGAATATAATCTCATTAGAAGAACTTAATGAATTGAGATCAAATGTTTGCATTGTGAATACTGCAAGAGGCGGGATTGTAAATGAGAAGGATCTTTATATTTTTCTATCAGAAAATCCTCGCAGTTATGCAGGATTCGATGTTTACAAGGAAGAGCCTGCTATAAATAATCCATTGTTTAAATTAAAAAACTTTTTTGGAACTTCGCATCGGTCTAGCCTTACAAATGAAGGCATTCTTTCAATGGGGCTGGCTGCTATTAATGGATTAGATGATAATATTGATATCACCTAACAGATAAACTTTATGAGTAAACTTTCTATCGGTACATGGTTAAGCTTGCCTAATGAATCTATAGCCGAAATTTTTGCTAATGCTGGATATGAATGGATCGTAATTGATCTTGAGCATAGCAGCATTGGCATTAATCAAGCAGAACAATTAATTAGAGTAATAGATTTAGCTGGATCAAAGCCATTTGTTAGATTGTCTGGGCATGATCCTTCGCAGATAAAAAGGGTTTTAGATGCTGGAGCTAAAGGTATTTTAGCTCCTATGATAGAGACTGTTCATCAAACAGAAAGCATAATTTCTGCATGCCAATATCCACCTGATGGAACTAGAGGCATGGGCCTTGCTAGAGCTCAAGGGTATGGAGAAAATTCTGCTAAAAATAAATATATTAATCAAAAAGTAAATGAAATTGAGATATATGTTCAAATTGAATCTAAAAAGGGCTTAAAAAATTGTAAAGAAATTTTTTCTAAGAATATAAATGGCTATTTTATTGGTCCGTATGATCTTTCAGCATCTTTAAATAATCCAGGAAAATTTGATACCAATGAATTTTATAGTGCTGAAAAAATTATATTATCTGCAGCAAAAGAGGAGGGCATCAAATGTGGATATCATCTTGTTGAACCCGACAAAGACAAAATTAATGAACTTAATGATAAAGGATATAATATGATTGCTTTTAGTGTTGACATCAGAATGCTAGATGTCACTGCAAGACTTCCTTTTAATTTAAAATGAAAAAAACTTTAGGAGTTATTCCGGCAAGAATGTCTTCATCTCGCTTTCCAGGAAAACCGCTTGAAAAGATTCTTAATATTCCTATGTTAGCTCACTGTTATGAAAGAGCGCTTTTATCAGGTGTCTGCGATAATTTATTGATTGCAACACCAGATCAAGAAATCATAGATTGGGCTAATCAATTTGAAATACCTTCGATATTAACTAGTCATTCTCATAAGAGAGCTACTGAACGGGCAAAAGAGACATTAGATATTCTTGCAAATGATGGTCTGCACTATGATTTAGTGCTTTTGTTACAGGGAGATGAGCCTCAAATTTTTCCCCAAGATATTAGCAATCTCAAACAAGCATTTTCTGATAAAGAACTTGAAGTAGTAAATTTAGTTTTTCCTATTTCAGATGATGGCCTTGAAGATCCCAATGTAGTAAAAGTAGCTCTTGATAAAAATCTAACTATTCATTTTTTCTCTAGATCGCATATTCCACACGACTGCGTAAGTGGATATAGACAGTTGGGCATGATAGGTCTAACAAAAAAAGCTCTTAATAACTATGTCAGTCTTTTACCAACAGCTCTTGAAGAGGTTGAATCCATAGATATGATGAGATTTATTGAAAATGATTTATCAATACAAGGAGTTTTATCTACTTCACAAATCCTTGGCGTTGACACACCGCAAGATTTAAAAAAGGTAGAAAAAATAATGATGCATGATAAATTTGTTAATTTATACAAAGAAAAATATATCTAGTAAAGTTCTGTATTATGAGAGGTGTTATTTGGTTTAGAACTGATTTAAGGATTGATGACAATCCTGCATTACGCAATGCATTAGATAATTGTGAAGAGGTTATTGGAATATATATATTCTCTCAGCTCCAGTGGAAGACTCACAATGAATCCAATGTAAAGCTTGAGTTTCTTATTGAGAATTTAACCTTTTTAGAAAAGTCGTTATCAAAACTAAATATCCCATTGATAACAATTAACACTGATTCTTTTGATTCTTTACCGAAAGATTTATGTTCATTTGTAGTCTCAAATAAAGTTAGACAAATTTTTTGGAATAATGAATTTGGAGTAAATGAATCGAAAAGAGATTTACTATCTTGTGCAATGCTTGAAAAAGAAAATGTTAAGACTTTAAGATTTGATGATCAAGTTATTTATGAGCCTGGATATCTTAAAACAGGACAAGGCAAACCATTCTCTGTTTTTACTCCCTTTAAGAGAAGATGGATTGAAAATTTTGAAATGGATTTTTTGGATATCAATTACACACACCCTTCTAAAAAACCTATTAATATTGAAAGTGATTTATCTAAAATAGAATTTGTGAGAACTCACTCTGTCAATATGGATCTTTGGCCCGCAGGTGAGAGCGCAGCTCTAGAAAGACTTTCTAATTTTTTAAGCATCAAAGCAGATTTATATAGTGAATCAAGAAATTCACCTATCCTTGATGGGACAAGCCGAATTTCTCCTTATCTTGCGTTAGGTATTCTCTCTCCAAGAAGATGTATTTTAGAAGGCTTAAAGCTTAACAATTATGAATTTACTTCTGGCAATAAAGGTATTTGCAAATGGATTGATGAAATAGTTTGGAGAGAATTTTACAGAAACATAATGCATTGTTTTCCAAGAGTCAGCAAAAATAGACCCTTTCAAACACATACTGAGAATCTAAAATGGCGATACTCAGAAAAAGATCTGCAGTCTTTCTATTCAGGCAATACTGGTTTCCCAATAGTTGACGCAGGCATTAGACAAATGCTTACCGAGGGCTGGATGCATAATAGATTAAGAATGGTGGTGGCAATGTTTTTTACAAAAAATATGCTTCATGATTGGAGATTAGGTGAAAAATTCTTTATGGAAAATTTAATTGATGGTGACTTTGCTTCTAATAATGGAGGCTGGCAATGGAGCGCTTCAACTGGAACAGATGCAGCACCATACTTTAGGATTTTTAATCCAATAACGCAGTCCACGAATTTTGATCCAGAAGGGAAATTCATTAAAAAATTTATACCTGAGCTCAATATGCTTTCGAGTAAAGAAGTTCATCTGCCCAAAACAGATCTTTTAACAAGCTTCAATTATCCCTCACCGATTTTGGATTTAAAATCTTCCAGATTAAGGGCTATTGAGGTTTTTAAAGAAAACAACGCAACTAGAGATGCATAATTTCTTTAGTTATAATTGAACTCAAAAAATAGGAAAATTTATATGAAAGAAATGCACAAATTTTATATTAATGGCGAATGGGTAAATTCATTGGGTTCTGAAACTATTGAAGTAATCAATCCATCAGATGAATCGATCATTGGTTCAATTGCTGCTGGCACTAAAGAGGATATTGATGTCGCAGTAGCTGCTGCAAAGGATGCATTTAAATCTTTTGGTTTCTCTTCCAAGGAAGAAAGAATTGCATTGCTTGAAAATATAATTATAGAGTATGAAAAAAGATCTGAAGAACTAGCACAAACTATATCTTCAGAAATGGGAGCGCCATTGTGGCTTTCTAATGTAGCGCAAGTCACATCAGGCCTATCTCATTTTAAAGACACATTAAGTGTATTAAAGTCGTTTGAGTTTGAAACTACTGAAAATGAATACATTGTAAGAAAGGAGCCAATAGGGGTAATTGGAATGATAACACCCTGGAATTGGCCCATGAATCAAATGTGTACAAAAGTTGCCTCAGCAATTGCATCAGGCTGTACCATGGTTTTAAAGCCAAGCGAGATAACTCCATTTTGTGGGATTATATTTGCTGAAATTTTGGATGCTGCAAAAGTACCTGCCGGAGTATTTAATCTAGTTAATGGGATGGGGCCAATTGCCGGCGCTGCTCTTTCCGAACATCAAGACATTGATATGATGCATTTCACTGGTTCAACTAGAGCTGGAGTAGCTGTGGCAATTGCTTCTGCTCCAACCGTTAAAAGAGTTGCACAGGAGCTTGGTGGGAAATCAGCAAATATTATCTTAGATGATGCTGATATTGAAAAAGCAGCGGCAGCTGGAGCAAATCATTGCTTTATGAATACTGGTCAATCCTGCAATGCTCCAACGAGAATGTTAGTCTCATCAAAAAATTATGACAAAGCAGTAGAGGCTGCTGCTCAGGTTGCAAATTCGACTATAGTAGGTGCTCCCGAAGACGAGGGAGTAAAAATAGGACCAATTTCAAATAAAGTTCAGTACGAAAAAGTTCAAAGATTGATCCAGATTGGAATTGATGAGGGTGCAAGACTTGTTGCAGGAGGGCTTGGGCGACCAGATGGAATTTCAGAAGGTTATTTTGTTAAACCTACTGTTTTTGCTGACGTTACTAATGATATGACTATTGCTAGAGAGGAGATATTTGGTCCGGTTCTGAGTATCTTGAAATATGAAACAGAAGATGAAGCAATTGATATTGCTAATGATACAGAGTATGGATTAGCTGGATACGTTCAATCTGGAGACGAAAACCATGCTAAGGACGTTGCTAGAAAGATTAGAGCAGGTCAGATTAGTATAAATAGAGGAAATACAGGTCCTGCAGCTCCATTTGGAGGTTTTAAGACTTCTGGAAATGGAAGAGAGCACGGATTAAGCGGTCTTAATGAATGCCTTGAGACAAAAGCGATATTAGGAAGTTAGTTTTTACTCAAATAAATCAGGCTCTTTTTGAGTAATCATATCGTACATAGGCTGAAAACTTGCCCATGCTGCTAATTCATTCGCTATAAAATCTCTGGTTTTTACTGCTGTATCATGGGGAATTAAAGTAGGCTTTCCTGCAGCTTCAGCCAACAGCTGGGATTGACAACAGCGTTCGAGTGATAAGAAATACCATAAAGCTATATCTATAGACGATCCTGTGGAAAGTATTCCGTGATTTTGCATAATTAATACTTGCTTATCTCCAAGCGCATTAGCTATTCTTTCTCCCTCACTAGTATCTTCAGAGACTCCGGAAAAATCGTCATAGATTGCTTGTCGTTCATAAAAAGCACATGAATCTTGAGATATAGGGTCAAGAAACTTCCCTAAAGTTGAAAATGTTTTACCGTACATTGAATGAGAATGGGCAGCAGCATTAACATCAGGTCTTGCCATATGAAGCCTGGAATGAATAGTGAATGCAGCAATGTTTACAGATCTATCTCCTTGAACAATTTCTCCTTCATGATTAACTAACAACAAATCTGAAACTTTTATCTGGCCAAAGTGAACTCCAATTGGGTTAACCCAGAAGTGATCAGAAAATTCTGGATCTCTAACAGTGATGTGGCCAGCAACACCTTCATCGTAACCAAAATGAGAAAATAACCTAAAACCCGCAGTAAGTTTTTCTAGCTCATGCCTTCTTTTTTCTTCCATAGTTGTGCATTCGACTGTCTCATTAATGCCTTTAGGCTTCTGAGGTAGTTTGCCTTTGTTAATATCTATACTAATTGGTACAACTTTTGCCATAATGAATTCCTTAAAGTGTAAAATAGTTTACCCAATTATGGAGCTAATATGAAATATAGGATTGAAAAAGACACAATGGGCGAAGTAAAAGTCCCAAAAGATGCCCTATGGGGCGCACAAACCCAGCGTGCATTAGAAAACTTTAAGATTAGTGGAATTAAGTTCGTCTTTCCATTTGGAAGAAGTTTCATAGAGGCTTTGGGAATCATCAAATATGCCGCGGCTTCATCAAATCATAAACTTAAACTGCTTGATGCAAGAAAAGCCAAAGCAATAAAAATTGCTGCAAAGGAAGTTATTTCAGGTAAACATGATAATCAATTTCCACTTGATGTTTTTCAAACTGGCTCTGGCACAAGCACAAATATGAATGCAAATGAAGTAATTGCCAATTTAGCCTCTAAAAAAGCTCGTATTAAAATTAATCCAAATGATCATGTAAACATGAGTCAAAGTAGCAATGATGTGATCCCAACTGCAATTTGTATTTCTGCTTTATTAGATACACATAGACTATTGCAGCCATCACTAAATTTTTTAATAAAGACTATTGATAAGAAAGCTTTATCTTTAAAGGGCCAAATTAAAACTGGAAGGACTCACCTCATGGATGCTATGCCAATTGATTTTTCTCAAGAATTATCAGGATGGAGCGCTCAATTAAAAATTTGTCAGGCATCACTCAAAGCTTCTATAAAAGAAATATCCTCTCTTCCTCAAGGTGGAACTGCAATCGGTACGGGTGTAAATGCCCATAGAGATTTTGGAAAAATATTTGCCTCAGAGGTAACTAAAATATCAAAGCTTAAAGTAAAAACTTCATCAAATTACTTTCAATCACTTAGTGCTCAAGACTCTGCCGTCCAGCTTTCCTCAAGTGTAAAAAATTTGAGTTTAGTTTTAACAAAAATTTCAAATGATCTGCGCTGGATGAACAGCGGCCCATTAACAGGTTTAGGCGAAATAGAACTTGAAGCATTACAGCCTGGAAGCAGTATTATGCCTGGGAAAGTTAATCCCGTTATACCTGAAGCAGTTGCAATGGCCTGTGCAGATGTTATTGGAAATGATGTTACGGTTTCAATTGCAAGTCAGTCAGGTAATTTTCAATTAAATGTAATGCTTCCAGTTATTGCATATAACTTACTCAAAAGTATTAGTTTAATGTCAAAATCCATGCCTATTTTGGCAAATAAAGCTATAAAAACTTTCAAGATAAATAAAAAAAATATTGCTGAATCTTTAGGAATGAATCCTATTTTAGTAACAGCATTGAATAGAGAAATTGGATATGAAAAAGCAGCACATATTGCTAAAAAGGCTTATAAAGAAAAAAGATCAATAGTTGATGTTGCACATGAGGAAACTAGCTTGTCAATTTCAAAATTAAAAACATTATTAAATCCTGCAAAACTTACTAAGGGTGGTATATGAGCAGGCTAATTGAAAAAAAATGTACTGCTTGCGAGTTAGGCGCGCCATTAGTTCCTGATGAGCAACAAAAAGATTTGCTAAAAGATCTAGAGGGCTGGTTAATAGAAAGATCAGATATTTCAAAACTTGTAAAAACATTTAAGTTTGGTGATTATGCTAAAACGATTAAATTTGTAAATTTAATTGCAGAGCTATCAGAATTTGAAGATCATCATCCAAAAATAACCGTTGAGTGGGGTAAAGTATACTTAGAGTGGTGGTCGCACAAAATACAAGGTCTTCATATGAATGATTTTATTTGTGCAGCCAAATCAGATGAAATTTTCTTATCTATCGAGCAATAATTAACTTTTTATATTAGTAACCTGATTTTGTTTATGATTGTTTATCTTTTTTTCAATAACAGCATGAGTTATAATCCGTTATGGAAAAGATCAAACATAAAGCCCTAACATTTGATGATGTATTGCTTCTACCGAGGTATACAGATTTCCTTCCTGCCCAAGCTGAGTTAGAGACCAAAGTTTCAAAAAACATTTCTTTGAAAATTCCATTAGTGTCTGCAGCAATGGATACCGTAACAGAGGCTGCAATGGCTATTGCATTGGCTGAAAACGGCGGTATTGGAATAATTCATAAAAATAACACCATTGAAGATCAGGCTTTAGAAATTAGAACCGTTAAAAAATATGAAAGTGGCGTTGTACGAGATCCTACAACCATTAGATCAACTAAAACTATCGATGAATTAATGAAGCTAACTAACGAACTGAGTATTTCTGGAATGCCTGTTGTTGATGATGGAAAGTTAATGGGAATTGTGACCAGAAGAGATTTTAGATACGCGGAGGATTTATCTGCTTTGGTTTCTTCGATCATGACCCCGCGAGAAAAATTAATTACTGTTAAAGAAGGTTTTGATCAGGAAGATGTAAAAAAATTAATGTACAACAATCGAATTGAAAAAATTCTTGTTATTAACGAAGAAGACTCATTAACTGGTCTCGTGACGATGAAGGACATTGATAAATCTGCAGAACATCCGTTCGCAACAAAAGATTCTAGAGGGCAACTGCAAGTTGGTGCTGCCCTTGGGACTGGTGGCGATACTTTAGAGAGGGCGTCAGCATTATCAGATGCAGGAGTCGATTTATTTGTCATTGATAGTGCTCATGGTCATTCCAAAAATGTATTAGAAACAATCAAGAACATAAAAAACAAATTCCCTGAAATAGACATAATGGGTGGAAATGTTGCAACTCCAGAAGGAGCTGAAGCGCTCATAGATGCTGGAGTGGATTCGGTTAAAATTGGGATGGGTCCAGGATCAATCTGTACAACTAGAATTATTGCAGGCATTGGAGTCCCTCAAATTACCGCTATTCTTTCTATAAAGGAAAAGCTTAAGTCTAATAACATCCCCTTAATTGCAGATGGAGGCATTAGATTTTCTGGAGATATAGCTAAAGCAATTGCAGCCGGGGCAAATGCTGTGATGTTAGGAGGAATATTCGCTGGAACTGAAGAGGCTCCAGGTGAGTTGGAGCTTTTTCAGGGTCGAAGTTTTAAGACATACAGAGGGATGGGTTCAATTGGCGCCATGTCTGAAAGAAACGATTTAAATAGATATTCTCAAGATGGAGTGAGCACTGAAAAAATGGTCCCAGAAGGTGTTGAAGGTAGGGTTCCATTCAAGGGCTGGGTTGTAAATGTTATTGATCAGTTAATTGGAGGCATTAGACAGAGTATGGGATACGTTGGTTGTAAATCAATCGAAGAAATGCACAATGATACTCAATTTGTTGAAATTACAAATGCTGGAATTACCGAGAGCCATGTTCATGATGTCATGATCACGAAAGAAGCACCAAACTATCAAAGAAGTTAATTAAAAATTATTATAAAAATAAAAATTTAGATAGAAAAATCATAGTTAAAAACCATGCTCCCGAAGATATTTTTTTAAATTGACCAGATGCAATTTTTAAAACCACATAAGATATAAACCCAAGAGCAATTCCATTTGCAATAGAAAAAGTTAAAGGGATCATTACAATAATTATTAGTGCTGGTAAAAGCTCAGAAGAATCTGACCAGTTTAATTTTTCCATTCCGCTCATCATTAATATAGCAACATAAATTAGTGCCCCTGCAGTAGCATGAGCTGGAATTATGCTTGCTAAAGGTGAGAAAAATACTGCGATTAAGAATAAAAAACCGACGGTTACAGCGGTTAACCCAGTTCTTCCTCCAGCCTCAACTCCTGCTGAGCTCTCAACATAGCTTGTAACAGGCGCACACCCTAAAAATGCTCCAAAAGCACTAGACGAGCTATCAGCCTTTAGAGCTTTATCAAGATTATGAATATTGCCATCTTCATCAACTAATCTTGCTTGGTTAGCTACCCCTAGAAGAGTTCCAGCAGTATCAAATAGATTCACAAACAAGAAAGACATAATTACGCTTATCATGGCTAAATCTAGCGCTCCTAATATGTCTAACTTCATAAATACCGGCATAAAAGCTGGAGGATAGGAAATTAAACCCTGAAATTGAACAATGCCAACAAAAATTGATATAAGTGTAACCATCATCACACCTATCAGTATTGCCCCAGGAATTCTTCTTACTGCTAAAATTGCTATCAAAAGAAAACCGAGCATTGCAAGCAGGGTCTCAACTTTCAGCAAATCACCAATACTTATAAGAGTGGCTTCATTTGAAACTATGATTCCCCCATTTTTTAATCCAATGAATCCAATGAAGAGACCTACTCCTGATCCCATGGCAATTCTCAGATTCATAGGGATACTTTCTAACATCCACTGTCTTATAGGAGTAACACTCATTATCCAAAATAAAATACCTGCAAGAAATACTGCGCCAAGAGCAATTTCCCACGTGTAACCCATTTCTCCGACCACTGTATAGGTAAAGAAAGCATTGAGTCCCATTCCAGGAGCTAATCCAATTGGCCAATTTGAATAAAACCCCATTGCAATGCATGCAATAGCTGCAGCAACACAAGTACCTACAAAACTTGCCCCAAGATCCATACCAGTAGAGGACATCATTTGCGGATTGACAAAAATTATGTAAGCCATCGTAATGAAGGTAGTAAACCCAGCCAGCAGTTCAGTTTGAATATTTGTATTGGATTCTTTTAATTTAAATAATTTTTCAAGCATTAAATTCAATATTTCTATTTAAAAATTTAGTTTACAACTTATACTATTACATTGTTATAAGTTCATAGATAACTTAAGGCAAAAAATTAAATTAAGTTGCAAATTTAATGCTAATTTAAGTCTAGATATATTTAATTTATTCTAATTTTTTGGCATAGATATTGCATCTTATTAAATAATAAGATTTTAGAAATCTTTAACAAAACCTGGGGCATTCAATGAACTACAACATACTCTACAAACAAATTTTACTAATTGTTTCTTTCCTTTTTTTCTGGACCTATGCATTTGCTCAAGAAAATGCTATTGAAGAAGTCTTTGTTACTGCAGAAAAAAGGTCAGAAAGCGTTCAAGATATTTCTCAGGCTGTAACAGCTATAAGTAGTGACGAAATTGAGTCTAAAAACATAACCTCCTTTGTTGATTTAAGTGCGATTGTGCCTGGAGTGACAGTCGCAAAAAATGAAGGCTACAAAACTGTTATCTCAATTAGAGGTGTTGGAAACGAAACAAACCAAAACGCAATTGCTGCGCCATCCGTTGCTTTTCATATGGATGGTATTTTTATCGCATCTCCGTTTTCCCTGCAAACAGATTTCATTGATGTAGATAGAATTGAGGTTCTTCGAGGACCGCAAGGTACGCTTTTTGGTCAAAACTCAACTGGTGGAGTTATTAATGTTGTAAGCAAGAAGCCTTCCATGGAAGGCTATTCTGGAAAATCAGACATTACTTTCGGTAATTATGGGCTAACAAAATTTCGATCTTCCAATAATTTTGTTTTAAGCGATTCAACTGCTGCAAGATTTTCAATCTCCACGACTGATAGAGATGGATTTAGCGATAATTTAGTTACAGGACAGGACTTAGATGATGATAGCAATATTAGCTTACGCGCTGATTTCCTTATTGATCTTGGCGACAACTCCTCCCTGAGATTTTTTGGTCAATACTTTGATGTTGATAGAAATGGCTCAGCAATGAAAGGCATCGATGATCCTACACCTAATCCAAGAGATTTAAGGCAAGACTCAGTATCAAATCATGAATTAACCTCTTCTGTTTTTGCGGCGATCTATGAAAATGATCTTGGTTTCGCAAATCTTAAGATAATGGCAAGTGTTCAAGAGGATGATATTTCAGTTACTAGAGATAATGATCGTCATAATTATGGTGATCTAATGATTACGATACCTGGTTTTCCAGCCGATGCGACATATCAAAGGGCGGAATTTCGTCCAGAAACATCTCTTGTAGATACAACAACTTTTGAAATAAATCTAGTATCTAATGAACCCGCAATGAATGGGAAGCTCGATTGGACTATTGGTGCTTTTTATATGGAGCATGAAATAGAAAATCATATTGTCGGCTACCTAGATGACGATAGAAATGGTGAGATTCAATATATTTGTGGTGAATCATATGCCAATAGTGATTATTGTTATCCACTTGATTCACCTCTGCCATGG
Organism: uncultured SAR86 cluster bacterium; assembly: GCA_902623685.1. GTDB lineage: Bacteria > Pseudomonadota > Gammaproteobacteria > Magnimaribacterales > D2472 > D2472. The sequence continues at coordinate 34,849 of CACNUQ010000005.1, forward strand.
TTTTTCTTTGAGTTTGATTTTGTTTCTGATGCATATCCAACAAGGGAGTCATATTCTATATACGGTGAAACATCTTATTCTCTATCAGATCAAGTTCGTTTTATAAGTGGGCTTCGTTATATTGAGGACGAAGTTGAAAGTTGCGTTAAGAATTTTTTTACCACAGTTTGTGACAATCTTTTTGGAAGTTCAGAAGAGACAACAGGAAAAGTTGCTCTAGAATATGACGTAGACGACGACACGATGGTCTACGCATCTTTCACCTCAGGATCTAAACCTGGCGGCACAAATTTAACATATGGATATACAACACAAGCTGAACTTAATGCTGCCTTTTTATTCACTTCACCATTAGTTGATCCATTGGTTTTTAGAACCTTTGAAGCAGAGGCTGTGGATTCAATGGAATTTGGTTTAAAAACTGATTTATATGATGGCAGAGCTAGAGCAAACATAGCAATTTTTTCTTATGATTATGAAAACCTTCAATTCCAGGCAACTGATCCTGATCCATATCGAGGTGGTGTTGCCAATATTCCTGAGTCAGAAATGTCTGGTGTAGAAATCGAGTTTACCGGTTTAGTTTCAGATCAATTAACTTTTGATATGAATCTAGCTTTTCTTGATTCAGAAGTATCTTCAGATTATGAAGCCTTAGACAACGTCACAGCATATCAATATTTTTGGGGTGAGGAAGACTTAAGGCTCGGTCTAAGAACAAATATAAAAGGAAACGAGCTTGCTAAAACCCCAGAATTTACTGCCGATGTTTCTTTGAAGTATGAGACTGTTATGTCATCAGGCACTCTTTTCACGGGAATTTTACAATATGTCAAAAGAGGTGAGTTTCAACAGAGAGTAAATAATAATCCATTAGTTGATTCTATTGATGCCTACGATATCTTAAATTTAACTGCTAGCTTTGATTTTGTTGGAGATAAATGGGGCCTCGATTTAATGATTTTAAATGCTTCTGATGAAGATGGAGTTAACTCAAGCATGACTGATGTTTTTGGTGTTGCTGCTACAGGCATAGAGTTGATACCACCCAGGCAAATCATGGCTCGATTAAGCATGAATTATTGATTTAATTTATTAAAACTTTAATCTCATGATCAAATTTTAAATTTGATATAATCCAACATGGATAAATTATTCATACAACCAGCAGAATTGCTGGAAGACTCTTTTAAACTAGCTTGGCAAGTATATGAAGGCGGATATCGACCCAACTATATTATTGGAGTATGGAGAGGAGGCTCTCCAATAGGAATCGCAGTACAAGAATTTCTCAATATATTAAAAGTGCCTTCCGATCATATTGCAATTAGAACCTCTCACTATAAAGGCATTGGACAAACTCATGACAGCATTCAAGTTTTTGGTTTAAATTACATCATAAAAAAGGTCGTGGCCGAAGATTCTGTTTTAATTGTCGATGATGTACACGACACTGGTCTATCAATTCAACAAATAATATCTGATCTTAAAACTGCTTGTAAAAGAAATACTCCTGAAATTAAAGTCGCAACAACTTTTTTTAAACCCTCAAAGAATAAGACAGATTCAAAACCTGATTTTTATATACATGAAACCGACAAATGGCTTATTTTTCCTCATGAGCTTGAGGGACTGTCTTTTGATGAAATTTCCTCAAATAAACCAGCCTCAAAGGACTTTATAAAAAAATTAAAACCTTTTATAGATAAATAAAGATTTTTAAAAGTTTAATTTATAATATTTACTAAATTAATCAGATATTATTAATGACCGATTCTGGCAATCTCTCTTTAGATCAAAAAAATATTGATACGATTTTAGTATTAGACTTCGGTTCTCAATATACTCAACTTATTGCAAGAAGAGTAAGAGATTTTAATGTGTATTCAGTGATTCTTCCTTGGGATGTTTCTCTGGAAAAAATTAAAATCTTAAATCCAAAAGGAGTAATCCTTTCTGGTGGTCCTGAATCAGTTACCAAATCTAATACACCAAGAATTCCTGAAATAATATTTGAATTAAATATCCCAATTTTAGGTATTTGCTATGGAATGCAAACACTAGCAGAGCAATTTGGTGGACAGGTTTCCTCTTCAACTATAAAAGAATTTGGGCACGCCCAAATAACCTTAGAACAAACTTCACAGCTTTTTGATGGCTTTGGTTCCGGCACCCTTATCGATGTTTGGATGAGTCATGGTGACCATGTTTCAACTCTTCCTGACGAATTTAATCTAATTGCCTCCACTTCTTCAGCACCTGTGGCAGCTATGGAGCACATTGAAAAACCTATCTATGCTTTGCAGTTTCATCCAGAGGTAACCCATACTGATCAAGGAAAAGCTATATTAGAGAATTTTGTATTCAAGATATGTGAATCTACTCCTCAATGGAGAATGGAGGATCTTATTGAACATAGAATTCAAGAAATCAAAGATAAAGTTGGTGATCAAAGAGTTTTATTGGGCCTGTCTGGCGGAGTTGATTCATCAGTAACGGCAATTTTGTTGGATAAAGCTATTGGAAAAAATCTGATATGTGTATTTGTCGATAATGGATTACTTCGTAAAAATGAAGCAAAGGATGTTGAAAGTTTATTCAAAGAGAAAATGAATTTGAATCTTGTTGTAGTTGATGCAAAAAAGATTTTCTATAGGCATCTTAAAGGTATTACAGAGCCTGAGCAAAAAAGAAAAGTTATAGGAAGGACATTTATAGATATATTTGATAATGAAGCGGCTAAATTTAAGGATGAAATTAAATACTTAGCTCAGGGAACGATTTATCCAGATGTAATTGAATCCTCAGACTCTGAGTCAAAAGAGGCGCGGGTAATTAAATCTCATCATAATGTTGGTGGATTACCTGAAGATATGAAAATGGAGCTTATTGAGCCATTAAGGGATTTGTTTAAAGATGAGGTAAGGAAAATGGGGGCTAAACTGGGACTTCCCTCAGAAATGCTTAATCGTCATCCTTTTCCAGGACCTGGATTAGGCGTAAGAATTTTAGGTGAAATTTGCAAAGACAAAGTTACTACTTTGCAAAATGCAGATGCGATTTTTATCGAAGAGCTTATTAAGGCTAATTTGTACGATCAAGTAAGTCAGGCATTTTGTGCTTATCTCCCCATAAAATCTGTTGGAGTAGTTGGGGACGAAAGAAGATATGCAGATGTAATAGCTATTAGGGCAGTTGAAACAGTAGATTTTATGACTGCTGATTGGGCTAAGCTCCCTCATGATTTTTTAGCAGATGTTTCAAATCGTATTGTTAATGAGTTAGAAAACATTAGTAGGGTTGTTTATGATATTTCAAGTAAACCACCAGCCACCATTGAGTGGGAGTAAATAAGAATAAATTAGTTCTAATTGAAAGATTTTATTTAAAAAGTTAACCGATTAAAGCAATGTTTGATAACATAAAGTAAGAGCTTTTAAGGTGATATATTTTGCTAGTTAATGAAGATATAAAGTTAGATTATTCTGATGTCCTAATAAGACCTAAAAGATCTACAATGAGTTCTAGAGGAGAAGTAAATCTTGAAAGAACACACACTTTCCTCTGGAGTAAAAAAAAATGGACTGGGATTCCTATTATGTCGGCCAACATGGACACAGTAGGAACTCCTGCAATGCATAATGTATTATCTAAATATAATTTAGTTACATGCCCAGCAAGGCATTATCTTAAAAAAAATCCAGAAAAATTTAAAAAAAGACAGTCAAATATTTGCTGGCTTGGTGGAATTGATGATATTTCTAAATTGTCAAAAACCTCAGGTGGCTTCATAGGACTTGATGTTGCAAATGGATATACTATTAAATTTGTTGATGCTGTAAAAAAATTAAGGAAAAAGTGTCCAAATGCTACTATTGTTGCTGGGAATGTAGTTACTGCTGATATGACGCAAGAGTTAATCCTTGCTGGTGCCGATATAGTAAAGGTTGGTATTGGTCCTGGCTCTGTCTGCACAACAAGAATCAAAACTGGAATTGGCTATCCCCAATTAAGCGCCGTGATTGAATGTGCAGATGCAGCGCATGGTCTCGATGCACATATTATTGCTGATGGTGGTTGCACTAGTTCTGGAGATATTGTTAAAGCATTTGCTGGCGGTGCCGATTTTGTGATGATAGGTGGAATGCTAGCTGGACACGATGAATGCAAGGGTAAGGTTGAGGATGGATTTATGAAATTCTATGGCATGGCTTCTGAATCTGCTATGAATAAGCACGGCAATCATAATTCCTATAGAGGCACAGAGGGTAAAACAGTTGTAGTAAAATATCGAGGAAAGGCAGATGATACAGTAAAAGATATTTTAAGTGGAATTCGATCTGCATGTACCTATGTTGGAGCGAATAAACTTAAAACACTGTCTAAATGCACAACTTTTGTAAGAGTAAATAATACACATAACAAAATTTTTGGGGAAGAATAGTTTCTAATTTTTTCTTACAATTAAGTGACCATAAGTTGTTGGAGATAAAAGGAGACATATGGATGTGAGGGTAATCAGGTCAGTTTAAACAGTAGATTTTTTGACTGCAACTTGGGCAAGGCTTCTATATAATTTTTTAGCACATGTTTCAAATCGTATAGTTAATGAGCTTGAAAATGTAAGTAGAGTGGTCTATGACATTTCAAGTAAACCTCCAGCTATAATAGAGTGGGAATAAAGTTAAATAATTATGAATAAATCTATTTTGAGGAGATTTTTATCACTAATTTTAGAAAAAACATATAATTTTATAGATAATATTCACTCTTTTAGAATTAGAAAATTTTATAAAGATAAGAATATTGACTGCGTGATTGATGTTGGCTCACACAAAGGGGAGTTTATTAATTCAATTTGTGAGGATCATATTCCAATCTTTTCATTTGAACCTCAAATGTCTGTAAGACATGAGTTGATGAAAAATACTCAAGGAAAAAATGTTTTGGAGTATTTTGATTATGCCCTATCATCATATTCTGGTTTTACTGACCTTCATATCAGTCATCTAACATCTACTTCTTCAACCCTTGCTCCAGACGAGCAAAGAAGATGGATAAGGTTTAAGAAATTTTTATTGGGAGGGAGTCTTATAGCTAAAACTGTTAATGTAAATGTAGAAAAGCTAGATAATATTCTGTTAACAAAATTGAAAAGTTTCAATTCTATTTTACTGAAGATTGATGTAGAGGGTGCCGAGAGCGATGTTTTGATAGGAGCTAAAAATATTATATGCAACCAAAATATTAAATTTATTCAAATCGAAATTAGTTCATCCAATAAATACAAAAAAGCATTGGACATTCTCAATAAAAATGGCTTTATAGAATCTAAAAAATTTCTCTTTCCTTTATTAAATTTTAGTGATTTTATTTTTGTAAAAAAATAAATTTCTATATTGATAATAAATATTTCTTATAAAGCAAATGTATCTCTTTTATTTTATTATGGTCTAATATGAATATATTCTCAGAAGAAAAGATAAATAGTTTTGATACCTTGCATTTAAATTCCAAAATTAATGTTCCATTAGTTGTTGACTTAGATGGAACGCTAGTCCTTACTGATACGCTTCATGAATTAGCAATTAAATTTTTAATAAAAAATCCATTTCTAAATCTGCCAATCATGATTGGTTGGTTATTTAAAGGAAAAGCACATTTTAAGCATAATATATCTCAGCAAATAGAAGTAAATGCTGCGTCACTGCCCTATAATACAACATTTTTAAAATGGGCAAATTCTCAAAGAGAGAATGGAAGAAAGATTGTATTATGCTCAGCGGCGAATGAAAGAATTGCCAAAAAAGTTGCTGAATATACTCAAATATTTGATGAGGTAATTTCAAGCACACAATCAGAAAATCTCTCAGGTAAAAATAAAGCATTAATCTTAGAAGAGAAATTTAGCGATACCGGTTATATATATGCCGGAAATTCATTTGATGATATTCCTGTATGGGATAAAGCCATTGAGACAATTATTGTAAATGCCTCAAATAAACTCGAGAAGATTGTGAAGAAAACATATGATCAGAATTTATTTTTTTCAACTAATGTAAAAAAAATATCTATTTGGCTAAAACCACTGAGGCTTCATCAATGGACAAAAAATTTATTAATATTTCTTCCATTGATTGCTGCCCACCAGCAATATAATTTTGAAAATATTTCACTCCTTTTAGCTTCATTTATTTGCATCGGATTGTGCGCGTCTTCTACATACGTGTTCAATGACATAATAGATATAGATAGTGATCGATTGCATGCAAGGAAAAAAAATAGATCATTTGCCTCTGGTCAGATTCCCGTAAAGCTTTCCTTATTGATGATGCTACTAATGCCTCTCTCAATAATCTTCGCTTCAATGATCGGGGAAAACTTTATGATGATGATATTGTTATATACTCTTCTAACTCTATCTTATTCACTTTTTTTAAAAATCTTTGCAATAATTGACTGTATCGTTTTAGCCGCTTTGTATACTATTAGAATTATTGCTGGGGCTGTAGTAATTGATAATGTTCCTTCATTTTGGTTGATTGCTTTTTCAACTTTGTTTTTTTTCTCATTAGCTTTCCTTAAGAGATATTCAGAATTGTTAAGTGCTAGGGATTTAGGAGAAAACATTATTCATGGCAGAGGATATTTAAGTTCAGATTCTCCACTTATTTTATCGCTTGGGATTTCGTCAGCTCTTGGTTCAGTAATTGTGATGATGCTTTATCTGAATAGTCCAGAAATTTTGCAACTGTATAATTCTCCTCAAATAGTATGGTTTACTATTCCGATATTACTTTTTTGGACTAGTTATATTTGGCTTCAAGCTAATAGAGGTAACATGCATGATGACCCAGTTATTTTTGCAATAAAAGATAGAGTGAGTATTTTATCTGCAATTTGCTTTTTTGTTTGCATTATTTTGGGCGCAAGAGGTTTTTAACAATTATGCAGCTAAAAAAAAATTCCTGGGGAAATATATCCTCACCGAATCATCAATTTAAAGATCTAGATTCTAAGGATGTCGCCCAGAATACTATTTCCAATCATTCAAATGGGATAGTTTATGGGATGGGTAGAAGCTATGGTGATGTATGTCTTAATCAAGATGGACTTCTTTGGAAAAGTAAAAAACTAAATAGATTAATTTCTTTTGATGAAAAGTTAGGAATTTTAGAATGCGAATCTGGGATGACTCTTAAATCAATTCAAGATTTAGTCATTCCTAAAGGATGGATGTTACCAGTCTCACCTGGAACCCAATTTGTGACTGTTGGAGGAGCTATTGCTAATGATATTCATGGAAAAAATCATCATCAAGCTGGTACATTTGGAAATCACATTACTGAGATTTTACTTTTGAGATCTGATTCAGATCCAATTTTATGCGGTCCAAATAAAAATAAGAATTGGTTTAAGGCAACAATTGGAGGAATAGGATTAACTGGAATTATTTTCAGTTGCAAAATTCAACTAAAAAAAATTAATGGAAGCTGGCTGGAGGCTGAATCAATTCCTTTTCAGGGCTTAGATAAATTTTTTGAGCTTACAAAAGAATCAGATTCAGATTGGGAGTACACTGCGGCATGGATAGATTGCCTTTATAAAAAAGAGATTAGGGGCATTTTTGAAAGAGGAAAACACGTAATAAAAGATAAAAAATTTAAAAACTTTCAAATTAGTTTTCCTTTTACTCCTCCATTTTCATTGGTTAATAAATTAACAATTTCAATTTTTAACCCGATTTATTTTTTTCTTAAATCTTTTTTTTCTGGCAAGCGAACTATTCATTATTCAAAGTTTCTTCATCCATTAGATAACATTCATAACTGGAATAGAATGTATGGAACCCGAGGATTTTATCAATTTCAATGTGTTATGCCTCACGAATCTAGCAAAGAAACCCTAAAAAAAATGTTAGATTTAATTACAGAATTGAAGATGGGATCTTTTTTGGCAGTTCTAAAAAGTTTTTCTAATTTTGAACCAGTTGGATTATTAAGTTTTTCTGAGCCAGGGATTACATTTGCTATGGATTTTCCTAATAAAGGAAATAAAACCGAGTTGTTATTTCATGAATTAGAAAAAATAGTAATCCAATCAGGTGGGAAGATATATTTGGCTAAAGATATGCTTATGAGCAAAGAAAGTTTTGAAGCCTCGTATAAATCATTAGATTCATTTGCAACTTTCAGAGATCCCAATATAAGCTCTCAAATGTCTAAAAGGTTGTTTGGAGATTCAATTGGATAATAGAGAAACTAAAGTAATTTTGGGAGGGACTTCAACCATTGCCAAAAATGTAGCAAAAATATGGCTAAAACAGCGGCCCATAAAGATAATTTTAATCGGAAGAAATTCTCAAAAATTACAGGCTGTATTTTCAGAATTAAATAATATAAATCCTTTATCAGAAATTAATTGTGCAGAATTGAAATTTGATGATATTGATGCAGGAAGAAAATTAATTCATGAAATTGTTAAGTCTAATAATGTTTCAAAAGTACTTATTGCATTCGGTACCTTACCAAATCAGTTAGAGTGCGAAGAAAATTCTATTCGTTTAAAAGACGCGTTATTTATTAATGGTGTTTTGCCAGTAATTTATGCTGATATATTTGCGTCAAAAATTAATTCTTCTTTACCCTCCACAATTGCCATTATAGGATCTGTTGCTGGGGACAGAGGCAGGAGATCAAATTTTTTTTACGGATCAGCTAAAAGCATGATACATACATATGTAGAAGGCGCTAGGCACAAGTTTAAGGATTCTAATTTAAATTTGTGCATTATTAAGCCTGGGCCTACGCAAACTCCAATGACAGAATCATTAGGTTTAAGAATCAAGTTAGCAGATCCTAAAATAGTTTCTAGAGATATAGTTGATGGAATTGAAAAGAACAAATCTGAAATTTATACGCCTTCTAAATGGAAAATAATTATGTTTATTATAAAGAGCTTACCCGAATTTATTTTTCATAAACTTAATATTTAAATTAAATGTTAAACCATAATTCTAAGATTGTAATTTGTGGAGGGGCAGGTTTAGTTGGTCAAAACCTTGTTCATATGCTTTTTAACTCTGGATATAAAAATATAATCATCATAGATAAGCATCATAAAAACCTAGAAATCCTTAAGAATTTTTTCCCCATAGTTAATACAATTAATGCTGATCTATCTATTAGTGGAAATTGGGAAAATTCATTTAAGGAAGCAAATGTAGTAATTATGCTTCAGGCCCAAATCGGCGGATTGAATTTTTTAGAATTTAAAAATAATAATTTAAATTCAACACAAAATATTATAAAAAATTATAAAAAGTTTGAAGTTGATAGATTGATACATATTAGTTCATCTGCTATCAACTCGTCGGCTCGTGATTTTTACAGCCAAACAAAAAAATTACAAGAAAAGTTAGTTATTGATAGTAAGATAGATTGTGTAATTTTAAGACCTACTCTAATGTTTGGTTGGTTTGACCGTAAGCATTTTGGTTGGTTATCAAGATTTATGAAAAAATCTCCTATTTTTCCAATACCTGGCAATGGAAAATATATGAGGCAGCCTTTATACGCTAAAGATTTTTGTAAAATAATTATTAGTTGTATGAAAGATAGCAAAATTAATGGAATTTATGATATTTCTGGGTTAGAAAAAATAAATTATATAGATATTATCATTCAAATTAGACGGGCTATAAAAAGTAATACTATTTTGATCAAAATACCATATAGACTATTCTATATCTTGTTAAGAGTTTGGAGTATTTTTGATAAAAATCCGCCATTTTCTGTCCAACAGCTTGAAGCTTTAGTCATAGATGAAGAATTTAAGATTATTGATTGGCCTAAAATCTTCAATGTTCAAAGTACTCCTTACGATAAAGCTATAAACGAGACATTTACTAACACAACATTCAGCCATGTTGAACTAGATTTTTAGCTATGACAAAAAAAATTGCTGTTTTAGGAGCAGGTCCAATGGGCTTAGCTGCAGCCTATGAGTTAGTAAAAAATGGCCATAAACCAATTATTTTTGAGGCTGACGATAGGGTGGGTGGAATGACTGCCTGTTTTAATTTCAGCGGAACAGAAATAGAACGTTTTTACCATTTTCATTGTACTGGTGATTCCGAGCTCATTTCTTTGCTGGATGAACTTCAGTTATCCTCGGAAATGAAATGGAGAGAGACTAAAATGGGATTTTGGTATGAGGACGAAATTCATGAATGGGGAAATCCAATTGCATTATTGAAGTTTAGGGGCTTGGGTTTTTTTGACAAGTTAAGATATGGCATTTTTGCTTTTTTTTCCTCTAAGAGAAAGAATTGGAAAAGTTTAGATAAACTAGATGCAAAAAGCTGGATAAAAAAATGGGTTGGTACGGAAGTTTTTAATATTACGTGGAGAAGCTTATTTGAATTAAAGTTCTATCATTATTCTTCAAATATTTCTGCTGCTTGGATTTGGGCAAGAATCAGACGATTAGGGACTTCAAGGTTTAATATTTTCAAAGAAAAGCTAGGTTATATTGAGGGAGGCTCAAAAACTCTTTTAAATGCTCTAACAAACTCTATTACAAGCCTTGGCGGGCAGATAAGACTAAATTCACCTGTTTCAAAAGTCTTGATTGAAAATGAAAAAATTTTAGGTATAGAAATAGAGTCTGAAGTTGAATTTTTTGATACAGTCATTTCTACGGTCCCAACACCATTTGTTTCAAAGTTAATTCCCGATCTTTCAAAAAAAATTATAAAACAATTTTCTGCAATTAATAACATTGGAGTTATTTGTGTAATTATAAAAATTAAAAAATCTGTTTCTTCAAATTTTTGGCTAAATATAAATGATCCTGACATGGATATTCCAGGACTTGTAGAGTATTCAAATTTAATGCCAATGAATGAGAATATTGTATATGTCCCATTTTATCTACCTGGAGAGCATCCTAAATTTTCTGATCCAGATGAAATTTTTATTACTAAGGTAAAGAAATATATTATGAAAATTAATAAATCAATTAATGAGGAGGATTTTATAGATGCTAAAGCAAGTAGATATAGATTTGCCCAGCCAATATGTGAGCCAGGTTTTTTAGAAAAAATACCAAGTTTAGATCTTGGAGTAAAAGGACTTTTAGTTGCAGATACTTGCTACTACTATCCTGAAGATCGAGGAATCTCTGAAAGTGTAAATTTTGGGAAAAGTTTGGCAAAAAAAATTCTGCATGATTAATTCATTTTTTTCCAAGCAATTTATTTTATTCTTGATAGTAGGTTCTTCTTGCGCAGCTGCCAATATTCTTGCAAGAGTTATCTTTGACATACGATTTAGCTATAGTACCTCAGTTGTATTGGCTTTTTGTGTTGGTTTCTCTCTAGCATTTTTTTTAAACTACAAATATGTTTTCCCAAAGACCACAAAAAACATTTTCCAACAAATTAAGAATTTTTTTTTAATAAATATATTTTTTCTACCAATTGTATGGTTTTCATCAATAGCTCTCCAAGAAGTTTTTATAAACTTTACTTTTATTTCATATCCTAATTTAGTTGCACATATTTTTGCAGTTTCTATTCCTGTATTAGCATCATTTTTAATATATAAGTTTTCAATTTTTAAAGAGTAAATATCTTATTTAATTTTCATCAAAGATAACTTATAAATAATTAATATAAAAAAATTAAATCGATATATAATCCATTTTTCTAAAAATATAATTTTGAATGCAAGCAAACACTAAGAGACATCTTTTCAATAGTATAGGATTCATTTTAATGGTTTCTTTAATTGTTTTAAGGTATCCAAATTTTGTTTTCAAACCGAGATTTTGGGCTGAAGAAGCAGTATATTTTGAAATTTTTTATAGTCTTGATCATTGGTGGCAATCGTTTAATCTTTTAATTTATCCAGCATACTATCTTTTTTTAAGTAGGCTGGGTCCAAGCTTAGCCACAGTGTTTCCTATTGAATATGCTCCATTAGTTACTTCATTTGTTGGATTGATTGTACTTTCCATTCCCTTGTTAATAATTTTTTATACCGACTCAATTTATTGGAGCACGATAAAAAGTAAGCTGTTAATTTCATCCCTTTATATTTTTTCATCCACAACTGGAGAGGTATGGATGACTAGTACAAATGTTGGTTTTATAGTGCCTGTTTTTATTTTTTTAATATTAATAGATGAAAATTTAATCTCAAAAGCAAAGAGATTTTTTTATAATGCTCTTTTGTTTATTGGGGCTATCTCAAGTCCAATTGCTATGCTAATGGCACCATTTTTCTACATAAAATATTTTATATCCAGAGAAGTAACTAGTAGAAATTATTGCATAATTTTATTTTTTGCAGCCCTAATTCAAATGGCTCATTATCTAACTGCCAGTCACTTTGGTATGGTTGCAGAGGACAGATTAGATATTGGTTCATGGGATATTACGACTAGTCTTGGAAATCTTCTTGCTTACAATATTATTTTCCCCTTGTTTGGATACTTTATTTCTTTACTTTTTAGAGAGTTCTTTGCTTTGTTTGCCATCGGATTAGATTTAGAGGGTGTTTTAGAATCCATAAATACATCATCGGCTTTATCTCCAAATATTCTGTTTCTAATTGAATTTTTATCTAAGATAGCTTTTCCAGTCTTATGCATTTTACTTCTAACAGTAATTTATGTTGTGTTTTTGTTAATGAGTAGAGCTACATTAAATAAAAAAATATTTGTAATAAGTTTATTTATTTATCTTAGTTTGGTTCTAAATGGCCTATCTCTCGGGGCACTTGGAGGATTTCGATATTCCTTAATTACAGCTTTTATTCTTCTATTTTATTTACATTCAATGCTTATAGATTATCCTGACAATAAAAATTACATAGCAAAGATTTTATTATCATGCTCACTGATTGTAGGTGTTTTAGAGTATTATCCTAGATTACATAACTATGTTCCTGACACATTTGTTGCCGAAGAGATTCAATGGCCAAATTGGAATGATGAGCTGAAAATTTGGCAAGAAAATAATACCTATCTTCCAAAGGTTTGGCCGTACATTAAAAATAAAGATTCAATTTATCCGGCAAGATTAAAAAATGAGGCAAATATTTTTTGCATTGATTTAAATCATCCAAAAAATTGGGAAAGAATGGGCTTTAGATACTTTAGTTCTTCATTTAATGAAATGCTAAGTGTTGGAATATCCAATGACATCAACAAACAAATTGTGCATTACGATAATTGCAGGGGAAATATTATAATCAATGGAGAGCAAGAATCATTAAGGCAGTAAAGAAATATAATTTACTTCCCAAATATATTGCTTATAATATTTCATTTTTTAAAACACTATAAAAAACTATTATGAGTGACAATAAAAATATCAGAGATATAGGCACTTTTTTTAACGGTTATGCTGCCGAATTTTCAAGCATTTACTTAGAAGATGAAAGACCTAGAAGTTTGTTTAACAAAGTAATGGACAGACTTTTTAGAAAGGATATAGAAACACGTCTTGTTGATAGCCTCAATCATATGAGAAAAGATTCAATTAAAACGGTTCTAGACATTGGATGTGGCCCTGGCCACTTGGTTGTTAAATTACTAGAGCTTAATAAAGATGTTACAGCCCTAGACATAGCCCCGAATATGTTAGAGATTACTCAGATGAGAGTCGATTCAATGAAATTAGAGTCAAATTTTAAGACTATCTTAGCTGATTATTCAGAACATGAATTTGATGAAAAATTTGACGCAATATCAGTCATGGGCTTTTTTGACTATGTTGAAGACCCTGTCAGTGTTCTAAAAAAATTATTAAATGATGCTTCAAAAGAAATATATATTTCAATACCAGGCGATAAAGGCTTTTTAGCTTGGCAGCGAAAAGTAAGATATAAGAGAAGAAATTGCCCTCTTTATTTATATTCAAAAGAGTCTTTAGAGCAGTATCTAAAAGATGCAGGTTGTTTAGAGATGACAGAGATTGTCGATACTGAAAGAGGCTATTATCTTATTATTAGGAAGTAATTCTGAATAAGATCCCGTTTTATTTTTCGATAGATCTAGAGGATTTCACTTTTGATCTTACTCGCACTATGGGTCTAAAACCAAAAGTAAATTTTGAGGCTCTTAAACTTGGATATAAGCTTATAAATGAGTTTTGTAATAATAAATTAGATTCAAAGAAAATCACATTTTTTACAACCGGAACGGTCGCAGAAACATTTCCTGAATTATTGCAACAAATTGCCAGTGATGGTCATGAGATCGCATGTCATTATCACTATCATGACTTGATGTTTAAGCAGTCAAATGAAGAGATTGATCAGAATCTTGCTCTAGCAAAGAATGCAATATTTAAAGCTTGTGGAGAAGAGCCAAAAGGCTTTAGGGCGCCTGTTTTTTCAATTCCCAAAGACAGAACTGACATTTTTCAAGTAATTGAAAAACATTTTGATTATGATTCAAGTTTTGTCTTATATTTAAACAAATTTAATAAAACAGATTACTTTCAAAATTCACCTTTCACACTTGAGAAGCTTAAAGAATTTCCGATAGTACCAAAACCTTTTTTTAATAAAAAAATAAGTATTAAATCTGGAGGAACATTCTTGCGTCTATACACTAAAGAAATGATGAAAGAAGTCATGTTATTTAATCATGAGCAAGGCTTTATACCTTTGGTATATATGCATCCTTACGACTATCTTCAAAATAAAGAGTTTTGGGTTCCACTATCAGACTTTTTTAAATCAAAAAAACTTTCTAATTTTATTAAGTATCCTAGACAACTTCAGTGGACAGGTTTAAGAAATAAGACTGTTTTTCCAAAGCTTGAATACATATTGGAGACATTTGAGCATCAAGGCCCAATGTCTCAGCTTATAAGTTGAGTAAATCATCTATAGTTTTTATATGCGGTAATGGGGATACCCTTTATCGTTTTCGTCTTGAGTTGATTAAGCGCTTTTTAGAAAAAGATTTCATAGTCCATACTTTTGCACCCGAAATTCCTGATGACTTTCTGGCTGAGCTAAAAACTCTCGGTGTTATTTATCATAATATCTCCTTTAAAAGAAAGACTGTAAATATTTTTGATACCCTTATAAGTATTTTCGATATTACAAAAAAATTAAGAATAATTAAGCCTAATATTGTTTTTTCATATACTCATAAATCTGTGATCGTTGGATCAATATGCTCCTTTTTTGCAGGAAGACTAAGATCCATATCGTTAATCACAGGAACAGGGCATATATTTGATAATGATAATTTTGTTCAAAAAATTAAAAGATTTGTTGGGATTTTAGGATTTAAGATATCTCTTTTTTTTAGTGAAATTGTTTTTTTTCAAAACCCTGACGATCTAGATTTGTTTTGCTCTCTCGGAATGACAAATAAATCAAAGGCAAAATTATTAAATGGATCTGGAGTTGATCTAAAAAAGTTTTCACCCGTGCCTTTAGTAAACAATGCAAATTTTTTATGCATGTCTCGCCTTATAAAGTCAAAAGGTTTACTAGATTATGCTAAGGCAGCAAAAATAGTAAAAAATCTCTATCCCAGTGCTAGATTTCTCCTTTATGGTTTTCCTGATGACCATGAGGATTCACTAGATGAATCAGAAATAATTAATACTTGGAAAGATAAATATGGAGTAGAATATTTTGGTTTTACAAATGATCCAGTTGAAACAATTTCTCAATGCAGTGTCTATGTTTTGCTATCTTATAATGAAGGAACTCCTAGAAGCGTTCTAGAAGCAATGTCAATGTCGAGACCAATCATCACCACAGATGTTCCTGGATGTAGAGAAACTGTTGAAAACGGCAAAAATGGTTTCTTAGTAAATGTAAAAGACCCTCAAAGTGCAGCTGAAGCTATGATAAAACTTATAGACTATGATTTGAGACTTGAAATGGGATCAAATTCAAGAAAGTTATGTGAAGAAAAATATGATGTGCACTTAGTAAATAATGAAATTTTTTCGACTCTAAAAATATAACAAATATTTGTGATTTATTTTTTGTAGCCTAATGCGCACCAATATGGAGCGTTATGTTCATCAAATATTATCTCACCCAGTCCTGAAGCCTCCATCATTTGACGTATTTCTTCTTTGGTAAATCTGTGTTCAAGCTTTGTTCCAAACCTGTCTAGAGAGTCAGTACGCATTGTATAAAATGTTTTTTTTCTGTAATCGCTTAATGGCCAACTTTTTACAGGGAGGCCAATATACTCAATGACATTTCCAAGTCTTGCTATAGGCAGATATATTAGAATTGCAATAAAAAAAGTTATAAATAATTTTAGCTTATATGGAAGATTGCAAATTATTTGTCTAAAAATATCTGATATTTTCCATAAGTAGAAATACCAAAAAGGCTGGTTATCAAATTTATAATAAATATACAAAAGAAACGGACTGCCATTTTTTAGTTTTTTAACACAATCATTTAATGCAGTTTGAGTATCTGGAATATGATGTAAAACACCCAAACAATAACCAAAATCTAGAGAATTGTCTGGGATTGAATTTTCTGAGATATCTGCTTTTTCGAATGATAAATTTTGAAATTTTTTTTCGAGATTTTCTCTAGCCACATCTATTGCAGCAGAAGGGTCTATACAATACATTTTTTTTACATAAGGTGCCAGGGCAGGGACCCATCTTCCTGAGCCACAACCAAAATCAGCCCCAACACTTTCATTGTTTACTTTATTAAAAGGAAAAATTCTAAAATAACTTTTTATGCCTTTTTCTAGATCTTCTTTAGATAGGTCGCTTTGAGTAAATGATTTCCATTCATTGCCAAAGTCATCAACTACATTTTGGTCAATATTTTTTTTCTGATTCATTTTTCTAGAATAAGTATTCTAAAATCTATTTTAACTTATATAAGATATAATCAGTTAAATATTCAAGCTATTTCTGTATAAATCTTGTTAATAATAAATTTTTGTCATGAAAAAAGATAAGGAAAATTTTTATAAATCTAAAAATCTTTTTTGTTTTTGGGCTGATAATAATCCAATGTCAAATACAAGAAAAAAATGTCTCGAGAGCCTCAAAAATACTGGAATGAATGTCAAATTTCTTGATAAAAACGCAATTAACGAATGGATAGTAGATGATTATCCTTTTCATGAGGGATATGATGCTTTATCTGCAACTCATAAATCTGATTATCTTCGGGCATATTTCATGCATCATTATGGAGGAGGTTATACAGATATAAAATATTTAGATTATTCTTGGCTACCGGCATTTAAAAATTTAGTTGAATCTGATAATTACATAGAGGGATATCCCGAGGTTGGCGTCATAGGTATTACAAGAAAAAAAGGCATGATATTTTTTATAAAGCATGCATTAAAAGTAAACAAATTAATTGGTTGCGGAGCTTTTTTATGTAAACCAAATACCCCCTTCACAAAGAGTTGGATAGATGGCGTTCATTCCATAATGGATAAAAAAATCGAAAAATTGAAAAATAATCCAGCTTCAGGACCATTAGATTACATTAATATGAAGTTGGAGGATGGTTCTAGAAGCAAATATCCATTGACTCATTCAGCATTTAGTGGAGAGAATTTTCATCCAGTATGCGTCAAGTTTATTGATAAGCTTGGTAGAAGCTTGCAGACACCAAACTTTAAACTTGAATATAAATAAATGTCAGACATTCAGCAGTTCAACCTAAATAAAATTTTTATAGCAATTCCATTAATTATAATTTTTTTTGCAAATATTTTTATCACTCAACTGAGAGGTTTATCTTTTATTGGCGAGATTGCAATGATTGCAGGAGTTACTTCATTAATAGCTATCTTGATTGGTCACAGATCAGATATAGCAATTCTTTCAAATAGTGAAAATCGAGCTCTTCTAAATCTTGCAGAAAGTATAAAAGGAATAGCTTTAATAATATTATTTTTAATCCCATTCTTATTTTTTTTATATTTTCTTGGAATAAAGATTGAGTACTTGCTTATTGCAATTTTGTCTTGTGTTTTTGCTATAAATGATTCTGTCTCTTCTTTCTATATTAGAAATGGAAATTTTTATTTTTATTCTTTTTTTAAATCTATGCCTAGTTTAATTCTATTAATAAGTGCCTATTTCATAAATTCTCCCGAGATGTCATGGATTATAAGTTATCTCATTTCATTAATAATATTGTCTTTTCTAACTTTTAATTTACTCAAAGATTCAAATTTAAAATTTAATTTTTTTTCTATTGCAAATTACTTAATAACAAAAATTGTTCCAACCATTACTGCTCTTATTTGTGCAACTGGAACAGTTTTTTGGCTTTTTATAATTACCTCAAAAACTGGTTCAGAGTCAGCAGGGATTTGGTCAAATGTATATAGAATTTTCTCTTTACCATTAATTTTCTTAACTGCAACATACCTTCCCTTGGTACTTTTAAAATTAGGAGATTTAAAAAAAACTACAAAGAAAATAAATCACATGAATAAATTTTCAATAATTTACATTTCACTAAGTTGCGCCATCGTATTTTTTGCTTTTATTGCTGGACCGGAAATTTTTATAAAATTTACTGGCAGTGATGTAAGGCTTTCAGTCTCATTATTAATAACAATGATAATGTTTGCTATATTTAAAAATTTTCTAGGTTATCACCAATCTTTTTTTCAAACTCTTCAGCTAGATTTTGTTTTGCTTATAATCCTAATTCTTGAAATCATTGCTGCTGGAATAATTTATTTTTGGATTGAGGCAAATGAACTTCAAATTATCGTAAACTATATTTTTAGTATCACAGGAATTTGTGCATTCATTTTGTTAATTTTCTTGATAGGACTATCTGTAAAATATTACTTATTCAATCCCAACGATTCAATAGAATTAAAATGAAAATCATTAAAAAAAATTTGAAATTACTAGCAAGATAAAAATAAATGATAATTAGTCTAATAATTCCAGCCCTAGGAAATCCTTTATCTCTCAAGAAGGTTATTAATGCAATACAAAAGCAGACTCTTCAACCAAATGAAATTGTAATTGTAGATTCTTCTCCTAATGATGAAGTTGAAAACCTAAGCCTGTCCTTTCAAGCACAATTACCAATTAAATATTTTAGAGTTAAAAGTCTTTATCCTGGGGAGGCAAGAAATTTTGGAATTTCAAAGTCTGTAGGCGACATTATTGCAACATTAGACTCGAAAACTATTCCTAGAGAGGACTGGTTGGAAGAAAGCATTGAGAAAATAAATTCTGATGAGTATGAAATTTCTTTTGGTTCAACTACTTATAAAGCAAATCTACCATTTCAGAAAGTTCTTAGAGCATGCATTTATGGAAAAAAAACCGTGCAGACTCTTCCAGGATCAGTTTTTTCTAGAGATACATTTTATAGAGTCGGTACGTTTGCTGAGGGTACAAGAAGTGGAGAAGATTTAGAATGGAGAAATCGAGCAAAGAAAAAAGACATATCGATCTATACCCATCAAAAAGCCAAGTTGATTTATACTGAAATTTCTAAGAACATCTTTCAAGAAATTAAAAGAGCCTTTATATATCAACTTCACGGAGCAAAACTGGATGTTCAGTTAAGAACTAGATTAGTGATATTTGGAATCGGAGTTCTAATGATAACTTTGCTAATTCCTCAATGGAATAATCTTGTTGGTTGGGAGTCGAGTAGATTTTATATTGCTAACATTACAAAGAGTTATTTTTATTTTCTGAGCATCTTCACAATAATTTCTTTAGCAATTTTTCATAAATTTAATAAAGTTGCAAGAAATATATGGTTTAAATTTCTTTTTCTTTCAATATTTATTTTATCTTCTTTTTTTGTTTTTCAATGGAATGCTGCAATGGCTAATTGGGTTGAAGAATCTGTATATTATATTCCTCACATTACAAAGATCTATTTGAGCCTCCTTTTTCTATCAGGAATTTTTTTTAGAGGTTTATACATACCAATATCTAGGGGTATTGCATTAAATTATATTTTTCCAATCCGCTGGGTAGTAGTTGGATTGGTTGGAACAATCATTGATTTAGCAAAGTTTCCTGGTTATTTTATTGGTGCAATTTTTGGTTTAGCAAGATTGGCAAAATAGATATATTAATGAAAAAAAGATTATTTTTATTTTACTCATTCATCATTTTAATGCCTTTTTTATTGGGGATTTTATTAGAGTATAAAAGGCCAATTATTTATCAAAATTTTTTAGACATCATCAAGAAGAACATTAGATCATTTGAAATCAGAAATAATTATCCAAAAAATCTTTGCAACATCTCTTCCCTGTCAACATTACCTTATGAGAGTAATTTAATAATTGGTCACTTGTATGGACATCCATCAGTTTCTGAAGAAAATCCTCTAGGAAAAATTAAAGATTTCATCTCTGAAAATAGAGAAAACTTAAAATCTGTAATTTTTACCGGAGATATCTTTAAAAATCCATCATATAAGAAATGGCTGGAATTAAAATCATTTCTAAACAAATTAGACATAAATTTTTATATAGCACCTGGCAATCATGATGTTGGAATTGAAAACGGTGCTGCCAGAGACTTATTCAAGTTAGTTTTTGATTTTAGATATCCTCAAGTAGTTAAATTTGAAAATGAAATTTTTATTTTTGAGGACACTACAATTAATAAATGGAACTTCAATGAAGAAACTCTTCAATTAATTGAAGAAAATTCATCAGAAGAAATCTCTTTATATGTTTTTACTCACAATATAATTTTTGATGAGCTTTCAACATTTGCTAACTCTAGAGTAGGTAAACCTAAAAAATTATTAAAAGCACAATATTTATATAGCAAGATTCAAAATAAGTATAAGAGTGTCTCAATCATAAGTGGTGACACTGGTGCCTTTGATTTTATGCCATCAATGGCTTGTTATAGATTAAATAATCTTTTTGCTATTGCAAATGGTTTTGGAAATAGGGTGGAAAATGAAGTTTTAGTAATAAAAGATAATCAAATATTTAGTTATGTTCTGTAATAATTTTATATTGATAAGTTTAGTAACTTGATGGCATTACAATACTTAGAAAATCGTCTTCTTTTTGAAGGGATAATATCAAGCAGATAATCTAAAGCTGTTTCTTTGGGAGCTTTAATTTCAATGACAGCATCTGTTTCACAAAAAGAATTACTGTTGCTAGCCAAATCAATATATTTTATTTGAGTATCACAAGTAATTCTTACTTGTTTAAAAGTAAAATACTCTCTGTTATATGTTACTGAAACTTTTTTTTGAAGCTGCCCATAAAAATTATCAAAGTAGCCTATATTTGATATATATCTTTCTTCGCTATTAGATAATCTTGTTGTTTTTTTATATCTACCTTCTGCAGAAGAAATTTTTACCTCTAAAGAATATTCACTCAATTTTGAAAGTGGGTAATGACGTATTCTAATTTTTTTCCTGGGAAGAAGTCCCTCTTCAGAGTCTCTAAAAAGATTAAAATCAGCTGAATCATAATAGTCTGAACTAATAATTCTTTTTGGATAAAGCATTTTTAAACCATCTTTTTCAAGATTAGAAATAAAATTTATTGCATCATTTAATGTCATGGGAATTTTTTCTTCTATTCTGTAACTCATAATATTTCCAATATAGAGTTTTTATCAAAATAAAGTTGATTGATACAATTCAAGCTAGATATCTTTAAAATTGCTCCAAAAAATTCTTGTTTTTTTTGAAATGCTTCCGCGCATTTTTGAGAATCTTCTGCATTTAGAGAATCAATATATGTTTTTGAAGAATCTTTGGAAGAAATTCCTACATTTGAATTAATTATCTCTATTAAAGAAGCATTGAATGTAGATTGCTCTCCAACAGACACTCCTTTATCACCGCAATTTTTAAAAATTGCACTTTCAATTTTATAAATGCCTTTACTAAAATCAGAACAGTCATTTTTAGCATTAAAGACAGATAGCTTTGTTATTTCAATATTTGAAAAGTCCACATCTAGGCCATCTGCACTTGCATTGAGGATTTCTAAATTATTAATAATTCCATCACTGCCCACAATATTTATTACATCCTCACAAATTGAAAATTGTCCATTTGCCTTTATCTTTGTTGCTTTAAAACGTGCATTATAAAAAGTGAGACAACCAGTTACCCCAAATGAATTCATTCTACTACCGATATTATTCTTTTCTGCATTCACTAGATTTGATTCAAGGATAATGCTTGTATTTTCTAAATTGCTTTCTCTAATTATTATCCAGTCATTTATGTTATTTAAATTTATATAAAGCTCGCCTTTTTCTTCACTAAAAAAGGCACCTGCAGTAGCAGTCATCTCAATATTAATTAAGCCATCAAGAAATGATTTTGAAATAATAGGATCTCTGGTAATTTTTGGCGGCTCAATGAAGAGTGGGCTGTCATAATCAATATTTAAAAATTTTTTTCTTTCTAATAATTTTCCAACCATAGAAAAATCCAAGAGCTGTTCGTCACAACCTTTATTGTCTATTCTACATATTGAAGCAAGTAGCTTTTTTTCATCATGATTCATATGTCCATTTTGTACTTTTACAATATATGAATTAGGAATTGAAGATCTGACATTATTTTGAAAATTTTCTAAAGGAGATATTTTTTCAAATGAATCTAGTTTGTCGTTTTCAAGATTTAGAAGAAACTTTTTATGCATTTCATGTAGTCTTATAATCTTTTCAATTGTTTTTTCAAGAATTATTTCGGACTCCTTTAGGGTAAGTTTAAAATTATTACCTTCAGTAGATTTTGTTAGTTTTTTTGGTGTAATGAGTCTGATTTGTTCCAATAATTCGGAAAAGTGCCTACTTTCTAAATATGGATAGAAGTGAAAAGATGGAATATACCTCAACCATTGAGTATTTATATCTCTAGGATTGCCATCAAAATATATTGGCTCTACTCCATTTTCTAAAGCATTAAAATAGAATTTTCTATTGTGTGGTCGAAGAGCATGAAAACTGTTTGTTGAAAAGAGCAAAATCTCATATGCAGCCCACTTATCAATAAATTTTTTATTGTCTAATGAAAGAATTTTCCAATCTAATACATAATTATCTTCAAAATCCCTGCCATACTTCATGTATGCTTCCTGAAGAATGGAGAATGAATCAAGTGCCATTACTGAGGTAGCATCGTTACTGGATGCCCAATTATCATTTGTGATTTTTGCTAGAGAAATATTCTCTAGATCAAGATGGGATGTATCAGAAGTTTGAATTCTATAATTATTGAATAAAAATCTTTCATCTCCTTCAAATAAAGGGCCTTCTCTTCTATTCATACTTTCAAGAAGTTCTTTTGCAGTTTTTTCTTGAAATAGCATTTGGGAATCTACGCCATTAATTATTACATTTACTAGAGAGGTTCTAGGAGATAAGAAGTCTAAAAGCCTCAACATTGATGTAAGAATGATTTCATTTTCATAACGTCTAGTCGCAGGAAGTAGTAATTTAAATTTTATGATGTTGGCTATTGATCCATTTAGCAAAGAAACATCAACGCTTTGATTTAGTAGTCCACCTTCCTCAAAATTTATATGATCTTTCCAATCTCCATGCAGTCTGATTTTTGCATCATGAATACATTTGCCAAAATCATAGTTTACTGAAACTGTTCCTAAGAACCGTTTTTTGTATTCTGAGGTAATAGATGAATTTCTTGATATGAACGCCTCTAATGTATTTGTTGTCCACTTTCTATAGTTATTTATATTAATCTCTATTGAATTTATGCTGTCAAGAGAACTTAATTCATCTAAATATTTGCCAGTACTAAAATCACAATTTCCTAGGTTATTTGCGTTTATATTGAATGCAAAAAGCAATAGGAGGTAAAAAAAAGTATTTTTTAAATTAAAAGTTAATGGCATGGAACCATTATCCTGCTGAGAATTTAATGTCTATTATTTCGGGATTCTCTTGATAATGTTTTGAAATTTGCTTGAGATTAGATGATTGATTTGATGAGAGTCTATAAACATATCCATTTGAATCTTTTCCAAAAGAGATCAGCATATCACTATTGAAAAGATCATCATTTTTAGTTTTAGAAGTAATTTCCAATATATTTGAGGAGTTTCCCTCTGAAAATGAAGTTTCAAAAAGTTTTTTATTAAAAGAGGTGCCTAAAATAATATTTGCGAAATAAGCAGTTATTATCAAAATATTACTAGTCATCCCTAGAATTATCAGCCATCTGATGTCAGCAGCGGCACATATACCTAATGACAACATTAAAAAAAATATTACTAACTCAAATGATGATCTAACAGGGTTTCTAAATCTAACAATTGATAAAGCCCCGATCATTCCAAGAGATAGAGCAATATTTCCAGAAATAACACTTGTAATAGCGAAGGTAATTATCGGCAGCAACACCAGAGTCATAGTGCCAGAAAATGTTTTTATCCAGTTTTGATGATGAATTCCTACAGACGCCCTAGTTAAAAGAGCAAAAAATATTAAAACTACTATGGCTTCGATTTTATCTTGATTAAGAAGAATATAGTCGATCATCTGAGAAGCAAAAAAACTTTATCGTTAATTTTTAATCTTTAATTTATAATTACAGGAATTATATATAACTATGAATGTAACTCAAGCAGTCAACCAGCGGAGCTCCATTAGGGCATTCCTTGATAAGCCTGTATCAAACGCTTTAATTAAACAGTTGCTTATTAAAGCATCAAGAAGTCCGTCTGGAGGTAATTTACAGCCATGGAAAATATATGTAATTAATGATCTATCAATGAAAAATTTTCTTGAGTTTCAAAAGAATTGGAATAAACCTGAAACTCCTCCATATGAAATATATCCACCAAAATTAAAGGAACCATACAGAACATCGCGTTATGAGTTAGGCGAACAGATGTATGATTTATTGGGTATTCCAAGAGAGGACAAGGATGCAAGAATAGCGCAAGTTCTTAAAAATTATGAATTTTTTGGTGCTCCATGTGCCTTTTTTTGTTTTGTTGATCCTCAAATGGGATCTCCACAGTGGTCAGATTTAGGAATGTTTCTTCAAACATTTATGCTTTTAGCTAAGGAGGCTGGATTAGATACCTGTGCTCAAGAGGCATGGTCACTTAAAAATGATAGTGTTTCTGAATTTGTAAATTCTGACGCAGGAGACATACTATTTTGTGGAATGTCTATTGGATTTAAGGATGAGAGTGAGCCAATTAATTCTCTAAGATCAGAAAGACGACCATTAGAGGAATGGGCTAAATTTTTATAGTTCTTATTTGTATATAATTAATATGACTATAGAACATTTTATGTCTCAAGCAATGATTCTTGCAAAAAGGGCATTTGCAAATAACGAAGTCCCAGTTGGAGCCATAATTGTTAAGGATAATAAAATTATTGGCAGTGGCTTTAATCAAGTCATCAAAAAAAATTCAGTGTCTGCTCATGCCGAAATCATTGCCATCAATAATGCTAGTAAATTTTTAAATAATTATCGATTAAATAATTGTGATATGTATGTAACCTTAGAACCATGTCACATGTGTTCAAAAGCCATCGTCGATGCAAGAATTAATTGTTTGTACTTCGGCGCTACTGAGCCAAAAACTGGAGCTATTGAATCCATAGATAAATTCCTAGCTAGAGAGGATTTAAACCATAGAGTCGATTTTAGTGGCGGTCATTTAGCAGATGATTCTTCTCTTTTGCTGAAAAATTTCTTTCAATCCAAAAGATTGAAAGTTAACTATTAAAAATCTTTTAAATTCTACTTTAACTCAATCCAAATTGGACAATGATCTGAAGGCTTTTCCATTGATCTTGCCTCATAATCAATACCTGTTTTAGTCATTGAAGCTTTTAGATTTTCTGAAATGAGAATGTGATCAATTCTCAAGCCTCTTTTTGGATTATCATCAAACATTCTTGATCTGTAATCAAACCATGAATAAATTGATCCTTCATTAGGATTCTGATTTCTCCAAGAGTCAATAAAGCCTAGATTTTTAATCTGATTCCACATTTCAATTTCTTCTGGAAGGAATGCTGTTTTTCCATCTCTGAGCCATCTTTTGGCATTAACTTCACCGATCCCAATATCTAATTCAGTTGGGGCAACATTAAAATCACCCATTACTATGATATTTTCTTCTGTTTTCTGAATTTTTTTAATATGCTTCTTTAGATCATTATAGAATTTTATTTTTTTTGGAAATTTTGTTTCATGAGATCTATTCTCACCTTGGGGAAAATACCCATTTAAGATAACAATTTTTTGTTTTTTCCATTTAAAAGTGGCTTGAATAAAACGCTTTTGATCATCAATTTTATCATTTGAAAACCCCTTAACTATCTCATATGGCTTTTCTTTGCTTAATATTGCTACTCCATAGTGACCTTTTTGTCCCCAAAATTCAGGATGGTATCCAATCTCTTTTATTTCATCTATTGGAAACTCAGGATCATTTACTTTTGTTTCTTGAATTCCAATAACATCTGGATTGAGAGTATCTCTAATATGAATTAACTGGTGGGGGCGTGCTCTAATACTATTAATATTGAATGATACAATTTTCATATTTCAAGAAGCCTTTGTTAGATAAATACTCTGATTGAATATTGTGAAGTCAGTAAGAATTTGAGTGCCTTCATTTAAAATATAATCATCATCAAGATTAATTTTAATTATTTCATCTTCCTCTTTTTTTAGCTCATTGTAATCTTCCATAGCCTGAAAAGAAGTAAAAATTTCTAAATCAAGAGAGGAACGTCTTTTATTTTCTATATCCAATGCCCATATTTGCCTTTCTTCTTTTTCAAGCTTTCTATTTTCTATATTCAAAGAAACTACATCTTTATTTTTTTGCTCTTCATATCTTTTTCTGATGCTAAGGATATATTGTAAATTTGGATTTTTTTTGACTCTTAAAAGATGCTCATCTCTTAAGGTTGAAATTAATGAGGGATCCATAGAAAATTTTCGATAACGAATTGGTTTGATCTCATCCCATGGAAGGGCGCTTTCGTATGAACTTTCACCCACTTCTTCAATATCCCAAGTGCTTGGTAAAACTATATCTGGATGAATTCCTTTATTTTGCATTCCTGAGCCTGTAATTCGATAGAACTTTGACTCGGTGATTTTAATTTGTCCCGAGCTTAAATCATCTAATTTTTGAACTGTTCCTTTTCCAAATGTTTGTTGACCGATTATTATTCCTCTCTGATAATCCTGAATTGCTCCTGCAAATATTTCTGATGCAGATGCAGAATATCTATCAACCATGACTGCTAAAGGTTTTTTCCAAAGATGCCTAGCTCTAGCATCGCCCATTGATCTAATGCTGCCATCACTTTCTTTTACTTGTAATGTTGCGCCTGGAGAAATAAATAGTCCAACTAATTTATTTGCTTCGTAAAGTGATCCGCCAGAATTACCTCTTAAATCAATTAAAACCGCATCAACTTTTTGTTGATTGAATGTATTAAGTATTCTTTCTACGTCTCCTGAACTACTTCTAAAATTAGGATCTCTATTTCGCCATGCATTGAAGTCAATGTAGAATGCAGGTAAATCAATTATCCCGATCTTAATTGTTTGCAAATTTCTTTGAACCTCAATAATTCTAGACTGCGCTGCTTGCTCTTCTAACTTCACTTCTTCTCGGGTAATTGTTACAAATTTTCTTTCGCTAAAATCTTCTGTTTTTGCTGGTATAAGTTCTAACTTAACTCTTGTGCCTGCTTTTCCTCTGATTAATTGAACCACTTCATCAATTCTCCATCCCACAACATCAACAGGAACTTTATCTAATTTATCAATTTGAGATATTTTGACTATTTTGTCATCGGGATGAATATTTTTAGTTTTCTCAGCAGGACCACCAGGCACAACACTCACTATGGTTGGATAGTCATCCTCCGTAGTTAATAAAGCTCCTATTCCCTCAAGCTTTAAGCTCATATTCATTTCAAAATCCTCAGCTGATTTTGGTGAGAAGTATGAAGAATGAGGATCAAAAAAAGATGTTAAATTATTCATCGAAATTGAAAAAATATCTTCTTCGTTTCTTTGTGAAATTCGTCTAAGTCTATTTTTATATCTTTTTTCTACGGTTTCAGTTGCCTCATCAAGGTTTTCATCTGCAAGGATAGAAGTTAGTACATCATTTTTAGAAAGTTTCCTCCATGATTTTTTTAATTCATATTTATTTTTTTTCCATTGTTTCTTCTTGTCATCAATTACAATTTTTTCATCACTGGTAAAATCAAAATTCTTTTTGGTGACCTCTTTCAGTTGATAATTCGTTGCTTCTATAAGTCTATTAAAATAAAGATTAATAAACTTAAAACTCGATTCTAAATTTATTGAGCACAATGGCGATTTTGTATATTTTTTCTCATAATTTAAAGGATCATCAAATTTAGAAAATTTTCTTCTAAATGAATCGATTTCATGCTTAGTAAAATATATTTTTTCAGCATCGAGTTGCTCTATTAATGAATCAAATACTTCAGAATTAATTGCACTTAAATCTTTATCATTAAAAAAGTGCTCTTGAGTCATCTTTAAAAAAATTTCCTGACAGAGTCTTTGCTTTTCAACTGACGTAGGTATATTTATTTTTGCCTCAGAATTAATGCTCAGCAAAACTATCGCAAGCAAGCTCAGGGCTTTTTTCTGTTTATACAAGATAATTAATTTACAATATTTGTTAATAATGAATGCTAACTATATAGAATTTTACTTTGACTGTTCAAGTCCTTGGACATATTTAGCATTCATTGAAATTTTATCATTATCACGAAGACATGAGCTAGAAATTGAGTGGAATCCAGTCCTAGTTGGAGGAGTTTTTAATGCGGTCAATCAAGATGTATATGAGTTTAGGAAAAAACCTAACCCTTTAAAGCTTAACTATTCAAATGATGACTTGCATTTATGGTCAAAGGTAAGGGGAATAAGCATAAGTTTTCCAGAAGTTTTTCCAGTTAATTCAGTAAGGGCGATGCGTGGTTGCTTGTATGCTAAAAAGGAAAATCAATTGATTGAGTTTGCTAATAATTTATTTAAAGCTTATTGGGGCGAGGGTAAAGATATTAGTCAAGAAGACTTATTGGTAAGAATTGCTGAAAATTCAAACTTAGATACTGAAGAATTTAAAAAATTTATAGCTTCACAAGAGGCCAAAGATCTGTTGATAAAAAATACGGATGAATTAATTGGGCGCGGAGGATTTGGCTCACCAACTTTTTTCTATAAAGAAAAAATGTTTTTTGGCAACGACCGATTACATCTCTTAGAAGAAGCAATTACAAAAAACTTAATTTAAACCTGGGTTTTATATGCCTCTTCGCGAACAAGTTCTGGACTCCCAAGAATTTGACGATTTAATCCAATTCGTTTGAACCAGTAATGCAGGCCAAGCAAGTCTGTGAAACCCATGCCGCCATGAACCTCGGTAGCTTTCTTCGCTATGCCTTTACTCATTTCAGAAACATGTGCTTTTGCATGACAGGCCATTAATCTCGCTTCGTCAGGAGAATAATCATGGCAATGCGCAGCGTGCCAAACCAGCGCATAGCATGGCTCTAAGTCAGCAGCCATCTCTGCACACATGTGTTTTACCGCTTGAAATGATCCTATGGCTCTGCCAAACTGCTTTCGCTCTTTGGCATAATCAACTGCCTTATCTATCATGATTTGTGATGCACCAAGAGAATCGGCAGCAAGCATAATCCTTCCAGCATCAATTGCTTTATTGATTGGATTTATTGAATCAAATGAATGTTCTAGTAGTTCTGCTTCTAAGTTCTTGCAAATAACCTCTGTATATTGTCTGGTTTTATCAACTGTCGTTAGCTTGACTATTTCTATGTCTGCAGATTTTGTATCTACAACAAATATCTGACCTTTTTCATCTGCAAGCAATAAATGCGTTGCATCATTTGCATCGAGCACAAACATAGCTCTTCCGTTTAATGCATTATCTGAAAAAGTTATTCCAGCATCATTTCTTTTGCCAATGAATTCACTAAACCCAACTCCAAAACGACATTCATTAGTGGCAATTCTAGAAAGATAATTTTCTTGCTGGGTTTTACTGCCTGCATGCAAAATAGCTGTTGGTGCCATAACATAGGGTGCAATAAATGGAGTAGGGCCCACTCCACCTCCCAAAGCTTCTGAAACAACGGCTGCAAAAAGCAAATCCAGACCTAGACCACCAAATTCTTCTGGAATTAATAGCCCATTTATACCAAGATTAAGAAGGCCTTGATGAATCTCTGCAGAAAGATTTTTTTTATCACCGCTTGTAATATGTTTAATATTATCTATGGTGGCATGTTCTTCTAGATACTTTTTTACATTGTCTTGAAAAAAGGATTGTTCTTCTGATAAGCCAAAATACATTTTATGCTCCCTCTACTTTTGGTTCTTTAGGCATGCCTAGACCTCGCTCGGCAATGATATTCTTTTGAATTTGACTGGTTCCACCGCCGATAATGAGGCCAAGAAAATACATGTATATGAATTGCCATGTACCGTCATTTTTAAGGTGTGGGCTATCTTCATACAAGGTTCCAATTTCACCCATCACGTCAATGGCAAGCCCTTCTAATTCATGCCTTAACTCTGTTCCAGTGAGTTTTTGTATCATTTTGCCCATCTTTACATCAGTTCCTGGATTTAACTTAGCTGATAACAGCCTCAAAGCGTGAGATTGCTGAGCTAAAACTTTCCCTTGAATTTGCATTAATCGATCTCGGTAAATTGGATGCTCAATTAACGGCTTTCCATCCAACGTTTCTTCTTTCATTAGATGCATCAGCATATTTACTCTATTCATGGTTGCATCTGGTGGAGCCAAGGAACCTCTTTCATGGCCTAAAGTTGCATTTGCAACAGCCCAGCCTTCACCTCTTTTACCTACAATATTGGTGGCTGGAATCTTTACATCTGTAAAAAAGACTTCATTAAATCCAGCCTTCAAAGTCATATCTACCAAGGGTCTAACTTCTATACCTGGGGTATCCATTGGGATCAATAAATAGCTAATTCCAGCGTGTTTTGATGCATCTGGTTCTGTTCTAACAAGACAAAAGCACATTTGTGAATATTGAGCTGTACTAGTCCATATTTTTTGACCATTAATCACCCATTCATCACCAACCAACTCTCCTTTGGTTTGTAAACTTGCTAAGTCACTTCCAGCATTTGGTTCAGAGTAACCTTGGCACCAAATCATTTCTCCATGGAGTGTGGGCTTAATATAAGCTTGTTTTTGTTCCTCAGTACCCATCTCTAATAATGTTGGAACCAACATATCAATCCCTTGACCGCCCATCGCTCCTGGAGTTTTGGATTTTGAAAATTCTGCTGCAATAATCCTACTTCTGAGAATATCTGCTTCGCCACCATATCCTCCGTATTCTTTGGGAACCGAGCGTGCAAAATAGCCATTTTCAATTAAGATTTTTTGCCATTCAGACCTAGACATTTTGGGGCCACCAGAACCTCCTAAACTTCCCAAAGGATTATTTGAACCATCTATGAAAGATAACCCTTTATATTTTTTACAAAAGCTTTGAACTTCTTTTGTGAAGTCTTGATATTCAGGCCCGTATTCTAAATCCATAAATCTTCCTTATTTATTTCCAATTAGGTTTTCTTTTTTCTAAAAACGCAGCAATACCTTCCTTGGCATCTTCACCTTCAAAACATTTAGCAATTTGTTTTTGTAGATATGGAAGAGCCTTATCAAATTCCAAAGCGTCTTGTTTCTCATATGCCTCTAGACCAAATTGCATAGTTCCTGGGGCTAGATTGGCTAATTCTTTGGCTAGCTCGTTAACTCTTTTATCCAGTTCATTAGCCATAACAGACTCATTGATTAACCCCCACATCTCAGCTTTATTGGCATCAATGGGCTGACCACGCATAATAAAATCAAGCCCAGCTCTTTTAGGCATTACTCTGAATAATCCAGCCATGACCATAAAAGGCCACAAGCCTCTGTGTATCTCAGGCGCTGAAAATTTAGCTGAGTCAACAGCTATAGCATGAGTTGCATTTGTTACTAGCAATAATGCTCCTGCCAGGACGGATCCTTGAATTTTGCAAATTACGGGTTTGTGAAGTCTCCTCAGGGAAAAACTGATATCATCTGCGCCCTCAATTTTTGGGACATTAGACTCTTCTTTAGCAAGCCTCAGATCAGCTCCAGCGCAAAAAATATCTCCTTCGGCATCAATCACAATAACTCTGATCTCTCTTTCTTGTTTAGCGTAAGCTAAAGCATAATTAAGCTCATTCATCATCACATTATTCAATGCGTTTTTTTTCTCAGGTCGATTTAATGTGATTGTTAAAATATTATTTTGGATATTTATTTTCGTTGCTTGAAAATCTAAACCCTCTAAAGATAATTTATCTATGCTCATATGTTTTCCTCAAACAGTGATTTAGGTATATCTGCATACTTAGCTCTTAAGTATTCCCCGAGAGATTTAGCTTGACCATCTTTCCTGGTATTAGACGAAACTCCATCTTCTAAAATGCCATGGATGTAAAAATTTAGCGATAGTATGTTTGGAAGCTCATATCTATCTATTTCAAATTTACTTATGTCGGGCATTAACTCTTTGATTTTCTCTACAGTCAAATAATTATTTAAAAAAGAGAATGCATTTTCACTTTTTGCCCATACACCAATATTTGCACAACCGCCCTTATCGCCAGACCTTGCTCCAAAAATCTCTCCAAGTGGCTTTTTGAGAGTTTCACCGGATGGAGGAGGGGGCATTTTGACTGGTTGTTTTTGATAATAGGTTTCTTCTAAACCCAGTTGATTGGTTGGTATTACATCAATTTCTTTGCCATCAATATGGACTGTCTCCTTAATGTGCTTGCTATCTATTAAAGCTGGCCAATAGACCAATACAGGTCCTCCAGATCGAACTCCACTTCCTGTAAAAAAACCTGGATAATTTGCTAAAGCAAGCTCTATCATCTTTTGTGTAAACATTCTGCCAACTAGATCAGGGTCTTTTGATTTAACTGAAATTCTCAGAGAGGCCATTGCCTCTTCATTAGAATTTGGATCTTTTTTGTCGGTTCTATCTAACAGGATTGAAACATCATCAAATTGGTCTTTGCCTCCAACATTATTAAATAAAGCGTCAGTAATTATTTTAGCTTTTTCTTCAATATCTATACCAGTAAGAATAAATTCCATACCATTTCTATATCCACCAGCAAGATTAATGCAAACTTTATGAGTATTTGTTGGTGAGCTTCCTCTGCATCCTGATACATATACTCTATCTTTAGAAATTTCCTCGATATTCAAGGTATCAAAATGAGCTATGACGTCAGGATTTAGGTATGCAGGCGAGCTAATTTCATACAATAACTGGGCTGTTACGGTTCCAGTGGATACCAAGCCACCAGTGCCTGGATGCTTTGTAATATAAAAACTTCCATCATTTTTTATTTCAGCTATTGGATAGCCAACGTTATCAAAGCTTGGCACCTCTTTAAAAAAAGCATAGTTACCACCGGTTGCTTGGCAACCACATTCAATAATATGACCTGCTGCTAATGCGCCAGCCAATGCATCATAATCATCTCTCTTCCAATTAAATTTCCATGCTGCTGGACCAATGACTACTGCAGCATCTGTCACTCTTGGGCATACAACAATATCAGCGCCTGCATCTAATGCCTCTTTAATTCCCCATGCCCCAAGATAAGCGTTAGCTGTAAGTGTTTGACATCCTGATTTATCAATTGGGATATTTTTATCAATGTTAAAAAATGATTCTCCTTCCTCCTTAAGGGTATCCATTCTAGGCATCAAATCATCTCCTGTTATGTAAGCCACTTTGAGAGAAATATTGAGTTCTTCTAAGATTTTTTCAATTTCATTGGCCATAGAAGAGGGATTTAAGCCGCCCGCATTTGTGACAATTTTAATATTTTTATCCCTGCATGACATAGCTACTGCTTTAACTTGTTTAAGGAAGGTACCTACGTATCCCTTATCCTCTCCACGCTGCATTTTTTGATTAAAAAGAATTGTCATGGTGAGTTCTGCTAAGTAATCTCCAGTTAAGACATCAATAGGTCCTCCATCCACCATCTCCTTAGCAGCAGAAAGTTTATCTCCATAGTAACCGCTACAATTTGCAATTTTTATAATTTCTTCGCTCAAGATTTCTCCACTTTAATGCCGTCAATAATGATTTTTGTTAAAAAGTTGCTGGTTTTTTCAGGAGTTTGGTATAAATCTTTTAAGAGTTTCTTAGATTGAAAATATCTACCAAGGCCTCCCAAAAGTAGTGCAGTTGCTTGAGTATCGATTTCTTTGATCTCATTTTGACTTCTTGCTTCATCTAAAAGATTTTTTATTAAATTAGTTATGTATTGCTCATGATAATCCACCATTGGCTTGGATGAATTTAAATTACTAAGAGATAGTGTGAATCTCTCAAATCTTGGTCCAACCGCTTGATTAGCAACAGTTAAAAAACTTTCTAATTTTTTAATAGGAGATGAATGAGCGTTCATTGAATCTATAGCAATCTTACCGTGTTTTTTTAGGACTCTATCGACCGTTGTCACTATGAGTTCCTCTTTACTTGGCGCAATTTCATATAGAGTTCTTAATGAAATTTTCAATTTTTTTGCAAGATCGGACATTGTTGAAAATGATTTTCCTTGATCAAGCATAATTTCAAGTTCATCCATTACTTCAAGATGACGCTTTCCAATTTGAGGTGACTTATTTGATAGGATTGCTTGAGATTTCATACTATTTTTCTAGTACGAGAAGGGTGGCACCATTATCAACTTGATCGTTCAGTTGAATCATTACTTTGGCTATCTTGCCTGTCTCAGTTGCTTTAATTGAATGCTCCATTTTCATTGCCTCAATTATTACCAAAGTATCACCAGTTTTTACTTTGCTGCCTTTTTTAACCTTCACATCAATAACTTTTCCCGGCATTGGAGCAATCAAACCTCCCTCAGGAACATCATTACCTGGCTCTAAAAATCTAGGAAGTACAGATGCGTCGATATCTCCAAATGGCATATTTATTAAGATCTCACTCTCAACCTTAGTTACATTAGAGTAAAATCTGTGAGAGTCTATCGCCATATCAATGCCAGCACTATCGCAATGGTAAATTTCACAAGTAGAGCCCATAACCTCATATAAATTATCTCTATTTAATTTGTACTTTACTTCGATCTCATCTTTTTCAAAAATTAACTTAACTCTTTGAAGCGGCATTCTTCCATTGGTCCAGTTTGCAGGTATAAATCCTGTAACAAGGTCAGAGACCCTATTTTGCTGGGCCAGCCATAAAGCAACTGCTATTGATGCTTGGTGAAGTTCATTTAAAGAAAGATTTTTTTTAGTTTCTAAAACTTCACGTTCAATAAAGTCCGTTGTTGTATTTCCGTTTAAAAAACTTTCATTCCTTAAGCAAGAAATTAAAAATTGCCTATTTGTTACCACGCCTCCCATATGAGCCTTTTCAAGTCCGCGTACCAATTTATTTGCGGCATCAAGTCTATTAGGCGCCCATGAAATAACTTTAGATAACATGGGATCAAAATCTGTTCCAATGACACTACCTTCTTCTACGCCCGAATCCCATCTTACCTCTGAAGCTAGGCTAGTATCATATGCATGCAGGATTCCAATTTCAGGTAAAAAATTATTTCCGGGATCCTCAGCATATAATCTTGCTTCAATTGCATGTCCCTGCCAGTCAATATCATCTTGAACAAATTCAAGTTCGTCACCTCTTGCTATCTTGATTTGCTCAGCGACTAAATCTATACCGGTAACCTCTTCTGTAACTGGATGCTCAACTTGCAGCCTTGTATTAACTTCTAAAAACCAGAATTCATCTGTTTTATCATCAAACAAAAATTCAACAGTTCCTGCAGAGCAGTATTTAATTTTTTTAGCTAATTTAACGGCAGCTTGACCCATCTCTTCACGTAAAAAAGGGTCAATTCTTGGAGAGGGCGACTCCTCAATAATTTTTTGATGCCTTCTTTGTATGGAACATTCACGCTCTCCTAAATGAACAATATTTCCGTGTTCATCACCTAAGATTTGTATCTCAATATGACGTGATTTTTCTACATATCTTTCTATAAAAATTCTGTCATCACCAAAACCTGAAAGAGCTTCTCTTTTGGCGCTTACTATCGAGTCTTTTAATTCACTTTCTTTTTTAACAACTCGCATTCCCTTACCACCACCTCCAGCGGCAGCTTTGATCAGTATCGGATAGCCAATACTTTTAACATCTTTGATGCTTGAGGTCATTGGCAGGGTGGGAACCCCAGATTTTTCTGCCAGTTCTTTAGCTTTTAATTTATCACCCATAACTTTGATTACATGAGGAGATGGGCCAATCCAAATTAATTTATTGCTTTTAACTTTTCTAGCAAAGGCTGAATTTTCTGATAAAAATCCATATCCCGGATGTATTGCTTCTGCTCCAGATTGTTTTGCAGCTTCAATAATGGCAGAGCCGTCCATATAGCTAGAAGATAACTTTATAGCTTCATCAGCCATCTTTACAAATGGAGCATCTTTATCAGCATCAACAAAAACAGCTACACATTTGATACCCATAAATTGAGCGGTTTGCATGATACGACAGGCGATCTCTCCACGATTAGCAACAAGAATTGAATTAAATCTCATAATCTAAATACTCCATATTCCCTAGCTCCCTCAATTGATGAGTTAGAAACTACAGATAAGCAAAATCCAATAACATTTCTTGTATCTCTTGGATCGATGATGCCATCATCAGTGACCATACTGCTTGCAACTAGAGCCTCTGACATCTGATCTGACATTTGTTCAACCATCTTTACGATTTCAGCATCCTGTTTTTCGTCAAATTTTTCACCTTTTCTTGCAGCCTGACCTCTTCGTACAATAGACATCACTCCAGCAATCTGCTTAGAACCCATTACAGCAATTTTTGCTGTGGGCCAAAGAAAGGTAAATCTGTTGTCATATGCTCTCCCCGACATAGCGTATGTACCTGCCCCAAATGATGCCCCAATAATAATTGTGATGTGAGGAACATTAGAGTTAGACACCGCGTTAATAAGTTGAGATCCTTTTTTAATAATAGCTTGCCTCTCGAAATCCTTTCCAACCAAAAATCCAGTAACATTTTGAAGAAAAATTAATGGTATGTTTCGTTTGTTACATAGCTGGATAAAGGTTGCAGCTTTTTCAGCACTTTCTGGATAGATGGGACCATTATTTCCTAAAATACCTACTGGATAACCATGAAGCATTGACCACCCACAAATCATAGTCTTGCCATAGAGCGGCTTATATTCTTCGAATCTTGATCCATCCACAATTCGACCAATCACTTCCCTGATATCAAGTGGACTTTTGAGCTCCTCATCAACAAGTCCTAATAATTCTTCTTGAGATAGACTTGGGCTATCAGCATTGGGGAGGGGAGAGGGACCTTCTTTTACCCAGTGTAAGTGTGAGACAACATTTCTACATAATCTTAAGGCATCCATTTCATCCTCAGCTAAATAATCTGAAAGACCTGAAACTTCGGAATGCATCTTTGCACCACCTAAGGTTTCATCATCTGATACTTCACCAGTCGCCATTTTGACTAGA
The DNA here is from genome assembly GCA_902623685.1 of uncultured SAR86 cluster bacterium. Classification (GTDB taxonomy): domain Bacteria; phylum Pseudomonadota; class Gammaproteobacteria; order Magnimaribacterales; family D2472; genus D2472. Next base: position 72,532 of record CACNUQ010000005.1, read on the forward strand.
GGAGGTCCCGCAAGGAATACTTTGGCTTGATCTTTGATAAAGATGTTGTAATCAGACATCCCTGGTTGATAAGCGCCACCGGCAGTAGATGAGCCAAAAACAATTGATATTACTGGAATACGCATTTTAGAAAGTTCTGTTAGATCATAAAAATATCTGCCAGTTGCTGCGAAATGGGTATGACCTATGGTAGGTGCGATTGGAGG